>NZ_VWNA01000001.1:3232500-3832500 GCF_009600605.1 Segnochrobactrum spirostomi | reverse complement strand
ACGGTCAAGGACGCTGCCGGCAAGGTGACGGGCAACACCCGTCTCGAAGCCGAAGGCAAGATCGAAAAGACCGAGGGCAAGGTGCAGTCCGCCATCGGCAAAGCGAAGGACGCGGCGCGCGACACTCTGCGCGACTGATCCCGCCGCTTTGGTCACTCCGGCGAGGCCCCGCGCGATGCGGGGCCTCGTTGCGTTTGGGGCTCAGGCGCGCGCGGTGTCCGAGCGTGAGGTCTTCCGGGTCGCCGCGACGACGCCGATGAGCGCGAGGAGCGCGAGCGGCACGAAGAGATCCATGTAGAGGATCACGCCGGCATTGCCGGCCGCCATGTCGCCGGTCGTTTCGATCTGGATGATGTGGCCGATGCCGTCGCCGCCGAGAAAGCAGAGCGCAGCGATCGCCACCGCGAGCGGGAAGCCCAAATCGCGGCGGAACGCGGCGATGAGGCCGGTCACGCCGAGGGAGAGGTTCGCCATCCCGATCTCGAACTGGAACGGGCTCGTCGGCCACCCGATCGAGGCGGCGACCTGGGCCGGCGCGAAGATGTGGCCGGAGAAGGCCCACAATCCCATCAAAGCCAGCGGAAAAACGAGGATCCAGCGCAGCAGCACCCGGGCGATCCGCTCGGGTCCGAAGCCGCGTCGGCGGATCAAGAGTTCGGCGAGCGCGGCCACGAAGGCGAGCACCACCAGCGCGAACGGCACGACAGTGACCATTGCTAACCTCCCCCCAAACGTCCTCAGCCCAACCCTGACGCCAGCGCCTTGCCGGCACCACTTTGCCCTTATGCCGGCTCCGGCGCCTGAAGCCGCTCGTCGAGCCCCCCGATCGCCGCCAGCGCATCGGCGACGCGGTCGCGGTGTTCGCTCAGCGCCTTGTAGGCGAGCTGGGACTCATCCAGCGAGAGCACCTGTTCGCGCAGGGAAAGCGCGAGCCGCGCACCCTCGGGATGGGCGCGCAGGGTCGTCAGCGGATCGACGTAGATTTTGATGGTGAAGAGGATGTCGCCGTTCGCGAGCTTGCGCAGGGTCTGGCGCTCGACGCGGATGAAGACGCGCGAGGCGACCGCATCCTCGTCCGCGGTCCAGTCGCGGTCGCGCGGGAGCTGCTTCGATTCCGGATGGTGGAGGTTTGGGTCGGGATTGAGCGACCAGTTCATCCGCCACGCCGGGATCTCCGGCCGGAGGCTGTCGAAGATGCGGCTCATCCGAACCGCAAGCTGCTCGGCATAATGGGGAACGGTCGCGTGGATGGCGTCGAGATTGCGCCCGAACTTCTCCGCGAGGGACCACGACGAGGGAAAGCACAACGCGGCGGCGACGAGGCGCCAGCCGTCGTCGGCCCGGCGCATCACGCAGAGGTCTTCCTGCACGAGACGCGCCGCCTGCAGCAGCGGCGGCTCGCCGCCGGCCGCGAGATCGACGGCCGCCCCCGACGGGACGACCGTGACGACCGAACGGTCGCGCTTGTAGAGGTCGGGGAGGTGCGCGGTCAGATGGTCGGCGACGAGGTCCGCGATGAGCCGCTGGCTTTCGACCGTGTCCGGCTCGGCCAGAAAGACGACATTCCGCTTCTCGGCGAACAGGGCCTCCTTCTCGGCGAGATAGGACGTGAGGTGTTCGTCCACCTCGAACCACGTCGCCATGTCGAGCGGCTGGAGGCCGATCGTGAAGGGCTTGCGGGAGCCGTCATAGGGTGTGTAGCGCAGCGCGGACATCGGGAGGAAACCCACTTCATGCACGGACGCCCCGTCCGGGCGGACGGGGCGGTGGCCCCGAAGGGCCGGAATGCCGGCCGAGGCCGGCATCGAGCGTTGCGATCGGATCGAGCCGACCCGATCGCCGGAACGCGGCGCTCAGGCGAGCGCTTCGAGCTCGTCGATCAGCGCCTCGATGACGCCGAGGCCCTTGCTCCAGAAGGTCGGATCGCGCGCGTCGAGACCGAACGGCGCGAGCAGCTCGGCATGGTGCTTGGTGCCGCCGGCCTTGAGCAGGGCGAAGTACTTCTCCTGGAAGCCCGCATCCGCCTGCCGATAGACGGCATAGAGCGAGTTCACCAGACAATCACCGAACGCATAGGCGTAGACGTAGAACGGCGCGTGGATGAAGTGCGAGATGTAGCACCAGAACGTCTCGTAACCCGGATTGAGCCGGATCGCCGGGCCGAGGCTCTCGCTCTGCACCTCGAGCCAGAGCTCGGAGATGCGGTCGGCGGTCAGTTCGCCGCTGCGGCGCTCGAGGTGAACCTTCCGCTCGAAGGTGTAGAAGGCGATCTGGCGCACCACCGTGTTCAGCATGTCCTCCACCTTGGAGGCCAGCATCACCTTGCGCTCGGTCGGGGTGCGGGTCTTTTCGAGCAGGCTCTGGAAGGTCAGCATCTCGCCGAACACGCTCGCCGTCTCGGCGAGGGTGAGCGGCGTCGGCGCCATCAGGGCCCCGTTCGGCGCGGCGAGCACCTGATGCACGCCATGACCGAGCTCGTGGGCGAGCGTCATCACGTCCCGCACGCGGCCCTGATAATTGAGGAGCACGTAAGGGTGCGCGCTCGGCACGGTCGGATGGGCGAAGGCGCCGGGCGACTTGCCGGGCCGGGCCGGCGCGTCGATCCAGTTGTTCTCGAAGAAGCGGTCGGCGATCGAGGCCATCTCCGGCGAGAACGCGTTGTAGGCGTCGAGCACGGTTTGGCGCGCGGCCGGCCACGGCACCACGCGATCGTCGGCGTCCGGCAGCGGCGCGTTGCGATCCCAGTGGTCGAGATGATCCTTGCCGAGCCAGCGCGCCTTGAGGGCGTAATAGCGGTGGGAAAGCCGCGGGAAGGATTCGCGCACCGAGGTGACGAGCGCCTCGACGACCTCGCGCTCGACGCGGTTGGCGAGATGGCGGGAATCCGCCACGTCCTCGAAGCCGCGCCAGCGGTCGGCGATCTCCTTGTCCTTGGCGAGCACGTTCATCACCAAAGTGAAGACGCGCAGATTGTCCTTGAAGGTCACCGCGAGCGCCTCGGCGGCGGCCTTGCGGACCTCGACGGAGGCGTCCTGGAGGCGGTTCAGCGCCTGTTCGAGCGACAGCTTCTCGTCGCCTATCGGCACCACCAGGGCGGCGATCGTCTCGTCGAACAGGCGGTTCCAGGCGCCGCGGCCGGTGACGGACTTCTCGTGGAAGAGCTGCTCGATGCGCGGCTCGAGCTGATAGGGCTTCTCGCGGCGGACGTCTTCGAGCCAGGGCCGATAATAAGCGAGCGCGGGATCGGCGAAGCCGGCCTCCAGCGCCGCCTCGTCGAGATCGTTCAGTTCGAGGGAGAAGAACAGGAGATAAGCGCTCGCCGTCGTGAGCTTTTCCTGGACGTCGCCGTAGAACTTCGCGCGCTTCGGGTCGGTCGTGTCGCCGGCATAGACGAGGCCTGCGAAGGAATAGAGCCGGCCGAGCAGCTCTTCGAGCTCCTCGTAGCGGGCGACGATCGCCGCGAGGGCGGCGCCGCCCTTGCCCCCATCGAGCGCGCCCGCGAGCGTTCCCTTCACCTGCTCCTCGAACGCCTTCGATTCTTCCAAGGCGCGGGTGAGGTCGTGAGCGACCTGCGGGGAATCGATCGCCGGATAGAGGTCGGCGAGATTCCACTCCGGCAGATCGCCGAGGGAGGAAGCGGCGGCCGCGCCGGCGGCGGCGCGAACAGCGGAACGCAAATCGAACATGCTCGGGCGAACTCCTTCGCGGCGCAGCCTGGCCGGCCGAGGGCCGATGCCGTGCGGAACGCCGGGCCGATGCGAGCCTCGGATCGAGGCGCCTCTAGACTTAGGGCCTCTCCCCCGTCGGGATCAATCGGCTCGACGGGGATGTGACCGTCTGAAACGCCCCAGACGGCTCCGCAGTCACGCTCCGTTAACCCTTCCGTCGTTGAAGTCGTTGGCGGTTTCCGTCTCAGGTGGAGGCGGTTCGCGGACGCTCTCCGCACCGGCAGCGAGGCACACTTCATGACATTCCGTCCGACCGCGCGCTTCGGTGCGACCGCCCTCGCGCTTCTCCTCGCCTTCGGCGCCGGCCGCGCCGTCGCAATGCCGGCCGCGCCGGGCGCCGCCGCGGAGATGGCGGGCGCGCCGGCCATGGTCGAGAGCGACACACCGTCTCCGACCGCCACCGTTCCCACCGTCGATCCGCTGGCCGTTGCGCTCCGCGCCGCGATCGAGGTGCACACCGGCCCGCTCGCCGGCTCCGCCCCCGTGGACAAGGGCGAGCGCGACGAGGCCGCCGCCGCCCTTGCGGCGGACAAGGACGCCAAGGTCGACCCGGCCTGGGCCGCGATCGGCCAGTTCTACGTCGAGCGGGATTTCGAGCCCGTGTGGTATGCGGGCGGCGTCGCGACGCCGGCGGCGAAAGCCGTCGCCGCCCGCCTCTCCCATGCCGGCGAAGACGGGCTCGACCCCGCCGCCTATCGGGCGGGGACCACCGGCTTCGGCACACGAGGACCGGAGACCCCGGCGCGGGTTGCGGCGGCGGAGCTCGCGATGGCCCAGGCCGTCCTCGCCTTCGCCCACGACGCCCAGACCGGCCGCGTCGTCCCGAGCAGCCTGTCGTCGCTGACTGCGGACAAGCCGAGCGCGCCCGATCCGAGCTCGGTCCTGCGCGTCGTCTCCAGCGCCGCCGATGCCGACGCCGCGCTCGAATCCTACAACCCGCCCCAGGAAGGCTTCCGCCGCCTCAAGGCGAAGCTCGCGGAGATCCGCGCCGGCCGGAAGGCAGTTGCGAAGCCGGTCGCCGACGGCGACGCGCTGAAGCCCGGCATGCACGATCCCCGCATCGTCGCGATCCGTGAACGCCTCGCCTTGCCGAGCGACGCCGACGCCGATCTCTACGACGACGACCTCGTCGAGGCGGTGAAGACCTTCCAGGCAGACCACCGGCTGAAGCCGAACGGCATCATCGGCGCGAGCACGGTGCGCGCCATGAACCGCGGCCTCGGGGACGAGGCCGTCACCGGCATCCTCATCAACATGGAACGCTGGCGCTGGATGCCGCGCGATCTCGGTGCCGCCCACGTCTGGGTCGACATCCCCGGCTATTCGGTGGCGGTCGTGCGCGACGGCAACACGGTGCTGACGACCCGCGTCGTGGTCGGGCGCGCCACCAACCAGACGCCGACCTTGTCGAGCCGCATCGTCAACATCGTCGTCAATCCCTATTGGAACGTGCCGGTCTCGATCGTCCGCAAGGAGATGCTCGCCTCGATCCGCAGCAACCCGTCCTACCTGACACGGCGCAATTACGAGGTTCTGGTCAACGGCAAGCGGGTCGATCCCCATTCCATCGTCTGGTCGGACAAGACGGCGCGACAGGTCTCGATCCGCCAGAAGCCCGGCCAGGGCAATGCCCTCGGCAACATCAAGTTCCTGTTCCCGAACGACTTCTCGGTCTATCTCCACGACACGTCGGCAAAGGCCCTGTTCAGCAACGAACTCCGAGCCGACAGCCACGGCTGCGTCCGGGTACAGAACCCGATCGCCTTCGCCGATGCCCTCCTCGCGGACGAGCCGCACTGGAACGGCAGCCGCCTCGAAAAGCTCGTCGGCGGCTCCGAGCGCTGGGTCCGGCTGACCAAGCCGGTCGACGTCCACCTGACCTACTTCACGACGGTGGTCGACGCCGACGGAAATCTCGACATGCGCGCCGACATCTACGGCCGCGACGACGCCCTCAAGGCCGCACTGGGGCTCTGAGGGAAAGAGCTCGGGCTCTGAGCGGGCGCTCGGCCAACTCTACCGCGCCGCGCCGCTCGTCCGGAGCAAACCCGCGGCGAGGAAGCCGCCGTCGATGGCGATCACCTCGCCGGTGACGAAGCTCGCCTCCTCCGAGAGCAGGAAGGCGATCGGTCCGGCCGCTTCATCGGGCAGGCCGTAGCGGCGCTGGGGCACGTTCGCGAGCCAGGCGGTCCGCAACGGCGTGCCGTGGGTGCGGGCAACCAGCGGGGTCTCCACCGGCCCGAGCGCGACGGCGTTGACGCGAATGCCTTGAGACGCGAGCGCGACGGCCATGCCGCGGGTCAGCGCGACGAGGGCACCGTGGGCGGCGCCGTTCGCAACCTCGTTGACGATGCCGCGCAGGCCCGCGGCGGAGGCGACGTGAACGATCGCCCCGCCCTCCCGCATGCGGGCCGCGACCGCCTGCCCCATGGCGAAGGCGCCGACGACGTCAACCTCCAGCACCCGGCGGAACAACGCCACCTCGGTCGCCTCGAAGGTCTCGTCGACAGCCAGGTGCGCGGCATGGACGAAGCCGTGGATGATGCCCCATTCGTCGCAGACGCGGTCGAGCACGCCGCCGACCTGATCTTCGTCCGCGGCATCGACGGGCTCACCGATCAGCCGCTCGCCGACGTCCCCCATGGCGTCGAGGGCGTCGTCGATGGCGTCCTCGTCGCTGTCGAGCACGGCGACGCGCCAGCCGTCGTCGACGAGCCGGCGGACGGTCGCGAGCCCGATCCCGGTCGCTCCGCCGCTGATCACGGCCACAGGCCCCTCGCCGCGCCGGACGACCATCACCGCTCCCCTTCGTGAATCGCCGCGCGCGGCACACCCTCGTGGGCGACTTTGAAGCCAAGGTGCCCGGCAATGCAATCGGGCTCGGCGCACCGGGTGCGTGGGCTTCCGGAGCGAAACGCCAAGACGTTGCGAAAAGGCATGAAACGAACAGACGGCGGGCTCTTCGGGGTTGGGATGGCGATCATTAGGAGCTATGTAAGGGCCGGCCCCGCCCGGTGGCTTCCGGCCCGACCGGCGCGTCCCGACCGATGCGCCGGTCGCGTCCGCGATCATTCAAGAGGAGCGCAGCGCCCATGGTTTCCAAGCTCGAACAATTGCGCCAAGTCTCGGTCGTCGTCGCGGATACGGGCGAGATCGAAACCGTGCGCCGGCTCAAGCCGCAGGACTGCACCACCAACCCCTCGCTCCTGCTCAAGGCCGTCAATCAGCCCGCCTACGCCCACCTCGTCGATGCCGCGATCGCCTGGGGCAAGCAGCAGAACGGCTCGTCGGAAGCGGTGCGCGACGCGGTGTGCGATCACCTCGCCGTCTCCTTCGGTGTCGAGCTGTCGGGCATCGTGCCGGGCCGCGTTTCGACGGAAGTGAATGCCGACCTCTCGTTCGACACCGAGGCGACCCTCGCCAAAGCGCGCGCCCTCATCGCCGACTACAAGAGCCGCGGCGTCGGCCACGACCGCATCCTCATCAAGATCGCCTCGACCTGGGAAGGCATCCGCGCCGCGGAGATCCTTCAGAAGGAAGGCATCGACTGCAACCTGACGCTGCTGTTCTCGATGGCCCAGGCGGTAGCCTGCGCCGAAGCGGGCGCGTTCCTGATCTCGCCGTTCGTCGGCCGCATCCTCGATTGGCACGTCAAGAACGGCGGCGGCCCCTACACGCCGGAGACCGATCCGGGCGTCGTCTCCGTCCGCAACATCTACCACTACTACAAAGCGAACGGCATCAAGACGGTCGTCATGGGCGCCTCGTTCCGCAACACCGGCGAGATCGAAGCCCTCGCCGGCTGCGACCGCCTGACGATCGGCCCGTCGCTGCTCGACGATCTCGCGAAGGAAGAAGGCGAGCTGAAGCGCGCCCTCGATCCGGCGCAGAACGACGGCGCGCCGGCCCGCATCCACTACGACGAGAAGGCGTTCCGCTTCGCCCTCAACGAGGACGCGATGGCGACCGAGAAGCTCTCGGAAGGCATCCGTCAGTTCGTCAAGGACCTCGGCTCGCTGCGCAAGATCGTCGCCGAGCGCCTCGCTGCCTGATCCGGCGCGACCTTCGCGCATGAAAAAGGGCGGGTGCCACGCGGCATCCGCCCTTTTCGTTTGGCGAGGGTGAAGCGGCCTACTCGGCCGCCTCCTTGATGGCGAGGAACGCCTCCAGGCTGTCGTCGAGCGCTTCCATCCAGCGGGTGTGGTGGACGGGCGCCTGATTTCCGGTCAGCACCGAGACATAGGAATGGTCGCGGTAGCCGAGGATCGAGTGCTCCTTGTCGTGCTCCCATTCCTTGAAGAGCGCCGCAACCTTGTCGACGTCGAGGAAGGGATAATCCGTCGCGGCGAGCAGATCGCGCATGTATTCGGTCTGGTAATCGATCGCCTCGAACGGGTTCGCCAGCACCTCTTCCCGGGCGCGCCAGGATTTGATGTCGGCATCCTGCTCCGCGGCCGACGGCAGGCTGAGGCGGCCGAGGATGACGTCGCGGGCATACCACGCCTGCGCATCGAACATGTTGAAGGTGTAGTACTGATCCTGCATGCCGATATAGATCAGCTTGGGATTCTGCTGCCAGAAGATGCCCTTATAGAGGTTCAGCGGATAGAGGCGGTTGTTCGTCTTGAGCCTGAGGTCGTCCGGCAGGAACGGGAAGTGGTGCTGATAGCCGGTGCAGAGGATGATGGCATCGACCTCTTTCGAGGTGCCGTCCTTGAAATAGGCGGTCTTGCCTTCGACCTTGGTGAGCAGCGGCTTCTCGGTGAAGCCTTCGGGCCAGTTGAAGCCCATCGGCTTGGTGCGGTAGCTGAAGGTGATCGATTTGGCACCGTACTTGAAGCACTGGGTGCCGATGTCTTCCGCCGAATAGGACGAGCCGACGAGCAGGATGTTCTTGCCGACGAACTCGTTGGCGTCACGGAAGTCGTGGGCGTGCAGCACGCGGCCGGGGAATTTCTCGAAGCCCTCGAAATAGGGCACGTTCGGCGTCGAGAAGTGGCCGCTCGCGACCACGACGTAATCGAACTCCTCCGAGCGCGTCTCGTCCTTCTTCTGGTCCTTGACGGTGACGGTGAACTTCTCGGTCTCCGGCGAATAGGAGACCCAGCGCACCGGCGTCGAGAACTGAACATATTTGCGCACGCCGCTCTTCTCGACGCGGCCGGCGATGTAATCGTGGAGCACCGCGCGCGGCGGATAGGACGGGATCGGCCGGCCGAAATGTTCCTCGAAGGAATAATCGGCGAATTCGAGGCATTCCTTCGGGCCGTTCGACCACAGGAAGCGGTACATCGAACCGTGGACGGGCTCGCCATATTCGTCGAGGCCGGTCCGCCAGGTGTAGTTCCAGAGGCCGCCCCAATTGCTCTGCTTCTCGAAGCAGACGATCTCGGGGATCTCCACCCCCGCCTTTCGGGCGGATTCGAAGGCCCGCAATTGCGCGAGGCCGCTCGGCCCCGCTCCGATGATGGCAATCCGCTTCGTCATGGTTCCCGCTCTCGTCGGATGAGAGATTGATTCTGGAGGCCGCGTTCTTCTGTCCGGGCTTCAGCCCGTGGCTGTGCGACGCGACCGAACGGTAACAACAAAGCCGACTTGTTGGCAAAAGATTTTATCGTGAGGAATAAAACTTTCCGCACGCGGCCTGAACGGGCGCGCCCCGCGGTCCGTCCGCAGGGCCGCGCTCAGTCCCGCAGCGCCTCGGCCACCAGCCCCTCGGCGTCCTCGCGCAAGGCGGCTTCCGCCAGGATCGCCTCGTTCGCCATGCCCGAGACCGCCTCCCGGCCGATGTCGAGCAGCACCGGCACGGCGAGCGGCGAGACGTGATCAAGCGCCTTGTGGATGATGCGGCCGCGCACGCGCGCGAGCATCTCGCCGAGGCGGCCGATGTCGAGAAGGCCCGCCGAGGCGTCGGCCCAGGTGGCGCGCAGGAGGATGTGGTCGGGCTCGTGGCTGCGCAGCACGTCGTAGACGAGATCGGTCGAGATGGTGACCTGCCGGCCGGTCTTCTCCTCGCCGGGATGGCGACGCTCGATGAGGCCGGAGATCAGCGCGCAGGCACGGAACGAGCGCTTCAGAAGATAGCTTTCGGCGAGCCAAGCATCGAGATCGTCGCCCAGCATGTCCTCCTCGAACAGCCGGTCGAGGGAGAGCCGGCCGTCAGCAATCATGGCGCCGAGATCGCCGAGCCCCCACACCGCGAGCGAATAATCGGACGCGACGAAGCCGACCGGCCGGGCCCGCACGCGCTCCAGGCGGCGCGTGAGCAGCATGCCGAGCGTCTGGTGGGCGAGCCGGCCCTCGAACGGATAGGCGACGAGGTAGAAGCGGTCGGCGCGGGGAAAGGTCTCGACGAGGAGTTCGTCCCGCCCCGGCAGCACGGACCGCCGGGCCTGGATCGCCAGCCACTCGCCGACCTGATCCGGCAGCCCCACAGCCGCGGCGGGATCGGCGAGGATCGCCCTCACCCCCGCCGCGAGATAGGTCGAGAGCGGGAATTTGCCGCCGGCATAGACCGGCACCTTGGGGGATTCGCCGCGGGCGCGGGTGACGAGCGCCTCCTGCTCGCGGATCGCCTCGAACTTCAGGACCTCCCCGGCGAACAGGAAGGTGTCGCCCGGCGCGAGGGATTCGATGAAATATTCCTCGATCTCCCCGAGCACCCGGCCGCCGCGCCCGACCACACCCGTCGCCTTGCGCGAGGTGAGGCGCACCTTGAGCAGCGGCGCCTCGATGATGGTGCCGACATTGAGCCGATATTGCTGGGCGACGCGCGGATGGGTCAGGCGCCACAGCCCATCGATGCCACGGCGGATCTTGGCGAACCGCTCGTAGGAGCGCAGCGCGTAGCCGCCGGTCGCGACGAAATCGACGACGCGGTCGAAGGTCGTCCGGTCGAGGCCGCGATAGGGCAAGGCGGAGGTCACCTCGGCGAACAGGCCGTCGGCCGAGAAGGGCGCGGCGCAGGCCATGCCGAGGACATGCTGGGCGAGCACGTCGAGCGCGCCCGCCTTGAGCGGCGGCGTGTCCTGGACGCCGAGATAATTGGCGTCGAGCGCGGCGCGGCACTCCATCACCTCGAAGCGGTTCGCCGGAACGAGGACGGCCTTCGACGGCTCGTCGAGCCGGTGGTTGGCGCGGCCGATGCGCTGGGCGAGCCGGCTCGCCCCCTTCGGCGCGCCGAGATTGATGACGAGGTCGATGTCGCCCCAGTCGATGCCGAGATCGAGTGTCGAGGTGCAGACCACCGCCTTGAGCCGGTTCGCCGCCATCGCCGCCTCCACCTTGCGGCGCTGCTCGCGGTCGAGCGAGCCATGGTGGAGCGCGATCGGTAGATTGAGCTCGTTGATGGTCCACAGCGCGTGGAACACCCCTTCCGCCTGGCTGCGGGTGTTGACGAACACGAGGGTCGTCCGATGCTCGGCGATGAGCCGGTAGATCTCGCCGTAGGCGTAGCGGGCGGAATGGCCCGACCAGGGAATGCGCTCGGCCGTCTCCAGGATCGAGATATCCGGCGACGCGCCGCCCTGCACGACGATGCGGTCGGCCTCCGCCTGGGGACCCGCCGCCGGTTGGGGCATCAGCCAGGCGGCGAGGCCGCCGGGATCGGCGACGGTGGCGGAGAGCCCGGTCGCCCGGAGCCGCGGCGCGAGCGTGCGCAGGCGCGCCACGTCCAAGGCGAGGAGATCGCCGCGCTTCGAGGTGACGAGCGCGTGGAGTTCGTCGAGAATGATCTCATCGAGGTCCTCGAAGAAGCGCGCGGCATCCGGCATTGAGACGAGGAGCGCGAGCTGTTCCGGCGTGGTGAGCAGAATGTCGGGGGGCGCCTCCTTCTGGCGCTGGCGCTTGTGGGCCGGCGTGTCGCCGGTGCGCGTCTCGACCCGGATCGGCAGGTCCATCTCGCGGATCGGCGTTTCGAGATTGCGGGCGATGTCGACCGCGAGCGCCTTGAGCGGCGAGACATAGAGGGTGTGAACGCCGCGATAGGCCTCGCCGGGGCGGCGCGCCGGCCGCTCCGCCAGCGCCACGAGGCTCGGCAGAAAGCCGGCGAGCGTCTTGCCGGCGCCGGTCGGGGCGATGAGCAGGGCCGAGCGCCCCGAAGCCGCCATGTCGAGGAGTGCGAGCTGATGCGGCCGCGGCGTCCAGCCGCGCGCGGCGAACCAGTCCGCGAAGCGTCGCGGCAGCAGCGCGGTTTGCAAGGCGTCGGCGTCCAGGGTGTCCACGGCTTCAGATGTAGTGCGTGTCGGCGCCGAGGAAAATCCGCACCGCCCTCGTCGCGCGATCGCACCGTCTCACGGATGACATATTGCAACTCTTATAATAAGTTTTACTGATTATATATCTTCCTAGGAGCCAGTATGACCCCCTTCATCCCGACGAAGACCGCGCTCGTTCTCATCGATCTCCAGAACGGCACGCTCGGCATGCCGCTGGCGCCGCACGACCGCCACGCCGTCGTCGCGGCGGCGCGCCGCCTGATCGAGGCGGTGAAGGGGGCGGGTGGCGTGATCGTCGAGGTGCGCGTCGGCTTTTCCGAGGGCGCGGCCGACCGGCTCGCCCAGCCTGTCGACGCGGCGATGACCCTGCCGCCGGGCGGCTTTCCGGCCGATTGGTCGGAGCGCACGCCCGAACTCGCCGATCTCTCCCCGACCATCAGCATCCTCAAGCGGCACTGGAGTGCGTTTTTCGGCACCGAGCTCGACCTCCAGCTCCGCCGCCGCGGTATCGAGGCGGTCATCGTCTGCGGCGTCGCGACCAATTTCGGCGTCGAGCAGACGGCGCGCGACGCCTGGCATCTGAACTACCGCGTCGTGATCGCCGAGGACGCCTCGTCGAGCTTCGGCGAGGGCATGCACGCCTTCGCGGTGGAACGGATCCTCCCCCGCGTCGCGCAGGTGCGCCGCACCGCGGAGATCGTTGCGGCCTTCAATGGCTGAACGGCGCCGCCCGCCGAGTGATTTGCGTCAACGCCACGTTATCATCCAGCCCTATGGTGCAGGCGCGTTTCATGTCGGCGGAGGGTCACTCGATGAGTACGGAACAGGCCGTAGCGGTGCAGGCGAGCGACAGCACGGCGGATAACGCGGCGAGCGAGATCGGCGCGCTGATGGACGAGGTTCTCGCCCTGCGCGACCAGGTCGCCACCGACGGCGCCGCGCTCATGGGACGGTTCGGCCGCTCCGACCACGATGCCGCGATCGGCAACCTCGCCCATTATATGAGCTTGCGGCACCGCGACCTGCGCCCCCTCCAGCACCGCCTGATGTGGCGCGGGCTGTCCTCCCTCGGGCGCATCGAAAGCCGCGTGCTGCCGACGCTCGACGCCGTCCTCTGCGCCCTCGCGGCGATGGCCGGCCGGCAGAGCCCGCATCCCGCCCCGAGCGAAGCCGCCTTCTTCGCCGGCGAACTGCGGCTTGCGAACGCGACCGACCACCTGTTCGGCGTGCCCCGTCAGGGGCGGCGCAGCCGCATCATGGTGACGCTGCCGAGCGAGGCGGCGACCGACCGCGAGGTGGTGTTCGATCTCGCTCGCCGCGGCATGGACATCGCCCGCATCAATTGCGCCCACGACGATCATCTGGCTTGGCGTGCCATGGCGGCGAACGTCCGCGCCGCGGGTGAATTTGTCGCCCGCCGCCTCACCATCCTGATGGACATCGCAGGCCCCAAGATCCGCACGGAAACAATCGTCGCGCCGGGTTCCGGCGTCCGCCTGATGGCCGGCGATGCGTTCCGCCTCGTCGCCAAGGCGGAGCCCTACGGCACCGAGGAGGTGCCGTTCTGCGCCGCGGTCTCGCTGCCCGAGATGGTCAACCGCCTCTCGGTCGGCGACCGTCTGCGCTACGACGACGGCAAGCTCGAAGGCACGGTCGAGAGCGTCGGCGATGGCGAGGCGATCATCCGCGTCGCGCGCACCAAGGCCGGCGGCACCAAGCTCAAATCCGAGAAGGGCATCAACCTGCCCGACACCGCGCTCGGCCTGTCGCCGCTCACCGACAAGGACGAGCGCGACCTCGCGACGGTGGTCGAGTGCGCCGACATGGTCGGCTATTCGTTCGTGAGCCGCCCCGACGACATCGACCTCCTCGAAGAGGCGCTGGCGCGCCAGGGCAAGCCCGGTCACCCGATCGGTCTCGTCGCCAAGATCGAGCGGCCCGAGGCGGTCAAGAACCTGCCCGACCTCATCGCCCGCGCGAGCGGCCGGCGCCCCTTCGCGGTGATGATCGCCCGCGGCGATCTCGCCGCCGAGATCGGCTTCGAACGTCTCGCCGAGATGCAGGAGGAAATCCTGTGGATCTGCGAGGCCGCGGGCGTTCCGGCGATCTGGGCAACCCAGGTGCTCGAGGAGCTCGTCAAGCACGGCGTCCCCTCGCGCGGCGAGATGACGGACGCCGCCATGGCCGGCCGCGCCGAGTGCGTGATGCTCAACAAGGGGCCCGAGGTCGGGGCTGCGGTCGACGTGCTCGACCGCTTGCTGACGCGGATGGATGCCCACGTTTTCAAGAAGACGTCGCGCATGCGCGCGCTGAAATCCTGGTAGGCGCCGGGCCTCAGCCGGGCGCGGAGAACGCCGCGAGAAGGCCCGCGACCGGCTCACCCCGGTCGCGACGCAGCGCGTCCTCTTCGAGGGCGACGACGGCAAGTCCGTGGCGGTGCGCGAGGGCGCGCAGATAATCGGCGCCGTGGGCGAAACGGAGCGAAGGCTGA
Organism: Segnochrobactrum spirostomi; assembly: GCF_009600605.1. Taxonomy (GTDB): domain Bacteria; phylum Pseudomonadota; class Alphaproteobacteria; order Rhizobiales; family Segnochrobactraceae; genus Segnochrobactrum; species Segnochrobactrum spirostomi. Next base: position 3,818,065 of record NZ_VWNA01000001.1, on the reverse strand, counting down.
AGCTGCCAACCCTCGCCCGCCCCGCGCTCGACCGAGAAGACGACGAGGGCGCCGGCCGCGAGCCGGGGCCGCATCGCGGCGAACACCGGTTCGAGATCGCCGAGATAGCAGAACACGTCCGCCGCGGTGACGAGATCGATGGGCGCGCCGCCGTCCGCGAGGAACGCCACGACGTCGCCGACGGCGAGGCGATCGTAGAGCCCCTTCTCCTCCGCCACCGCGACCATGCCGGCCGAGAGATCGACGCCGTCGAGCCGGTGCGCCCACGGCCGCAGGATCGGCGCCATCAGGCCGGTGCCGCAGCCGAGATCGACGGCGTGAGCCGCCGGCCGCGTCGCAAGTGCCGGCCGGAGGCGGGCGAGGAGATCACCGAGGCGCCCCGGCACCCGGTAGCCGAGCCCGTCGATCAAGGCGCTTTCGAAGCGCGGCGCGTATTGGTCGAACAGGTCGCGGACATAGGCCGCGGGCGGCGCGGCGGGCGCCGCCTCCCCCGCGAGCTTGGCGATCTTGAGGCTCGCGCCGAACGGATCATCGGGCGCGAGCGTCAGAGCCTGCCGGTAGGCCGCGACCGCAGCCAACGCCTCGCCCGCCTCCTCCCGCGCCCTGCCGAGCGCCGCCCAGCCGGCCGCCCAGGCGGGCGCAAGCTCGACGGCCTGGGCGAACAGGTCGGCCGCCGCCACGGCGTCGCCGTCGGCGAGCAGGCCCTCGGCATAGACGTAGCGACGATCGGCGAGCACGTCGCCGGAGGAGTGGAAGAAGGCGGTGGTCATGGCGGTCCGGTCATCATCGCGGCCGTTGGGCCGGCGTTCGCCCGAGCACTAAGCCAGCCCCGCCGCCAAGGAAAGCACTCGGCTACGCCGTCCCGCTTCCCGCTCGCCCACCTCCGGCGACGACAGCGCGTTCCGTTCCCTTTGCCATGGCGCCCGGGGCGTGCTACGCGCGCCACGCGCCCTCTCTGGCAAGATGCGTCGCGCAAGTCTCTTCTTGCGCGCCGCATCCCGCGCCCGAAAATCCCGCGCTCCAACCGGACCGGAGGCCCCATGTCCCGCCCGACGCTGTCCCGCCCGATCGCCATCGCCCCCTCGATCCTGTCGGCCGATTTCTCGCGCCTCGCCGAGGAGGTCCGCGCCGTGGACGCCGCCGGGGCGGACTGGATCCATCTCGACATCATGGACGGCCATTTCGTGCCGAACATCACCTTCGGCCCGCCGGTGGTGAAGGCGATCCGCCCGACGACGGCGAAGCGCTTCGACGTCCATCTGATGATCGAGCCCGCCGATCCCTATCTCGAGGCCTTCGCCGAGGCCGGCGCCGACAGCCTGATCGTCCATGCCGAGGCCGGTCCCCATATCGACCGCTCGCTTCAGGCGATCCGCCATCTCGGCAAGAAGGCCGGCGTCGCCATCAATCCTGGTACGCCGGTCGAGGCGGTCGAGTTCCTCATCGACCGCGCCGACCTCATCCTCGTCATGACCGTCAATCCCGGCTTCGGCGGCCAGGCCTTCATTCCGGCGATGGTCGAGAAGGTCGCGCGGGTCAAGGCGCTGATCGGCGACCGGCCGATCGACATCGAGGTCGACGGCGGCATCGTGCCGGAGACCGCGGCCGCCGTCGCCGCGGCGGGTGCCAACGCCTTCGTCGCCGGCTCCGCCGTCTTCAAGGACGGTCCGGCCGCCTATGCCCGCCACATCGAGGCGATCCGCGCCGCCGCGGAGAGCGCCCGGCGGGGCTGACCCCACCCCTCACGCGCCCCGTCGCGGCAAAACCCTTCAGAAGGAGCCTTCATGATCCCGCGTTACAGCCGGCCGGAGATGGCCGCGATCTGGTCGCCGGAAACCCGTTTCCGCATCTGGTTCGAGATCGAGGCCCACGCCTGCGACGCCCTCGCCGAGCTCGGCGTGATCCCGAAATCGGCGGCCGAGACGATCTGGAAGATGGGCAAGGCGGCCGAGTTCGACACCGCCCGCATCGACGAGATCGAGCGCGAGGTCAAACACGACGTCATTGCCTTCCTGACCCACTTGGCCGAGCATGTCGGCCCGGACGCCCGCTTCGTCCACCAGGGCATGACCTCGTCCGACGTGCTCGACACCTGCTTCAACATCCAGCTCGTGCGCGCCGCCGATCTCCTGATCGCCGACGTCGATGCCCTTCTCGCCGCCCTCGAGCGCCGCGCCTTCGAGCACAAGCTGACGCCGACCATCGGCCGCAGCCACGGCATCCATGCCGAGCCGGTCACGTTCGGCCTCAAGCTCGCCCAAGCCTATGCCGAATTCGCGCGCAACCGCGCCCGCCTCGTCGCCGCCCGCGAAGAGGTCGCGACCTGCGCCATCTCGGGCGCCGTCGGCACCTTCGCCAACATCGATCCCAGGGTCGAGGAACACGTCGCGGCCGCGCTCGGCCTGAAGCCCGAGCCGGTCTCCACCCAGGTCATCCCGCGCGACCGCCACGCCATGTTCTTCGCGACGCTCGGCGTCGTCGCCTCCTCGATCGAGCGGCTGGCGACGGAAATCCGCCATCTGCAGCGCACCGAGGTGCTGGAGGCCGAGGAATATTTCTCGCCGGGCCAGAAGGGCTCGTCGGCGATGCCGCACAAGCGCAACCCGGTGCTGTCCGAGAACCTGACCGGCCTCGCCCGCATGGTGCGCGCCTATGCGCTGCCGGCGATGGAGAACGTGGCGCTCTGGCACGAGCGCGACATCTCCCATTCCTCGGTCGAGCGGATGATCGGCCCGGACGCGACGGTGACGCTCGACTTCGCCCTGTCGCGCCTCGCCGGCGTGATCGACAAGCTGTTGATCTATCCGGAGCGGATGCAGAGCAATCTCGATCGTCTCGGCGGCCTCGTCCATTCGCAGCGCGTGCTGCTGGCGCTGACCCAGAAGGGCGTGGCGCGCGAGGATGCCTACCGTCTCGTCCAGCGCAACGCGATGCCGGTGTGGGAGAAGGGCGGCGACTTCCTGGCGCTGCTCAAGGCCGACGCCGACGTGCGCGCCCGCCTCGACGAGGCCGAGCTCGAGGCCCTGTTCGACCTCGATTATCACCTGAAGCACGTCGATACGGTGTTCCGCCGCGTCTTCGGCCGCGCCTGACACGCGATGGCGGTCGCCGCGAAAGCCGGCGGCCGCTCTCACCCGCGCGAGAGGCCGTTCAGCTCTCGTCGCGGGTCAGCACGCCGCTCTTGAAGAGCAGGCCCGCGAAGGCGGCGCCGACGAGGGGCGCGATCACGAACAGCCAGACCTGATTGAGCGCGAGCGGGTTGCTGCCCGCCCCGACGATGGCGGGGCCGAGCGAACGGGCCGGATTGACCGAGACGCCCGTGATGTTGATGCCGACGATGTGGATGGCCGTCAGCGTCAGGCCGATCGCGAGGCCGGACAGCCCGTGAACGTGGGTCGGGTTGCCGCTCTGGGTGATGCCGAGCACGGCGACGAGGAGCAGGAAGGTTGCAACCACCTCGAACACGAAGGCCGAGGTGAGGTCGTAGCCGCCGAGATAGCCGCCGCCCCACCCGTTCTGCCCGAGCGCCGCCGGCGCCCAGCCGCCCCCCTTGCCCGACAGGATCAGATAGAGCGCCGCCGCGCCGAAGATGGCGCCGATCACCTGCGAGATCGCGTAGACGACGAACTCGCCCGCCGACATGCGGCCGGCCATCAGCACACCGAACGACACCGCCGGGTTGAGGTGGCAGCCGGAGATCGGGCCGATGCCGTAGGCCATCGCGATGAAGGCGAAACCGAAGGCGAACGCGATCGGAAGACCGTCGATCGCCGTCGATGATGCTCCCATCCCGGCCATGGCCGCGGCGCCGCACCCGAACAGCACCAGCGTGAAGGTGCCGATGAACTCCGCCGCCGCTTTCTTCATGGGATGCTTTCCGAGTCTCGAGACTTACGACCAGACCATTAGCTGCGTCGGCACACCGAGCGCCGGACCGGCGCTCGCAAGGCGGTGATCGAGAGTGTGAACGGTCGCACCATTTTCGGCCGCGACGGCGAGGTGTAGGGCATCTCCAGCCCGCAAACCAAGCCCATGTTGATCGGCGAACTGAGCCGCCTGGCGGAAATGCCGGCTTCGGACGTGGAGAACCTTGAAGTTCTCGGCAACCAGACTTTGAAAGAGCGCCATGGCAGCGGCGCGCTGATCAAGGTTGATCTGACCTGTGCGCAGCTTGATCGCCAGCGCCGACGACATCTCGGTGAAGGTCCACTCGCTGATGAGGAGTTCCTCGACGCTGCGCTCTTGAAGCCACACCTGCGCAAGGGGCGTCACGGTTTCACGAACAACGCCTGCCACGATCAAGGACGTGTCGAGATAGAGCATCAATAGGGCTCGTCGTCCCGCATGGCTCGCACCAGATCCGCAGCGCTTTGCGTCTGAAGCGGCATCGTCTGCGTGACAGCAGCGAGGCGCGCGGCATCGATCGGCTTTCGCGGCGCCGGCACCGCCGTGATGCGCGCCACGAGCTTGCCGCGGCGGGTGATGTCGACCGTCTCGCCCGCCTCGACCTGATCGATCAGTTCGCTTAAGTGTGCCTTTGCCTCTGCAAGACTTACCGTTCCCATCGCACTCTCCTGACCATTTAGATAGTCATATAGCACGAAGGCCGGTGCTTTCCGAGACCGACGGCGGCGGCCTCTCAATTCGAGGCTCCGGCCCCACACCGCGCATCAGGTCGTCAGTTTGACGAAGGCCGTGCCGAGCAATCCGACGTCGTAGAAGCCGGAAATGAAGGTGAGCGCCACAGCGAGCTGGGTGACGAAGCAGAGCACGACGAGAACGCCGACGACGAGGCCCCGGTCCAGCACCGTGCCGCGGACGATCACGCGGACGTTACGCCGGAACGACAGCGCGAAGAGATATTGGACGACGAGAACCGCGAGCGCCAGGAACGCCGCGGCGACGATGTGGAGAAGCGCGGGCCGGATGTCGTGCCAGCGCTCGACGATCTCGACCGCCTTGGTGATTTCCGACCCCGTGATGATGTCGAGGCCCATCATGGCGAGGAAATTGCGCACCGCCTCGAAGGCGGCCGCGGCCCGCGCGCGGGAGAGGTCGGCCTCGGAGTCGATGACGGCCGGCGGCGACATTCAGACCTCCCGGCCATCGCAATTGCCGAAAGCCCGCCGCCCGCCCATCGATCCGTGACCCAGCATTCCCGGCCCGTGCGGCGTCACCCGCCGATGCGGGAGAAGTCCGCGACCGTGCGGGTGGCGGCGCGCAGGCCGGCGAGCAGCTTCAGCCGGGTGACGCGGACCTCAGGATCCTCGGCGTTGACGAGGATGTTCTCGAAGAACAGGTCCACCGGCTGGCGCAGGCGGCCGAGCGCCGAGATGGCGGCCGGGAAATCCTCGTTCAGCACCGCGCTCTCCGCCGCGATGGTCGCCTCGCCGATCGCTTCCCACAAGGCGAACTCGATGGGGTCGGCGAGCAGGTCCTGGTTGAGGATGCTGTCGTAGACGACGCCGTCCTTCTTCTCCTCGGCCTTGAGGATGTTGGCGGCACGGCGATAGCCGGCGAGCAGGTTCGCCCCGTCCTCGCTGTCGAGGAAGGCGCCGAGCGCCTCGACGCGGCGCACGATGCTGAGGATGTCGTCTTGAGTCCCGAGGGCGAGCACGGCATCGACGAGATCGTGACGCGCGCCGTGCTCCCGCAACTGCACCTTCAGGCGATCGGCGAAGAACGCGAGGAGATCGTGAGCAACCTCCTGGCCCTTGGAATCGATCTCCCGGAAGCGCTGATCCAGCACCTCCGCCTCGCTCGTCAAAGCCTCGGGCAGCGCCTTGGCTCCCTGCCAGCCGAGCTTCTTGAAGATATCGACCAGCGACGTCGTCGCCTCCTGCCCCTCGCGCCAGATCCGCTGGGCGACGACGGCACGCCCCGCTTCGCGGATGAGGCGCGCGAGCCCGAGCTGCAGCCGGTTGTCGAGGATGATGCGCACGACGCCGAGCGCGGCGCGGCGCAGCGCGAACGGGTCCTTGGAGCCGGTCGGCTTCTCGTCGATGATCCAGAAGCCGGTCAGCATATCGATCTTGTCGGCGAGCGCGACGGCGATCGAGACGGGCGCCGTCGGCACCGCATCCGACGGACCCTGCGGCTTGTAATGGTCTTCGATCGCAGCGGCGATCTTGGCATCGAGGCCCTGGGCCTCGGCATAGCGCCGGCCCATGTAGCCCTGCAGCTCGGGGAATTCGCCGACCATCTCGGTCATGAGATCGGCCTTGGCGAGCCGGGCGGCGCGATCGGCGTCGGCCGGATCCGCGCCGACGTGGGGCGCGATCTCGCGGGCGATCGCGGCGATGCGCTCGACCCGCTCGGCCTGGGTGCCGAGCTTCTCGTGGAAGGTGACGATTTGGAGCTTCTTGGCGCGCTCCTCGAGCGGCACCTTGAGGTCGGTCTCGTAGAAGAACTTGGCGTCCGACAGACGGGCGCGCACCACGCGCTCGTTGCCGCCGACGATCGCCCGCCCGCCGTCGTGGGCCTCGATGTTGGCGGTCAGCACGAACTTGTTGGCGAGCCGGCCGGTGCGCGGATCGCGCAGCACGAAGCACTTCTGGTTGGCGCGGATGGTCGAGCGGATCACCGCGTCGGGGATCGACAGGAAGCTCGGATCGAACGAGCCGATCAGCACCACCGGCCACTCGACGAGGCCGGCGACCTCGGAGAGCAGCGCGTCGTCTTCGACGAGTTCGAGGCCGAGCGCGAAGGCGCGGTCGCGGGCGTCGTGGAGGATGATGTCGCGCCGGCGATCGCCGTCGAGCACCACCTTGGCCCGCTCGAGCTTCGCCACATAATCGTCGAAGCGCTTGACGGTGAAGACGTCGGGGGCGTGGAAGCGATGGCCGCGCGTCTGGTTGCCGGAGCGGATGCCGTCGATGTCGAAGTGGACGATTTCCGGCTCTTCGGTCTCGGGCCCGAAGGTGCAGACGATCGAGTGCAGCGGCCGCACCCAGCGCAGGGTGCCGGTGCCCCAACGCATCGACTTCGGCCACGGGAACGCGCGCACGACCTGGGGGATCAGCTCGGCCACGACGTCGACCGTCGCCCGCCCCGCCTTGCGGACCGTGGCGACGTAGAACTCACCCTTCTTCGGGTCGGAGACGATGGTCGCCTGATCGATCGAGGCGAGACCGGCTGCCTTGAGGAAGCCTTCGATCGCCGCCTCCGGCGCACCGACGCGCGGCCCCTTGCGCTCCTCCTCGACGTCGGCCGAGCGGGCCGGCAGTCCGACGACGTTGAGAGCCAACCGCCGCGGGGTGGCGAAGGCGGTCACGCCCTCCTGGGGCAGACCGGCCGCGGTGAGCCCCTCGGTGACGAGCGCGGCGAGGTCCGCCGCCGCCCGCCGCTGCATGCGGGCCGGGATCTCTTCGGAAAAGAGCTCGAGAAAAAGGTCGGGCATCGGATTTCGCGCTCTGAAGGTTGTGGGCGCTCGGGTCTTTGACCGCGCGGCCGCCGGTGACGGCGGGACGCTCGCGCGGCCGAACGGAGAAGGCTCAGGCGTCGACGCCACCGGCGGTCGTCTTGAGCCAGGCGGCGCCGCAGGCCTTGGCGAGCTCGCGCACCCTCAGGATGTAGCTCTGCCGTTCGGTCACGGAGATCACGCCCCGCGCGTCGAGCAGATTGAAGATGTGGCTCGCCTTGATGCACTGGTCGTAGGCCGGCTGCGCCATGCGGTGGCGCCCGCCGTCGTCGCCCGCCGCGAGGAGATGCCGGCATTCCTTCTCGGCGTCCTGGAAGTGGCGCAGCAGGAGCTCGGTGTCGGCGTGCTCGAAATTATGCCGCGAATATTCCTGCTCGGCCTGGAGGAAGACGTCGCCGTAGGAGATCCGCTCGGCGCCGTCGCGCCCGTTGAAGTTCAGGTCGTAGACGTTCTCGACGCCCTGGATGTACATCGCAAGCCGCTCGAGGCCGTAGGTGAGCTCGCCCGAGACGGGCGCGCACTCGAAGCCGGCGACCTGCTGGAAATAGGTGAACTGGGACACTTCCATCCCATCGCACCAGCATTCCCAGCCGAGGCCCCAGGCGCCGAGCGTCGGGCTCTCCCAATCGTCCTCGACGAAGCGCACGTCGTGGAGGGTCGGATCGAGACCGATCGCCTTCAAGCTGCCGAGATAGAGATCCTGGAGGTCGGGCGGCGACGGCTTCAGGAGCACCTGGAACTGGTAATAATGCTGGAGGCGGTTCGGGTTCTCGCCGTAGCGGCCGTCCTTCGGCCGCCGCGAGGGTTGCACATAGGCGGCCTTCCACGGTAGCGGGCCGAGGGAGCGCAGCGTGGTCGCCGGATGGAACGTACCGGCGCCGACCTCCATGTCGTAGGGCTGGAGCACGACACAACCCTGCGCCGCCCAGAAGGTCTGGAGCGTGAGCAGGAGCCCCTGGAACGAGCGTTCGGGGCGGAGATAGGGCGGCGTCTCGTTCGCCATCGGCGACGACCTCATGCGCAGACGGGCCGGCCACGCGGCCGGCCGGGAAAAAGCGCGCGGACCTTGCGACGAGCGACGGGCGGGGTCAAGGCTCGCGCACGGTCTTCAGGCCCGCCCGCATGTGCACGGCGCGCAGACGTTACGCCTCAGAGCGCGATGGTGCCGGCGAGAACCGGAACGCAGGCGCCGGAGACCCGGACCGGCGCGACGGTGCCGGCGGTCTTGCTCGTCCGCACCCGGATCTCGCTGCGCCGCCCCATCTCAACGCCCTGCACGATGAGCCGGTCGAACGGGAAATCGGATGCCGGATCGAGGGCCGCGAGGTGGGCGGCGAGCGCCGCCGAGGCGCTTCCCGTCGCCGGGTCCTCTTCGGTGTTGCTCAGGGGCGCGAACATCCGCGCGCGGATGTGATCGTCGAGGCGATGGAACAGGAAGACCGCGAAATGATCGTCGTCGCGCGGATGGCGGCGGTCCGCCTCGGCGAAGGCCTGGCGGAGCGGCGCGGCCCGGCCGAGCGCCGCGAGATCGCGCACCTCCGCGAACACGAAGGGTAATCCGACCGAGGCCATCACCGGCTGCCAGCCGGGCGCGAGGTCGTCCGCCGTGAGCGACGCACAGGCCGCGACCAGAGCGGGATCGATCTCGTAATGGATGGCGAGCGGGCGCGGCGCCACGATCTCGGCCCCGACGACGGCCCCCTCTTCCCGCGCGAGCGCGACCTCGACGCGGCCGGCGATCTCCTCGAACACCATGGCCTCGCCGACGGGCCGACCGAACGCCTCGCCGCGCCGGCCGAGCACGAAGGCGGTGCCGACATTGGGATGGCCGGCGAAGGGAATCTCGTCCGTCGGCGTGAAGATGCGCACCCGCGCGGTGTTCGCGGGGTCCTCAGGCGGCAGCACGAAGGTCGATTCCGAATAGCCGAACTCCGCCGCGATCGCCTGCATCTCCTCGGTGGAGAGGCCGCCGGCATCCGGCACGACGGCGAGCGGATTGCCGCCGAAACGCTGCCGCGTGAACACATCGACGGTGACGAACTCGATGGATGCCATGGGCAGACTCCCGGCCAACTCCTGTCGGCCGGGACCTTACCGCGGAGAAGCCTCGAAAGCGAAGCCTCAGGCGGCGCGGCGCGGGGCTTCGTGGGAGACGAGATCGGCGGTGCCGCGGTCGGCGGCGTCGACCAGGAGACGGCCGGCGCGGGTCGCGAGGAAGGCGGCGAGATCGGCGTCCTCCTGGCGGACGAAGCCCTTCTGCGGCAGCTTGCCGGCGAGGAAGAGCTCGACCATCGCGACGCAGCCGGCGGCCGTGGTGAGCTGGATCGCGCTCATGTCAGGCGTGCCGAGATAACGCAGCACGTGGCTCACCTCTTCGAGCCGGCCCTCGCGCTCGCCGATGCCGGTGACGAACACGATCACGATGTCCTTGCGGGTGAACGGCGCGGCGCGGCCCATGATGGCGCGCATGGTGTCACGGTCGGTGCCGAGGCCGAGATCTTCGAGCAGCAGCTTCATGATCGCGGCGTGGCCGGGATAACGCAGCGTCTTGTAGCTCATCTCCTGCACGGCGCCGTCGAAGGTCTCGGTCAGCGTGCCGAGGCCGCCGGAGGTGTTGAACGCCTCGTAGGCGACGCCGTCGATCATCACGTGCTCGAGGCCCTCGAGGGGCGCGACGTGGATCTTGCGGCCGCCGACGACGGTCTCGCACGGGTTGCAATATTCGTTGATGAGTCCGTCCACCGACCAGGTGACGTTGTAGCCGAGCGCGTTGGTCGGATAGAGCGGCAGCGCGCCGACGCGCATCTTGACCGAGCGTACGGTGTCGAAGCGGCGCATCATGTCGGCGCCGAGGATGCAGATGAAGCCCGGCGCGAGGCCGCACTGCGGCGCGAAGGCCGACGACGAGCGGGCGGCGAGATCGCGGATGAAGCGGGTCGTCTCGACGTCCTCGGTGAGGTCGAAATAATGGGTCCCGGTCGCCGCCGCGGCTTCGGCGATGCCCTTGTTGAGGAAATAGGGGCAGGCCGAGACGACGATGTCGCGATCGGCGAGCAGGGCCTTCAGCGCGGCCTGATCGGCGACGTCGACGACCTGGGTCGCGACCGCGGCGCCGGCGGATGCGAGCGTCGCCGCCGAGGCATCGGCCAGCACAACCTCGTGGCCGCCCTCGCGCAGCATGCGCGCAATGATGCGACCGATCTGACCCGCGCCGAGAACGGCGATACGTTTCGCGACCATCTGAAACCCCTCGTGGCTGAAGCGTTGATGCCCTGCCCTCTCCGCGAGGGCGCGTGGGCTCAGACTCGCCGAAACGAGGCGCGCGAAAAATCAGCGAAGCGCATCGATGTGCGGGTTTTTATGATCGATAGAACGTATATTATGCGCACTTCGACGATATTTGCGTCAGTTTGACGAAAGGCAGAATGGGCTTTTAGTCTCGGCCGAGGGTAGGGAGGGCACGCAATGAAGTGGATGTGGACATGGGGTGGCGAGTCGTTCGGCTATCGCATCGACGATGATTTGTGGACTTACCAAGGCGCCTACGTCGGTCGCTTTCGTGGTGACGAGATATACGGCCAGGACGGGCGCTACTTAGGCGAGTTGAGAGGCGACGACAGGCTAATCCATTGCACGAGCAAGGAGAACTGGCTGAGCACGCAGTCTCCTTCTCCCGGTCGACGCGGGTCGTACGCGCGATATGCTAGTTACGCAGGATACGCTATGCTAGCTGGGTTTACTGACTTTCCAAAAGCAGATCAGTTTAAGTAGCGATCAGGGTCCCGCTCTCGAACGAACATTAAGTACTCAGCGCTCGAACTTCCGCGCGAGCAGGATCGACGACATGGTGCGGCGGACCCCGTCGATGGCCGCGATCCAGTCGAGGGTTTCGTCGAGGCGGCGGGCGGTCGCAGCGCGGACGTTGATCATCAGATCGAACTGCCCGCTCATCGAATGGCAGGACACGATTTCCGGGCTCGTCCTCAACTCCGCGACGACGGCCGGCTGTTTGCGCACGTCGAGTTCGACGAGGACGATGGCGGTCAAGTCGGTCGGGCTCTCGGCCGCATCGCCGAGCACGATCGTGTAGCCCTTGATGATGCCGTCCCGTTCGAGACGGGTGAGACGCGCCTGGGCGGTGGCGCGGGAGACGCCGAGCTTGGCGGCGATCTCGGCGACGGGCATACGCCCGTTCGCCGTCAGAAGGCCGATCAGGGCCCGATCCTTGTCGTCGTCGATCGGGCGCCCCATCGGCCCTCGCCTCGCGGGATGGAGCCGGAGGGACGAGCCCTCCGGATCAGTCTGAAGACGCGCCGATCAGTCCGGCGCGCGATCGGTCGAAGGCTTCTCCCAGAGATTGAGATGACCTTCCTGGGCATATTGATCGATTTCGGCGAGTTCCTCAGCGGAAATCGAGAGGTTTTCCAGCGCGGCGACGTTCTCCGCCACCTGCTCCGGCGAGCTCGCGCCGATGAGGGCCGAGGTGACGCGCGGGTCGCGCAGCACCCAGACGAGGGCGAGCTGGGCGAGGGTCTGGCCGCGCCGCTGGGCGATCTCGTTGAGGGCGCGGACGCGGGCGAGGTTTTCCTCGCTCAGATGCGACTGGAACAGCGAATCGCCGCCCGGATTGGTGATGCGGGCGCCGGCCGGGATGCCCTTCAGATACTTGCCCGTCAGCACGCCCTGGGCGAGCGGGGTGAAGGCGATCACCCCCGTGCCGAGCGCCTCGGTGGCGTCGAGCAGCTCTTCCTCGATCCAGCGATTGAGCATGTTGTAGGACGGCTGGTGGATGAGGAGCGGCACCTTCCAGCTTTCGAGGAGGGCCGCCATCTCGCGCGTCTTCGCCGCCGAATAGGACGAGATGCCGACATAGAGCGCCTTGCCCTGCTGGACCGCCGTGGCGAGCGCCGAGGCCGTCTCCTCGAGCGGCGTGTGCGGGTCGAAGCGGTGCGAATAGAAGATGTCGACATAGTCGACGCCCATCCGCTTCAGGCTCTGGTCGAGGCTCGCCAGCACATATTTGCGCGAACCGCCGCCCTGGCCGTAGGGGCCCGGCCACATGTCCCAGCCGGCCTTCGAGGAGATGATGAGCTCGTCGCGGTAGGCCGCGAAGTCTTCCTTGAGGAGGCGGCCGAAATTGGTCTCGGCGCTGCCGTAGGGCGGGCCGTAATTGTTGGCGAGGTCGAAGTGGGTGATGCCGAGATCGAACGCCTTGCGCAGGATGGCGCGCTGGCGGTCGATGGGCGTGGTGTCGCCGAAATTATGCCACAGGCCGAGGGAGAGCGCGGGCAGCACCAGCCCGCTGCGTCCGACCTTGCGGAAGACCGCCTTCTCATAGCGATCGGCGGCGGCGAGATAGGTCATGGTCGATCCTCGTGATGGAAGGCGGACGGGACCCGTCCAGGTCGTGGGTGAGAAGACTAGTGATCCGATAGGCTGAGCCGATATAGGACGCGCGCGCCCGGCTGACCAGCCGGACACGTTCAGGAAAGCGGCTCGGTTCAGAGGGTTCCGTCGGCGCGGATCAGCGGCGCGGCCGGGGCGGCGTCGGGCGCGGGATCGGCGGCCTGGACGGGTTCCGCGACCTTGCCCTTGGCGTGGGGCGGCAGGCTCGGCGCGGTGCCGCGCGGATATTTGAGGCCCGGCCGCGGCTGCGGCACGAGCTTCGGGTCGGCCCGTTCTCCGAGCAGGATGCGCTTCGCGTCGGTGGGGCTATCGAGAAGCTTCGGCGGCGGCGGCAGGTCACCCGGCTGATCGGAGATCCATGGCCGATAGAGCGCGATCGCGTCCCCCGCCTTGGCGATCTCGGCGCGGTCGTGGACGAACTTCACCGCCTTCGCCGGCACGTCATATTGGCCGTTGTGGCGGCGCAGCCAAGCGCGGTCGAAGGGACGGTTCTCGAGCGGGCCGTTCGCGGAATAGGTCCACGACAGCGGCGCACCGTCCAGCGAGGCGAAGGTTTCGCGGACGGGCGCGGCATAGAGATAGATCTTCGGCTGGGCGAAGCGCAGCGTCGGCACGAACACCCACGCCTCGGGAACCGCGGGCTTCTGACGGGTCGGGAAGCCCCAGGCGGGGCCGGCGCGGTCGGGCGCGAGCGCCGCCCAGCCGACCGAATCGTCCCCCGAGCGCCAGGAAACCCAGGCGGGCGACCATTCGTTGCCCGGCACCCAGAACCAGCCCCAGCTCGGCTCGTAGCCCCAGCGTCCATAATGGTAGGTGGCCCAGCCGAACGGCTCGTCGGACGCCCACAGCCAGCCGAACCCGTCCGTCCAGCGCCACTGGCCGACCGTATAGGGACGCCATTCCGGGGAGACCTTGGCCGGAATGAAGACCGGCCCGTAATTCGGGTGGCGCACCCAGGCGCCGTAGGGCGTGAGCGCGCCGTAGAACAGATCGATCGAGCCCGGCGCCTGCGCCGACGCGCTGTCGAGCACGTCGAACGGCCGCTCGCCCGCGCCGGAGAACGGCAGCGCCGCCGCGCCGAGCACGGCGACCACGAGCCCGATCCGAACGAGGGAGCGCGGCAGCCGCGACGACAGCCCCGCGAGCGCGGCACCGGCCTTGAGCCGGAACGGACGCCGGGGACTCGGCGAAAGCATGGGCGGCGGTCTCCTACGGGGCGCGCTCTGACGATCCGATCGACTGCGTACGATGCCCGCCGCGGCCTGAACCGAGAGTGAACGAAGAACGCCGCCCGCGGTTCGCGCTTACGCAGCGGATCGCCAAGAAAGCGCAAGCGGAGAACCGCGCAGGCCCGCCGGATTCGCGCTAAAGTTGCTACGGCGAACATCCCCGGGAGGGTCGTCTCAATGCGTCAGGTCAGCGTTACGGCGGCGCGCTCGCACCTTCATGCCTTGATCGCAGCAGCGGCGGGCGGTGAGGAGATCGTCATCACCCGCCGCGGAAGGCCGATCGTTCGGCTGGTTCGCGCAGGTCGATTCAAAGTGGGGATAATGGGGGACAGCCTGGGCGATATCCCCGATTTCCGCGAGCCCCTCTCGGAAGAGGAGCTCGCGCTTTGGGAGGGTGGGTCTGACGGAGCCGGCGACGGCCCCATCCCTCACCCCGCCGCCTGAATCCGGGCGTCGCCGGGGCGCAGGGTGGCGACGGCGTTGCGGATGATCGCCATGCCGACTTCGCCGCCGAGCGTCATGATCGATTCCGGGTGGAACTGCACCGCGGCGATCGGCTCGGAGACGTGCTCGATCGCCATCACCACGCCGTCCGCCGTCTCCGCCGTGACCTTGAGCTCGGCCGGGAGCACCGCCCGGTCGGCGATCAGCGAGTGATAGCGCCCGACCGCGAAGCTCGCCGGCAGGCCGGCGAACAGGCGGCCCGGCTCGCTGACGGTGATCTCCGACGGCTTGCCGTGCATCGGCAAGGCGAGCTGATCGAGCCGGCCGCCGAAGGCCTCGACGAGCGCCTGGAGCCCGAGGCAGACGCCGAAGATCGGCAGGCCGCGCCGCCGCGCCTCGGCGATCGTCTCGGCGCAGTGGAAATCCGCCGGCCGGCCGGGGCCGGGCGACAGCACCACGAGATCGGGCGCAAGCCGGTCGAACGCCGCCGGCGCGACGGGGGTGCGCAGCGTCGTCACCTCGGCGCCGGTGCGGCGCAGATAATCGGCGAGGGTGTGGACGAAGGAATCCTCGTGATCGACGAGGAGGACCCGGCGATGGCTCGCGGCGACGCCCGCGGCCGCCGCCGCGGCGGGCTTCGGCGGCTGTCCCGCTTCGCGGATCGCGGTGAGCATGGCGGAGGCCTTGAGCTCGGTCTCGCGCTCCTCCTCCTCCGGCACGGAATCGAACAGGATGGTGGCGCCGGCGCGAACCTGGGCGACACCGTCCTTGATGCGCACCGTGCGCAGGGTCAGGCCGGTGTTGAGGTCGCCGTTGAAGTGCACGATGCCGACCGCCCCGCCGTACCAGGCGCGCGGGCTCTTCTCGTGGTTCTCGATGAAGCGCATCGCCCACTTCTTCGGGGCGCCGGTCACCGTCACCGCCCAGGCGTGGGACAGGAAGGCGTCGAGCGCGTCCATCCCGTCGCGCAGCAGACCCTCGATGTGGTCCACCGTGTGGATCAGGCGCGAATACATCTCGATCTGGCGCCGCCCGAGCACGCGCACCGAGCCGGGCTCGCAGACGCGGGCCTTGTCGTTGCGGTCGACGTCCGAGCACATCGTCAGCTCGGCCTCGTCCTTCTTCGAGTTGAGGAGCTTGCGGATCTGCGCCTCGTCCTCGATGGCATCGCGGCCGCGAGCGATGGTCCCCGAGATCGGGCAGGTCTCGACGCGGCGCCCACCGGTGACGCGCACGAACATCTCGGGAGAGGCGCCGACGAGCCATTCGTCGGCGCCGAGGTTCATGAAGAAGCCGTAGGGCGCCGGATTGATCGCCGCGAGCTTGCGGCTGACGGCGGACGGTGGGGCCGCGCAGCGCTCGGTGAAGGTCTGCCCGGGCACCACCTCGAACAGGTCGCCGCGGCGGAAATAATCGTGGGCCTTGGCGACGGTGCGGGCATATTCGCCGGGCTCGTGGTCGCCGCGGCCGACGACACGGTCGGCCGCCTTGAAGGGCCGCACCGCGCCGTCCCGCGGCAGGCCGTCGGTCGAGACGCCGTCGACCTCGAAATCATAGGAAAACACGGTCGCCCGGCGGGCATAATGATCGACGATCAGGATCTCGTCGGGGAGGAACAGGACGAGGTCGCGCTGGTCGTCGGGACGCGCGAGCTTCAGTTCGATCGGCTCGAACTGGAAGGCGAGATCGTAGCCGAACGCACCGGCGAGGCCGAGATGGGGATCCTCGTCGGAGCGGAACAGGGCGACCAGCGCCCGCACGACCGAGAACACGGACGGCTGCCGGCTGCGCTCCTCCTCGGGAAACTCGCCCGCGGCCTCGGCCACGACCGCGGTGAAGCCGTCGGCAATGTCTTCCAGGTGCGCGATCTCGGGCAGCGCCGCGAGGGTGCGGCGGATCGCCGGCAGCAGCACCTGGCCGCGGGCGTTGAGCGCGGCGACGCGCACCGAACGCCCCTTCGCCTCGACGACGAGCGGCGGATTGACGAAGGCGATGTCCCACCGGGTGTAGCGGCCGGGAAATTCGTAGCTCGACGAGAACACCGCCCCGCGCTCGACGTCGAGCCGGTCGACCCAGCGGCCGATGGCATCGCGATGATCGATCTCGCGGGCGCGCCGGGTCACGGCGATGCGCCCCTCGGTGCGATAGATCAGGTCCCCGGCTCCGGCCATCTGTCGGTCTCCCACGGGGCGCGCGCTCCATGCCGCTGCCGCCGCTGCTGCCTCGTTGAACCCCGAAGGGACGGCGCCCTCCGGCCTCCACCGCCCGGGATCCGGGGGCCAGAAACGAAAGAGGCCGCCCGGTTTCCCTGGGCGGCCCTCTTTTCGATCGCACGTCGGTTTCGACACGCGCCCGCGACGGCCGCCTCAAGAGGCGCGCCACCACCAGCCAGCGTTGATCGAGCGAACGGTCGTCATGGCCCTTCTTGTAGGGGCAAAGCCGGCCGGATGGCAAGGGCGCAGACACGGGCGGCGGCGTGCAGCACCGGCGGCGGTGGAACACGCGCATGTGCAGCGCGTTCGCGCCGCGACGGCCCTCAGGGGAGTGGACCGCCGGGCGGCCCCAACCTATGTCTCGACCGCATCCTGAACGCCGCGATCCGCCCGCTTCCGAGGAGACCTGCCGATGCCCCATCCCGCCCTGTCCCCTTCGCACGTCGCCGTCGTCACCGGGGCGGCCTCCGGCATCGGGCTCGCGGCGGCGAAGCGCTTTTCGGCCCTCGGCCTCAAGGTGGTCCTCGCCGACATCGGCGGCGACCGTCTCGAGGCGGCCGCGGACGCCGTCGCCGCCGCAGCGGCCGGCGGCAAGGCCGACGTGCTCGCGGTCGCGACCGACGTGTCGCGGCGCGACGAGGTCGAGCGGCTGCGCGATGCGGCGCTCGAGAGCTACGGTGCGGTCCACGTTCTGATGAACAATGCCGGCATCCAGCCCGGCAGCTCGATCTTCGACGCGGACGGCACCTTCGAGCGCATCCTCGCGGTCAATCTCTGGGGCGTGATCCACGGCACCCAAGTCTTCGTTCCCGGCATGATCGCCTCCGGCGCGCCGGGCCTCGTCATCAACACCGGGTCGAAGCAGGGCATCACGACGCCGCCGGGAGACCCGGCCTACAACGTGTCGAAGGCCGGCGTGAAGGCGTTCACCGAGGCTCTCCAGCACGAATTGCGCAACACCGCCGGCGCCGCCGTCTCCGCCCACCTCCTCATCCCCGGCTTCGTCTTCACCGCGCTCACCGCCCGCGGCCGCCTCGAAAAGCCGGACGGCGCCTGGACGCCGGAGGAGACGGTCGATTTCATGATCGCGCGGATCGAGGACGGCGACTTCTACATCCTCTGCCCCGACAACGAAGTCTGCCGCGGCCTCGACGAGCGGCGCATCCTGTGGGCCGCCGGCGACATCGTGGAGAACCGCCCGCCTTTGTCGCGCTGGCATCCCGATCATGCGGAGGCGTTCAAGGCTTTTCTCGCGAAGGGCTGAGATCACGCTCGAAGATCGCGGCGGACACGGCCCCTTCGCCCTCCCCTGGCAGGGGTGTGCATCCTGCTCAGCACATAATCTAATGATATATTAGGGGTAAATCCCCCGCCACATATGCATGACCGCATCGACGATCGGCATTAGCCTCTTATTCGTTCCATCATCCAGTTTAATCCAAACCTCTGAAGGCTCAGCGAAATGGCCGTCTCCAAAAGACGCATTAAACAGGCCCTCATGAGGCGTTGCATTAACTTGCTCGGACTGCTTTATGCAATAGGGCTTACGGGTAAGCGTCATATGCTTGGCCGCATTTGAGACGTCACGTACGAGCGCGAAGTCTGAACATTTCAACTCAAGGTCACGTTGCTTGCATCCGGTTTCCGACGTCCAATAGTCTGCCAGATGGTGGAGTACAATTGAGGCCAGAAACCCGCGCCGAACGTCATCTGGGCACTGACGAAACTCCTCGACTGTCTCGCAAACTACCAGTTTGAAGAAATCTCTTGCCGTTTTCATAGATCGCTCCCATTTACAATTGAGCGCGTTCTCGGTGAGAGGTCGCGCTGAACCTGCCGCAGGTCAACAAAGCACAGCCTCACCTCGGATGGTGGAGCGAGTGGGGATGATGACGACGGCACAATAAGTGGCAGCATGAAAGGAAGAAGCCCATGGCCAAGCAGCAACTCGAGATCGTGGCGCCGACCGAGGCCCACCGCGCGGCCTGGGACGTGCTCTACCGGGATTATGCCCACTTCTATGAGGTCGAGCAGACCGACGAGATGCGCGAGCGCGTCTGGACCTGGCTGAACGATCCGACCCACGAGGTGAAGGGCCTCGTCGCGATCGACGGCTCCGGCCACGTCGTCGGCCTCGCCCATTATCGCTCCTATGCCCGCCCCCTCGCCGCCTCGGTCGGGGGGTTCCTCGACGACCTCTTCGTGGCGCCGGCCGCCCGCGGCTCCGGCGCGGCGGCGGGCCTGATCGACGCCGTGGTGCAGATCGGCCGCACGCGCGGCTGGACGGTGCTGCGCTGGATCACCGCCGAGGACAATTATCGCGCCCGTGGCCTCTATGACCGGGTGGCGACGCGGACCAAGTGGGTCACCTACGACATCCGAATCTGAGGGGGTCCGAACCGTGCGGGTGTCGCCAAGGCCGGGTCGCACCGTCGGCGTCGCCAAGTCACGCTCGCGCTCCCCTGAATCACGCTCGCGCTCGCCGGAACCGACCGACCCGAAGAACGTTCCTGCCGGGAAGCCGAGGCCGCCAGGGGGCCGTCCGGCGCGGAGACGATCGTGGGATTCGAACTGAGCGGCATTCTGGGCCTTCTGGTCCTGATCCTCGACATCTATGCGATCGTTCAGATCCTGCGGGCCCGAGCATCGACGGCAGCGAAGGCGATCTGGGTGATCGTCATCCTCTTCCTTCCGCTGCTCGGGCTCCTCGCGTGGCTCCTCGCCGGCCCCGCGTCCCCGCGAACCGTGCGGCTCTGACGCCCACCCCGTCCGGATTCTACGAGACCGCGACCCGATCGTCCTTCGAAGCGCCGCCGCCGGCGGCGCTTCCGTCGTGAGCAGGAGCCCCGCATGGCGGAGACGCTGCATATCAAGCACACCACGCGCTATTCTTACGCTGCGCCGGTGACCCTGGGATCGCATCGCCTGATGGTGCGTCCCCGCGACAGCCACGATCTTCGCCTCATCGAGGCGACGCTCGCGTTGTCGCCGCCCGGCTCGGTGCGCTGGTTCCACGACGTGTTCGGCAATTCGATTGCCGTCGTGGAGTTCTCGGGCCCGGCGACCGAGCTCGTGATCGAAAGCGACCTCGTGATCGACCGCTATACGCGGGAGGCGATCGAGGGTGACCTCGATCCGGCGGCGGCCCACTACCCGTTCGTCTACAGCGCCGACGACCGCGCCGATCTCGGCCGCCTGCTGGAACGCCATTATCCGGATCCGAAGGGCCGGGTCGAAGCCTGGGCTCGCGGCTTCCTCACCGATGGCGCCGCCGACACTCTCGCTCTCCTCGACGCGATGAACCGAACGATCAAGGCCGACTTCGCCTATCAGGCGCGCGACATCGAAGGCACGCAGACGCCGCTCGAGACGCTCGATCTCGGGTCCGGTTCCTGCCGGGATTTCGCACTGCTGATGATGGAAGGGCTGCGCTGCCTCGGCATCGCGACCCGCTTCGTGTCCGGCTATCTGTATGATCCAGCCCTCGATGGGGCGGCGGCGGACGGCACGGTGGGCGCGGGCGCGACCCATGCCTGGGTCGACGTCTATCTGCCCGGTGCGGGATGGGTCGAGTACGACCCGACCAACGGCCTGATCGGAAGCGCCAACCTTCTCCGGGTTGCCGTCGCCCGCGATCCGGCGCAGGCCGTGCCGATCGCAGGCAGCTTCCAGGGGCGCCCCGGGGATTTCCTCGGCATGCAGGTCGAGGTCCACGTCAATCGCGCGCAGAACGCCCCGGGGGATGCACCCAGTGCGGCCATCGAGCCCACCGCCACAGCGACCGATCAAAATTCCGCCGCGACCGCGCCGCAGACGTTAATCCCTGTCGCATCGACAGAATCCGCCGCCAGCCTCGCGAAATCGCCACAGGCCGCCGCTTAGCCGGCGCAGAGGCGGCGAAATTTTGTCCGCGACCGTTCGATGCACCCGATTGCCGTCGGCGTACAATTGAGGCAGAGGGTAGAGCGTCGCCGGGGGCGCTCGGAGCCTGAGCGGCGCGACAAGGAGAGGTGGCCGGATGACGGCTGGGCGTTTGCCGCTGACGGTCGCGGCGTTGGGTATCGTGTTCGGGGATATCGGCACGAGCCCGCTCTATGCGTTCCGCGAAGCGGCGCGCGCGGCCCCCGTCGGCGGAGAACTCGCCATTCTGGGCGTCCTCTCGCTGATCATCTGGGCGATCATCCTCTCCGTCAGCGTGAAATATGTGAGCCTCGTGCTCCGCTGCGACAACGACGGCGAAGGCGGCATCCTGGCGCTGGCGACCCTGCTCGACCTCCAGCACTTCACCCCGGGCACCCGCGGCTTCCTGCTCTTCATCGCCCTCCTCGGCGCGGCGATGCTGTTCGGCGACGGTGTCATCACGCCGGCGATCTCGGTCTTGAGCGCGGTCGAAGGCCTTCAATATGTGGCGCCGGCCTTCGGGCGGTGGGAGGTGCCGATCACCATCGTGATCCTCATCTTCGTCTATCTGAGCCAGCGCGCCGGCACCCACCGGATCGGCGTCTTGTTCGGGCCGATCATGCTCGTCTGGTTCGTCACCATCGGCGTGCTCGGGCTCATCCACGCCCTGCACTACCCGGTGGTCTTTACCGCGTTCAATCCGCTCCACGGCGTGCGGCTCTTGATGGCCGCCCCGTTCAGCGCCCTCGCCATCCTCTCGGCGGTGTTCCTCGCGATCACCGGCGGCGAGGCGCTCTATGCCGATCTCGGCCAGTTCGGCCGCAAGGTGATCGCCCGCGCCTGGTACTACGTGGCGCTGCCGGGCCTTCTCCTCAATTATTTCGGCCAGGGCGCCCTCATCCTCGCCCACCCCGAAGCCCTGCAGAACCCGTTCTATCTGCTTGCGCCGAACTTCCTGCGCCTGCCGATGCTGATCCTCGCGACCGCCGCGACCGTGATCGCCTCCCAGGCCGTCATCACCGGCGTGTTCAGCCTGACCAAGCAGGCGATCGAAACCAACTTCATGCCGCCCTTGAGCGTGACGCACACGGCGGAGAGCAACGAGAGCCACGTCTATATCGGCACGATCAACGTGATCCTGGCGGTGCTCTCGATCGCCACCGTGATCGCCTTCCAGAGCTCGGACGCCCTCTCCCACGCCTACGGCATCGCCGTTTCGACCGCGATGATCACGACGACGGTGCTCTATGTCTCCGCCCAGGTGCGGATGCGGCGCTGGCCGAAATATGTCACCTACGTCGCTGGCGCCTGCCTGCTCCTCATCGACCTCGCCTTCTTCCTGCCGAATCTCGAGAAGCTCGACACCGGCGGCGAGCTGCCGCTCTCGCTGGCGGGCGCGGCGCTGCTCGTCATGGTCGCCTGGCGCGTCGGCACGCGGCGCATGGGCATCATCCTCAACGAGCGCGGCCGCATCGAGCTCAATGCCGTGCAGCATGCCGACCGCGCCGTCGGCGCCTCGATCCACCGCTGCGCCGTCGTGCTGTCGCGCACCAGCACCCATGCCCCGATCGCGCTCGGCCGCCTGCACGAACTCCTCGGCATCAATTTCGACCGCATGATCCTGGTCAACGTGAAGGTCGCCGGCCGTCCGCGCGTCGGCCCCGAGGATCGCCTCAAGGTCGAGGTGCTAAGCAGCCGCCTCACCCGCATCGAACTCGCGGTCGGCTACATGCAGTCCGTCAACCTGCCGGCTCTGCTCGCCCCGGGCCTGCGCGAGGTCTCGGTCGATCCGAACACCGTGATCTACGTCGTGGGCCATGAGCGGCCGCTGCCGCCGCGCCGCGTGCGCTCGCTGCGCGACCTTCTGAGCTACGTCTTCGTGCTTCTGGTGCGCAACGCGGCCCGTGCCGCCGACCGCTTCAACCTGCCGTCGAAGCGCACCCTCGAAGTCGGCTATCCCCTGAGCCTCGACGTGCCCTTGAAGCCCTCGGCCGTCAAAGAGGCAGTGCGGGCGATGACGCCGAAATAATCCCCCTCATCCGGCCGACGAAACGCCGAAGCCGCCCGGACCTCGACGGTCCGAGCGGCTCGGTCTGTTTCGGCAAATCCGGCCCGATCGATCGCGCCGGCAATCAGTCCTTGGCGCGGTATTCCGCGGGGATCGTGAAGACCTCGTCGGCCCGCGCATAGCCACCGTCCTTGACCTCCTCGATCAGGACCATGGTGTGCGGCCGGGCGGCTTCCGAGAAATATTCGACGAGCATCGCCGTCGTACGGTGGACGATCTCTGCCTTCTGGGCGCGGCTCAGCGCGGCTTCGGGCACCTTGAAATTGACGAAGGGCATCGCTCTTCTCCGGATAGATTGCTTCTGGGATGTCGGCGTGCAGGGGCGCCGGTGCAATTCGGGCACTTCAGGCCTCAGATCACGCCGCCGTTGGCGCGGATCACCTGTCCGCTGACCCAGCCGCCATCCGGGCCGGCCAGGAAGGCGACGACGTTCGCGATGTCCTCCGGCGTGCCGAGGCGGCCGAACGGATTGAGCTTGGCGATCGCCGCCACCTGCTCGTCCGACTTCCCCGAGAGGAAGAGGTCCGTCGCGACGGGGCCCGGCGCGACGGCGCTCACGCTGATCTCGCGAGGTCCGAGCTCCTTGGCGAGCACGTGGGTCATCGCCTCCACCGCAGCCTTCGTCGCGGCGTAGAGTCCGTAGGTCGGCTGATAGAGACCGACCACACTCGACGAAAAGCTGATGATGCGCCCGCCATCGCGCAGGCGCCGTGCCGCCTCGCGCATGCCGCGAAACACGCCGCCGATGTTGGTGGCGACCTGGCGCTCGAACAGCGCATCGTCCGTGGCGACGATCGGCGCGAGCGCCATGATGCCGGCATTGTTGACGAGAATGTCGACGCCGCCGAAGGCCTCGCTCGCCGCGTCGAACAGACCGCCTGCTCCCGCCGGATCGGCGATATCGGCCCTGACCGCGACGGCGCGGCCCCCGGCCGCTTCGATCTCTTGCACGACGGCGACAGCCGCCGCTTCGCTGCTCGCATAATTGACGACGACGGCCGCGCCGTCCCGGGCGAGGCGTCGCGCGATGGCGGCTCCGATTCCCTTCGAGGCACCGGTGACGACGGCGACCCGGCCCGCAAGGGGCGCGTCGGCCGCCGGAAACGCTGAGGATGCGGTGGTCATGGGATGTCTCCTGTTCTGTTCGAATGGAACATAGACAGCCATCTTCATTCGGATAATCTCTCCACTTCTGGAAACACTATCCGGCCGGTACGAATAATCCCATGGACCATCTCGACAGCCTGCGCCTCTTCACGCGGGTCGTGGAGCGCGGCAGCTTCAGCGTGGCCGCCGCAGATCTCGGCATTCCGCGATCGACGGCCACCGACGCGATCCGTCAGCTCGAGCAGCGCCTGCGCGCACGCTTGCTCGACCGCACGACGCGTCACGTCGCACCAACCCAGGACGGTCGGGATTTCTATGAGCGATGCGTGGCGATCCTCGCCGACATCGAGGACGCCGAAAGCACGTTGCGCGATGCCGAGCCCCACGGGCTCCTCAGGATAGACGCGCCCGGGCTTCTCACGCGGACTTATCTCCTGCCGGCGCTGCCCGCCTTTCTCGATCGCTATCCCCGCATCGACGTGCATTTCGGGCAGAGCGACAGGCTGGTCGACCTCGTGCGCGAAGGGGTCGATTGCGCCATCCGCGTCGGCGAACTCGCCGATAGCGGTCTCGTCCAGCGCCGGCTCGGGACATTGGCGGAGGTCACTGTCGCGAGCCCGGCTTATCTCGCCCGGCACGGCACCCCGCAGTCGGTGGACGATCTCGAAGGTCACCGGATGGTCGGCTTCCTCTCCTCGCGGACGGGGGAGGTTCTGCCGCTCGAGTTCTCGACGCCGAGCGGATTGCGCGAGGTTCTCCTGCCGTGTCGCGTCGCCGCCAACCATTCCGACACGACGGCCGATCTGGCGCGACTCGGTCTCGGCCTCGTTCAGGCGCCGCGCTACCGCTTCGCCCTCGAGCTCGCGTCCGGCACACTCGTCGAGGTACTGCCGGAATGTCCGCCGTCACCGACGGCGCTGTCCGCCCTGATCGCGCAGAACCGCCAGCTTTCGCCGCGGCTGCGCGTCTTTCTGGATTGGGTCGCCGCGCTCTTCCGAACCTGAGGCGCAAACTACAGGGCGAATGTCCGAGCCGTCGGCACGCTGGTCAGCGGCCGCTCGTCATCGATTGCAGCACGCCGTCGCGGCGTATGAAGCCGTGATACAGCGCACCGAGCACATGGAGGCCGACGAGGATCAGGAGGACGGTGCCGAGCAACTCATGCGCGTCGCCGGTGATCGAGCGCAGGAAGGTGCCGCGCTCCTGCGGGCCGACGAAAGCCGGCAGCGGCAAGCCGAACAGCGTCACCGACCGGCCGCGGGTGTCGGCCGCGATCCAGCCGAGGATCGGCATCCCGATCATGATCACGTAGAGCGCCGCCTCGTTGAGGCGCGCCGCGGCGACCTGCCAGCGGGGCATGTCGGCCGGCAACGCCGGCACGCCCTTCGCGACGCGGATGATCAGACGCGCCACGCCGGCGATCAGGATCACGACGCCGAGAGAATAATGAAGCTGCCAATAGGAGGCATACGCATCCCCACCGCCGTCCGGAATCGACCAGACGACACCGAACTGCACGGCGAACAGCAGGAACATCCCCCAGTGGAAGATGCGCTGCGTAATGGAGTAGGCATGGCCGGCCATGGACGGGGCTCCTCGAGGGACGAATGGCGAACGGAACGCAGCAGCAGTTTAGAACTAATTCAATTCACATGGGGTAGATTTGTGACGGCGCCTGCTCATAACATCGTCGCAGGACGCTCGGCGCTACGATCCCATGAGACGCGCCGGAGCGGGGCTTTATTCCGTCGTTCGCCTGTCGCGCAACAAACGCTATGAAGGCTCACGCAAGCGCCGCGGGGGCAACCCAAGGGGAACGGAATGGCACAGCACGACGATCACGATCATGACGGCCACGATCACGCCGGTCACGATCACGCCGGTCACGGCCATTCCCACGGACATTCCCATGGGCACGGCGGCCACTCCCATTCCCACGGCAGCACCAGCGAGACCCGCACGGCGATCGCCGCCCTGATCACCCTTGCCTTCATGGTCGTGGAGGTGATCGGCGGCATACTGTCCGGCTCCCTCGCCCTCATCGCCGACGCGGCACACATGGCGACCGACGCCGTGTCGCTCGCCCTCGCCTGGTGGGCGTTCCGCCAGATCCGACGCCCGGCGAGCGCGCGGATGAGCTTCGGCCACCACCGCATGCCGGTGCTCGTGGCGTTCGGCAACGCCGTGGCGCTGATCCTTCTGACCGCCTGGATCGCCGTCGAGGCGATCGAGCGGTTCCGCAATCCCGTCGAGATCCAGTGGGAGACGATGGGCGGGGTGGCCCTCGCCGGCCTTCTCGCGAACATCGCCGCCTTCCTCGTGCTCTCCACCGGCGACAAGAACCTCAACATCCGTGGCGCCCTCCTCCACGTCGCGAGCGACATGCTGGGCTCGGTCGCGGCGATCGCGGCGGCCTTGGTGATCTATTTCACCGGCTGGACGCCGATCGATCCGCTTCTGTCGCTCCTCGTCGGCTTCCTGCTCCTGCGTGCCACCCTGTCGCTGATGAGGGATTCCTCCCACATCCTGCTCCAAGGCGCCCCCGAGGGCCGCGAAGGTCCCGCGATCTCGGACGATCTCAAGACGGCGCTGCCGTCCGTCGCGGACGTGCACCACGTCCACACCTGGGCGCTGTCGGAAGAGCGGCTCCACGCGACCCTGCACGTGGTGCCTGCGACCGACGCGGACGGTTACGAAACCGTGCGCGCGGTGAAAGCACGCCTCAAGGAGACGTTCGGGATCACCCACACCACGGTCGAGATCGAGCGGGCCGGCGATTGCGCCGACGAGGCGAGCAGCACCGACGATTGCGGCGCCTCCCCGGCCGGCCCCGCCAAGGTGGCGGCGCATGCCGACCACGATCATCACCATGAGCACGAGCAAGACCATGCCGGGCATGGTCACGCCGCCGGCCACGCCCACGCCTGAGCGGGCGCCAGGGCCTCAGAGCCGGTGGAATTCCGCGCGGATGTGGTCGTAGAGCCGCCGATCCTCGGCGGTCAGCGCCTTGAGCTTTTCGATCGTTTCCGGCCGCGGCGGCGGCGCCGAGGCGCGTAGGCTTCCGACCTTCTCGCGACGCGGGGCGATGGCGAGCCCGGTCGCGGCGCCGAGGCGGGCGCGGAACGCGTCCATGTCGTCGAGCGCTGCGGCGAGAAAGACGTCGCGGTCGATGATCTTCCGCGCCGCCTCGAAGCTCGGCCGGCCGGCGACGTGCAGGCACTGAACGTTGAACGGTTCCGGATCGCCGCGTTCGGCGAGCCAGTCCACATAGTCATCGATGTTCGAGGTCAACAGGCGCGGCACGGTGCGACGCGCCTTCGGTCCGCTCGCATCGAGCACGGACCGGAAAAAGTAGAAGCTCGACACGAAGCGATCGATGGGATCACGGACCAGCGTCACATAAACCGGTCGGCGTCCGGTCTTCGGCTGGCGGCCGAGTTGGACATGGCCGGAAATGGCGCGCACGTTCGGCAGGCGTGCCGGATCGAAATCCTTCGGCACCAGCCAATGCCGCCCGGTGAGCGATCCTTTGATCTGACGGACCCCGAGGGTGAAGGTCGCTCCCACCGCATGATGGGCCCGCTCGCGCACCTTGCCCATCAGGTGCATGCGCAACGGCAGGTGGTATTCCGGCCCCACCGCCTCTTCGAGGCCGGCTGCGAGCGAGCTACCACCGGTTTTAGGCGAATGGACGAAGACGATGACGTCTTCGGACGGCGAAAAATCGAGCCGATCTAAAAGCATCGAGCGTGCAGACTCGTGGAAAACTATTGCGCTTCGTGGGGCCCCGACGTCGCAATCCTTACATCAATCGGCCAAAATGAGAATGAAATAAAAGGGTACAGAAACGTTTCCGCCCCGCCAAGGCCCAATTTGAGTAATGCCGAAGGGGGAATGCCGACCGAGGCCTTACTGGGATGCTTGGGCCGGCTCCTCGGAACCTTCTCCGATCGCCGCATGGGCCGCCTCGGACGCGATCATGGCCGCCTTCCACCGCGCGGCCGGATCGAGGGCGGCCGGCTTGGCCGCCGTCGAGACGGCAACGACCGCCGCCGGGCCCTTCGCAGCCCCTTTCCCCGCCGGACCCTTCACCGCCGCCATGCGTCCGCCCGGCGCTGCGGCGCGATCGAGGGGAGCCGGAGCGTGGGCATGGTTCAAGGTTCCGCCGCCCGCATCTTCGATGCGGCGGACGAGCCCTTCCCCGAGCATCGCGGCGATACAGGAATAGCCGAGATCGTTCATGTGGAACTGATCTTTGGAGAGCATGCCCTTGCGGACCGCCGCGGGCAGCGCGGCCCAGCGCTGCATCGCCTCGAAGCGGTGCAGCACAGGCACGTCGGTCTCCTCGCCGAGGCGCGAAACCTCGTCGACCACAGCCTCGTAGCGCTCCGAACCCTCGACCTTGGGAAAGAGCTGCGGATCCATCAGGACGACGTCGAGGCCACGGGCACGCAGCATCGCGACGCCCTCCTCGATCGTGGTCTCCATCGACGTGAGGCCGACGCCGCGCACCGCATCGTTGGTGCCGACCTGCCAGATCACCAAGTCGGGGGCATATTTATCGACCTCGTGGGGCAGGCGTGCGGCGGTGTTCGCGCTCACCTCGCCGCCGATACCGCGGTTGACGACCGTCACGGGAACATCGGGCAGGCGCGCCGCGAGATAGGCGGCGAGAAGCGCGGGATAGGTGTGCGCCGGGCTGCTCGCACCGACGCCGGCGGTGGATGACGAGCCGATGGCGAGAATCGTGATCGTTTCTCCCGACCGGGCCCGCGCCACGACGCGATCGAGCCGCCCGCCGAGGGCGAGCAGATCGTCGCTCGCCGGACAGGCGGCGTCGGGCGCCTGGTAGGCGGCGGTTGCCGCGCCCGCCGGCGGCACAGGCCAAGCCACGATCGCGAGCAGTGCGAACGCAAGCCCCCCCTTGAGGCACCACGCCCCACCCCGGGACAAGCGACGGAAGGAACCCGACCGGGTCGCGGCGCACTGGCGCGCAGACGTAACCATCCGATCGCCGAAGCGAGCCTCGGACATGCAGATCTCCACCATGTGATCCAGGTCTTTGCCGCGGCGCAGCAGAGGCGCTGACCGCGCCGCGCTCGAACCTGAGTGAGGTGAGCCCCTTAGGGCGTGGATAACACAGCGGATCGGGCCTCGCCAGCCGTCCCGAACACACCGCGTTCACGAATTGCAACGCAGCGACATCGAGGCGAAACGGCGCGTCGTCCGGGCATCCGGGCCCCTCGCCGCTGGCAGCTCGCGCGATACGAGGGGCGGCAGAGGGTCATCAACGGAAAATCATACTCAAATATATGCACCCAGGAGTACAGGATACCGCTGACACGCCCTGCCGCTCCCACAGCCGGCTTTGACCCTCGGAACGGCTTGGAGCATCTTCACGGCAACACCGCGGTTCGGCGACGGACCCCGCGCTTCGATCTTCAATAGCGGCCGCGAGCAGCGGCCGCCGGCCAACCCCCGGAGAGAGAACCATGTCGCTGCGTCTTGGAGACACCGTCCCCGACTTCACCGCCGAGACAACCGAGGGCCCGATCCGCTTCCATGAATGGCTGGGGTCGTCGTGGGGCGTGCTGTTCTCGCACCCGAAGGATTTCACCCCGGTCTGCACCACCGAACTCGGCTCCGTCGCCCGCCTGAAGCCGGAGTTCGACAAGCGCGACGTGAAGGTGATCGGCCTCTCCGTCGATCCGCTGACGAACCACGCGCAGTGGGCCGCCGACATCGAGGAAACCCAGGGCTCGGCTCTGAACTTCCCGCTGATCGCCGATTCCGACCGCGCGGTGGCGACGCTCTATGACATGATCCACCCGAACGCGAGCGAGACCGCCACGGTGCGCTCCGTCTTCGTCATCGGCCCGGACAAGAAGCTGAAGCTGTCGCTCACCTATCCGGCGAGCACCGGCCGCAACTTCGAGGAAATCCTCCGCATCATCGATTCGCTCCAGCTCACCGCGAAGCACTCGGTCGCGACCCCGGCGGACTGGAAGCAGGGCGAGGACGTCATCATCGTCCCCTCGGTTTCCGACGAGGCGGCGAAGGAGAAGTTCCCGGGCGGCTGGAAGACCCTGAAGCCCTACCTGCGCATCGTGCCGCAGCCCGGCAAGGGCGCCTGACGGCTCCCGGTGGGCTCGCGCCCTTCTCATCGATCGGCTTTCCAGGAAACGGCGCGCCATCGGGTGCGCCGTTTCGCATTATGCCCCGCCGCCGGGTCGTCGCGGAACGATTGACGATCCATCGTTCGGCGCGCGGATGGTGCGGGATGTCAGCGAGGCGTAGCATGGGACGATTGGTTCCCACGCGCCGAGGATGTCATGGCCGCCCAGCAATCCCGTCTCAGCCGATATGCCCCCTACATGCTGGGCATTCTGCGCTTCATCACCGGCCTGCTCTTCCTGGAGCACGGCTCCTCGAAGCTGTTCGGCTTTCCGCACAGCCCGATGTTCGACGGTCTTCAGATCGTGTCCGTGTTCGGCATCGGCGGCATCCTCGAGCTTTGCGGCGGCATCCTGATCCTGCTCGGCGCCTTCACCCGGATCGTCGCCTTCGTGCTCGCCGGCGAGATGGCCTTCGCCTACTGGATGTTCCACTTCCCGCAGAGCCCGTTCCCCGCGCTGAACCAGGGCGACGCGGCGATCCTGTTCTGCTTCATCTTCCTCTATCTCGTCTTCGCCGGCCCGGGCGCCTTCAGCCTCGACGGGCAGCGCAAGGCCTGAACGGGACCGGCCTCGCGCCTCACTGCCCCGCGCCGCCGGCCTTATAGGTCAGGTAGGCGATGATGTCCGAGATATCGCGATCGCTCAGGATGCTCTTCGGGAACGGGGGCATGCGGCGGCCCGGCCAGTCGCGGACGAGCGCCGGATCGCGGATCAGCTTCGCGAGCGCCGCCGGCTGAAAATATTGCGTCGCCGGCATCGGCAGCCCGAGATCGGGGCCGATGTTCGACGCGCCGGCGCCCGAGAGCTGGTGGCAGACGAAGCAATAGGAGACGAACAGGGTCTGGCCGTGGCGGATCGGATCCTTGGTCCCGATCTCCGGCCCGACGGCGAGCTGCGGCCAGCGCTGCACGGCGGGCGGCGCCTCGGTCAAGGACGCGATCTGATAGGGCCATTGCTGGCGAACGGCGTTGGGTCCGGTCCACACGATGACGAAGGGACCGGCGCTCGACGATTGGCCCGGCAGGTTGGGCCACGGGCTCGCCGGGGATTCGATCGCGAGATAGGCGATCGGCTTCGACCGCGAGACGTTGAGGACGCTGTCACCCGGCAGTTCGGCGACATAGCCGTCGAGGGCCTGAACCTGGAGCGTGTCGGCCGCCTTCATTCCGAGCGGGCCGATGACGGCGGCGAGCGGCACGACCGTGTAGGTCATCGATCCGGGATAGGAAAGGTCCTTGTCGATCGTGATGGTCGTCACGTCAGACCGGCTGAGCAGTTGCCCTGTCGTGTAGCTGACGGTCTGGCCGCCGACCGAGACCATGAGAATGGCGGCCGACGCGGCATTCAAGCCGGCCAGAATGAAAACGAGGCACGCCGCTGCGACGCACGAAATGTGCCGATTCACGTCCCGATTCCCCGATAGCCTCAGCCCTGGAAGGGAGGCGGAGGCGCGCCAACCGGGCCGCACCATGACGCATCTGTGTTGCGTTTGGACGAAGGCAGGGACAGCCGGCGAAGGCGGGGAGCGGACGTTGTGGAAACCTCGGGAGACCGGCGTTCGCGCGCCGGTCAGACATCCACCTTGAGGGCGGCGATGAAGGCTTCCTGCGGAATCTCGACCTTGCCGAATTGGCGCATCCGCTTCTTACCTTCCTTCTGCTTCTCGAGAAGCTTGCGCTTGCGGGTGGCGTCGCCGCCGTAACACTTGGCGGTCACGTCCTTACGCAGGGCGCGGATGGTCTCGCGGGCGATCACCTTGCCGCCGATCGCGGCCTGGATCGGAATCTGGAAGAGATGCTGCGGGATGAGGTCCTTCAGCTTCTCGCACATGGCTCGGCCGCGACGCTCGGACTGGGAGCGGTGCACCAGCATCGACAACGCATCGACCGGCTCGGCGTTGACCAGGATCTGCATCTTCACGAGATCGCCGGCCTTGTAGTCGGTCAGGTGATAGTCGAACGAGGCATAGCCCTTCGAGATCGACTTCAGGCGATCGTAGAAATCGAACACCACCTCATTGAGCGGCAGGTCGTAGGTCGCCATCGCGCGCTTGCCGACATAGGAGAGGTCGACCTGCACGCCGCGCCGCTCCTGGCAGAGCTTGAGGATGGCGCCGAGATAATCGTCGGGGGTGAGGATCGTGGCGCGGATCCAGGGCTCGTAGATCTCCTCGATCTTCACCACGTCCGGCATGTCGGCCGGGTTGTGCAGCTCGATCTCGGAGCCGTCGGTCAAAACGAGCTTGTAGACCACCGAGGGGGCGGTCGCGATGAGGTCGAGATTGAACTCGCGCTCGAGCCGCTCCTGGATGATCTCGAGGTGGAGGAGGCCGAGGAAGCCGCAGCGGAAGCCGAAGCCGAGCGCGGCCGAGGTCTCCATCTCGAAGGAGAAGCTGGCGTCGTTGAGGCGCAGCTTACCCATCGCGGCGCGCAGGTCTTCGAAATCCGCGGCATCGACGGGGAAAAGGCCGCAGAACACCACCGGCTGGGCCGGCCGGAAGCCCGGCAGCGGCTCGGCGCAGGGCTTGCGGTCGTCGGTGATGGTATCGCCGACGCGGGTGTCGGCGACTTCCTTGATGGCGGCGATGATGAAGCCGATCTCGCCGGGGCCGAGTTCGGCGGAATCGACCATCTTCGGGGTGAAGGTGCCGACGCGATCGACGTCGTAGGCCGCCCCCGTACCCATCATCTTGATGCGCGAGCCGCGCTTCAGCACGCCATCGACGATGCGCACGAGCACCACGACTCCGAGATAGGTGTCGTACCAGGAATCGACCAGGAGCGCCTTCAGCGGCGCGTCGAGGTCTCCCTTCGGCGCCGGCAGGCGCTTCACGATGGCTTCGAGCACGTCGTCGATGCCGAGACCGGTCTTGGCGGAGATCATCACCGCCTCGGAGGCGTCGAGGCCGATCACCTCTTCGATCTGCTCCCTGACGCGGTCGGGCTCGGCCGCCGGCAGGTCGATCTTGTTGAGGACCGGGACGATCTCGTGATTGTTGTCGAGCGCCTGATAGACGTTGGCGAGGGTCTGCGCCTCGACGCCCTGGCTCGCATCGACGACGAGGAGCGAGCCCTCGCAGGCGGCAAGCGACCGGCTGACCTCGTAGGCGAAGTCGACGTGGCCGGGGGTATCCATCAGGTTCAAGGTGTAGGTGTTGCCGTCCTTCGCCGGATAGCGGAGGCACACCGTCTGCGCCTTGATGGTGATGCCGCGCTCGCGCTCGATGTCCATCGAATCGAGCACCTGCTCCTTCATTTCGCGCTCGGTGAGCGCGCCGGTGCGCTGGATCAACCGGTCGGCAAGCGTGGACTTGCCGTGGTCGATATGCGCGATGATCGAGAAATTGCGGATGAGCGGGCGCGGTTCGGTCGTCATGGGCGGGAGATAGCATCGCCCCAAGGCCCCGCCAAGCGCAGAAACGGCCAAACACCGCGCCTTTCGGCTTCTCCACGCCGCCTTGCCGACACGAATAGCAAATCGCGGTCCGAAAGCGGCCGCCCGTGATGCTTCACGATGCACGTGGCGACTGTGGCGTCACCGCTTCGCCATGCTATCGTCGGCACAAAATCACAATTGCGAGCTTGGAGACCGCCGGTGACCGCACGCCTTTCGACCGACCCGCGCCCGTTCCGGCCGGCGGCCCGCGCTGCATCATCCTCGCCGGCTCGATTGATCCGGGCGATGGCCATCCTCGTCTCGGCGTTCATGCTCGCATTCGTCGCGGCGACCGTCTGGCCGACCGGGTCGGCCCGCGCCGCCGACGCGGCCAAGACCAGCCAATCGGCCTCCCAGTCGGGCGGGCTCGATGCGGTGCTGAAGGCCTTTCCGAACGGTCTCACCCCCGAGCAGCTCGACGCCATCCTGGCGGTGACCGGCGAAACGGATCTGCGCTCCGCGCTGCGCGAGCGCCTGCTGAGCGAAGGCGCCAACACCGCGCAGAACCAGACACAGCCGACCGGCACCACCCTCGAACAGCTCCGTCAGCGCCTCCTCGCCGTCGTCACCAGCCTGCCGACGGTGCCGGCAGCCTTCGCCGCCGCCTTCGCCCATCCGCCGGCCGGCGCCCCCGCGCTGGGCCCGATCGGCTTCCTGCTGCGCACCTCCGCCATCGTCCTGTCCGGTTTCGCCGGCCTCTATCTCATCCGCGCGCTGTGGCGGCGCAGCCCGATCGCCCGCAAGGCGTCGTCCGGCCGCCGCGCCGTGATCGGACGCGCGCTCAGCGCCATCGTCGACGTCGTCGCCTTTCTCGGCGGCATGGTGATGTTCTTCCTCGTGATGGCGCCCGACAACGATGTCGCGCCGCGCATCCTCGAAGACGTCCTGGTGACCGCGGCGGTCCCGCTCATCGCGAACCGGCTCGCGAACTTCATCCTGAGCCCGAAGATTCCCGGCGCCCGGCTTATTGGTGCGCCCGACAATCTGGCCCGCACGATCCTGCACCAGATCACCATCGCGGCGATCCTCCTCGCGATTCCGCTCGGCCTCGCCCGTATTCTCATCACGCTCCAAGTCGAGGAGAACGCACGGGCAGCGGCGAACATCGTGCTGTCGGTCGTGCCCGTGGTCTATCTGATGGCGGTCGCGGGCCAATATCGCGACGCGGTGGCCGCCGACCTTGCACGCCGCCTCGAAGTCAGAGACGACCTTCGTCCGCTGATCGCGGGGTGGCTCATCGCCATCCGCCTCTATCTCGCGGTGCTGTGGATCGTGATGGTCGGCGCCATCCTGCAGGGCGAGCCCGGCATCGGCATCAAGATGCTCGCCTCGCTGCTGGTGCTCATCGCAGCGCCCATCACCGCGATCTTCATCCGCATGCCGCTCGCCCGCTTCTACGGCGAGCCGATCGCGCAGGCGACGCCACCGCGCGCCTCGTGGGTCGATTCGGACGGGGATGCCCTGCCCCCGGTCGCGGAGGACGCCCCGCCGCCACCCGCCGAGGTGCGCGCCACGGGCACGCGCCATGTCCGGCGGCTGATGCGGGTCGTCTGGATCGTCCTCATCGCGCTCGCGGTGCTGGCGACTTTCTGGATCTGGGGCTTCGATTTCGAGAGCAACACGGGGATCGGCGGCGTCGTCATCCGCGTGCTCTTCAACATCTCCATCGTGCTCCTGCTCGGCTATGTCGGCTGGGCGCTGATCCTCAGGGCGATCGACCGTGCCTATGAGGCGGCCCGCAACGATGCGCACTCGATCAAGGCGCAGCGTCTCGCGACCCTGCTGCCGCTGTTCGGCAAGGTGCTCCAGGTCACTCTGCTCGCCATGACGGCGATGATCGTGCTGTCGTCGCTCGGCGTGAAC
Organism: Segnochrobactrum spirostomi; assembly: GCF_009600605.1. GTDB lineage: Bacteria > Pseudomonadota > Alphaproteobacteria > Rhizobiales > Segnochrobactraceae > Segnochrobactrum > Segnochrobactrum spirostomi. Next base: position 3,782,804 of record NZ_VWNA01000001.1, on the reverse strand, counting down.
ATCGGTCCATTGCTCGCCGGCGCCGGCGTCGTCGGTATCGCGATCGGCCTCGGTGCGCAGCAGACGGTCGCCGACATCCTCGCCGGCGTGTTCTTCCTGATCGAGGATTCCTTCCGCGTCGGCGATTATGTCGAGGTCGGCAACCTGCGCGGTGTCGTCGAGAGCATCTCGCTGCGCTCGATGAAGCTCCGCCACCATCGCGGCGCCGTGCATACCCTGCCCTTCGGCCAGATGAAGGCGGTGACCAACCAGACCCGCGACTGGGCGCTGCTCCGGATGGACTTCCGCGTCGATCCCAACACCGACATCACGCTGGTGAAGCGCCTCATCAAGAAGATCGGCACCGAGCTCTCGGCGGATCCGGATATGGGGCCGAACTTCATCGAGCCGCTGAAATCCCAGGGCATCCGCAGCGTCGAGGACGGCGCCATCGTCATCGGCGTCAAGTTCATCGCCAAGCCGAACACCCAGTTCGTGATCCGGCGCGAGGCCTATACCCGCATTCTCAAGGCCTTCAAGGAGAACCACATCGAACTCGTCGGGCGCGGCGTGGTGGTGAAGGTCGAGGGCGCGGACGTCTCCCCCGAGATCGCCGGCGCGGCGGCCGAAGCCGCACTCGATGCCGGCCAGGGCGCGAAACAATAAGCCGACGAGGAAAGCGCCCGGAAACGGGCGCCCATCGGGGCACTCGATCTTACCGCCGTCCAGCGGACCGGCCCATGCCGAGCGCGGCCGCCTCTTCGTCGATCAGGCGGGCGAGTTCCGCCACCAGCGGCCGCGCGCTGAGCCCGCCGCCGATCGACACGAGGGCGGTGTCGCGGTGGATCGCCGGCGCATCGACCGGCTCCACCACCGCGAGCCGCCCGGCGGCCAGCACCGGGGCGAGCGCCGTCTCGACGAAATAGCCGATGCCGTGCCCGGCTTCGGCGAGGGCGAGCGCCGGGCCGATCGAGACCGTGGAAACCGTCTTCGCCCGGAACCGCATGGCGCTGACGGCGTCGGGATAGACCTGCCACCAGCCGATCAGGAGATAGCGGGGCACCACCGCGAAGACCCTATCGAGCGTCGGCTCGGGACCGATCTCGTCGGCGAGCCACGGCGCGACCGCGAGCCTGACCGGCTCGCGGAAGATGGCGATCGGTTCGATGTCGTCGAGCAGCGGATCGAGGTTCGGCCAGCCCATCACCGCGAGATCGGCACCCCGGTCGTGGACCCGCTCCGCCACGTCGTGATGGTGGCCTTCCGCGATGATCACCTCGGTGAGCGGATGGGCCTCGGCGAAACGCACGAGGGCATTGCCGACGAGGGGCGCCGCGAGGCTGCGCAGGGTCGCGACCGTGACGTGGCCGCGCTGGGCCGAGCGAAGCGCGTCCTCGCCCTCGAGCAGCGTCGTCAGGATGCGCCGGGCATAGGGCAGGAAGGTCGTGCCGCGCTCCGTCAGGCGCACCTTGCGGCCGCGCTCGAACAAGGCGCCGCCGAGTTGGTCCTCGAGGGTGCGCATGCGCATCGACACCGTCGCCTGGGTGACGTTGAGCCGGGCCGCCGCCTTGGTGAAACTGCCCTCCCGCACGATGCGGTCGAAGGTGCGAAGCTGGTCGATATCCATAGGACTTTCTTATGCAACGCTTAGGCTTTTCTGAACGATGCCTATCGTAGCATCAAGAGAGCCGATCGAACTAGATGAAGCGCCCCGAGCCGCCATGACCGACATGTCGCCGCCCGCCGCCCTCGCCATTCGCCCCGCCGTCGCCGGCGATGGGCCGGGTCTCCTCGCGATCTACAACGATGCCGTGCTCAACACGACGTCGATCTGGAACGAGACCCCTTCGGACCTCGAGGGCCGGCTCAAATGGCTCGAGGAGCGCACCAGGGCGGGCTTTCCGGTGATCGTCGCCGACATCGACGGCGCGGTCGGCGGCTATGCGACCTACGGACCGTTCCGACCACACGAGGGCTATCGCCACACGGCCGAGCTCTCGATCTATGTGCGGGCCGATCTGCGCGGCCGCGGCGTCGGGCGTGCGCTCCTCGCCGCCCTGATCGAGATCGCCCGCGCGGCCAAGGTCCATGTCCTCGTCGGCGGCATCGAGGCGACCAATGCGGCGTCGATCGCGCTCCACGCCTCCCTCGGCTTCGAGACGGCAGCGCGGCTGCCCCAGGTCGGCGCCAAGTTCGGCCGCTGGCTCGACCTCCAATTCATGACGAAGGTGCTCGACGACGGGCCGCCACAGGCCTGAGCCGCCTCATTTGACCGGCTTCCGCGGCCCTGCCATAAGCGCCGAATCCCAGCCCCTCGGCGGGGACGCAAGCAGGGTCAGCGATCGTTCGCCATGGTGGTTCGTAAGGATGGGGCTGCCGCCCGGCGCGGCAGCGTGACGGCGGTGCGAGGCCCCGATTGGGCGGCCCGGCTGCCCGCGGGTCTCGTCTATCTGGCGATCGCCGCGGTCGCCCTCGTGCCGTCGCACCCGGTCTGGATGATCGCCTATCTCGGCCTGACCCTCATCGGGCTCGCGGCGCTCGCCACCGACGTTGGGCTGCGCCGTCAGGTGTTCGGGGATCCGACTTGGCGGCTCGCCCTCATCGGCTTCGTCATCGTACTCGGCTGGCAGATCGTCAGCCTGATCGGACGCGGCGACGTCGCCTCGGGACGCACCTGGGGCGAAGCGGCCTCGTCCGTCTCGGTGTTCGCCTACGGGCTCGTCATTCTGGCGGCGCGGCGGCGGCACCCCGGCTTCGCGCGCGATGTTCTCGTCGTGGCGGCGTTCGTGATCGCGCTCGGCGTCGCAATCGCGGCGATCCTCCAGTTCGGCCTCCACATCGGCTTCAACGAACGGCTCTATCTCTATGGCCGGGCGAACAATCCGAGCACGGCCTCGACGACGATCGCGTTCGGCGTCGGCGCCGCCGCCTTCGCGGCCCTGGCGGCGCAGGGCCGCCTGCGGGCCGCGCTCATCGCCGCGCTTCTCGTCAATCTCATCGGCCTCGCGCTCACCCAGAGCCGCGGCCCGATCACCGACATCGTGCTCGCGGGCGCCGTCGTCGTGGTGGCGAGCCGCCTGCGCCCGGACATCCGGCCGCTCGGCACGGTGATCGCGACGGTCTGCGTCCTCGCCATCCCGCTCGGGCTGGTGCTCTCCGAGCCGCTCCTGCACCACGCGCTGACGAGCGTCTGCGCCGGGGCGAGCGGGCAGAGCGTGTGCCGGCCGTCCTACCGCTTCGACATCTGGCAGGCCGCGCTCGCCTCGATCGCCGCCCATCCCTGGTTCGGGGCGGGGCCGTTCGCCATCCTCGACGGCAAGGGCAACCATCCCCACAACGGCTACCTAGTGCTCGCCTTCTATTTCGGGATTCCGGCCGCGATCGGTTACGTGCTCGTGATCCTGAATTCCTATGCCGCGGCGCTGCGCGGCTTCGCGGCGCCGCTGAAGCGCTTCGCGCTGTTCGGCATCGTGTTCGCGATGCTCTATATGATGACGGATCTCTCGAACACGTTCTCCTTCATCAACACCTATTATCTGTTCCTCTGGCTGCCGATCTTCCTGGCGCTGCCGGCGGGCGACGGAACGGACGCATGAAGCGACTGCTCGATATCGTCTTCTCGATCACGGGGCTCGTCGTCGGCGTGCCGGTGATGCTCGTCTGCGCGGTTCTGATCCGGCTCGATTCCCCCGGCAACCCGCTGTTCGCCCAGATCCGCGTCGGCCGCAACGGCCGGCTCTTCGTCTGCTACAAGCTCAGAACGATGCGGGCCGGCACGCCGAATGTGGCGACCCACGAGGCGAGCCGGGCCTCGGTGACACGTATCGGCCAGGTGCTGCGCAAGACCAAGCTCGACGAACTGCCGCAGCTCTGGAACGTGCTCGTCGGCGAAATGAGTCTGGTCGGCCCCCGTCCCTGCCTGCCGAGCCAGGTCGCGCTGATCGAGGCCCGCCGCGCGCGGGGCGTGCTCGCTTTGCGGCCCGGCATCACCGGCATCGCCCAGGTCGCCGGCGTCGACATGTCCGATCCGGAGCGCCTCGCCGTGCTCGATGCCCGCTATGTCGGCGACCACAGCCTCGTGACCTATTTCACGCTCCTGTTCCGCACCGTGTTCGGTGCGGGCCGGGGCGACCGCGTCGCGAGCTGACCCGATGGCCTCGGATCGGGACGGCGATATCCACCCCACCGACCGTCAAGCGCGTGTCCTGGTGACGGGGGCCGGCGGCTTCGTGGGCCGCGCCGTGCTCGACCGCCTCGCCGGCCGTCTCTCCCTTGTGGGTGTGACACGCGGCGCGCCCCCGCAGGCGACGCCCCACATCGAATGGCGCCACGCCGATCTGGCGGCGCCGCTTCCGCCCGATCTCCTGGACGGCATCACCCATGTCGTCCACCTCGCCGGCCTCTCCGCCGCCCCCGAGGCTGAGGACGCGGCGGCGTTGCTGCACACGGTCAATGTCGACGCGACCCGGGGGCTTGCGGAGGCCGCGCTCACCGGCGGCGTCCGCCGCTTCGTGTTCATGAGCAGCCTGCATGTCCACGGCGTGCGGCCGCCACGGCAGCCGGTGCGAGCGGAGAGCCCGCTCATCGCCACGGACCCGTACGGGGCTTCGAAGATCGCGGCCGAGCGCGCCCTCGCCGAGATCGCCCGGCGCGGCCTCTCCGTGGTCGCCCTGCGGCCTCCGCTCGTCGCGGGGCCGGGCGCCGGCGGCAACCTCGCCCGGCTGACGTCGCTCGTGAACCGCGGCCTCCCGCTCCCCTTCGGTGGTATCCACAATCGCCGGCCGATGATCGGCACCGACAGCCTCGCGCGGGCCGTGGAAGCCGCCCTGTTTGCGCCCGCCGCCGCGGGACCCTACGTGCTCGCCGACGGCGAAGGCCTCTCCACGGGGGACCTCATCCGCGCCATCGCCCGCGGCCTCGGCCGGCCTGCGCGCCTCGTCCCGATTCCCGCGCGTGCGGCGGACTTCGTCCTGCGCGCCGCCGGCAAGGCCGGTGCGGCCGACCGCCTGTTCGGCAGCGTCACCGTCGATCCGAGCGCGGCGGTCGCCGAACTCGGCTGGCGGCCCGCGGACTCCGCCGAAACCGCCGTCGTCGCGATGGCCCGCGCCTGGAAGGCCAAGCCTTCGGCCTGATCTCGATCTTTCGGCGCCTGAAAGCTGACTGAAAGCTGAGCCTGCTAATTCTCCTGTCACGTATCGTGCTCAAAACACGCGGTGACAGCGTGTCGGCGATGCGCAACTCATCAGGAGGAGACGACGATGCGTTCTGAACGCAGGATTCTGCGCGCGCTTTCCCTTTGCTCGCTTGCCGCCGCCGGTTTTCTGGCGACCACCCTGCTCGCCGACGCCGCCGACAAGATCACCATCATGGTGGGCGGCTACGAGAAGCAGATCTACCTGCCGGCCAAGCTCGCCGAGGGCCTCGGCTACTTCAAGGACGAGGGTCTCGACGTCGAGCTGCTGAACGAGGCGGCCGGCGTCGATGCCGAAAACCAGCTCCTCGCGGGTGCCGTCCAGGGCGTCGTGGGCTTCTACGACCACTGCGTCGACCTTCAGGCGAAGGGCAAGTTCGTCGAGTCCGTGGTGCAGTTCAGCCAGGCGCCGGGCGAGGTCGAGCTCGTCTCCAACCAATATCCGGACATCAAGTCGTTCGCCGACCTCAAGGGCAAGAATCTCGGCGTGACCGGGCTCGGCTCTTCGACGAACTTCCTGACGCTCTTCATGGCCTCGAAGGCCGGGCTGAAGCCGGGCGAGATCGTCACCGTGCCGGTCGGCGCCGGCGGCACCTTCATCGCCGCCATGCAGCAGGACCAGATCCAGGCCGGCATGACGACGGAGCCGACCATCTCCCGCCTCGTGAAGACCAACGCGGCCCGCGTGCTCGTCGACCTGCGCACGGTGGAGAAGACCCGGGAGGCGCTCGGCGGCACCTACCCCGCGGCCTCGCTCTACATGGACAGCGCCTGGGTCGCCGCCCACAAGGACGAGGTGCAGAAGCTCGCCAACGCCTTCGTCAAAACGCTGAAGTTCATCAACACCCACTCCGCCGCCGAGATCGCCGACAAGATGCCGCGCGACTTCTATGTCGGCGACAAGGAGGGCTACATCAAAGCCCTCGAGGCCGGCAAAGGCATGTTCACGCCCGACGGCGTGATGCCGGAAGACGGCCCGCCGACGGTGCTCGCCGTGCTCTCGGAGTTCTCGAAGAACGTGAAGGGCAAGCAGATCGATCTGTCGAAGACGTACACGACCGAGTTCGTGAAGGCCGCGAACGCCTCGATCGGCCAATAAGGCTCCGGCCGTCCCGCCCGCGTCCCGCATTGGACGCCCGGCGGGACGGCCCCTCCCCCCAAGCGATCATCAGCCCCCGCGTGCGCCGTGCGCCGCGAAAGGATCAGCCATGTCCGCACTGAGGATGGCAGAGGCGCCGAACCATGCGCCGGCGATCGAGCTCATCAACGTCACCCGCCGGTTCGTATCGCCGACCGGCAAGACGCTGACTGCGCTCCGCGATTTCAACATGAGCGTCGAACGCGGCGAGTTCGTCGCGGTCGTCGGCCCGACCGGATGCGGGAAGTCGACGACGCTGAACCTCGTCACCGGCCTCGCCCGGCCGAGCGCCGGCGAGGTGCGCCTGATGGGTGGACCGGTCAACGGCATCGACCCGCGGGTCGGCTTCGCCTTCCAGAAGGACGCTCTCTTTCCCTGGCGCAACGTCATCGACAACGTCATGGCGGGGCCGCGCTTCCGCGGCCGCTCGAAGGCGGAGGCCGAGGCGATGGCGAAGGACTGGCTCGCCCGCGTCGGGCTCTCCAAGTTCCTTCACCATTATCCGCATCAGCTTTCGGGCGGCATGCGCAAGCGCGTCTCGCTCGCCCAGACCTTCATCAACGAGCCGGAAATCCTGCTCATGGACGAGCCCTTCTCGGCGCTCGACGTGCAGACCCGGACGGTGATGCACGAAGAGCTCCTGAAGCTCTGGGCCGAGCGCAAGGCGTCGGTCGTGTTCGTCACGCACGATCTGGAAGAGGCGGTCGCGCTCGCCGACAAGGTCTATGTGCTGACCGCCGGACCGGCGACCGTGAAATCGGTCTATCCGATCGACCTGCCCCGCCCGCGGGTCGTTTCGGAAATCCGCTACGACGAGACATTCGTCCATTATTGCAAGACGATCTGGGACGACCTTCGCGAGGAAGTCGAGACCAGCTACCGCCGCGCCGCGGAAGCCGCGTGAGGAGGAGGCGACGATGTCCGACATGACGATGGAAAGCCCGGCCGCCACCTTCCGCCCCGGCACGAGCGACAAGGAGATCGAGGCCGCCGCCCTGAAGGCGATCCGGCGCCGCAAGCAGATGGTGCGCTTCTGGCAGATCACGATCCTGGTGGCCTCGCTCGGCCTCTGGGAACTCGCCTCCGACCTCAACTGGATCGACCCGTTCTTCTATGCGAGCCCGAGCGCGGTCGCGGCGCGGCTCTACGATTGGGCGGTCAACGGCACCACCGAGGGCTCGCTCTGGTACAATCTCGGCGTCACGCTCGAGGAGGCCCTGATCGGCTTCGTCACCGGCTCGGTCGCCGGCGTCGTGGTCGGCATCGGCCTCGGCCGCAACCGCATGCTGTCCGATATTTTCTCGGTCTACATCAAGGCGATCAATTCGATCCCCCGCGTCGTGCTGGCGCCGATCTTCATCATGATCATGGGCCTCGGGCTCGCCTCCAAGGTGGCACTCGCCTTCGTGATGGTGTTCTTCGTCGTGTTCGCCAACGCCTTCCAGGGCGTGCGCGAGGCGGACCGCGACATGATCGCCAATGCGCGCATCCTCGGCGCCTCCGATTGGCAGGTGACGCGCGCCGTCATCGTGCCCTCGGCGATGAGCTGGATCTTCGCGAGCCTCCACGTCTCGTTCGGCTTCGCGATCATCGGCGCGATCGTCGGCGAGTTCGTCGGCGCCCGCTTCGGCATCGGCCAGCTCATCTCGATCGCCAAGGGCACGTTCGACGCCGCCGGCATGTTCGCGGCGATCGTGCTCGTGATGGTCGTCACGCTCATGGCCGAGTTCGTCATGACCCTGGTCGAGAACCGCCTCGCCAAGTGGCGGCCGCAGCAGCACCTCGACACGCACTGAGCGGACGCGATCCGATCCGTCCGGCAAAGGGGGCTTCGGCCCCCTTTTCTCGTTTGCGCGCCCCGGTCTATTCGGCCGCCGGCAGCCGCACCAGCGCGGCGAGGCCGCCGTGGGCGGAGGTGGCGAGCGCGACGGAGCCGCCCGCCCCTTCCACCACCTCGCGCACGATCGCGAGGCCGAGGCCGCTGCCCTCCGCCTGCGTGCCGATCACCCGGTAGAACCGCTCGAACACCCGCTCGCGCTCGGCCTCCGCAATGCCCGGACCGCTGTCCTCGACGAGGATCTCGACGACGTCACCCGACCGGCGGACGGTGACGGTGACCGTGCCGGGCGCCGGGGTATAGCGCAGCGCGTTGTCGACGAGGTTGACGACCATCTCGCGCAGCATCGTGCCGTCACCGGTGACGGGCGCGTCGCCGCCCGCCTCGAGCCCGATGTCGATACCGAGGCGCAGGGCCTCCTCGGCGCGCGCCTCGAGGACTTGGCGGGCGATGTCGGCCATGTCGATGCGGTCGGCCCGCGGGGCGCGGCTGCCGGGCTCGGCGCGGGTCAGCGTCAGCAATTGTTCGGCGAGGCGGGTCGCCTGACGGGTGCTGCGGATCAGCGCCTGGAGCGCTTCCTGGCGCCGGCCCGGATCACCCTCCCGCGCCGCGAAGCCGGCCTGGGTCGAGAGCAGGGTCAAGGGCGTGCGCAGTTGGTGCGCGGCGTTGGCGACGAAGCGGCGCTGCGCCGCCATCTGCGCCTGCACCCGGACCATGTAATCGTTGAGCGCGCGCACCAGCGGCCGGAGCTCGGTCTGGACCGTCGTCTCGTCGAACGGCTCGAGCTGATCGCGGCGGCGGGCCCGCACGGCATCGCGCAGCCGCAGCACCGGGCCGAGCCCGCGGCGCAGGCCGAGCACGGTCACGAGCCCGGCGACGAGGACGAGCAGGACCTGGCCCCAGAGGTCCGAGAACCACAGGTGCGCCCGCATCGCCTCCTGATTGAAACGGGTGACGGCGACCGTGACGCTGACCGCGCCGTCGGGACCGAGCCCGACGAGCGGCTGCGTCACCATCATGGCGCGCAGGGTGCCGCCGCGGAACACGATGTCCTGGCCGACCCGGTCGCGCACTGGGGTCGGCAAGTCGGCATAGCCTGCGATCAGCGTCCCCCAGGCCGTGGTGACGCGATAATAGACACGGTCGCCGAAGCCGGTGTCGAAGATTTCGAGGGCCGCCGGGGGAATGTCGACGGCGACCGTACCGCCCGGATCGACCCGCACCGCCTCGGCGATGACGCGGGCGGAGCCCATCAGCATGTTGTCGGTGACGAGGGTCGCCATGTCTCGCGACTGGGTGGCCCCGGAATAGAGATTGAAGCAGATGACGCCGAACAGCGTCACCATGATCCAGGCGAGGAGTTGGGCGCGCAGACTGTGGCGCAGGCTCCGCAAGCCCCGACGCAGGCGACGCGCGGCCGCCACCGGGGTCGAGGCGGACGCGGAGCCCACCTCAGGCGCCTCGCAGCAGATAGCCGAGGCCGCGGAGGGTGGCGATCTCCACCGCGCCGCCTTCGAGCTTCTTGCGGACGCGGTGGACGTAGATCTCGATCGCGCTCGGGTCGGTCTCGGCATCGAAGCCGAACACGTTCTCCGACAGGGCCGCCTTGCTCACCGGCGTGCCGGCCTTGAGGATCAAGTGTTCAAGGACCGAATGTTCCCGCGGCGTCAGGGACAGCGGCTCGCCCTTGAGCGCGAACTGACGGGTGGCCGTGTTGAGCACCAAGTCCGCGACGGCGATCTCGGGGCTCGCGAGGTCATGGCCGCGGCGGATCACGGCGCGCAGCCGCGCTTCGAGCTCGGGGAGTTCGAACGGCTTCGCGAGATAATCGTCCGCGCCCGAATCGAGGCCGTCGACGCGGCCGGCGAGCGAAGCGTTGGCGGTGAGGATGATGACCGGCACCTTGCGTCCCGCCCGACGGATACGCTTCAGCACCGTCATGCCGTCGATCTTCGGCAGCGAGAGGTCGAGGATCACGGCCGCGTAGTCGGAGACGGACAGGAGATGCTCCGCCTCCTCGCCGTCGTGGGCGACGTCGACCGCATAATGGGCCTGCGTGAGCGCCCGGGCGAGCCAGGCCGCAAGCTCGTGATTGTCTTCGACGATGAGCAGCCGCATCTCGGCCCGCCGTCCTCCCCGCCGCGATCATAACGACACCGTGCCATTTGCAACACGGTGGAGAGCGTTCTTATGCGCGGCGGAGCGGGGTGATCGTCGCCGACGGGCTTGGCGCCTTCGCGCCGGCGAGCAAGTCTACCGGCATCTCGGGCGGATCGTATTCGGCGACCATGCGGCGCAGGGCGGCGAGCGCGCGATCGATGTCGCCCGCCCCGATCGCCGCCACGAGGTCGGCGATCGCCGCCTCGACGACCTCGCTCGGCAGACTCGATTCCCGCGAGCGGCGGATCTTCGGGTGGGCGGTCGGCATCGGGTTGTCGCCGATCAAAAGCTCCTCGTAGAGCTTCTCGCCGGGCCTGAGGCCGGAGAACACGATCTCGATATCGCCATCGGGCCGCGCGGCGTCCTTCACCTTGAGCCCGTGCAGCTCGATCATCTGCCGGGCGAGATCGACGATCTTCACCGGCGAGCCCATGTCGAGCAGGAAAACCTCGCCGCCCTGCGCCATCGCCCCCGCCTGGATGACGAGCTGCGCCGCTTCCGGGATCGTCATGAAATAGCGGGTGACGTCCGGGTGGGTCACGGTCACCGGGCCGCCTCGCTTGATCTGATGCTGGAACAACGGGATCACCGACCCCGACGAGCCGAGCACGTTGCCGAACCGGACCATGGAGAAGACCGTTCCGCCACCGCCCGGTTGCGGCGGCTGGGCGGCCTGGGCGGCCTGGGCGGCCTGGAGGATCAATTCCGCCCACCTTTTGGTGGCGCCCATCACGCTCGTCGGGCGCACCGCCTTGTCGGTCGAGATCAGGATCATGCGGGCGACGCCGCTGCCGATGACGGCCCGCACGACCGCAGCGGTGCCGAGGACGTTGTTGCGCAAGCCTTCGAGCACGTTGCTCTCGACGAGCGGCACGTGCTTGTAGGCGGCCGCGTGATAGAGCGTGTCGATGGCGAAGGTCTCGATCACACGGCGCAGGCGCGCCTCGTCGGAGACGTTGCCGAGCACCGCCACGATCTCGCTCGCCAGTCCTCCGGCATCGGAGAGTTCGTTGAGCTCCGCGTGGATGCGGTAGAGCGCGAACTCGTTCACCTCATAGAGCACGAGCCGCTTCGGCTTGAGGGCGATCATCTGCCGGCAGAGCTCCGAGCCGATCGAGCCGCCGGCACCGGTGATGAGGATCGCGTGGCCCTCGGTCGCGGGACGCAGGAGGTCGGCCTGGGGATCGACCCGGTCGCGGCCGAGCAGGTCCTCGGGCGTGACGGCGCGCAGGGAATCGATGCGCGCGAGGCCGGTCAGGAGCTCCGACGCTGACGGGATCGTCTGAACCGGCGCGCCGAGCTTGGTGAGCTTGGCGGCGAGCCGGCTCCGCTCGGGCGCCGACAGAGAGGGAATGGCGAGGAGCACCCGCGTCGCCTTGCGCCGCGCGAGCAGCTTGGGCAGCTCGCTCGGCTTATGAACCCGGCGGCCTACGATCTCGGTGCCCTGCACCGAGCGGTCGTCGTCGACGAAGGCGACGGCGCGAAACTCGCGGCCCGCGTCGAGGGCGAGCAGAAGCTGGATGCCGGCGCGGCCGGCACCGTAGATGATGACCGGCTCGACGGGGAAAAGCCGGCGCGTCATCCAGAAAAAGTAGGATTGGCCGAGGAGGCGGGAACCCCAGGTGAGCACGAAGCTCAACAGGCCGTAGAGCACCGGCACCGAGCGCGGCACGACGGCGCTCGGCATCAGATAGCCGCCGATCGCGAGGATCACCGAAACGGCGATGACGGCGCGCAGGATGAGCAGCGCGGCGGTGCGTTCCGAGGAGCGGATCAGGATACGATAGACGCCGATCCGCCAATAGACGAGCACGGTGACGAACGGCAGCACCAGAAAGTACGGCGCTGCCCAGACGAGGAAAACCTCCGGCCACCATTCGTTGAGCCGCAGGGCGAAGGCGCCCCACAGGGCGACCGGCGTGAGCACGAGATCGAGCGTGGCGAGGCCGAGCCGGCGCACCAGGCGCGGCGCCTCGTAAACGCGGCGATGGAGGGCATTGAGGAAAGCGGGCATACCCTTCGGACGATCAGCTCGGTTGGGCCCGTCGCCGGTGCGGTGCGGGCGGTGGAGGCGGCGGCCGCGACCGGCCTCCGCACCCGATTTCCCTCAGTGACGCGTCTCGCGCCGCAAGTCCAGCCGCGAGATGCTGCGGGAGCGGCACGGCCGTTGGTCAGGAGGCGCGCGGCGGGCGATCGCGAACCGCGACGAGACGAAAGCCGTGCTTTCCCCAGAACCGCGCCGCCGAGGCTGCGAAGAAGCGGATCAGCTTGAGGCCGCGCCGCGCGGTGTTGCCCCCGGCATGCTCCATCCGAACCGAAGGCGCATAATAGAGGCGCGAGACCGCGGCCACCCGGAGGCTCAGGTCGAAATCCTCGAAATAGAGGAAGAAGCGCTCGTCGAAGCCCCCGATCGAGCGGAACACCTGCCCGCGGAACGCCATGAACGCGCCGGTGACGATGGGCGGGTCCCAGAACGGCCGGTCGGCCGGACGGTCCGCCATCGTGTAGCGGTCGATCAGGGCGGCGAGCGGACGGCGCAGCCGGGCCGGCAGGAAGCCGCGCCCGAACAGGACCACGAAAGACGGATAGCGCTTGCAGAGATGGGTGAGCCGGCCGTGCTCGACGAACCCTGGCGTCACCAGGCCGGCGGTGGGCTCCGCCTCGAACACGTCGAGGAGGCGCACGAGCGAATCGGGGGCGAGGACGAGATCGGGATTGCCGACGATCAGGATGTCGTCGTCGGACGGAAGCAGCGCGAGGTTGTTCGCCCGGCCGAAGCCGACATTGCCCTGCCCCGAGATCAACCTCGCCGTGAGCGTCGGCCGCTCGGCGACGAGCGCGGCGAGGCGCGTCCGGTCGGTGCCCCCGTCGCTGTTGTCGACGATGACCAGCATCAGGCGCGACCCGGGGCGCTCCGCCTCGAGACGCATCGCCGCGACCGTCACACTGTCGAGCAGCGCGGCGAGAACGGGGGACGGCGACCGATAGACGGTCACGGCAAGGGTGATGTTCATGCGCGGGCGCTCGGCGCGACGGGGGCCACGGAGAAACGGCGCGCCGCCGCGTCGATGGCCGCGCGCCCCGTGCTCCATCGCAGGCCGGGGCCGCGGGCGCAACCTCGCTCAGGCAAAGCGGTGAGTGGCCGCGTATCCGCATTCGGCGCTGAGCCCGGCTTAGGCCCCGCACTTGACCGGAGGCCGGCCGCCTGCGCGTCTGTCGGAACGCAAGTGGTGAGGGAGACGGGCATGGACGGCGGACGTTTCGCGCCGACGCTGCGGCGGGTCGCCGGCAGCGCCCTGCGCGTGCTCGGCTGGACGCTGAAGGGCGAACTGCGCCAACGCCTCGCCGACCGGCGGCTCGCGCCGGAGCGCGCGCTCGTCGTGCCGTTCGGCTATGCCGTCCCCCGCCGCCGGCCGAGCGGCGCATCGGCGTCGTCTGCCACGTCTTCTATCCGGACGTGCTGCCGGAGATCCTCGCCCTCACCGACGCGATCCCGCTCCGCCACCGCCTCTTCCTATCCACCGACACGACCGAGAAGCAGGCCGAGATTGAGCACATCCTCGCCGCCCATCCGGGCCGGACGCCCGTCGATCTGCGTCTGGTACCGAACCGGGGGCGCGACATCGCGCCGAAATATGTCGCCTTCGCCGACATCTATCCCCATCTCGACCGGGTGCTCTTCCTCCATACGAAGAAGTCGCTGCATTCGCGGGGCGGCGACGAATGGCGGCGGGCCCTCATGAGCGCGCTCGTCGGATCGCCGGCGACGGCCGCCAGCGCCCTCGCCATCTTCGAAGCGGCGCCTGATGTCGGCATCGTCTACCCGGCCCGCACCGGGCTCGGTGCCCGGGCGCCCCGATGGGACGGCAATTTCGCGATCGCACGAGACGCGTTCGCGCGGATCGGCCTCGCCCTCGATCCGAAGACGCCGCTCGACTTTCCCTCGGGCTCGATGTTCTGGGCACGACCGGCCGCCCTCCAGCCGATCCTCGACCTCCATCTCCGCCTCGAGGATTTCCAGCCGGAGGCGGGGCAGATCGACGGGACGCTCGCCCATGCCCTCGAACGCTCCGTGCTCGTCGCCGCCGCGTGCGCCGGATTCCGCGGCATCAAGACGATCCCGGCGGAGACGGCTTCGGCGTCGAACCACCAGAAGATCGCCAGCGTCGAAGCGCTGCGGCGGGCGGTCGCGTTCCCCGACCCCGTACCCGACGTGGGTTCGCCGCGTTGACGGTTTTCCGGCGCTTCGTTAGACAGCCGGGCGTAGGCTCACGTTCACGCCATCTTGTGGACCGACTCGGGCTCTAGGGCGTCGTGCCTTGCTCTCCGCCCGGTGCGCGTGCGGCGGCTTTTTTGAGTTTTATAGTTCCCTTCCGGGAGAGCGTATGTCCCTCTGGCCGTCCTCCACCGACTGGCGCAACGCCGTCCGTGACATCCGAGATGGCGTGTCGCGCTGGGAAATCTGGTACCTTCTCGGCATCAACGACATCCGCGCCCGCTACAAGCGTTCGCGCTTCGGCCAGTTCTGGATCACGCTCAGCATGGCCGTCTTCGTCGGCGGCATCGGTATCGTCTATTCGTTCCTGTTCCAGCAGCCGGTTCACGATTATATCCCCTACCTCGCGGTGAATTACATCGTGTGGACGCTGATCCAGGGAATCATCATGGATTCCGGAACGGTGTTCACCCAGGCGACGACCTATCTGACGCAGGAAGCCCTGCCGAAATCGACCTTCGTAATGCGCCTGATCGTGCGCAACCTGATCGCCTTCGCCCACAACATCGTCATCATCCCGCTCGTCTTCCTCATCTTCGGCGTGGTGCCGAGCCCGACGATCCTGCTCGCCATTCCCGGTCTGGTGCTGCTCTTGATCGCGGGGTTCCTCGCGTCGGTGTGGTGTGGGGTGCTCTGCACCCGCTTCCGCGACCTGCCGCAGATCATTCAGAACGGCATGCAGATCGCTTTCTTCCTGACGCCGATCATGTGGAAGTCCGATCAGATGACCGGGCACCGCGCCATTCTCGTGGACGCCAATCCGTTCGCGAGCTTCCTCAAGCTGGTGGGCGCGCCGATCCGAGGTGAAGTGCCGGAAGCCACCGCCTATTGGATGGCGCTCGGCTGGACAGCGCTCCTCTTCATCGTGACCGCGCCGCTGTTCGCCCGGTTCCGGTCTCGCATCGTCTATTGGCTGTGAGATCAATCATGCCATCGATCAGCCTCAAGAACGTTTCCGTCGAGTTTCCGATCTACAATTCGAGCGGGCGCTCGCTGAAATCGAGCATCCTGCGCTCGGTCGGCGGTGCGGTGTCACAAGACCACGGCGTGACACGCGTCCAGGCGCTGCGGGGCGTCACGCTCGATCTCAAGCCCGGCGATCGCCTCGCCCTGATCGGCCACAATGGCGCCGGCAAATCGACCCTGCTTCGCGTCTTGTCCGGCGCCTACGAGCCTTCGGAGGGCTCCACGACAATCGACGGGAAGGTCTCCTCGCTCATCAACATCACGATGGGCATGGATCCGGAGCTGACCGGCATCGAGAACATCATCCTGCGCGGCGCCTTCATCGGCATGACGATGGCGGAATCCCGCCAGCACATCGAGGGGATCGCCGAATTTTCGGGCCTCGGGGCCTATCTCGATCTGCCGATGCGCACCTATTCGAGCGGGATGACGCTGCGCCTCGCCTTCGCCATCTCGACGCTGCGTCAGCCCGAGATCCTGCTGATGGACGAATTGGTGGCGGTCGGCGACGAAGCCTTCGGCGCCAAGGCGACGACACGACTTGAAGAGCTCATCGAGAATGCCGGCATCCTCGTGCTCGCCTCCCATAGCGCGCCGACCCTGCAGCGCTACTGCAACCGGGCGATCCTGCTCAAGGAAGGCCGGATCATCAGCGAGGGCGAGATCGACGCCGTCCTTGAGGTGTACCGCAAGGGGCTGTGACCGCGCCTCCGGGCGGACCTGAGAAAAAGCGCTTGCCGTCCGCATCGTAGTCAGCGGAATTGGAACCCGACGACATTCGGGTGACAAGACGACGGCCGGCGAAATCGATGACCACGATGACGAACCCCGCCCGTGCGCCGTCCGACGTACCGCTCCAGGCGGACGTCTGCTTCTTCGCCCATTACGACCCGGATGGTCGCATCGATCCCTATGTCGAGCTCTATCTTCGGGCGATCGCCGGGTGCGGCTTCTCGGTCGTGCTCGTGTCCGCGGGGGAACTGCACGCGGACGACGCCGCGCGGATCGCGCCTTTGTGCGCCGACGTTCTCACCCGTTCGAACGGCGGACTTGATTTCGGCTCGTGGTCCGAGGCGTTCGCCCGCTACGGCGCAGCGGTGCGCGGCCGGCTCCTCCTCGCCAACGACAGCGTCTACGGCCCGATCGGCGACCTCGCCGCCATGCTCCGCCGGTTGACCGCGGCACCGGCCGACATCTACGGCCTGGTGGAGAGCCTCCAGATCAGCCCGCACCTCCAGAGCTGGTTCCTGCTGTTCGAGCCGCGGGCGCATCGATCCGACGCGTTCCGGCGGCTGATGAGCCAGGACTTCGCGGCGATGCCGAAGCGCGACATCATCCGCAACGGCGAGGTCGCGGCCACGGCGTCGCTCGCCGCCGCGGGGTTCCACTACCGCCCGCTCGTGGTGCAGAGCCCGATGGTGCGCCGCCTCGCCTTCAACCCGACCCACTTTCTGTGGCGCGAGCTTCTGACCCGCGACGGGCTACCCTTCGTGAAGATCGAGCTCCTCCGCGACAAGATGGGGCCGGAGATGCGGGAGGACGCGCTGCGGGAGATCGCGCGGATTTCCCCGAATGGGCGGACCTGATCCGGGCCCACCTCGCCCGTATGGCCGGCCGCCGGCCTGCCGCGCCGCTCAACCGGCCGACGCGCATCTATCGGCGCCTCGTCCAGACGCTCTACCGGCTGGAGACGGACGGCTATTGGTGGATCGCCGCGCCCGCCTCGCTCGCCATCGCCGGGCTCGCAATCGTCGGGCGGAAGCTCTGGGGCGCGAAGCAGCCCCAGGCCTGACACCGCCCCTTACGAAGGGTCCGGCGGCGTCAAAATTCGAGTACCACCTTCGAATAGACGGGATCGTTGAAGGTTTCGGTGAACGCCTCCTTCAGCGGCGTCGAGCGCACCGAGAAGATCGCCGGCCAATCGATCACCTCGAAGATGTCCGGCGTCACGAGGGCCGCGAGCTGCTTCGTCGTGAACGGCGGATTGCGATCGACGAGCGCATAGATCGTCAAGAGCGCCCTGAAGAGGCTGTATGGGATCTTCACGATCGCCGCATCGGCGTGAGACGCCTCCTTCACCAGGCGGATGAGGTCGATATAGTCGATCCGCTCTTGTCCGCTGATGTTGTAGGCGCCCGTCAGGCGCTGCTCCAGGCAGGCGACGATGATGTTGCAGAAGTCGCCCACATAGAGCGGCTGGCGGATGTAGCGGCCGTCGCCCGGGATCGGAAAGATCGGGCTACGCTTCATGAAGCGGGCGAGCCAGCCGAGATGCTTGCGGTCGAACCAGCCGAACATCAGGGTCGGGCGCAGCACAACATCGGCGAAGCCGGCACCGACGACGAGCGTCTCCTGCGCCTTCTTGCTCTCGGTGTACCAATCGACGGCGACCGAGTTCACCACCGACGAACTGATATGCACCACATAGGGCCGCGGCGCGCCGCGAAAGGCGGCGAGGAGATTTTCGGTCGCCTTGACGTTGTTGCGCTCGAACTCGCTGCCGTCGAGTCCGCCGATCTGGGCGTGGCCGATCACGAGCGCCTCGCATCCCTTCACGGCCTCCGCCCAGGGGCCCGGCACCGCGAGATCGGCTTCGATCACCTCGATGTCCGGGTGCAGGTCCCGCAAGGTCCGCACGTTCGCCGGATGCTTGTCGATCGCGACGATCTCGGTGTGCCCCCGCGCCTTGAGGCGCGGCAGCAGGTTCTGTCCGACGAGGCCGGCGGCGCCGGTGACGACGATCTTCATAGATATCTCTTCATGCGCGGCGGGGGACGGCCGGACCGTGAGGCGGTCAGAACTTGGTGCGATGGAAGATCGGGCGAGGCAGCGCCGTCACGATCGCCATGATGATGGCCCAGAACCAGGGCGTGTGGAGCACGGCGCGCCGTTTCTCGACCGCCCGCACGATGTCGTCGGCGACGCGGTCCGGCGTCGCCCACAAAGGCCCGCCCTGCTTCAGGTGCGCCGTCATCGCCGTCGAGACGAAGCCCGGCCGGATATCGAGAACCTGGACGCCGGATGCCGCGAGGCGATGGCGCAGACCTTCGAGGAAACGAATGAGCCCGCCCTTGGCGGCGCCGTAGACATAGTTGCTGCGGCGTCCACGTTCGCCCGCCACGGAACTCACGACGGCGATGGTACCGCTGCGTCCGCCCTCGAACAGCGGGGCAAGCGCATTGGCGAGCAGCGCCGGGCTGATGAAGTTGATCTCGATCGCCTGCCGGGCGGCGACGGCATCGCGCTCGAGCAGCGTCTGGTCCGGCAGGGTGCCGTGGGCGATGAGGGCGAGATCGAGCCCGCCGAGACGCTCCCATGCCCCCGCGGCCACAGTTGGCAGCGCGTCGAGATCGGCGAGGTCGGCGACGTGCACCGCCGCCTCCTTGGCCCCCCGCACCACCAGATCGGCGGCGAGCGCCTCGAGCGGCTCGGCCCGGCGGCCGACCAGCACGAAGCGGGCACCGGTCTTGGCGAACGCCCGCGCCGTCGCGACCGCGATGCCGGAATTAGCGCCGAACAGGGCGATCCGCATGGTTCCGTTCCGCATATCCCCATATCCCTTCGTCATGCGCGGCTCCCCTCGCCGATCAGGCCAACCCGCCGCGCGAAGGCAGACGAGAAGGCCGGATCGATCCAGCGCTGGAAGTCGGCCTTGGCGGGGTACCCCCGCGTGAAGCTCGCCGCGCTCATGCACGAATCCTTGGCCGGATAGATCCGCCCCTCGGCCTCGATCGTGACCGCTTCGAGCCGGGCGAGCAGCGCCAGCGTCTCCGGCCCCCGGTTCGGGAAATCGAGGGCGAGGGTGATGCCGGGCTTCGGAAACGAGAGCAGACCGGGCGACGGCAAATCGCCGAAGGTCTTCAGGACCGCGAGCATCGAGCCCTGGCCGGACTGCGCGATCACCCGCAGCATCTCGGCGATCGCCGCGCGGCCGTCCGCACCGGGCGGCACCACGCACTGGAATTGGTAGAAGCCCTTCGGGCCATAGAGACGGTTCCACGACCCGATGGCATCGAGCGGGTAGAAGACCGGCTCGTAGGACCCCGTCTTGAGGACACGCTCGCGGAGGCCGAGCTTGCGCCAATAGAGGGCGTTGAACGCCTTGAGCGAGAGGCCGCCGACGAGCGAGACCGGCGGCGTCAGCGGAACCGCCTTGCGCGGACGCAAAGCCGGCGGTACGGCGGCGCGGCCCGGCGCGTGCCGTGCCCGAGAGAAGATCCCGCGCCCGGTCGCTGTCCCCGTCGCGAGGCAATCGATCCAGGCGGCCGTGTATTCCCAAGCCTCCGAGCCGTCGGCGAGGGCGAAGAAGGCGTCGAGGTCGTCGAAGCGGATGTCCTCCGCCTCGAGCGCCGTGCCGGCGACCCGGCGAAGCCGGATCGTGGCGCTCAGGATGAGGCCGGTGAGGCCGAGCCCGCCGATGGTCGCGGCGAACAGATCGGGATGGCTCTCGGGCGTGATGGTCTCGACGCTGCCGTCGCTGCGGGCGAGCTCGATCGCCGCGACGTGCCGGCCGAACGTGCCGAAGCCGTGATGGTTCTTGCCATGGACGTCGTTGGCGATGGCCCCGGCGACGGTGACGAAGCGCGTACCCGGCGAAACCGGCAGAAACCAGCCGCCGCCGTCGGGCTCCGGGCGGCACACCGCATCGAGAATAT
Source organism: Segnochrobactrum spirostomi (assembly GCF_009600605.1). Classification (GTDB taxonomy): domain Bacteria; phylum Pseudomonadota; class Alphaproteobacteria; order Rhizobiales; family Segnochrobactraceae; genus Segnochrobactrum; species Segnochrobactrum spirostomi. The sequence continues at coordinate 3,762,602 of NZ_VWNA01000001.1, read as the reverse complement.
CGGCGAGCCGCACGCCCGCCTCACAGGTGAGCAGGCCGGTGTCGCGGTCGAAGGCGATGAAGCGGTCGAGCCCCGTCATCTGGACGAGGCGCCCCTCTGGGTTCAGGGCGACGTCGCCATAGGAGCGGCCACAGCCGTGGGCGAGCAACGGCAGACGGCTATCGTCGGCAACGATCGCACGCGCCTCTGCACGCGTGCCCGGACGGAGCACGAGATGACGTGGCCGTGCGACGCCGCCCCACGAGGCGACCTCCGTCGTCCACGCATCCCGAATATCGGTCATTCGTTCTGTCCCGAGCCGGCCACGGTCGGTGGCGCAATCTCAGGACGTGCCCGCCGGGGGCCGGGCTGTCAACCCGCTTGGGCTCGGGTCTGCGAACGACCGGCGCGCGGACGCCTCACGCGGCGACGCTCTCGCCGATCCGGGCCTGCATCGCGCGGATCGCCGTCGCATAATCCGGGGCGCCGAAGATGGCGCTGCCGGCGACGAAGGTGTCGGCCCCGGCCTCGGCGATCGCTCCGATATTGTCGAGCTTCACGCCGCCGTCGACCTCGAGGCGGATGTCTCGGCCGCTCGCGTCGATCAGGCGGCGGATGCGGCGCAGCTTGTCGAACGCGCCCGGGATGAACGGCTGCCCGCCGAAACCGGGATTGACCGACATGACGAGGACGAGATCGAGGGCGTCCAAGGTGTGGTCGAGCACCGCGAGAGGCGTCGCCGGATTGAGCACGAGGCCCGCCTTCACGCCCTTCGAGCGGATCAACTGGATCGAGCGATCGACATGCTCACTCGCTTCCGGATGGAACGAGATGATGTCGGCACCGGCGGCGGCGAACGCCTCGATCAGCGCATCGACGGGCTTGACCATCAGATGCACGTCGATCGGCGCCGGCGTCTCCGGCCGCAGCGATTGCAGGACCAGCGGACCGATCGTGAGGTTCGGGACATAGTGGTTGTCCATCACGTCGAAATGGATCCACTCGGCGCCGCCGGCGAGCACCGCGGCGACCTCTTCGCCGAGACGGGCGAAGTTCGCCGACAGGATCGACGGCGCGATGATCGGATGCTGACGGGCCATCGCCCCCTCCTTGGCTCGTGTGCGTCCGCGTCTCGACGACGTCGGAGCACGCTCATCTGTGTGTTTCGTTCGGTCGGAGCGGCGTTCGGCGGCCCTCTCACGGCGCAGCCTCGCCTGCCATGCTTCGAAAAGGGCCGCCGGATCGCCTCCGGCGGCCCCTCGAGAGGGGCGTGGCTTCCCGACCAAGACCGCCCCTCCGTCCGTCCCGCGTCGTGCCCCGCCCGGAGCCCGCCGACGGGAGCCGGATCAGTGGACGACCTGCGACAACTCTCCGCTCGCATAGCGGCTCGCCATGCGGTCGAGGCCGATCGGGCGGATGCGATCCGCCTGGCCCGCGGCGCCGAACGCTTCGAAGCGCGAGATGCAGACGCGCTTCGCTTCGTCCATCGCCGCTTGCATGAACTTCCGGGGGTCGAACTCGGACTTGTCGCGCGCGGCAACGCGGCGGATCGCAGCCGTCATGGCGAGGCGGATGTCGGTGTCGATGTTCACCTTGCGCACGCCGTAGCGGATGCCTTCCTGGATCTCCTCGACCGGCACCCCGTAGGTCTCGCGGATCTCGCCGCCGTGGACGCGGATCTCCTCGAGGAGATCCTGCGGCACCGACGAGGAGCCGTGCATGACGAGATGGGTGTTCGGAACGCGGGCGTGGATCTCCTTGATCCGATCGATCGCGAGGATGTCGCCGGTCGGGCGGCGGGTGAACTTGTAGGCGCCGTGGGAGGTGCCGATGGCGATTGCGAGCGCGTCGCACTGGGTCGCCTGGACAAATTCGGCCGCCTCGTTGGGGTCGGTGAGGAGTTGGTCGCGGTCGAGCTTGCCCTCGGCGCCGTGGCCGTCCTCCTTGTCGCCGGCCCCGGTTTCGAGCGAGCCGAGGCAGCCGAGCTCCCCTTCGACGGAGACGCCGACCGCATGGGCCAGTTCGACGACCTTCCGCGTCACGGCGATGTTGTAATCGTGGTCGGCCGGCGTCTTGCCGTCTTCCTTCAGCGAGCCGTCCATCATCACCGAGGAGAACCCGGAGCGGATGGCGTTGATGCACACCGCCGGCGAGGCGCCGTGGTCCTGGTGCATCACGATCGGGATGTCGGGATAGGTCTCGACCGCGGCCGCCACCAGATGGCGCAGGAACGCCTCGCCGGCATAGCGCCGGGCGCCGGCGGAGCCCTGCAGGATCACCGGGCTGCGCGTCGCCGCCGCGGCGTCCATGATCGCCTTGATCTGCTCCATCGAATTCACGTTGAACGCCGGCAGGCCATAGCGGTGCTCCGCGGCGTGGTCCAGAAGCTGGCGCATCGAAACGAGGGCCATGCGTCGTCTCCTCCGATCGGTTCTTTTTGCGTAAAGGGCGGTCGGCCGGCGCGGCGTCAGGAGACGCGGCGCTTGCGGTCGATCAGCTTGAGGATGAGGGGGGTGAGCAGGAGCTGCATCGCAAGGTCCTGCTTGCCACCCGGGATCACGATGGAATTCGCCCGCGACATGAAGCTGTCGTGGACCATCGAGAGCAGATAGGGGAAATCGATCCCGCGCGGGTCGCGGAAGCGGATCACCACCATCGATTCGTCCGGGGTCGGAATCCAGCGCGCCACGAACGGATTCGAGGTGTCGACCATCGGCACCCGCTGGAAATTGATGTCCGTGAAGGTGAATTGCGGGCAGATATAGCGGACGTAATCCGGCATCCGCCGCAGGATCGTTTCGGTCACGTCTTCCGTCGAATAGCCGCGCGTGGAGCGGTCGCGATGGATCTTCTGGATCCATTCGAGATTGATGACCGGAACGACGCCGATCTTGAGATCGGCATAGCGCGCCATGTCGATGCCGTCGGCGACGACGCAGCCGTGGAGCCCTTCGTAGAACAACAGGTCCGTGTCCGGCTCGATGTCTTCCCACCCGGTGAAGCGGCCGGGATCGGCGCCGTAGAGCTGCGCCTCCTCATCGTCGTGCACATAGCGGCGAACCCGGCCGCTGCCGGTCTCGCCATAATCGCGGAACAACGCCTCCAACTCCGGGAAAAGGTTGGTGTCCGGGCTGAAGTGGCTGAAGTGATTGTTGCCCTTCTTGGTCTCCTCCGCCATGCGGGCGCGCATCTCGAAGCGGTCGTAGCGGTGGAAGGCATCGCCCTCCACATACGCCGCCTTGACGCCTTCCCGGCGAAAGATCTGCTCGAACGTCCTCTTGACCGAGGTCGTGCCGGCTCCCGAGGACCCGGTGACGACAATAATGGGATGTTTTGCGGACATGGTCTGCAACAGCCTCGAAATCGGGAGATTGGAATGGGCCGCCGGCATCGCGCTTGGCACGGCGGCGGCCGCCTCTCAGGGCCGGAACAGGCCGCGTCGTCCGAACAGCGGCGAACGCTCGGCGAGACGGCTCGGCCCGACATGGTAGCGCGCGACGGTATCGACCTTGTCGCGCGAGCCGAACACGAGCGGTACGCGCTCGTGCAGGCTCTTGGGGGTGAGCTCGACGATCGGCTCGACGCCGTCGGTCGCGAGCCCGCCCGCCTGCTCCATCAGGAAGGCGATCGGGAACGCCTCGTAGAGGAGCCGCAGCCGGCCGCGGCCATAGCCCTTCCGGCTGTCGGCCGGGTAGAGATAGACGCCTCCCCGCCGGATGATGCGGTGCGCCTCGGCGACCAGCGACGCATGCCAGCGCATGTTGAAGTCGCGCTCGCGCGGACCGTCGCGGCCGCTCAGGCAATCGTCGATGTAGAGCCTGACCGGCTCATCCCAGTGCCGATAGTTCGACATGTTGATGGCGAACTCGCTGGCGCCGTTCGCGATCTCGACCCGCGCCTCGACGAGCCGGAAGCCTTGCGACACCGGATCGAGGACGAAGTGCATCGTGCCGTCGCCGACGGTCAGCAGCAGCGCGGTGTGCGGGCCGTAGATCGCATAGCCCGCCGCGAGTTGCTCCCGGCCCGCTTGCAGGAAGGATTCGACGCTTCCCGGGTGAACGCCCGGCCTCCGCGGCAGCACCGAGAAGATGGTGCCGACCGACAGGTTGGTGTCGATGTTGGAGGAGCCGTCGAGCGGATCGAGCGCGACGAGGAGCGGCGCCGTCTCATCCAGCAGCACGGGCAGATCGTCCTCCTCCGAGGCGACGGCCGCGACCGGACCGCCGCGCAAGGCGGAAATCACGAACTCGTCGGCGAGGACGTCGAGCTTCTTCTGCCCCTCCCCCGCCTCGCCGGCATGCAGCACCTCGCCCATGTCCCCGTCGAGGGCACCGCGCGCGATGCGGCCCGACAACGCGACGAGCCCGCGTTCGAGCGCGACGAGCGTCGCGGCGACGTCGCGGCGGTTCGGGTCTTCGCCCGCCCAGTGTTCGAGCACGGCGCCGAGCGGAGCGCCGACGGCACTCCCGGTCTGATGGTCCCGCATGTCTGTCCTCCCGGGGGCACGTTCGCCCGGCCTGTCGGCCGCGCGCCGTTCCCTCCTTGTGCGGATCGGCCACCGCGTATGCGGTCAGCCGTTGTTGTCGTTGAGCCGGAAGCGGATCGATGTCCGCCGCCGGCCCGTTGCTCCGCCGGACTCCCCATCCGAAGTGTGCAACGAACCGTGCTCAGGCTCCAGGGCCTGTCGACGGTTCCGACGCCCCTGCGTCGCTGCGTCCCGTGTCGGCGCGGATCGCCCCCGCGCGCTTCAAGTCGATGCCGCCCGAGAAGACGCGGCTCGCCCGCACGTCGCCTTCGTCGATGGTGGCGAGGCGCTCACGATCGACCAGGCCGGCCGCCTCGAACAACCGCAGCGACTGGCGCAGCCGCATGCGGTCGAAGGCGTTGCGGATCGAACGTGCGTTCGCGAAGTTGCCCTGGGTCCGGCGCATCGCGACATAATCGGCGAGCGCCCGCTCCGCCGCGGGGCTGAAGGCATAATCGGCGTCCGCCGCCATCCGCTTGGCGATGGTGATGAGCTCCGCGTCGTCATAATCTGGAAAATCGATGTGGTGGGCAATGCGCGAGCGAAAGCCCGGGTTCGATTCGAAGAAGCGGTCCATCCGATCCTTGTAGCCGGCGAGGATGACGACGAGATCGTCGCGCTGGTTCTCCATCACCTGAAGCAGGATCTCGATCGCTTCCTGGCCGTAATCACGCTCGTTCTCGGGGCGGTAGAGATAATAGGCCTCATCGATGAAGAGCACGCCGCCCATCGCCTTCTTGAGGATCTCCTTCGTCTTCGGCGCCGTATGGCCGATATATTGCCCGACGAGATCGTCCCGGGTGACCGAGACGAGATGGCCGCGGCGGACGTAGCCGAGCCGGTGCAGGATCGCCGCCATCCTGAGCGCGACGGTCGTCTTGCCGGTCCCCGGATTGCCGGTGAACGTCATGTGCAAGGTCGGCGCCCCGGCGGTGAGGCCGACGGATTCCCGGGCGCGGCCCACCACCAGATGGGCGGCGATCTCGCGGATGCGCCGCTTCACCGGCGCAAGCCCGACGAGATCGCGCTCGAGCTCGTCGAGAAAGGAGGGCACGTCGCTCTCGCGAAAGAGAGCGCCGAGGTCCAGCCGTCGTCCCGCCTCGGCGGCGGACCGGGACGGATCAAGCGGTTCGGCTCTGGCAGCGTGGGACATGACCGGACCTCGGCAGTTGGGCACGCGGGCGTCGGACGGGTTCTCGCGTCGGGTTTGCGTCTCGCGTCGGATCAATGGCGCGCGGGGTGCGACGGGGTGGTGGCGGTGCCGCGTCCCGTCTCGGTGCGGAGCGCGTAGCGCTGGCTGCGCCCGGCGCCCTCGGTGCGGTCGAGGCGGAAGCGGGCCTCGACGCTCGGCCGCTGAACGATGAACGAGAGCCGCACCGTCTCCCAGCCCCGTTCGGAATCGAAGGCGTTGACCCGCACATAGCGGTCGGGATTGGCGGCGCGGCAGGCGTCGATCTCGCCGACGACGCCGGCGGCGTCACGCAGGTCGAACATCGGCGGCCCCCACATCTCCCAGAAGGTGTTGCGCGGGTGCGGGTCGTCGGTGTGCTCGACCGACACCGCCCAGCCCTGCTCCAGGCAATATTGCACCTGGGCTGTGATCTGCCGGGGCGTCAAATCCGGCAGGAAGGAAAAGGTCCCTTGAGTGAGGCGCATCATCATCGCTCCTGAGGCGCGGCGTGGCCGCGTGGGCGGTCCCCGGGGCGCGGCCGCGCGTGAGCGGCCGCCGGCTTGTCGGAAGAAGTCGGCTCAGGCGACGCTCGCCGTCGGCACATAATCCGACGTGTCGGTCGAGGCGTAATCGAAGGTGATGTCGCCCCAGGTATCGAGCGCGGCCCGCAGCGGCTGGCACCATTTCGCCGCCTCGATGAGGATCTCCGGCCCCTCGCGCTTGATGTCGCGTCCCTCGTTGCGGGCGAGCACCATCGCTTCGAGGGCGACGCGGTTCGCCGTCGCGCCCGCCTGGATGCCCATCGGATGGCCGATCGTGCCGCCGCCGAATTGGAGCACCACATCGTCCCCGAAGAGATCGAGGAGCTGGTGCATCTGCCCGGCGTGGATGCCGCCGGAGGCGACCGGCATCACCTTGCGGATGCCGCCCCAATCCTGCTCGAAGAACACGCCGCGCGGCAGATCGACCGCGTTCCGCATCTCGCGGCAGACATTGTAGTAGCCCTGCACCGTCATCGGATCGCCCTCGAGCTTGCCGACGGCGGTCCCGGCGTGGAGATGATCGACGCCGGCGAGCCTGAGCCACTTGGCGATGACGCGGAACGAGATGCCGTGCGTCTTCTGCCGGGTATAGGTCCCATGACCGGCCCGATGCATGTGCAGGATCATGTCGTGCTCGCGGCACCAGTTCGAGATCGACTGGATCGCCGTCCACCCGACGATGAGGTCCACCATCACGATGCACGACCCGAGCTCGTAGGCGAACTCGGCGCGGCGATACATCTCCTCCATGGTTCCGGCGGTGATGTTGAGATAATGGCCCTTGACCTCGCCGGTCTCGGCGCTCGCCTTATTCACGGCCTCCATGCAATAGAGGAAGCGGTCGCGCCAATGCATGAAGGGTTGGGAGTTGATGTTCTCGTCGTCCTTGACGAAATCGAGCCCGCCTTTCAGCGCCTCGTAAACGACGCGGCCGTAATTCTTGCCCGACAGGCCGAGCTTCGGCTTGGTCGTGGCGCCGAGCAGCGGGCGGCCGAACTTGTCGAGGCGCTCGCGCTCGACGACGATGCCGGTCGGCGGCCCGCGGAAGGTCTTCACATAGGCGACCGGCAGCCGCATGTCCTCGAGCCGGCACGCCTTGAGCGGCTTGAAGGAGAACACGTTGCCGATGATCGACGCCGTCAGATTGGCGATCGAGCCTTCCTCGAAGAGATCGAGATCGTAGGCGACGGAGCAGAAATATTGGCCGGCCTGCCCGGGAACCGGTTCGACCTTGTAGGCCTTGGCCCGATAGACGTCGGCGGCCGTCAGCCGGTCGGTCCACACCACCGTCCAGGTGGCGGTCGAGCTCTCGCCGGCGACCGCGGCGGCGGCCTCGACCGGATCGACGCCCTCCTGGGGCGTGATGCGGAACAGGGCAAGCACGTCGGTATCCTTGGGGACGTAATCGCCGTCCCAATAGCCCATCTGGGCATATTTCAGAACGCCGGCCGCATAGCGCTTCTTGGCGTCCTTGATCGTGCCGATGGCGGCCGATTGATCTCCCATGGCGTCCTCCTGATCTTGTTGAAGACAGGTTGCCGCCGTTCGCGCCTTTGGTAAATTGGAATGATCTGAACAGAGCATTCAGGATTTTGGAAGTGGCGCCGCACTGGACCCTGAAGCAGTTCCACCTCGTCGCCCTCGCGCACGAAACCGGCTCCTATGCCGCGGCCGGCGCCCGCGCCGGCCTGAGCCCGCCGGCGGTGACGGCGCAGATGAAGCAGCTCGAAGAGGAGATCGGCCTTCCCCTGTTCGAGCGGCTCGGCGGGCGGCTGCAACCGACCGCGGCAGGCCGCGAGATGCTCGATGCGGCGGCGCGCATCGAGCACACCCTCGGCGAATGCGCCCGGGCGCTCGCCGCGATCCGGCGGCCCGACGCCGGCTCGATCGTCGTGGGCGTCGTCTCGACGGCGAAATATTACGCTCCGATGGCCCTCGGCGCGTTCCGGCGCACCCATCCGGACATCGAGCTCAAGCTCGTGGTCGGCAACCGCAGCGACATCATCGCCGGCTTGAGCGGCCTCGCGCTCGATCTCGCGATCATGGGGCGACCGCCGGCCGAGCTCGACGCCGACACGATGGTGATCGGCGACCATCCCCACATCATGATCGCCCCGCCCGACCACCCGCTCGCCGCCGAACGCGCGCTCTCGCCGGCCCGTCTCTCCGGCGAAGCTTTCCTGGTGCGCGAGGTGGGCTCCGGTACGCGGGGGCTGATGACGCGGCTGTTCGAGGAGGCCGGGGTGCCGCACCCGCGCATCGCCATGGAGATCGGCAGCAACGAGACGGTGAAGCAGGCGGTGATGGCCGGCCTCGGGCTCGCCTTCATCTCCGCCCACACGGTCGCCGCCGAGATCGCCGACGGCCGGCTCGCGATGCTCGACGTCGCCGGCCTGCCGGTGGTGCGGCAATGGCTCGCAGTGCGCAACCGCGACAAGCGCCTGATGCCGGCGACCCGCTCGCTCCAAGACTTCCTCGCCCGCGAAGGCGGCCGTTTCATGCCGAAGCTGAGCTTGGACGGTGGGGCGGCGCCCGGCCCTACTTGAACGGCGTCGCGAGCTCGGTCGGCAGCTTCGCCGCGGCCCAGCCGTCGGTGCCCTCGGGATACCAGAGCACGTCCGTATAGCCGTCCGCCAGGGCGCGCTTGGCGGCGTTCCACGACATCCAGCAATCCTTGAGGCAATAGAACACGATCGCCTTCGCCCTGTCGCCGCCGGTCGCCGTCTCGAGGCCACGGCGGAAATAGGCATCCATGTCGGGGCTCAGTGCACCGTAGCCGGTGTTGGCGAGCCAGAGGCTGCCCGGAATGTGCGGCCGGGGCTTGTCCCGCCAGATCGTGCCGGCCGGCAGGTTCGCCGGCTTCTCCGGCCGCGGCAGCACGTCGAGGAAGATCGCGCTCTTGGCCCGCCAGAGCCGTTCGGCCGTCGCCGTGTCGACGATGGTCGCGCCCTGAAGCGTCGCCGGCGTCGGCGCGCGATAATCCTCCATCCGGTAGCCCGCGGGCTCCGGCACCGACGCCTCGGCTCGGGCCGCGTTCGGGGCCACGGCCAGCATGCCCCACAGGGCGAGCGCAGCGAGTGCCACCCGGGCGCCGCGCCGCGCCGCGCTTCCCCAATTCCAGGTCTTCATCGGCCGGTTCTCCTCAGACGCGGGCACGACGCTCATTCCCATTCGAGCTCGTGGAAGGTGGTGATGGCGTTGCGCGGGTTGAACTCGTCGAACAGGGCCCATTTCCCGCGCTCGGAGACGCCGGCGCGCTCCGGCGCCTCGGCGATGTCGCCGCCGGCCTTGAGGAGCGCGCGGTCGTCCGCCACCAGTCGTTCGAGATAGGTCCGCTCCGGGCCGAGCCCGGCGGGGAAATCGACGACGGCGGGACCATGGCCGGGCACGACACGGCGCACGTCGGTCCGCGCGGCGATCGTGTCGAGCACGGCGAGCCAGCCGAGCGTGCTGCCGTCGATCGACGGCACATGGCCGAGAAAAAGGAGATCGCCGAGGACGAGCGTCCCCGTCTCGGTGTCAAACAGGCTGAGGTCGTTGTCGGTGTGGGCGGTCGGATAGGTCGTGAGCGTCAGCCGGCGCCCGCCGAGATCGATGGCGTCGCTGCCGTCGACGACGCGGGTCGGCTCGACCGCCACGGTGCCCCCAAAGGCGGGTCCGATCGCCCGCGCCCCGGCCTCGAGATAGGTTTCGGCGCGCGCCGCAAGCGCCCGCGGCAGCTTCGTCGAGGCGACGATCTCCGGCTTGTCCTCGGCGAACGCCGCGGCCCCGAGCACGTGGTCGGGGTGCATGTGAGTGAAGATCACGAAGCGGATCGGCAGCGGCGTCTTGTCCCGCACGGCGGCGCGCAGACGGCGCCCGGCGAGACGCGAATTGCCGGTGTCGAACACCGCGACCGCCTCGCGGCCGATGATGAACCCGACATTGGCGACGGCGCCCTCGTTGCGGGCGTCGGCGAGTTCATAGGGCGCCTGATAGACGAAGAGGCCCGGCGCCACCTCCTGCACGGGGAGCGGCGCGATCGCATCGCCGGCCACCGCATCCTCCGCGGCGACCGCCACGAACGGCCGCAATGCGAACGCCGCGGCCCCGGCCGCCACCGCACCGAGCACGCTCCGCCGGTTCAAGCCGGGCGCGCTTCCGCCGCCGGCAAACGCCCGTCCCTCGCACCAAGGTCCGCACACAGGACCCGCCTCCCTCGTCGGGCGGGTTCTCGGGGCGGCGGGGTGCGCCGTCTCCGTCCCGCCGCTGTCATTTCGCGGCGATCAGCGTATGATCGCTCCCCAAGAGATAACAGAGAGCGGCGGCGCGCACCACGCGACCGACCGGCCCGGATCGCCGCTATCTTCCGGGTCCGCGGCCGTGATGCCGACCGGCGCTCCCGGAAACGCCGAGGCCCGTCATGATCCGCGCCCGTTCCCGCTCCGTGCGAGCGGTCTCAGTTCCGTCCGTCGCCGCCTTCGTGCTCGCTGTGGCGATGCCCCTCGCGGGCGCCCTCGCCGCCGATGCGGCCGCCACCCAGCCCGCAGCGACCACCGCCGCGGAGCCGGCCCAGGACGCGCCCTCGACGGCGACGTGGGACTCGCTCAAGCCCGACGTGTTCGGCGACAAGCCGATCGCCGACAACGATTCCACGATGACCCTCGTCGCCCCGAAGCGGGCCGAGGACGCGGCGATCGTGCCGATCACCGTGACGATGAAGCTGCCCGAGGGATCGCCGCTGACGATCCAAAAGCTGACGCTGATCGTCGACGAGAATCCCGCCCCCGTCGCTGCGACCTTCACGTTCGGCCCCGACCGCCGCGATCTCCTCCTGTCGACGCGGCTCCGGGTGAACGCCTATTCCTTCATCCGCGCCATCGCCGAGACGAGCGACGGCAAGCTGCACATGACGGAGCGCTTCGTGAAGGCTTCCGGCGGCTGCTCGGCACCCGCCCTGAAAGACCAGGACACGGCGCTCGCCCATCTCGGCGAGATGCGCCTGAAGCCGGTTGCCGAGAGCAGCGCGCCGGCGCCCGATCCGGGCATGTCCAAGGCGCAATTGATGATCCGCCACCCGAATTATTCGGGCCTCCAGATGAACCAGCTCACCCGGCTTTACATCCCGGCCCGGTTCGTCAACGACATCGTGGTGAAGGACGGCGACCGGCTGGTCTTCTCCATGGAGGGCGGGATCTCGCTGTCGGAAGATCCGACCATCCAGTTCAACTACAAGCCGACGGGCGGCGAGATCACGGTCGCCGCGGGCGACACCGAGGGCACCCACTTCTCGACGAGCCTGCCGGACACCGCGAGCCAGTGAAGGCGGCCTAAGCGGTCAGATCAACAGCCGGACCGCGATCGCGAGGATCAGCGCGGGCGGCATCACGACCGCGCCGACCTTGAGGAAGCGCCAGAAGCCGACATGCTCGCCCTCGCGGCGGATCGCGGAGAGCCACAGGATGGTGGCGAGCGAGCCGGTGATCGAGAGATTCGGCCCGAGATCGACGCCGATCAGCATGGCGTCGACGACGCTCTGCGGCGGGTTCGCGGCGGCGATCGTGGTCGAGGCGATGAGGCCCGCCGGCAGGTTGTTCATCAGGTTCGAGACGATGCCGACGAGCCCGCCCGAGACGGCCGCCGTGAGGGTCGGCGCGGCCGCGGCGTGCACGGAGAGCGTCGCCGCCAGTGCCTCGATGAGCCCGGTCCGCCCGACCGCCTCGACCAGGATGAACAGCCCGGCGACGAGCGGCAGCACCGCCCACGACACGTCCTTGACGACCGGCCAGGGCGAGCGGCGGCGAAAGGCCGTCACCGCGAGCGTGGTCGCGACGCCGAGCACGCAGGTCGGCGCCCCGAGCGGCGCGTCGAGCGCCGAGACGACGAGGAGCGCGAGCGCCGTCACCACGATACCGCCGAGCGCGGTCCAGCCGCCCGCCGACAGCGTCGGCTGCGGCACCGCGGGCGCGCAGGTGGCGGCAAGCCGGCGCCCTTCGACGAAGCGCAGGGCGACATAGGTCGCGACGATGGCGGCGAGCGAGGGCAGCGCGAAGCTCGCGAGCCAGGGCCCGAGCGGCGGCATGTGACCGCCATAAAGCACGAGATTGGCCGGGTTCGAGATCGGCAGCACGAAGCTCGCCGCGTTGGCGATGAATGCGCAGATGAACAGGAAGGGCAGCGGATCGGCCTCGGCCTTGCGCGCCGCCGCGAACACCGCCGGTGTCATGACGACCGCGGTGGCGTCGTTCGAGAGGAAGGTCGTGACCACCACGCCGACGAGATAGACGAGCAGGAAGAGCCGCTTGGACGAACCCTTGGCGTGGTTCACGGCGGCCGCGGCGACCCAGTCGAACAGCCCTTCGCGCCGCGCCGTCTCCGACATCAGCATCATGCCGATGAGGAAGAGATAGACGTCGAGCCCGCGCCCCACCGCCGCGGCGGCGTCGCTGAGGGGCATGAGGCCGAGCGCGATCAGGAGCGCAGCGCCGGCGACCGCCCAGATCGCTTCCGGCAGGCGGAAGGGCCGCACGATCACCCCCGCCGTCGCGCCGGCCGCCACCGCCCAGATCACCCCGTTCGCCGTCTCGGGCGCCATCGGCACGCTCTCCGCTGATCGCCGCCCACTGATCTTCACCCACGGCGGCGCGTCGCGGCCCGAATAAAGCGAAACGGCCGAGGCGTCCACCGGACGCCGCGGCCATCATGATCCTACCCCTCTCCAAGCGTCGAGGTTCCGTGTCGCGAAGGTCCCTCACTTCCCCGCCGAATAGCCGAAATCGATCGACAAAAGCGCGCCGGTGATGGGCGCGGCGTCGGGCTCGGCGAGGTAGCGGATAAAGGCGGCGACCTCCTCGGCGCGGATGAGGCGCGCGCGCTCCGGGCCTTGGGGATAGCCGGCGAGAACGCGGGCGATGTAGCCGGCCTCGTCGCCGCCGCCATAGCGGCGCGCTTGATAGGCCATCATCGGCGTGTCGACGTCGCCCGGACAGACCGCGTTGACGCGGACGCCGAACGGCGCGAGCTCGAGCGCCAGCGCCTTAGTATAGAGCGACACCGCCCCCTTCGAGGCGCAATAGAGCGCCGCGCCGCTGTTGCCCTGCACGCCGGCATCGCTCGACAGATTGACGATGACGCCCTCGGTCCGCTTGAGGTGTGGGATCGCCGCCCCGCTCAAGAGGCACACCGCCCGCACGTTGACGGCGAACACGGTGTCGAACTCCGCCGCGCTCGCCGCCTCGGCCGGCCCCTCGACCCAGATCCCGGCGGCGTTGACGACCGCATCGAGACGGCCCGCCGTCTCCGCTGCCCAATCGGGCAGCGCCCGCGCAGCCTCCGCATCGGCGAGGTCGGCGACGCGGAACGGCGCATCACCGAGCGCCGCGGCGATCTCGGCGAGCCGCGCGGCGTCGCGGTCGGTGAGCACGACCCGCCAGCCCGTCGCGGCGAAGCGGCGCGCGGTCGCGGCGCCGATGCCGCCCGCCGCGCCGGTGACGAGAACGACCCGCTCGGTTCCACTCATCGGCGATCCTCCACGATCGAGTTGCCGCCGTCGACGACGACGAGCTGGCCGGTGATGTAGGACGCCCCTTCGGAGGCGAGCCAGGCGATGCAATCGGCGACCTCCTCCGGCCGCCCCGAGCGGCCGACCGGCGTCGCCGCGCCCGCCGCCGCCTCGGCCGGCGTCTGCGAGCCGGTGGCGATCCAGCCGGGCGCCACGCAATTGACGGTGATGCCGAGCCCGGCGACCTCCAGGCAGAGCGACCGCGACAGCCCGAGCATTCCGGCCTTCGCCGCCGCATAGGCGCTGTCGTTGGCGACGCCGGCGACGGCGCCGGTCGTCGACGAGACGTTGACGATGCGCCCATAGCCGCGGGCCTTCATGCCCGGTACGACCGCGCGGATGACGTTGAAGGTGGTCGTCAGGTTGCGGTCGATCACAGTGCGCCAGAGGGTGTCCGAAAAGGTCTCGAGCGGCCCGGTTTCGTCGAGCGTGCCGAGGCTCGCCATGCCGGCATTGTTGACGAGGATGTCGACCGGCCCGACCGCGCCAGCGAGCGCGGCGACCGCGACCGGATCGGTCAGGTCGGCGATGTGCCCGGTCGCCGCGATGCCCTCGGCCTCGAGCTCCGCCGCCCGCGCGAAGATGCGATCCGAGGTCGCCGCGATGTGGACGACCGCGCCCGCCCGGCCGAGCGCCCGGGCGCTCGCCCATCCGATTCCGGTCGGACTGCCGCAACCGGTGACGAGCGCAACGCGACGGGACGACGGCATGGAAATTCCTCGGGCGGGGCGCCGGCGGGCCAGAGGCCTCGCGGCGGCTGATGGGGTTCGGGCGCTGCTGCGGCACGCCGGGTGGCGGGCCCCTATGGAGGGGCCACGCGGCGGGTCGAAGCGGCCGGCCGCAAGATGGCGCCAACGGGAGGGGCTTGTCCACAGCCCGCCGCGGCCGCGCTTTGGGCCTTGAAATGCGCAGACGTTGCGGCTACTAGGATGCCAACGCGCCGGCGGCCGATCCCGCCCCGCTAGGCAAGCGCCCGTAGCTCAGCTGGATAGAGCACCAGACTACGAATCTGGGGGTCAGGAGTTCGAATCTCTTCGGGCGCGCCATTTTAAATCGATATTCGTTATCGATCGTAGCCGGCTCGCTTCGCCGGCTTTGATCTCTGTGAGACCAGATCAGGACGACCGAGACCATTCCGCGGGCAGCATATCTTGGAGCGCCTGCCGGAGGATCGCGTCGAGATGGTCGGCGATCCGATTTTCGGACGCGCCCGATCGAAGAAGGCAAAGCCCCAGTGACGGAAGCGACGGCAGACCGTGCGCGGCCGGGTCGAGAACGCGAACGGTCGGCGGCCGGCCGAGCGGGGTGCGGAGCGCGATCCCGAGGCCCGCTGCTGTCGCCGCCCACAGTCCGCCGAGGCTCGGGCTTACGAAGGCGATGCGCCAAGCAATACCCTGCCGATCGAGATGGGTGCAGGCAATGGTGCGCAGGAGGCACGGCGCCTCCAGCGCGGCAAGCGGCAACGGCTCGTCGCGGCCGGCCTGCCAGGCCGGCTCTTGTTCCGCCGCCGTGAGCCAGCAGAGCGGCAGCGCGGCGATCCGTTGCCCCGGCGCGGCTGAGCCGTCATCCCAGGCGAGCGCGAGATCGAGCTGCCCCGAGCCGATCTTCTCCTTCAGCTCGCCGTTGCGCGCGATCCGGCCTTCGACGCGCACCCGGGGGTGCGCACGGGCGAAGCGGCCGAGCACGCGCGGGAGCAGCGTCTCGCCGAAATCCTCCTGAATGCCGAGACGGATCCAGCCTTCGAGTTCGGGGCTGCGCACCGCGCCGATCGCCTCGTCGTTGAGGCTCAGCAATCGCCGCGCATAGGAGAGAAAGAGCTCTCCTCCATCGGTCAAAGCAAGGCCACGCCCCGACCGGCGCACGAGCTCCGTTCCGGTCTGCTCCTCCAATTTCTTGAGCTGGGCACTCACCGCGGAGGTCGAACGGCCGAGCCGATCGGCGGCGCGTGCAAATGAGCCGGCGTCAATTCCGGCCACGAAGCTGCGCACGGCGTCCATGTCGAGATTCGTCACGCGCATCGCCTTAGTCCTGAAAATCCGAACATATCATCCTGAACAATTCGATTTTCCGGATATTTGGCCTCTTCCATAGTGCGCCTGTCAACGGCCTCTCTGGAGTGCTCCCCGTGCCTTTCACCCGAATATCCCTGAGGGCGGGAAAATCCGCCGATTATCTCTCCGCGATCAGCGACGGTCTCGATCGCGCTCTGGTCGATTGTTTCGAGGTTCCGGAGAGGGACCGCTTCGTTGCGTTCCACCAACACGACGCCGAAGAACTCATCTTCGACCGGACATACCGCGGCGGCCCGCGCTCCGACGATTATATCCTGTTCGAGATTACGACCGGGAAGACGCGATCCCGCGAAACGAAGGCGCTCTTTTATGAGCGGCTCGTCAAAAACCTGGCTGGGTCTCCCGGCATCCGACCGGAGGACGTCATGGTCGTCATCATCAACGCGGCGTTCGAGGACTGGTCCTTCGGGTCGGGCCTTTCGGCCGCTGCGAGCGATGCGGAGCGCAATCGATGAGCGCTCGCTCGCATCTGCGACCGGCTTGCCCGGCGGCCATGACAGTCCGTCGTGCCGGCGATGGGGTGGGCTCGGCCCCTGACGGCATCTCCAGCGGCCCGTTTCTCGTTCAGTCGCTGCTCGAAAGCCGTGTCGAAGGCGAGATGACGGCGATACGCGCCTTCGTAGAGCCCGGAGTGATGACTTATTGGCACAGCCACCCTCGGGGCCAACTTCTCTTCGTCCTCGACGGAGTGGGCATCGTCGAGCGCGAGGGCGATGAGCCCATCGAAGTGCGCGCCGGGGATGCCGTCTGGTTCGCCCCCGGTGAGCGCCATCGGCACGGCGCCGCCCCTGGCTGTCCCTTCGGCTATCTCAGCGTCCAGCCCGTCATGAATGGAACGGCCGTGCACTGGTTCGGACCCGACATCGCAGAGGAGCGCGCTCGATGATCGCGATGCAATACAGCTTCACCCTGCCCGCCGACTACGACATGACGATCATCGACCGCCGCATCCGCGAGAAGGGGCCGTTGCTGGACGGATTCCCGCACCTTCTCTTCAAAACGTATCTTTCTGCGCGCAAGCACAGTGCGGACCTCGCCAGCACCGAGAATCTCTATGCGCCTTTTTATCTCTGGGACGAGCCAGACGGGATCGACAGCTTTCTGTCGAGCCCGGGCTTTGCCGCGCTGACGCGGGATTTCGGCTGGCCGTCGGTGCAGACTTGGCTGGTTTGGGCCGCCGAACGCGCCGCCGACCTGCGGGCCGCGCGATATGCAGCGCGTACGATCGCGGTGATCGCGCCCTATTCCGATCTCGCCGCGTGTCGCGATACGGCGATTGCGGAGGGCCGATCCGCCATGAGGAACGGCGCGCTCGCATCCCTCGCCGGCTTCGACCCGACGCAATGGCGCATGCTACATTTCACTCTATGGGAAACGGTGCCCGTCGCGACCGAAGCGACGCAGACCTATGAGGTGGGCCACATCGCCCTGCCCAAGCCTTGATGTGCCGGTGCCCCCTCACCCGCCCCGCCGCCGCATGACCGCGCCCTCGGCAGCCGAGACGAGT
Organism: Segnochrobactrum spirostomi; assembly: GCF_009600605.1. Taxonomy (GTDB): domain Bacteria; phylum Pseudomonadota; class Alphaproteobacteria; order Rhizobiales; family Segnochrobactraceae; genus Segnochrobactrum; species Segnochrobactrum spirostomi. The sequence goes on along the minus strand of NZ_VWNA01000001.1, from coordinate 3,745,266 downwards.
TCGTAGAGGGCGACGGAGACGAGGACGGAGAGGACGGCGACGCTCCAGATCATGCCGTAGTCGAGCATACCGCGGGCGCGATTGAGGAGGTTGCCGAGACCGGTGCCGGTGGCGAGCCATTCGGCGATCATCACGCCGAGGATCGCCCGCGGCGCGGCAAGCCGGATCGCCGCGAAGAGATGCGGCACCGCCGCCGGCAGGGCGATCAGGCGGAGTTCGCGCCAGCGCGACGCGCCGTAAGCACGGCCGAGATCGCGCGCGCCCTGGGGCACCGCCGCGAGCCCCTGCGCCAAGAGCACATAAGCCGGGAAGAAGGTCACGGACACGGTGACGGCGAGCATCACCGCCGTGCCGCGCCCGAAGACGAGCACCAGGATCGGGGTCAGCGCGACGAGCGGCATCGCCTGGGTGAACAGTGACAGCGGCATCATCAGGCGCGCGAGGCGCGGCGCCGCCTCGGCGAGCACGGCGAGGAGAAGCGCGGCGACGACGCCGAGCGCGACGCCGGCGAGGCTCGGCGGCAGCGTCTCGGCGAGCGCGCCGATCAGGCGCTCGCGCACGCCCTCCGCCCGCGGCCCGGCGGTAAGGTAAGCGAAGACGTCGAGGGGCGACTTCACCAGCATGGCCGGCAGCCCGGAGGCGGCGACCGCACCCCACCACAGCGCGAAGGGCATCAGGACCGCCCCGGCCGCGAGGGCGAGCCGCCCGCTGCGCCCGAGCGCGGGTGCCGGCAGCGCCGCGGTTCCGGTCGGAAGGGTGGCGGCGCGCACCGAGCCGGTGAGGGCTCGCCCGAGAAGACCGAAGGCGGCGTAGCCCACCGCGGCGCACGCCGTCGCCACGAGGCCGATACCCCAGAGCCGGTCGGGCTCGGCGCGGCCGAGCGAGCCGATCAGATAGGCGCCGAGGCCCCAACGACCGCCGCCACCGAATTCAGCGAGGATCGAGCCGAGGAGCGCGTTCGGCGCACCGACCTGAAGGCCCGACAGGATCGCCGGCACCGCGGCCGGAAGGCGGACATAGCGGAACACCGCCGCCCTGCCCCCGCCCCAGCCGCGGACCACGTCGATGCCGCGGGGATCCGCCGAGGCGAGGCCGACCATGGTCGCCGTCATGGTGGTGAAATAGCACCCGAGGGCAGCGAGCACGATGCGCGCGCCGTCAGAGGGCAGCGTCAGCACGAGAACCGGGACGATCGCGATCGCCGGCAGGGCGAAGATCGCGACGTTGACGCCGCGAAAGAGCCGCTCGGCGACCGGACTGAAGGCGAACAGCGTGCCGCACACGATGCCGATGGCGTTGCCGATCAGGAAGCCGACGGCGGCGGTCGTCAGCGTCGCGGCGAGATGGGGCGGATAATCGGCCCAATCGATCCAGAGCCGGACGAGGATGGCCGAGGGCGCCGGCAAGGCGCCGTCCGCGATCCACTTCATGCGGCCGGCGAGCTCCCAGATCGCGAGCGCGGCCGCGACTTCGAGCGTGAGCGACAACGACGGCTTCCAGCGCGCCGGTCTCAGGCGCACCCACCCGATGCGCACCGGCCTCATGCGGGCTCCATGCCGGCATAAAGCCGTTCGCCGATCGCATCCTCGAGGGCGTGGAAGCGCGGATCGGTGAGGAGCTCGGGGCGGCGCGGCCGCTCGAAGGGAACGTCGAACGTCGCCGCGATCCGGCCCGGCCGGCTCGCCATGACGACGACGCGGTCGGCCAGAAACACGGCCTCGTCGATGCCGTGGGTGACGAGCAGAGTGGTCGCCCGCGAGGCCAGCCAGATGCGCTGCAATTCGAGGTTCATCTGCCGCCGCAGGATCTGGTCGAGCGCACCGAACGGCTCGTCGAGGAGAAGCAGCGACGGCTCGGTGACGAGCGCGCGGGCGATGGCGACGCGCTGACGCATGCCGCCGGAGAGTTCGCTCGGCCGCGCCGCAGCGAACCCGCCGAGGCCGACCAGATCGATGAGTTCGCCGATGCGGCCGAGGTGCGGCCCGCGCGGCCGGCCGAGCACGTCGAGCGGCAGCGCGATGTTGTCGGTCACCGAACGCCACGGCAGCAGCGCGGAATCCTGAAAGGCGACCCCGGTGTGACCCGCCTTCACGGCCTCCGCGACCGGCCGGCCGCCGATCGCCACGCGGCCGCGATCGGCCGTCTCGAGGCCGAGCGCGAGCCGCAGGATGGTCGACTTGCCGCAGCCGGAGGGCCCGATCAGCGCCGTGAACGAGCGCGGAGGGCATGCGAGCGAGACCCCGCCGAGCGCCTGGAACGCACGTCCACCGACCGTGAAGCTCTTTTCGACGTCGCCGAGGACGAGATCGAGCGCCTCCCCCATCGCGGCTCAGACCTCCGCCAGGAGGGTGGTGTCGAACATCTCGCGCTTCGCCTTGATGCCGACCCGCGACAGCGCCTCGATGTTCTTGGCGATCGCCTCCTCGGTCATCGAGAACAGGCCGGCCGGGCTCTCGATCAAGGGCTTCTGGGCCGTGTTGAAGTAGATCTCGTTGGCGATGGTGCGGCCGTTGCCCTTGTAGAAGGTGTCCTTGAAGAGCGGCGGATAGACAGCCGGATCCTTGAGGTTCTCGACCCAGCCCTTGCGCGACGCGCGCAACCAGCCGACGAGTTCCTTGCGCTTGGTCTTCAGCGTCTCCTCGGTCACCACCACGGTGTCGTTGAAGATGGTGAAGCCGTAATCGTAGAGCAGGAAGGAGACCGCCTCGGCGCCCTGCATCTTGATGGTGTAGGGCACGTTGGTGACGAAATCGACCGAGGCGTCGATCTCACCCTTCAGAAGCGGGGTCGGATCGTACTCATAGGGGACGATCTTCACATCCTTCGGGTCGATGTTGTTGATCTTCAGCATGGCCTCGACCGAGACCACGTTGACCGGCGGCACCGCGAGGGTTTTGCCGACGAGGTCCTTCGGCGCCAGGATCGGCTTGGAGGCGAGCGAGACGACGCCGAGCGGATTCTTCTGATATTGGGCGCCGATGATCTTGAAAGGCGCACCCTGATCGACGATCGCCTGGACGGTGGTATCCGGCGTCGTCAGCGCCAGATCGGCCTTGCCGGCGACGAGCGCACCTTCCGGGATCACGTCCGGGCCGCCGGACAGATAATCGAGGTCGATGCCCTCGGCGGTGTAGTAGCCCTTGGTCTCGGCGACGACGTAACCCGTGAATTCGGCGTCGTTGATCCAGGACGCCTGCATCGAGAGCTTGGAGCCGGCGAAGGCCGGCCGCACGAAGGCGCCGGCGGCAAGCGTGCCGGCCGACAGGGCGAGAAAGCGGCGACGGTCGAGCGCGAACGGCATGAAAGGGTCTCCTCTAGCGGGCGGTCGATTGAGGGGTGGGCGACAGCGCGGTCATGCCGCGAAGACGGGCGAGTTCAGCGAGCGGCGGGATGGTCTCGACATGGCGGGGATCGACGCGGTCCCAATCGATGCCGCGCGGACGGCGGCCGCGGCGCCCGACATCGAGCACGCGCGTCGGCGTCGCCACGAGATCGACCAGGATGTCCGACGGCTCGGGGTTGAAGCGCTCGTCGACGACCTGGACGTCATGGACGAGCGCTGCGAGACGGGTCTCCTCGTCGGCGAGACCGAGCTCGGAAAAGAGGCCCCATTCGAGATCGAAATATTCGTGCCCCTTGCCGAAGCGCACGCCGTCGAGCGACACGGCGGCGGCACCGGTCACCATCAGATCGAGGCGGCCGAGGGCGGCGATGCCGGCGAGATCGAGCGGGCGGCCGAAATGTTCGAGCCCGTCGAGCCAGGAGGCATAGAGGCGCAGATCCGGCGCGATCGTCGCCGGATCGAGCAGCACGAAGCCGCGGTGCAGATCGTAGGTCGCGACCAGGATCGGCACGCCGGCATCGAGAAGCGCCCGGCGGACACCGACGAGGCTCGGATCGGGCGTGACGAAGGCGCGCCGGATCCGCGCGGGATCCACGGCCGCGAACAACCGCGCGACGGCAGCCTCCGACCCTTCGAAATCCGGGATGACATGGGCGAAGTCGAAATGGAATCGGCTGTCGGGGCGTGCCACCGCCGCCAACCGAGACCATATCCTCTGCCTGACGATCCGCGATCCGGACATTCAACCCATCTCCGGCCGCGCCACGGCGGCCGATTGGTACGCTTGTTTCAGGTGGAGCCCTGTCTCGAAGCGCATGTTTCAGCACCTTGAAACAGTTGTCACGATCAAAATAAAGGCCGGATTGCCTGATTTTTGAGCGCACCTCCCGACTGGACGACGCGATCGAGCGACGGCATATTGAAACGATCGTTTCAGAGATGGCCGGATGTCGACGCGTCTATCGCTCAGGATTCAGGAACGGTTCGAGGACCTCTCGCCGAGCGAGCGCAAGCTCGCCGCCCTCCTGCTCGAACATCACGCCGATATCCTCACCTATTCGGCGACGGAGATGGCCGACCTCGCCGGCGTCTCCAAGGCGACAGCCGCCCGGCTGTTCCGCAGTCTCGGCTATGCCGACTTCAACGAGGTGCGCCAGCAGGCCCGGGAGGAGCGCAACCGCACCGCGCCGTTCCAGGCGCTGCCGTCCGCCGAAATCGTACCGCTCGGCGCCCGCTCCATCGGCGCGCACATTCAGGCCGAGATCGCGGCGCTGACGCGCACCTTCGAGGATCTCCGCTCCGACCGCCTCACCGCCGCGGCCGAACTGGTGGCCGACGCCCCCAAATTATGGACGCTCGGGCTCGGTGCCGAAGAGGGGCTGGCGCGGCTCGCGCGCACCCATTTCTCGCGGATGCGGCCGAATGTCCACCAACTCGCGGCCGACCCCGGCGGATGGGGCGAGGTGCTCGCGATGACCGGCCCCCGCGACACGTTGCTCGTCTTCATGGCGGACCGGCGCCCCAAGGTGCTCGGCGCCATCCTCGATCATGCCCGCACGACGCGCATCCAGGTTGTCGCCATCACCGATCTCGCCGGCGCTCTGTGGGTTCGCCGGTGGGCGCAGGTCGCGATCGCCTGCCACGGCACCGGGGGCAGCGCCTTCACCACCATGACGAGCGCCCTGAAGCTACTCGCGATGACCGCCGCCGCCCGGCTCGGACGGCCGGCCCAACAGCGCGCGGACCTCATCGCCGAGATCCACGAAGAACTCGACGACCTCGATTGAGGCCCCGCCCCTCTTCAAGACGACCCCGAGGAATGAAGACGATGGACCACAAGAGTTCGGTGCGCGAGCGCGTCTGGGCGGAGCTTCTGAAGGTCGCGGTGCCGGACAGCCGCTTCCACTTCGATTTCGGCTCCTTCATCGCCGACTTCGACGGTGGCGAGGCCGCGATCGCCCGCCTGACCGCCCACCCCCATTACCGCAACGCCGAAACGATCTTCATCGCCCCTGACAATTGCGTCGAGCGGCTGCGCAAGCAGGCGCTCGACGACGGCAAGACGGTGCTGATGACCACCTATTCGATCAAGCGCGGCTTCTGGGTGCTCGATCCGGCGCGGATCGCCCCGGAGATGCGGCTGTTCGCCTCGACGCTCGACGGCATGGAGCGGATGGGCCGCCCGGTCGATCTCGCCGACATCCGGCAGATGAAGCCGGTCGATTTCCTCGTCACCGGCACGGGCGCGATCAACCACGAGGGCGTCCGCTTCGGCAAGGGCCACGGCTTCTTCGATGCCGAATGGGGCATGCTCCACGCCCTCGGGCGGGTGCAGGCCGATACCCCGGTCGCCGCCGTCGTCCACGATTGCCAGGTGCTCGAGGAGATTCTCTATCCGGACGTGTTCGACACCGTCGCCGACGTCGTCTTCACGCCGACGCGCACTATCGAGATCGCCCTTCCCCACAAGCCGACCTGCAACATCCTGTGGGACCGCCTCGACCCGCACATGTTCGACACCATCCCCCCGCTCCAAGAGCTCAAGGCGATGGGTCTGTGAGGATCGAAGGCCGTCGGCGGGGCTCGCCCTGCCCCGCCGACGGCCCGCTCATGGCTCCAGCGTCACCTTGATCGAGGCCGTGCCGGCGGCGACGAGGTCGATGCCGGCCTGGAAGTCGGCGAGCGGCAGGCGGTGGGTGACGATCTCGTCGATCGGCAGAAGTCCCTGCTCCAGCATACGGATCGCGACCGGATAGGTGTGCGGGCTCAGGTGCGCGCCGTGGATGTCGAGTTCCTTGGTGTCGCCGATGATGGTCCAGTCGACCGTGACCGGCTCGCGCATCACCGAGAACTCGACGAAGGTGCCGAGCTTGCGGATCATCGCCAGGCCGTCGACCACCGCCTGGGGATGGCCGCTCGCCTCGATATAGACGTCGCAGCCGTAGCCGCCGGTGAGGCGTTTCACCTCCGAGACGACGTCCACCTGGGTCGGGTTCAGGCCGATATCGGCGCCGCAGCGCTTGGCCATCTCGAGCCGCTGGTCGTTGAGGTCGATGGCGATCAGGAGGGCGGGCTGCTTCATCCGCGCGGCGGCGAACATGCCGAGGCCGAGCGGTCCGGCGCCGGCGATCACGACCACGTCCTGAAACTCGATGTTGCCGCGCTGCACGGCGTGGATCGAGCAGGCGAGCGGCTCGATGAAGACCGCATGATGGGCCGGCATGGTCGCCGGCACCTTGTGGTTCAGGGCGCCCGCCGGAAGGCACATGAACTCCGCCATCGCGCCCGGCGTCGCCTGACGGAAGCCGTAGATGTCGTGGCGCTGGCACATCCAATATTTGCCGGTCTGACAGAAGCGGCAATTCCAGCACGGCACGATCTGTTCGGAGACGGCGAGATCACCGATTTCGAGCTTGTATTTCTCGCCCGCCCCGTCGCCGAGCGCGACCACCTCGCCGACGAATTCGTGTCCCGGCGTGATCGGCGGCTCGCAATAGCCCTTGCGCGTCGCGTCGCCCCAGAACAGCGGCGCCCCGAGATAGCACTTGAGGTCGCTGGCGCAGATGCCGGCCGACTTGACCTTGAGGAGGACCTCCCCGGGACCGACCGTCGGAACCGGCAATTCTTCCAGCCGATAATCGCGCGGGCCGTAGCAGACGACCGACGCCATGGTCTTGGGCAGGTCGACGATGTTCTTGAGCATGGGTTCCTCCCGCTATTGTTCTCGGCCGGTGCACCCTTACGATCGGGGTCCGGTCGGCATTTCGGGAGGAAGGCTATCAAGGCAGGACCGGGCCGCTATCGTGGCCCTGCCGATGGAGCGATACTTTCTCAACCTCGGGTGTCAAAATAATACAGGTCGATCCGGAAAGCGGGATAGCAAGCGCGTCCCGTCGCACATACGATTTGGAAGCAGAAGCGATCTGGAACCGTCGCGCCGAGGGCAGCGCGAGCCCCGAGGAGGAAACCGCGTTCACGGATAGGTGACGGTCGGTTCGCTGGAGCCGCACGGTGTCAAATGTGATCATGCAACTAGCATGATCTAGCCGGCAACGACGGGAGCGCCCGTTCCGCCGGCCCCAGGATGACGCGCGTGAAGACGACGTGCGTGAAGAAGCTGCCGAAGAGCGGCTCTCGAAGAACGGGGAGGTCTACATGGGCATGGAGCGCAAACTCGCGCCCGATCATGAGGTAATCGTCTATCGTCCGTCGGAGTCCTTTCGCTGGAATGTGCATGATTACCCGCATCATTTAGCGAAATGGCATCATCATCCGGAATATGAGCTGCACCTGATCCAGGCCTCAAGCGGCACGATGATGGTGGGCGACCACGTCGAGCCGTTCAGCGAGGGTTGCCTCGTGCTGACCGGGCCGCACGTGCCGCACAATTGGATGAGCGACGTGCCGCCGGGCGTCGTCGTTCCCAACCGCGATATGCTGGTGCAGTTCACCCCGCAATTCGCCGACCGCCTGTGCGCCTCTTTCGTCGAGTTCGAGGAGATCAGCACGCTGTTCGACGAGGCGGCCTACGGGCTCGTCTTTTCCGGCCGCACCGCGCGGGAGGGCGCCGTCTTGCTGCGTCAGATCGGCGAGGCCTACGGCGCGAGCCGGCTCGTCCTCTTTCTCGATCTGTTGACCCTGCTCGCCGCGCGCCCCTCGGAGCGTCGCAGCCTGTCGCGCCGGCTGCCGACACCGGCCCGCTCGCAGCTCGAGGAGCGCATCGAGACGGCGCTCGATTATATCCGCGAGAATTACGTCTCCGAGATCCGCCTCGCCGACGTCGCGGCGCTTTGCGGCATGGAACCGACCGCCTTCTCCCGCTGGTTCAAGAAGCAGACCGGCCACACCTTCGCGAAGTTCGTCAATCGAACCCGCGTCTATTCCGCCTGCACACGCCTCATGGAGACGGATCAGCCGATCACCGACATCTGTTTCGAGGTGGGCTTCAACAACATCGCGAACTTCAATCGGCAATTTGCGAAGTTCTGCGAGCAGACACCCTCGTCCTATCGCCGCCGCACGCGGATGGTGGCGACGACCGTACCGCCCCTCGCGGGAGACCTGCGCGCCGGCGCATGACGGAGCGAGGCCGATCAACGACGAGACGGCCTCGCAAAAAAGTACCGACGCACAAAAAAGTAGGCGTGGCTGCATAGGGGAAACGCCGCTAGCGTATTCGAACGTCATCCCGACCGATCGGCCCTGGCCGAGCCGATCGCGGGGGCGCCGGCGGATGGAGACGATGACGGTCCATCTCGCGAATGCCCGTCGACGGGCACCACTATTCTGAGATCGACGATGAGGAAACCACACCGGGTCCGCGAGCCGCGGCGGTGAGGTCGGGATTTTGTCGCCCGCGCGGCACGAGGAGCGGCTCGAGCTCCGAAGACGGGGGCGATGTCTCGCGTGAGCGGGTGGCGGGCGACCATGGAGCGCCGGCTGCGCCCAATGAAGGAGAGACGAGTGGCCGGGGGAAGACCCGGCGACGACGGGGAGACCGGACCACCGGGCGCTGACCATGAAGCCCGGAACCGGAAGGCATGAGAGCCGCATCCTACGAGAGCGGCCATCGGGGAGGAGAAGACGATGAAGCATATGAGAACCTGGGTCGCGGCCGCCTTTACCGCGACGCTGCTCGCCGGCACGGCGCCCGCGTTCGCGGACTTCTGGTCGGACGCGTCGAAGGATCTGCAGGGCGTCACCATCCGCGGCATCTCGGAGAGCACGCCGCCGTCCAATTATGTGAAGGACGTGCTCGCCCCCGCCTTCAGCAAGGCGACCGGCATCAAGGTCGAGTTCGAGGGGACCTCCTGGGACCAGATGTACGACAAGGCGATCAAGGACATGGAGGCCAACACCGGCATCTATGACTTCGTCTATATCGAGCAGGACATCATCTACTCCTATCTCGCCCGGAAATTCCTGGTCGATCTGACGGAGTACATGGACAAGAATCCCTCGCTGAAGGCGCCGACCTTCGACACCACGCACTTCACGACCTTCATCGACAATTTCAAGGGCGCCAACGGCGACCTCTACGGCGTGCCGATGGAGGCCTTCATCAAGGTCTACCTCTATCGCAAGGACCTGTTCGACGACCCGAAGGTTCAGGCCGCCTATAAGGCCAAATACGGCAAGGATCTCGCGCCGGCGAAGAACCACGCCGACTACACCCAGATCGCCGAATTCTTCACGGAATACGGCAAGCAGAACGACCTGCAATTGTGGGGCACCACGGTGCAGGCGGCGTCGGGCCACCCCGCCTCCGTCTACGAGTTCGTCGAGAGCGTGCTGCCGACCTACGGCGTCTACAATTGGGGCATCGATCCCAAGACCTACGTCGCCTCGGTCGACAAGGGCGGCAAGATGAACAGCGACACCGCCAAGAAGGCGCTCGCGTGGTGGATCGGCAATCTGAAATATGCGCCGCCGGAATCGACCTCGAGCACCTGGGACGAGGTCGCCGCGACGTTCGCCGCCGGCCGCGCCGCGCAGGGTCTCGTCTATGGCGAGAACGCCGCGTGGATCGCCACCAACCCGGAGAAGTCGACGGTCGTCGGCAAGGTCGGCGTCGCCCTTCCGCCGGTCGAGCCCGGCGTGATGGAAGAAGCGGAGTCCGGCGTCGGCTACATCGGCTATTATGACGGTGGCGCCTTCGGCATTCCGCACTCGTCGAAGAACAAGTCCGCCGCCCTCCTCTTCCTCGAATATATCGGGCAGGACGAAGTGCAGGCCGATTGGGCGCTCGCCGGCAGCCGCATCACCCATACGGCGACCTACGACGATCCGAAGATCATCGCCCAGGACAAGAAGGTGGACGGCTACTACACGCTGATGAAGGAGCAGGGAAAGCTGTTCCGCGGCGCGCCGCCCTACCCGTTCCACAACCAGGCGCGTGAGGCGATGGCCCCGTTCATCTATCAGGCCATCACCGGCGAATTGCCGCCGGACGAGGCGCTCGACAAGGCCGCCGCGGCGGTCGACGCCGAGCTCAAGACCCTGGGCTACCAGAAGTGAGCCTCGCCTGAGATCGGGTGCCGCGGCCGCACAGGCCGCGGCATCACCCCGCCGGATGCGTAGGAAAGACCGAGGCCGGCCCTGGCGCGCCCGCCCTCTTCTCCGCGATCCGCACGGTCCCGTTCGACGACGCCATGTCTTCGACGACGCCATGTCATGGGAGCGAGCCTCATGCGCTCATCTTCGGTCGGCTGGTTGTTCCTCACGCCGACATTCTTCGTTCTGTTCGTCTTCGGCGTCGTGCCCTTCCTCTACGTGCTGGTGATCGGCTTCACCCAATGGAATTCGTTCGCCGCCGACCCCACGATGCACTTCGTCTGGGCCGAGAATTTCCGCCGTCTGGTGTTCGACGAGCCGTTCCTACGGTCGTTGTGGCTGACGCTGAAGTTCGCCGTCTTCGCCGTCGTCGGCGAGGTGGTTCTCGGCTATTTCCTCGCCCAGTTCTTCATGCGGGACTTTCCGGGCAAGGGCTTCTTTCGCACCCTGCACACCCTGCCGCTCGTCGTCGCGCCGATTGCGGTCGGCGCAACATGGCGGCTCCTCACGGTGCCGGGGCTCGGACCGCTGCCCTACTATCTCGACCGCTGGTTCGGCTATGAGTTCAACATCGGTCGCTATCCGAGCCAGGCCTTCGCCGCGACGGTGGTGATGGACATCTGGCACTGGACGCCGCTCGTCACGCTGACGCTCCTCGCAGCGCTGTCGGCCATGCCCAAGGAGCCGTTCGAGCAGGCGCAGATCGACGGCGCCAACCGCTTCCAGATGTTCTGGCACATCACGCTGCCGCTTCTGAAGCCGGCCATCCTCGCCACGGTGTTCATTCGCCTGATGGACGCCCTGCGCACGGTCGACGAGGTGTGGATGCTCACCGGCGGCGGCCCGGCCTCCGCCACCCGCTATATCGGCCTCTACATCTGGCGCGTCGTCTTTCCCAAGACCGATTACGGCTACGGATCGGCGATGTCGCTCCTCACCCTCTATCTGACCGTCGTGATGTGCTGGCTGCTCTATGCGGCTCTGGTCGCACGCCGCGATCTGCGGAGGCCCGAGTGATGCATCGCAAGCGCCCCCTGCTCTCGATCGCCTTCTGGATCCTCTCGAGCTTCGTCACGCTCGCGCCGATCTATTGGATGTTCTCGGTCTCCGCGAAGAGCCGCGTCGAGCTGTTCGGCAGCCCGAGCCTCATTCCGAAGGGGTTCTTCAAGGACAATTATCTCAACGTGATGAGCGATCCGGCGTTTCAGCGCTACATGCTGAACTCGATCATCGTCGCGACCTCCAATGCGCTGCTCGTCACCATTCTCGCCGTGCTCGCGACCTACGCCCTGTCGCGCTACAAGCTCGCGGGCAAGGAGAACATCTTCTTCTGGACCATCACCAACCGGATGGCGCCGCCGGCGGTCTTCCTGCTGCCGTTGTTCCTGCTCTACACGCAGGTCTTCACCATCGGCGAGTGGAAGATGTTCGACACGCGCATCGGGCTGATCCTGCTCTATTGCGTGTTCAACCTGCCCTTTGCGATCTGGACCCTGCGCAGCATCATCGACGGCATCCCGCGCGAGCTCGACGAGGCGGCTTATGTGGACGGCGCCAACACTTGGCAGGTGCTCACCAAGGTCATCATCCCGCTCGCCAAGCCCGGCATCGCCGTCACCGGGATCCTGACGTGGGTGTTCGCCTGGAACGAATATCTCTTTGCCGCGACGCTGACCTCGGTCCACGCCCGCACCATCACCACGGGCCTCGCGGAGTTCGTCACGGTGACCGGCACCAATTGGGGGCAGATGGCGGCGACCGCGATGCTCACGCTCGTGCCCGCACTCCTCGTCCTCGGCCTCGTGCAGCGCCACATCGTCGCCGGCCTCACCTTCGGCGCGGTCAAGGAGTGAGGCCGATGTCCGATCCCGTCGAAACCGAGCCGCTCGATCTCCCGCAGCCGCGCCCAGCGCGTCAGGGCTTCCTGCCGATCCACACCAACGCCTTCGATCGCGTCTTCATCGCCGTCATCGTCTTCGTGGCGATTAACCTCCTCTGGATGCGGTTTCTCGAGGCGAGCATCCCGCTCACCGTCGGAACCGTTCTGTCCGTCATCCTCGGCGCGTTCATCGTCGCCCGGGGCTAGGATTGCGTGCTCATGCAAGCTCTCGTACTCGAAGAGAAAGGCCGTCTGGCACTCCGCGATTTTCCGATCGAGGAGACGCTCGGGCCCCGCGACGTGCGGATCGCGCCGAAAGTGGTCGGCATCTGCGGTAGCGACGTCCATTATTACACCCACGGCGGCATCGGACCGTTCGTCGTCCGTGCGCCGATGATCCTCGGCCACGAGGCGGCCGGAATCGTCACCGAGGTCGGGGCCGACGTGCGGGAATTTCGCATCGGCGACCGCGTCTGCATGGAACCCGGCCTGCCCGATCCGGCCGGTCGCGCCACCCGCCTCGGGCTCTACAATCTCGATCCCGCCGTCCGCTTCTGGGCGACGCCGCCCATCCACGGCGTGCTGCGCCCCTCGGTCGTCCATCCGGCCGACTTCACCTTCAAGCTCCCGGACAATGTCTCCTTCGCGGCCGCGGCCATGGTCGAGCCGCTCGCCGTCGGCGTCCACGCCGTTACCAAGGCGCGGGTGAAGCCGGGAGACGTCGCGGTCGTCATCGGCGCCGGCCCGATCGGCCTCGTCACCGTGCTCGCGGCGCTCGCCGCGGGCTGCGCGCGGGTGATCGTCTCGGACATCGACGACGCCAAGCTCGCCATCGCCGCCAAGCTCGGCGCCGTCACGCCCGTCAACGTGGGAGAACGGTCCCTGGCCGAGGCGGTGATGGCGGAGACGGACGGCTGGGGCGCGGATATCGTCCTCGAATGTTCCGGCAACGCCAAGGCCGCCGCGGACGTGTTCGCAACGCTCTGCCCCGGCGGCGTCGTGGTCTATGTCGGCATTCCGCTGGAGCCGATCCGCTACGACGTCGCCGCCGGCCAGATCAAGGAGGCGCGCGTCGAACACGTGTTCCGGTATGCCCACGTCTTTCCCCGCTGCGTGGCGATGCTCGCGAGCGGCGCGATCGATGTCGCGCCGCTGATCACCCGCACCTTCCCCTTCGCCGACAGCATCGAAGCCTTCGATTTCGCCGCCGCCGCGCCGCGCGGCGAGGTGAAGGTCCAGATCGCGATGCCGGATTAAAGAGAGCGCCATGGCCCCCGTCACCATCAAGGACGTCAAGAAGCGCTACGCCTCGGTCGAGGTTATCCACGGCGTCTCGTTCGACATCGCGGACGGCGAGTTCGTCATCCTGGTCGGCCCGTCGGGATGCGGGAAGTCGACGCTTCTTCGCATGATCGCAGGCCTCGAGGAGATCTCCTCGGGCACGGTCGCGATCGGCGGCAAAGTCGTCAACGACAAGCCGCCGAAGGAGCGGGACATCGCCATGGTGTTCCAGAACTACGCGCTCTATCCGCATATGAACGTCGCGGACAATATGAGCTTCTCGCTCCGCCTCAAGGGCACGCCGAAGCCCGAGATCGAGGCGAAGGTGAAGCGCGCCGCCTCCATCCTGGCACTCGACAAGCTGCTCGACCGCTATCCGCGCCAGCTCTCCGGCGGCCAGCGCCAGCGTGTCGCCATGGGCCGCGCCATCGTGCGCGATCCGCAGGTCTTCCTGTTCGATGAGCCGCTCTCGAACCTCGACGCCAAGCTCCGGGTGCAGATGCGGGTCGAGATCAAGGAACTGCACCAGCGGCTCAAGACGACGACGATCTACGTCACCCACGACCAGATCGAAGCGATGACGATGGCCGACAAGATCGTCGTGATGCACGACGGCATCGTCGAGCAGATCGGCGCCCCGCTCGACCTCTACGATCAGCCGGCGAACCTGTTCGTCGCAGGCTTCATCGGCTCGCCGGCGATGAACTTCATCGATGGCCGGCTCTCGCTCGAGGGCGGCGCGCACTTCGTCACCGAGGACGGCCTGCGCCTGCCCTTGGCCGGCGCGCCCGCGGAAGCCCGCGACGGTCAAGCCGTCGTCTATGGCATCCGCCCCGAACACCTCGCGCTCGATCCGGACGGGATCGGCGCCACCGTATCGGTGTTGGAGCCGACCGGCTCGGAGACGCAGGTGTTCATGAAGCTCGGCCAGACCGACATCGTCGGCGTATTTCGCGAGCGCATCGCCGTGCCACCGGGCTCGACGCTCGGCATCCGCCCCGATCCGGCGACGACCCATCTCTTCGACAAGGCGAGCGGCCGGCGGCTCTGACGCGACCACAATCAGCCCATGCGGACGGGAGGATAAAATCCCATGTATCTCGACAAGCTCAGGCTCGACGGCCGGATTGCCGTCGTGACGGGCGGGGGCCGCGGCATCGGGCTGGCCTGCGCCGAAGCGCTCGGCGAAGCCGGTGCCCATATCGTGATCGCCGATGTCAATCCCGAGGCCGCGGAAGACGGCCAGGCCGCTCTCACCGCGAAGGGCTATGCGGCTGAGGCGATCGGGCTCGACGTGACCGACTCGAAGGCCGTGACCGCGGCCGCCGACGCCCTTGCCGAACGGCACGGCCGGATCGACATCCTGGTCGCCAATGCGGGGATCGGCGGCGCGGGAGCGGGCGCCGAGGACACCTCGGACGAGGACTGGCTGCGCGTCAACGGCGTCAACTACAACGGCGTCTTCTGGTGCAATCGTGCTTTCGGCCGGCACATGCTGGCGGCGGGCCGCGGCGCGATCGTGAACATCGGTTCGATCTCGGGCCTCATCGTCAACCGCCCGCAGATGCAGACCCATTACAACGCCTCGAAGGCGGCGGTGCACCATCTCACCCGCTCGCTCGCCGCCGAATGGGCGGGTCGCGGCGTGCGCGTCAATGCGGTGGCGCCGACCTATATCGAGACGCCCCTCACGATCTACGCCAAGAACACGCCGGGCATGCTCGACGTGTGGCTGCGCGACACTCCGATGGGCCGCCTCGGCCAGCCCGACGAGATCGCCTCCGTCGTGCATTTCCTCGCCTCCGATGCCGCGAGCCTGATGACGGGCGCCGTGGTCGTCGCCGATGGCGGCTTCACCTGCTGGTAGGGAGAGCGTTCATGGACCTCAGCGGCAAGACCGTGCTCGTGACCGGCGCCGGCAAAGGCATCGGCCGGGCGATCGCGAAGGCGGCGGCGGCACGCGGCGCCTCCGTCGTCGCCGTGACCCGCACCGCCGGCGATCTCGAAAGCCTCGAGGCGGAGATCGGCTGCCGGTCGATCGTGGTGGATCTGTCCGACGCGGCCGCAACCCGCAAGGCGGCACGCGACGCCCTGCCCGTCGATTATCTCGTCAACAATGCCGGCACGACCGCGCTCGATGCTTTCGTCGACGTGACCGAGGAGACCTTCGATTTCCTCTATGCCGTCAATGTGCGCGCACCGATGGTCCTCGCCCAGGAATATGCCCGCGAGCGCATCGCGCGCGGTCTTCCCGGCGCCATCGTTAATGTTTCGTCCGTAGCCTCGTTCATCGGCTTTGCCGACCACGCCGCTTATTGCGCCTCGAAGGGCGCCCTCGATGCGATGACCCGGGTGATGGCCAATGAGCTCGGCCGCCAGGGCATCCGCGTCAACGCCGTCAATCCGACGGTGACGCTGACGCCGATGGCGGTGAAAGCGTGGAGCGATCCGGCGAAATCCGCCGGCATGCTATCGCGCATTCCGCTCGGCCATTTCGCGGCGCCGGAGGAGATCGCCGACGTCGTCCTTTACCTCCTCTCCGACGGGGCCTCGATGGTGAATGGGGTCGCGATGCCGGTCGACGGCGGCTTCATGACCGATTGAGGCGTTAAACCCCCGCCGACCACAGCCGATTTGCCCGCCCGTACGGAGCGGGGGTTCCCTTAAGCGCGTCGACCCGTAGGATCGAGCCGGGCCGGCCGTTCCGGCCGCGACTTGCCGCCGGGAAGCTTCAAGATGCGCGATTACAGCCGCCACGTGACCTCGATCGGAGGTCTCGACGTCCTCTTCGTCATGGCGACGGAACAGGAATATGGCGCCCATCTGCGCGCCCGGATCGATCCGCTCGTCTGCGGTGTCGGCCCGGTGGAGGCGGCGACCGTCACGACCGCCGCGCTCGGCACGCTCGCTCACACCGGACGTCGGCCCCACCTCGTCTGCTCACTCGGCTCGGCGGGCTCGCGCAATCTCGACCACTGCGGGATTTATCAGGCAGCGAGCATAAGCTACCGCGACATGGATGCCTCCGCGTTCGGCTTCGAGAAGGGCGTGACGCCCTTCCTCGGCCTTCCGGCGACCGTCGTGCTGCCCCACCGCATCGAGGGCGTGGCGGCGGCGAGCCTCGCGACGGGCGCGTCCGTCGTGTCCGGCGCGGCCTACGATTCCATCACGGCCGACATGGTCGATATGGAGAGCTTCGCCGTCCTGCGGGCCGCACAGCTCTTTGGTATCCCGCTCGTCGGTCTGCGTGGGATCAGCGACGGCCGCACCGATGTCGCCACCCTCGAGGACTGGACCGAATATCTGGCGATCATCGACGAGAAACTCGCCATGGCGATCGATCTTCTCGCCGCGCAGGCCAGTCACGGAACCTTCACGGTTTGAAGCCTTTGTGAGGGTTTGCCGAAGGCCGGAACAGTGCTAGACGGCGAGGCGGGGGCGGCACGGCTCAGTTGACGCCGTGATTTGGTGCACGGGGATCGGGAATGGGGCGTGTCGTCGTCATCGGCGCCGGAGCCATGGGCCTTGCAGCCAGCTACGAAGCGGTCAAAGGCGGGCATGAGGTCGTCGTCCTCGAGGCCGGCCCCGTCGCGGGCGGAATGGCCGCGCACTTCGATTTCGACGGGCTGTCGATCGAGCGCTTCTATCATTTCGTCTGCAAGGCCGATCAGCCGACCTTCGATCTGCTGGAAGAGCTCGGCCTCGGCGCCAGCATGCGGTGGACCCCGACGTCGATGGGTTATTTCATCGGCAACGCCCTGCATCCGTGGGGCGATCCCCTCTCGCTCCTGCGCTTTTCCGAACTCGATTTCCTCGGAAAGCTACGCTACGGCCTCCTCGCCTTCGTCTCGACCCGACGCGAGCGCTGGGATGCGCTCGAAAAGACCTCCGCGAAGGACTGGATCACACGCTGGTGCGGGCGCGACGTCTATAAGCGTCTGTGGGAACCGCTGTTCCGGCTCAAATTCTACGAATATGCGGACGATATCTCTGCCGCCTGGGTGTGGACCCGCATCAAGCGCGTGGGCCGCTCGCGCCGGTCGTTGTTCCAGGAGGAGCTCGGCTACATCGACGGCGGCTCGCAGACACTCGTCGATGCGCTCGTTCGCGCGATCGAAACGAAAGGCGGCGCGGTGCGCGTCGGAAGCCCGGCCAACCGGGTGGTGGTTGCCGAGGGCCGGGTGACGGGCGTGGAAACCCCGTCCGGCTTCGTGCCGGCCGACGCGGTAATCTCGACGGTGCCGACGCCGTTCGTCTCCGATCTCGTGCCAGACCTGCCGGCGCGCTCCAGGGCGCAATACGATGCCATCAAGAATGTCGGCGTCTGCTGCCTGCTGTTCAAGCTGAAGCGCTCGGTGACCCCGCACTTCTGGGTCAACATCTCGGATCCAGGGATCGAGATCCCCGGCATCATCGAATTTTCAAACCTGCGCCCGACGCAGGAGACCGTCGTCTACGTGCCCTATTATATGCCGACAACGCATCCGAAGTTCGGCTGGAGCGATCAGGCCCTGATCGACGAGGCGTTCACCTATATCCGACGGCTCAATCCGGCTTTGACGCAGGCGGATATCCTCGCCACCCATGTCGGCCGGCTCCGCTACGCCCAGCCCGTCTGCGAACCCGGGTTCGCGGCGAAGATCCCGCCGGTCGAGACGCCGATCGCCGGCCTCCAGATCGCCGATACCTGCTTCTATTATCCGGAAGACCGCGGCATCGCGGAAAGCGTTCGGCTCGGACGCATCATGGCGAAGAGAGCGCTTGTGGCATGAATGACGGAAAACGCCTTCTGATCTTCCTCGTGACGGGCGGGTTGGCGGCCGGCGTGAACGTCCTGTCGCGCATCCTGCTGTCGCAGGTCATGAATTACGAGGCCGCGGTGGCGGTCGCCTACCTGTTCGGGATGACGACGGCCTTCCTGCTCGCCCGACGCTTCGTGTTCGACGCGTCCGGACGCCATGTCGGCGGCGAGTTCGGTCGCTTTGCCCTCGTCAATGCCGTCGCCTTCGCCCAGGTCTGGCTCGTCAGCATCGGACTTGCGCTCTATGTGTTCCCTTACCTCGGCTTCACTTGGCACGCGGAGACGATCGCCCACGTCATCGGCGTCGCAAGCCCCGTTCTGACGAGCTACTACGCCCACAAGCACTTCTCGTTCGGCAGCAAGCCGGCGGAAGTCGATCGCGTGAAGGGCGCCCTGTAATGACGTCCATCGCCCTGTCGCCCGACGCACTGAACGCTGACGCTGATCCCGTTCCACTCGTCATCGATGTCGACGGAACGCTCATCAAGACCGATCTTCTCTACGAATCGGCGCTCCAGTTCGTCGCCAAGCACCCGTTGCAGGTCCACCGCCTGCCGCTCTGGCTCTCGAACGGCAAGGCCCACCTCAAGACCGCCCTCGCCGATCGGATCGAGGTCAACGGCCACACCATCCCGCTCCGCCACGAGGTGGTCGAACTGATCGCCGAGGCCAAGGCGCAAGGCCGCCCGGTGTTCCTCGCCTCCGCCTCGGAACGCCGGTGGGTTCAGGCGATCGCCGACGCGATCGGTCCGCTCGCCGGCGTCTTTGCGACGGACGCCGCGACCAACCTCGAAGGCGACCGCAAGGCGGCGGCCCTGGAAGCGGCCTTCGGCGCCGGCGGCTTCGATTATGTCGGCAATCAAGACGTCGATATCCCGGTCTGGCGCAAGGCGCGCCGGGCGATCGTCGTCGCCGAGACCTCGGCCTTCGAATCCCGCGTGCTGCGCGCCCTTCCCGACGCCGAGGTGCTGGCGCGGCCACGCACCCAGCTCCGGCGCTACGTGAAGGCGCTGCGCGTCCATCAATGGGCGAAGAACGTCCTCGTCTTTCTCCCCCTCCTGGCAAGCCATCGCTTCACGCTCGAAGACGTTCTCGCAGCCCTGCTCGCCTTCGTCTGCTTCAGCCTCGCGGCCTCGAGCGCCTATATCCTGAACGACCTGCTCGATCTGCCGGCCGACCGCGAACACCGCACCAAGAGCCGCCGCCCGTTCGCGGCCGGCGACGTTCCGGTGCTCCACGGGGTCGCCATGGTGCCGGCCCTCGCCGCAGCCGCCTTCCTGACCGCACTGCTGCTGCCGCCGCGCTTCGCGGTGATCCTGGCGCTCTATTATGCCTCGACCATCGTCTATTCGCTGATCCTGAAACGGCGCGTGCTGGTCGACGTCATCACCCTCGCCGGGCTCTACACGATCCGCGTCTTCGGCGGTGTGGCGGCGCTCTCCATGGCGTGGTCGCCGTGGCTGATGATGTTCTCGCTGTTCCTGTTCTTGAGCCTCGCCGCGGTGAAACGCTGCTCGGAATTGATCGACCGGCAGAAGGCAGGCAAGGAGCCGCCGCCCGGCCGCGGTTATCATTTCGAGGATCTGCGGGTGATGCTGCCGCTCGGCGTCGCGGCGGGATATGGCGCGGTCGCGGTGGTGGCACTCTATCTGAACAGCCCCGAGGTCCGGGCGCTCTACGAGCATCCGAACCGGCTGTGGCTGCTCTGCCCGATCGTGCTTTATTGGATCAGCCGCATCCTGATCCTCTGCAATCGCGGCCAGATGCACGAAGACCCCGTCGTCTTCGCCACCACCGACAAGGTGAGCCTGCTCACGGCGGCTGCGGGCATCGCCGTCGTCGTCTTTTCGGCTTGATCCGAGCCCGCCGAGGGGAGATGACGAGCCATCCGGTTCCGGTCGGCACGCCCACCCGTGGCCGGCACCGCTTGGCAAACCGGAGCCTGCCGTCTTGAACCGCCTCTGCCGACGCATCCGCACCAAGCTGACGCAAGGCGGCAAGACCCTTCGGCGGCTTCCGGGCATGGTCCGCCACGAAGGCGGCCTGGTGCGGTCCGCTGCCAAAGTGGCCCGCATCCTGCGGCGCGAGGGCGTCGCGGCCCTCATCCGGCGCACCGAGGCCCTCGCCCGCGCCATGGTCGTCACGCCCGATGGGTGGGCGGTGTTCAAGGACGATTACACCACTTGGCTCGGGCTCTACGAGCACCCGACCACGCCGGAGGCCGCATCGAGAGAGATCGCGGCGTGGGCCGAGCCGCCGCGCTTCGCCGTCGTCCTCTGGTGTAGCGACGACCGCGCCCCGGCCTTCGAGGCGAGCCTTCGCGCCGTGCGCGATCAGACCTATCCCCATTGGCAGCTCGTGGTCGCCTGGGTTGGGGAGGCCGCCAACGAGGCCGACGTGGCCGCGGACCCGCGCATCACCGTCCTCGACGGCGCGACGCCGCGCATCGGCGATGCCTTGAACCGTGCACTCACGCGGCTCGGCGGCGATTGGCTGATCGCGCTCGATCCCGGTGATCTCCTCGCCCCGGACGCCCTTCTCGCGCTCGCCCGCAGCGCGGTCGGCAACCGCGAAGCGGCCCTTCTCTATTCCGATGAGGACGTCCTCGGCCCAGACGGGCGCCGCACCGCTCCCGCCTTCAAGCCGGACTGGAATCCGGAGTTCTTTCTCGCCCGCGGCGGCCTCGGCCAGGTCGCAGCCTATGCCCTGTCCCGGGTTCGCTCGCTCGGCGGCTTCCGGCCCGCCTTCGAGGGGGCACATGGGTTCGATCTCACGCTCCGCTTCCTGGAAGGTCTGCCAAGCGCGGCGATCGTCCACGTCGCCGAGGTGCTCTACCACCGCCTCGGCCCGCCAATCCCCCAGGACACGGATCTCGCCCTGGCAGCGCTGCGCGAACATCTCACGCGGACCGGCGCGGCGGCCGACGCCGCCGCGGATGCGCAGGGCGGTACCCGCATCCGCTACTCCCTACCCGTCCCCCCGCCCCTCGTGACGATCCTCATCCCGACGCGGAACGGGCTCGCCCTCCTCACCCGCTGCCTCGCCTCGATCCTCGAGAAGACGACCTATCCCGCGTTCGAGATCCTCGTTGTCGACAACGGCTCGGACGATCCTGAAACGCTGAACTATCTCCGGCAGATGGAGACCGATCCGCGGGTGCGCGTCGTCCGCGACGAACGACCGTTCGATTACGCCGCCCTCAACAACGCGGCGGCCCGACTGGCACGCGGCAGCGTCCTCGCGCTCGTCAACAACGACATCGAGGTAATCTCACCCGATTGGCTCGACGAGATGGTCTCGCTCGCGGTGCGGCCAGAGACGGGCGCGGTCGGCGCCGCCCTATGGTATCCCGACGACCGGTTGCAGCACGGCGGCATCGTTCTCGGCATCGGCGGGGTCGCCGGGCACGCGTTCCGTTTCCTCCGGCGCGGCGACAGGGGCTATCTCGGCCGCGCGGTGCTCCGCCAAGCCCTCAGCGCCGTGACAGCCGCCTGCCTCGTCGTTCGCAAAGAGCTCTACGAAGCGGTCGGCGGGCTCGACGAGACGAACCTCAAGATCGCTTACAACGATGTCGATTTCTGCCTGCGGCTGCGCGAGCGCGGCTACCGCAACGTCTGGACGCCCTATGCCGAGCTCTATCATCACGAGTCGGCGACCCGAGGTCTCGAGGACGATCCGGTGAAGCTCACACGGTTCCGCGCGGAGTTCGCCTATATGCAGCGCCGCTGGGGCGCACTGCTCGCCAACGATCCGGCCTACAATCCGAACCTCACGCTGGAGCGAGAAGACTTCTCGCTGGCGTGGCCGCCGCGAGGGCGGGACCGCACGGACGAGCGGTCCTGAGCGGAACGGCTCCTGAGGCCGGCCGGAACGACGGCCTCATCGCCGCTCGCGGGCGATGCGCATCAGATATTTGCCGTACTCGCTCTTGCCGAGGTCCTCGGCAAGCTTGACGAACTGGTCGTGGCCGATGAGCCCGAGATTGTAGGCGATCTCTTCGGGGCAGGCGATCTTGAGGCCCTGCCGCTTCTCGAGCGTGCGCACGAAGGTTGCGGCATCGGTGAGGCTGTCGTGGGTGCCGGTGTCGAGCCAAGCATAGCCGCGGCCCATGCGCTCCACCGCGAGATCGCCGCGCTCGAGATAGACGCGGTTCACGTCGGTGATCTCGAGTTCGCCGCGGGGCGACGGCTTCAGGTTCGCCGCGATGTCGACGACGTCCTTGTCGTAGAAATAAAGGCCGGTCACGGCATAGTTGGACCGCGGCTTCGCCGGCTTCTCTTCGATCGACAGCGCCTTGCCGGCCGCATCGAACTCGACCACGCCGTAGCGCTCGGGATCGTCCACGTAATAAGCGAACACCGTCGCGCCATGCGGGCGCGCCGCCGCGGGCTCCAAGAGCTCGGGCAGACCGTGGCCGTAGAAGATGTTGTCGCCGAGGATCAGCGCCGACGCTTCCCTGCCCACGAAGTCCGCGCCGATGATGTAGGCTTGGGCGAGACCCTCGGGCTTGGGCTGCTCGGCATAGGTGAATTCGACGCCCCAGTGGCTGCCGTCGCCGAGTAGATTGCGGAATTGCGGCAGGTCGCGCGGCGTCGAGATGATCAGGATCTCTTTGATCCCCGCGAGCATCAGAACGCTCAGCGGATAATAGATCATCGGCTTGTCGTAGACCGGCATCAACTGCTTGGAGGTCACGAGCGTCAGCGGGTGGAGCCGTGTGCCGCTGCCGCCGGCGAGGATGATGCCCTTCATGAACGGGTCTCCCGAGAGGTCTTAGGCGCCTCGGCCGCCGCGGCGGGGAGGAGCCGGTCGAGGCAGCGCGACAGCGCATCGCGCCAGTCCGGCAGCACGACGCCATGGGCGGCGGCGAGCTTCGAACAATCGAGGCGGGACTGCGCCGGGCGGCGTGCCGGTGTCGGATAGTCGCTGGTCGGGATGGGCTCGACGGCGGCCTTCGGGCCACCGCGCGCGGCCGAGCCGGCGAAGATCGCCTCGGCGAAGCCCGCCCACGTCGTCTCGCCGGCGTTCGTCATGTGGAAGATGCCGCGCAAGGCGGGCTCATCCGGCCGCGCGACCAGATTGCGGGCGACCGCCAGGATCGCCGTGGCGAGGTCCGGCGCATAGCTCGGCGCCCCCTCCTGATCGGCGACCACGCGCACCGCATCCCGTGTCTCGGCGAGGCGCAGCATGGTGCGGACGAAATTCTTGCCGTAGGGGGCATAGACCCAGGCCGTGCGTAGGATCGCATGGTCCGGGTTCGCGGCGGCGACGGCCCGCTCCCCCGCTTCCTTCGAAAGGCCGTAGACCGACACCGGCCCGACGGCATCGCTCTCCCGGTAAGGTTCGGCCTGGGTGCCGGGAAAGACGTAATCCGTGGAGACGTGCACGACCGGCACGCCGAGCGCGCGGGCGGCGGCGGCGACCGCCCCTGCGCCCGTCTCATTCACGGCAAAGGCGCTTTCGCGGTCGCTCTCGGCCTGATCGACCGCCGTATAGGCCGCCGCGCTCACGACCACATCGGGCCGGGCCGCGGCGATCACCGCGGCGATGGTCTCAGGCCGTTCGAGGTCGAGGTCGGGACGGCCGACGAGCACGACCTCGTCCGGCGCTGCCGCGGCAAGCGCCTGCGCCACCTGCCCTTCGCGACCTGTGACGACGATCCGCATCGGGCTCATCCGCGCGCCGTGCCGACGAGGCCGAGGCGCTCGCCGCCATAGACACCGTCCCGCAAGGGCCGCCACCACCATTCGTTGTCGAGATACCAGCGCACGGTCCGCGCCAAGCCGGTCTCAAAGGTCTCCCGCGCCCGCCAGCCGAGCTCGGTCTCGAGCTTCGTCGCATCGATCGCGTAGCGGTGATCGTGGCCCGGACGGTCGGTGACGAAGGTGATGAGCCGGTCGTGCGGCGCGCCGGTCGGCCGCAGCCGATCGAGGGTGGCGCAGATGGTGCGCACCACCTCGATGTTGGAGCGCTCGTTGCGCCCGCCGACATTGTAGGTCTCGCCGGGCCGTCCCTTCGACAGGATCAGATGCAAGGCGCGGGCGTGGTCCTCGACATAGAGCCAGTCGCGGACATTGCTGCCGTCGCCGTAGACGGGCAGCGGCTTGCCGTCGAGCGCGTTGAGGATGACGAGCGGGATCAGCTTCTCGGGGAAGTGATAAGGCCCGTAATTGTTCGAGCAGTTCGAGACCACGACCGGCAGGCCGTAGGTGCGCTGCCAGGCGATCGCGAGATGGTCTGAAGCCGCCTTCGAGGCGGAATAAGGCGAGGACGGATCGTAGGGCGTCGTCTCGGTGAAGAGACCGTCGGGGCCGAGCGAACCGTAGACCTCGTCGGTCGAGACGTGGAGGAAGCGGAAATTCTCCTTCGCCGGACCGGACAGCCCCGACCAATAGCGCCGCGCACCCTCGAGAAGCGCATGGGTGCCGAGCACGTTGGTCTCGACGAACGCCTTCGAGCCGGCGATGGAGCGATCGACGTGGCTCTCGGCGGCGAGATGCATGATCCCGTCCGGCTTCACCTCCTCGATCAGGGAAGCCATCGCGCCGTAATCGCAGATGTCCTCCTTCACGAAGCGGTAGCGCGGATGGTTGCCGATCTCGGTCAGCGACGCGAGATTGCCCGCGTAGGTGAGCTTGTCGACATTGACGATCTCGGCCTCGGTCTCGCGCGCGAGATGACGGCAGAGCGCCGATCCGATGAA
The DNA here is from genome assembly GCF_009600605.1 of Segnochrobactrum spirostomi. Classification (GTDB taxonomy): domain Bacteria; phylum Pseudomonadota; class Alphaproteobacteria; order Rhizobiales; family Segnochrobactraceae; genus Segnochrobactrum; species Segnochrobactrum spirostomi. The sequence continues at coordinate 3,720,206 of NZ_VWNA01000001.1, read as the reverse complement.
TCCGGCTCCGCCGGTGACGATGATGCGCATCAGAAATGTCCGCTCAGGCGCGAGCCTCGTAGTGGAAGATCGGCGGCAGCTCGGCGAGCCGCGGCGCGCGGCCGTCCTTGTCCGACACCACCGCCTTGCCCGGCTCGACGGGCCAATCGATGCCGAGGTCGGGGTCCGACCAGATCACCGCGCCGTCGTCCGCCGGACTGTAATAGTCCGTCACCTTGTAGGCGACCTCGCAATCGGGTTCCAGCGTGCAGAACCCGTGCAGGAAGCCCGGCGGCACCCAAAGCTGGGCCCCTCTGCCGCATCGAGCCGCACCGCGACGTGCTGGCGATAGGTGGGCGAGCCGATACGGATATCCACGACCACGTCGAGAACCGCACCGCGAAGGCACTGCACCAGCTTGCCCTGGGCATGGGGCGCCTTCTGGAAATGCAGGCCGCGAATGGTCCCCGTCTCCGCCGACCGGGACAGATTGTCCTGCACGAACCCGATATCGGCCACCTGTTCGCGGAAGCGGCGGTCCGTCCAAAGCTCGACAAAGAAGCCGCGTGCATCCCCGTGCCGCTTCGGAATGACGAGCTTCAGGTCCGGAATCGCGAACGTACGCACGTCCATCGCACACTCCTTTGCACCGGCTTCGGCGACGGTGGATGGGTCTCCGTAGAGGATCGGCGGGACGTGGACAAGCCCCGCGCGGGGGTAGGGCCTCGCGGGTGCCGCGTGACCGTGCATTGCATCGGCCCGGTTGCACGGCCCCGTGGATAAGCATTGGAACGGGCCCGCGCTTTTTGTATGAGCAGCAGCGGGGCGCCCGAACGGGTGGCCTTCGTGAAGCCGTCTCCTCGGGCGTGCGATCTTCAAGCGACACCGTTCGGCCCCTCGACGCCGAGCCCTCGCCCAAAAGGCATACGCTCCGGAACCATCCAGCCGCGGATCGCCGTTTGGGGCGGGATCCGCATGAGGAACCGATCGATATGTCCATGCTTCGTCCGAACATGCTGCTCGCCGCCAGCGCCGTCGTCGGTGCCCTTCTCGTCGCGCAGGCTCAGCCCGCCGCGGCCCAGACTTCCAACACAACCGCGGCCAAGAAGGCAGACGCACCGAGCAGCCTTCCGGGCGGCGCTTCGTCACTCCAGGAGAGCTACGACGACTGGAACGTGATGTGCATCGAGCCCGATGGGCAAAAGCGGTGCGTGTTCTCCCAGACTCAGGTCAATCAGCAGAACCAGCAGCGCGTGCTTGCCGCCGAGTTGTCCACGACGAGCCAAGATGCCGCCCGCGGCGTACTCGCCATGCCGTTCGGGCTCGCGCTCGCAAGCGGCGTGACGCTCCAGATCGACGATGCCGCTCCGGGCGCGGCGCTGCCGTTCCAGACCTGCCTGCCGGTCGGCTGCATCGTCCAGATCAACTTCGACGCCGCGACCATCGCCAATCTGCGCAAGGGCAAGCAGTTGAAGTTGAACGCCGTCGCCGCGGACACGAGCAAGCCGGTTACCTTCACGCTCTCGCTCAAGGGCTTCGGCGCCGCGCTCAACCGCACCGCCGCGCTGTCGAAATAATCCCGAAGACAAAAGCTGAATCCGGCTTCCGTTGACGGGGCGCGAATTTCCAAACTAGATCACAGTCGTTGTGAAGTTCGCGCCCGAATACGACCCGCCATTTGTCAGAGTACGGCAGGTACAATTTGGACGCGAGGAGACGGCGATGAGCCTTCTCCTTTCACCAAAAGTGGCCCTGGCCCTTGCGCGCGAGCGGAAGGTCTTGTGGCAATCCTGCTGGAGCGCGTGCCGGGGTGAGGCTTTTCGAAGGGAAGTCACGCCGCACGCACTGATCGGAATGGGGGTTCCGTATGCGTCTCGACCGTCTGTTGTCCGCTTTTTCCCTAGCCGCCGCCATTCTCGTCAGCGGTGTCGCCGCCCCGGCGAGCGCGGCGCCGAAGCGCATCGTGATCGTACGCCACGGGGAGAAGCAGACCACCTTCAAACTCTGCAAGGTAGGCGCCCTGCGCTCCCACGCCATCGCGAACCAATATCTCGGTCCGCAGGCGCTGTCGTCGCCGCGAAGCCGCGCGATCCTAGATGGTCAGACGCCGGCAGCGGTGTTCGTCATCACGCTGCATACCCTGGAATTCGCGGTTCCGCTCGCCAATGCCTTGGGTCAGCCGGTGATCGCCTATTCGGTCCTCCCGTTCTCGCCGAAGACAGGCCCGTACAGCGAGGACGCCCAGCTCAACCGGCACAATCGCGAAGCCGTGGCGCAGATCTTTTCCGACCCGCAATGGAACGGCAAAACCCTCGTCCTGATGTGGGAACATCGCCACATCGCGGACGCTGCGCTGGAGCACGAATTTCCCGGCGAAAAGGTCACGCTGCGCCAGTTGCTCGGCCTCGACGCCTTTAAGGACGTTCCCACCACTTGGCCCGAGACGAACTATGATTATTTCTGGGTGGTGGACTTCGACCAGACGACCGGGAAGGCGACGTCGTTCCGGGCCGTGAAGCAAGTTTATACGGGTAAATTCGCCGGCCTGCCCGAAAACGACTGGGACACGCCGGAGGGCCTGCCGAAGGAGGCGCATTGCATTCCCTGATCCCGCGCAGCGCGGCCGCAGGCCCGAGACGCATCATCCGCGTCTCGGCTCTCGCCGCGATGCTCGCCGCGGCGGCGACCCCGGCCGCGGCGCAAGTGCAGATCAACCCGCTCGTCGTGCAGCCTTATTCGTCGCCGGCCCCGACCTATGGCGGTCCGCCGCCCTCGCCGGGCTACGGCGTGACGCCGAAATCCCCGCGCTCGGGCGCCCCGCAGCCGCCCTCCCCCGGTACGCCCGGCTACAAGCCGCCGGCGCCCCAGCAGCAGCCTGCCCCGGCGCCGCTGAAGCCCATCAAGCCCTGCGCGCCGAGCGTGAAGATGCCCAACAATATGGTGGGCTGCCCCTAAACGATCCGGCCACGCCGCGGCCCGCGATCAGGCAGCGAACCGGCGGTCGTAGGTCAGCACGGCGTTCAGCAGCACCTGCGCGCCGGCCCCGCATTCGTCGAAGGTCGTCGATTCCGCCTCGTTGTGGCTGATGCCGTCCTTGGAAGGCACGAAGATCATCGTCGTCGGGCAGACCCGGGCGATATAGGCCGCATCGTGGCCCGGACCCGAGACGATCTCGCGGGCCGGCAGACCGGCGACGGCTGCGCCCTCCCGCACCGCCTCGATGAGATCGGGGTGGAACGCCACCGGCGGCGAATCCCAGATCCGCTTCCACGTGATCTCGAGCCCGGTCGCCTCGGCAATCTTCGCCACCGCCGCGGCGAAATCCGCCTCGAGCACGTCGAGCACCGGCGCCTCGGGATGGCGGAAATCGATGGTGAAGAACACCTCGCCCGGGATCACGTTGCGCGAATTCGGCTTCGATTCGATGAGCCCCACGGTGCCGACCGCCCCCGGATGGGCCAGCGCGACGGCATTGACCGCCTCGATCAGCTTCGCGGTGCCGACGAGGGCATCGCGGCGCAGGTTCATCGGGGTCGAGCCCGTGTGGGCCTCCTTGCCGATCACCGTCGCCTCGTACCAGCGCATGCCCTGCACGCCCTTGACGATGCCGACCGTCTTGCCCTCCGCCTCGAGGATCGGCCCCTGCTCGATGTGGAGCTCGAACATCGCGCCGAGCTCGACGGCCCCGGCCGGCACCTCGCCGCGATAGCCGATCGCCTCGATGGCGTCCTTGAAGCTCACGCCGTTGCGGTCCTCGCGGCTGTCGGCATAGGCGCGGTCGAACACGCCGGCGAACACGCCGGAGCCGAGCATCGCCGGGGCGAAGCGCGAGCCCTCCTCGTTGGTCCAGTTGACCAGCATGACCGGCGCGTTGGTCTCGTAGCCGAGATCGTGGAGCGTCTTCAAAACCTCGAGCCCGCCGAGCACGCCGAGGATGCCGTCGAACTTGCCGCCCGTCGGCTGGGTGTCGAGGTGGCTTCCCATCGCGATCGGCGGCAAGTCATTCCGGCGGCCCGGCCGCAGGGCGAACATGTTGCCGACCTCGTCGATCCGCACCGTGCAGCCGACCTTCTCGCACTCGGCCTTGAACCAATCGCGCACCTTGGCGTCGAGGTCGGTGAGCGTCAGCCGGCAGACGCCTCCCTTCGGCGTGCCGCCGAAGGCGGCGGTTTCCATCAGCATGTCCCACAGGCGCTGCGGGTTGATCTGAAGGTTCTGCACTCTAAACTCCTATTACCTCAGGATCCACAAGCGAGGCCTCGACTGCTTTATAATAATCTTATCCTCAACTAAACTCCTCCCGACCCATCGCATTTCATACTGCCACTTATAAAAAAGGTCGCCTGAAGCACGCAGTTCTGTCTCGTGATTTTCCCATATGTGCCTCGCCACATCGACTACTGTACCCGAGCCGCCAAGGGCAACTAACGCTTCTATAATCCAGCCACGCAGCATTAAGCCATCCCCTATACCTAAGGTGTCACATCGGCACGCTCTACCTTACGGGGAATATTGAGCTCGCGCCACTTAGCGTTGGCGATGTGGACCGCCGGATAGGGATCGCGCGGCACATATTGCCCGTCGCCGGCCTCGGCGCGCAGATCCTTGTCGATCCACACCACCTTGCCGCGCGACAGCACGATTGCCGGCAGTCCCTTCACCTCGTAGCCCTCGAAGACGTTGTAATCGATGCGGCTGACCTGATCCTTGGCCGAGATGCGCTTGGTCGCCTCGGGGTCCCAGATCACGATGTCGGCGTCCGAGCCCGGCGCGATGGCGCCCTTCTTGGGATATACGTTGAGGATTCGGGCGATGTTCGCCGAGGTCGCGGCGACGAACTCCTCGCGCGTCAGCCGCCCGGTATTGACGCCCGCCGTCCACAAAACCGGCATGCGGTCCTCGAGCCCGCCCGTGCCGTTCGGGATCTTGGTGAAGTCGGTGAGCCCCATGCGCTTCTGCTCGGTGGTGAAGGCGCAATGGTCGGTCGCGACCACCTGGAGCGAGCCGGATTGCAGCCCGGCCCACAGGCTCGCCTGGTGCTCCCTCGGCCGGAACGGCGGCGACATCACCCGCCGCGCCGCATAATCCCAGTCCTTGTTGAGATATTCCCCGGCATCGAGCACGAGGTGCTGGATCAAGGGCTCGCCGTAGACCCGCTTGCCGGCGGCGCGGGCGCGGGCGATCGCTTCGTGGGCCGGCTGGCAGGAAGTGTGGACCACATAGAGCGGCACGCCGGCCATATCGGCGATCATGATGGCGCGGTTGGTCGCCTCGCCCTCGACCTCGGGTGGGCGCGAATAAGCGTGGCCCTCGGGGCCGGTCACGCCGGTCTCCAGATAATGCTGCTGGAGGCGGAACACGACGTCGCCGTTCTCGGCATGGACGAGCGGCATCGCGCCGATCGCGGCGCAGCGCGAGAACGAGTGGAACAGCTCGTCGTCGTTCACCATCAAGGCGCCCTTGTAGGCGAGGAAGTGCTTGAAGGTGTTGATGCCGTAGGTGCGGACGACGGTCTCCATCTCGTCGTAGACCTGCTTGTCCCACCAGGTCACGGCCATGTGGAAGCCGTAGTCGGAGGCGGCGTTCTCGGCCTTGCGGCGCCAATCCTGATAGGCGGCGAGCATCGACTGGCCGGGTCCGGGCACGCAGAAATCGATGACCATCGTGGTGCCGCCGGAGAGCGCGCCCTTGGTGCCCCACTCGAAATCGTCGGCCGACACGTTGCCCATGAACATGAAGTCGAGATGGGTGTGCGGATCGATGCCGCCGGGCATGACGTAGGCACCGCCGGCGTCGATCACCTCGGCCCCGGCCGGCGCCTCGAGGTTCGCCCCGACGGCGACGATCGACCCGCCCTCGACGAGGACGTCGGCCCGGCGCGACCAATCGTGATTCACCACGGTGCCGCCGCGGATGAGGATGCTCATGGGATGGTACTCCTTATTCCGATCGTTTTTGCGCCATCGCGCCACGAGCGAAGGGGAACAGCGCGCCCCCCTTCACCCTCCCCTGTCAGGGGGAGGGTCGCCGCCCTCGGGGCGGCGGGGTGGGGTTAGGCCGGCGCTCGAGCGCCTCTGATGTTTCAAGCGGGCCGCTTCGCCATGCGGACCGCCATAGAGCGCGGAGTAGATCGTTTCGAGGACCGCTGGCGTCTCCAGCATGACCTCACGGTTATGGAAGCGGAGGACACGGAAGCCTTGGCTTTCCAGCCATTTCGTCCGTCTTTCGTCCTTGTCCGCCTGATCGGCATCGTTGTGGTGGCTTCCATCGACTTCGATCACAAGCTTCGCGGCCAAGCAGGCAAGATCCGCGATGAAGGGCCCGATGACCACCTGACGCCGGAAATGCGACCCCACGAGCGGGACCTTCGAGAGTGCACGCCACAGCGTCCGCTCCGCCTCGGTCTCGTCATGGCGGAGCTTCCGAGCGGTATCGCGTCTGAAGCGGCTGAGCGGGTCTGACCCGGCCATGGCTCCGACCTCGTTCCGGGCTTACCCCACCCCGCCGGCCTTCGGCCGTCGACCCTCCCCCTGGCAGGGGAGGGTCAAGGACTGAGGACGACGGCTCACTTCATCGCGTCGTAGAGCGCGAACGAGTAGGCCCCTTCCGGCGCCTTGGTGATGACCGGGTCGGAGCCGCCCGAGGTCAGGACCTTCACGGTGCGCTCGTAGTCGGCGACGTCGAGCTTGCCGTTCGCCTTGTCGTCGAGGAGCTTCGCCACCTCGGCCATCATGCGCTTCTGGTGCTTCTCGGTCTGGGCGCCCGTGGTGTCGTTCTCGAGCACGATCGAGGCCGCCTCGTCGGGATGCTCGCGGGCATAGTCCCAGCCCTTCATCGAGGCCGCAACGAACTTCGCCATCTTGGCGACGAAGGCCGGATCCTTCAGCTTGTCCTGCATCACGTAGAGGCCGTCTTCGAGGGTCGCGACGCCCTCGTCCTCGTACTTGAACACGACGAGTTGCTCGGGCGTGTAGCCGGCGTCGATGACCTGCCAATATTCGTTGTAGGTCATCGTCGAGATGCACGCCGCCTGCTTCTGGATCAGCGGATCGACGTTGAAGCCCTGCTTGATGACGGTGACGCCGTCCGGGCCGCCGTCGGTCTTGTAGCCGAGCTTCGACATCCAGGAGAGGAACGGATATTCGTTGCCCGAGAACCAGACGCCCAGCGTCTTGCCCTTGAAGTCGGTCGGCGTCTTGATGCCGGTGTCGGCGCGGCAGGTCAGTTCGAGGCCGGACTTCTTGAACGGCTGCGAGACGTTGACGAGCGGCACGCCCTTCTCGCGGGCGGCGAGCGCGGCCGGCATCCAATCGACGATCACGTCGGCGCCGCCGCCGGCGATGACCTGCTCCGGCGCCACGTCCGGTCCGCCCGGGTTGATGGTGACGTCGAGATCGGCGTCCTTGTAGTAGCCCTTCTCCTTGGCGACGTAGTAACCGGCGAACTGCGCCTGGGTCACCCACTTGAGCTGCAGGGTCACCGGGTCGGCCGCCTGCGCCGCGCCCGACATCAGACCGAGGGCGACGCCCGCGGCGAGGAGATGCTTGAGGTTCATAGGGTTCCAGCCTCCGGTTTGACGCCGCTTGAGCGCGGCTTGAAAGACGTCACGAACGAAACGACGGGTGCCAGAAGGTGGCCGCCCGCTCGATGAGCGCGAGGATGCCGTAGAAGGCGGTGCCGGCGATGGCCGCGAGCGCGATCTCCGCCCACACCATGTCGAGCGCCATGCGCCCCGCCTCGACCGAGATGCGGAAGCCCATGCCTACGATCGGGGTGCCGAAGAATTCCGCCACGATCGCGCCGATCAGCGCGAGGGTGGAATTGATCTTCAGCGCGTTGAAGATGAAGGGCAAGGCTGCCGGCAGCCGCAGCTTGAGGAGCGTCTGGCCGTAGCTCGCCGCGTAGGAGCGCATCAGGTCGCGCTCGAGCGGTCCGGCGGCGGCGAGGCCGGCGACCGTGTTGACCAGCATCGGGAAGAAGGTGACGACGACCACGACGGCCGCCTTCGACGGCCAGTCGAAGCCGAACCACATCACCATGATCGGCGCGATGCCGATGATCGGGAGCGCGGCGACGAAGTTGCCGAGCGGCAGGAGCCCGCGGCGCAGGAAGGGCACACGGTCGGCGACGATGGCGACGAGGAAGCCCGCGCCGTTGCCGATGATGTAGCCGGAGAGGACGCCGCGCACGAAGGTCTGGACGAAGTCCTGCCACAGCGTCGGCAGCGCCCCGCCGAAGCGCAGCGCGATCGCGCTCGGCGCCGGCATCAGCACCGAGGGGACGCCGAAGCCGCGGACGATCACCTCCCACAGGAAGAACAGGTAGAGGCCGAACAGGAGCGGCACGGCGAGCGCCGCGGCGCGGCGGGCGACGGCCGAGCGCAGCGCGACATGCGTCAGGTCGGCGACCATCGCCGAGGCGCCGAGCCAGGCGGCGAGCACGAGCGCCCAGAAGCCCGGACCGGCGATGCCTTCGAGCGCGGCGGCCTTGAGGATCCAGAGATTGGTGGCGGCGAGCGCGAGCGCCGCGATCAGGCCAGCCCCGACGAGCCCCGGCGAGCGCCGGCCGCGCAAGGCGAGACGGCCAAGCACGACCGCGGCGGCGAAGACGACGACGGAGGGCCAGAACGCGACCGCGAGCGGCCCGCGCCCGATCCCCGCCGGCAGCACCAGAGAGATGAGCGCCAGCAGGGCGGCGCAGGCGAGCGCGAGGCGGCCGAGGCCGAAGCGCCGTCGGCTCCCCTTCCCCGCGGACGCGGTGGCGGACGCGACGCCGGTGACGGGGCGGGTCATGGTGCTCACGGTCGCGCCCCCATCAGCCGCCCGACCGCCCTCTCGACGAGCCCGATCACCAGAACGAGGCCGGCGGCGACCACGGCTGCCGCGATGAGCGCCGCCCAGATCTGCACGGTCTGTCCATAATAGGAGCCGGCGAGGAGCCGCGCGCCGAGGCCCGCCTGGGCGCCGGTCGGCAGCTCGGCGACGATGGCGCCGATCAGCGAGATCGCCGCCGCGACCTTGAGGCTCGCGAACAGGAACGGCACCGAGGCCGGCAGGCGAAGCTTGAAGAAGGTCTGCGCTTGGGTCGCCGAATAGGTGCGCATCAGATCGCGGGCGAGCACGTCCGGCGAATTGAGCCCCTTCACCATGCCGATGGCGACGGGGAAGAAGCACAGATAGGTCGAGATCAAGGACTTCGGCACGGTGCCGCGGATGCCGATCGAGCCGAGCACGACGATGACGATCGGGGCGACGGCGAGGATCGGCACCATCTGGGAGGAAATGATCCACGGCATCAGGCTCTTTTCGAGCGTCTTCACGTGGACGATGAGGACCGCGAGCACGATGCCGATCACCGTCCCGAAGCCGAACCCGAGCAGGGCGGCCGAGAGCGTGACCCAGCCGTGATAGACCAGCGACCGCTTGGAGGTCGGCGACAGGCCAAACACCGATTTCTGGAGCTCCCCGGCGATCTGGTGCGGCGCCGGCAGCAGCGGCCGTTCCTGCGACCACGTGGCCGTCACGAGGTCGAGCGGACCGTAGGCGGCATCGGCGCGGGCGAAGGCGTCGCGGGCGGTCGGGGCGTTGAGGGCGATCGCCGCGAGATACCAGACGGCGACGATCACGATCAGGATCGCGATCACCGGGCCGGCGGTCCCGGACATCAGGCGGGTCCACAGCCCGCGCCGCGGCCGCGCCGCGGTCTGCTGCCGTCCCTCGTGCCGGCCGAGCGCGTCAGTCGCCATAAGCATGCCCCGCGCGCAAGCCTTCGCGCACGCGGTGCGCGATCTTGAGGAAGTCCGGCGTCTCGCGGATGTCGAGGGTGCGCTCGGCCGGCAGATCGCAGGGGATCACGTCGATGATCCGGCCCGGCCGGGGCGACATCACCACGATCTTGGTCGAGAGGAAGACCGCCTCCTGGATCGAATGGGTGACGAACACCACCGTCTTGCTGGTCGCCGCCCAGAGCTTGAGGAGTTCCTCGTTGAGATGGTCCCGCACGATCTCGTCGAGGGCGCCGAACGGCTCGTCCATGAGGAGGAGCGCCGGGTCGAACGACAGCGCGCGCGCAATCGAGGCGCGCTGCTGCATGCCGCCGGAGAGCTGCCAGGGGAATTTGCGCTCGAAGCCGGTCAGGTTGACGAGAGAGAGCTGCTTCCTCGCCCGTTCGCGTCGCTCGGCCAGGGAAAGCCCCATGATCTCGAGCGGCAGCATCACGTTCTTCTCGATCGTGCGCCAGGGATAGAGCGCCGGCGCCTGAAAGACGTAGCCATATTGCCGGCGCAGCCGCGCCTCGTGGGCGGAGAGCCCGTTGACGAGGAGCGTGCCCGCGGTCGGCTGCTCGAGGTCGGCGATCGCCCGCAGGAGCGTCGTCTTCCCGCAGCCCGACGGGCCGATGAAGGAGACGAATTCGCCCTCGCGGACGTCGAGATCGACGTTCGACAACGCATAGACCGGCCCGTCAGCGGTCTCAAAGGTGAGATCGAGGCCAGCGATGCTGATGACCGACCGCCGGTCCGGCCGAGGGACGGCCGCCGTCGCCGCAGCTTCGCTGGTCGCTTCGCTCAACGCCATTCACGCTCTCCCGCGCTCGGCCGTTCCGTTCGGGCCGTGCCGCCCCGTTTCATCGCAAGCGTCGTGCCACGATGCGCGTTCTTCGCCGAAGGTCGCAACCGCAACGCGCCGCAGCCGGGTCCGGCTGCGCGAAGGCGGTGGACAAGCGGCCCGGAATCGGGTCGCGGTGACGACGACACCTCCGCATTCCGGTCGATCGCGTGCCCGTTCATTTGACCGGTTGGACAAAATACAGGCAACATCCGTCCATGAACCGCGAACCGACCCCGGACGACTTCCGCCCGATTGCGCCAGAAACGCCCGCCGCCCGCAAGCGGCCGGGGCGTGCCAAGACGGACGGGGCGGCGACGCGGGACGCCTCGGGCCCCTTCCGGGCCAAGACGCGGGTCGGCGAGGCGAATGTCGAGCGCATCCTCGAAGCGGCGACCGAGGCCTTCTCGACCCTCGGCCTCCACGGCGCCCGCATCGACGACATCGCGGCCGCGGCCGGCATGTCGAAGCCGAACCTGCTCTATTATTTCCGCACCAAGGACCTGCTCTATACGGCGGTCCTCGAAACCACGCTGGAGCGCTGGCTGGTCCCGCTCGGCGAGATGGACGATGCCCGCGATCCGATCGAGGCGATCACGGATTATGTCGCCCGCAAGCTCGAGGCCTCGCGGCTCTATCCGGCGGCCTCGCGACTGTTCGCGCTCGAGATCCTGCAAGGCGCCCCCCATCTCGGCGCCATGCTGAGCGGCCCCTTGAAGGCCCTGGTCGACGCCAAGACGAAGACGATCGAACGCTGGATCGCCGAGGGCCGCCTCGCCCCGATCGAGCCGCTCCATCTGATCTTCTCGATCTGGGCGACGACCCAGCATTATGCCGACTTCGCCTTCCAGATCCGCGCCCTCACCGGCCGCGACTTGTCCGACGACGCCTTCTACCGCCGCTCCCACGACGCTCTCCTCGCCATCCTGCTCCGCGGCATCGTCCCGCGTTGAGTCCCCGAAATCGCTCGTATCCTCAAGGTTCTTAGTCTCGAAGGGCCCTCACCCCCGCCCTCTCCCCAGCGGGGAGAGGGAGTCGGAGCGTCTCGTCTTCCTTGCGGTCACCAACCTCTCCGCTCCTTCTCCCCGCCGGGGAAAAGGTGGCCCGGTAGGGCCGGATGAGGGGCCGGCACATCATCGCCCCCCTCAATCCAACCGCCCCTCCAACGCGGCGAGGATCGTCTCCAAGACGTTCTCCATCTCGCGCGAAACCTCGTCGTTCCAGAACCGCAGCACGCGGTAACCTTGCACACGCAACGCCTCGTCCCGGACGCGATCGCCCCGGCTCTCCGCATGCTGCCATCCGTCGACCTCGACGATCAGCCTCCGCTCCCGGCATGCGAAGTCCGCGACGTAGCGACCGATCGGCATCTGCCGAACGAACTTGTACCCGCCCAAGCGCCGATCCCGCAGATGAGCCCACAAGCGCTGCTCGGGCGCCGTCATGCTCACGCGCAGGCTCCGCGCCCGTTGAACCGTCGCCGCTCTCTTCTCCTCTCCCTCCACCATGGCGCCCCCGCGTGCCGAGTGGTCTCGGATCCTGAAAGCCCGGTGCCATTCCCCTCACCCCAGCCCTCTCCCCGGCGGGGAGAGGGAGCCGAAGCGCCTCGCCTTCCTTACGATCACCAACCTCTCCGCTCCTTCTCCCCGCCGGGGAGAAGGTGGCCCGGTAGGGCCGGATGAGGGGCCTTTCCCAGCTTACCCCGACTCACTCCGCCGCTTGGCGGACCGCCGGGTTGTTCGGGTGGGCGGTCCAGGGCAGCACGGAGCCGTCGACATAGCGGCCGGTGCGGGCGTCGAGCTCGTTCATCAGCGGCACCATCGTGATGCAGTCCTCGATCGGGCAGACGTTGACGCAGAGATTGCAGCCGACGCACTCCGCGTCGTTGACCTCGAAGTGCCGCATCCCGTCCTTGGTGGCGAAGATCGCTTGGTGGGACGTATCCTCACAGGCGATGTGGCAGCGCCCGCACTTGATGCAGAGATCCTGGTCGATGCGCGCCTTCACCGCATAGTTCAGGTTGAGGTGCTGCCAGTCGGTGACGTTCGGCACCGCGCGGCCGACGAAATCGGACAACCGCTCATAGCCCTTTTCGTCCATCCAGGCTTCGAGGCCGGTGATCATTTCCCGCACGATGCCGAAACCGTAGACCATCGCGGCGGTGCACACCTGCACGGTGCCGCAGCCGAGCGCCATGAATTCGGCCGCATCGCGCCAGGTCTCGACGCCGCCGATCCCCGAGAGTGGCATGCCGTGGGTCGCCGGAGAGCGGGCGATGTCGGCGACCATGTGCAGTGCGATCGGCTTCACCGCGGCGCCGCAATAGCCGCCGTGGGTCGCCTTGCCGTCGGTGTGCGGACTGGGCGCCATGGCGTCGAGATCGACGCCCATGATCGAGTTGATGGTGTTGATGAGCGAGACGGCATCGGCGCCGCCGCGCCGCGCGGCTTCTGCGGGGCGACGGACGTCGGTGATGTTCGGCGTCAGCTTCACGATCACCGGCATGCGGGTGTTCTGCTTGCACCAGCGCGCGACCATCTCGACATATTCGGGCACCTGCCCGACCGCCGAGCCCATGCCGCGCTCCGACATGCCGTGGGGGCAGCCGAAGTTGAGCTCGATGCCGTCGCAGCCGGTCTCCTCGACGCGCGGCAGGATCTTCTTCCACGCCTCCTCCTCGCACGGGACCATCAGCGAGACGACGACCGCGCGATCCTTCCACCGGCTCTTCACCGCCTTGATCTCGGCGAGGTTCACCTCGAGCGGCCGGTCGGTGATGAGCTCGATGTTGTTGAAGCCCATGACGCGCCGGTCGGGGCCGTGCAGCGCGCCGTAGCGCGGACCGGAGACGTTGACGACCGGCGGCCCTTCCTCGCCCAGCGTCTTCCACACGACGCCGCCCCAGCCCGCCCGGAAGGCGCGCTCGACGTTGTATTCCTTGTCGGTCGGCGGCGCGGAGGCGAGCCAGAACGGGTTCGGCGCCTTGATGCCGCAGAAATCGACGGAGAGATCGGCCATGACATCCTCCTGAGGATGAAGTCGGCAAAAGACGTGCGGCGTTAGTCCGCGGCTTACTCGGCGGCGACGCGGGAGGCGGCGGCGAAGGCCGCGTCGATGGCGCGGGCGGCGATCTTGCCGTCCTCGACCGCGACGACGGTCAGGTCCTCGCCCCCGGCGACGCAGTCGCCGCCGGCCCACACCCGCGGCAGCGACGTCGCCCGGATCTCGTCGACCTTGATGCGGCCGTTCTCGAGCTCAAGCGCCCCAGTCAGCGGAGCGGCGACGAAGGTCTGGCCGATCGCGGTGAGGAGGAGATCGGCCTCGAGCCGGAAGCTGCGGCCGGCATCGACGAGGCGGCCGTCGCGGCTCGCCGTTTCTTCGAAGCGGACGCCGACGAGGCGGCCCTGGTCGCTTTCGAGCGCAGCCGGCCGGGCCCAATGGCGGATGGTGACGCCGTTCAGTTGCGCGAGCTCCTGCTCGTAGACGCTCGCGTTCATCGCCTCCGCGCCGCGCCGATAGACAATGGTGACCTCGTCGGCGCCGAGCTTCTTCGATTGGATCGCCGCATCGACGGCGGTCATGCCGCCGCCGATCACGATCACCCGCCGGCCGGTCGCGACGCCGTCGAGGCGTCCGTCGGCCTGGGCCTGACGGAGGTCGGCGATGAAATCGACGGCATCGCGCACGCCGGCAGTCTCGCCGCCGAGCCCGAGCGCGTTGATTCCCTGGAGACCCATGCCGAGGAAGACCGCGTCGTGATCGGCGAGGAGCGCGTCCAGGCTGACGTCACGGCCGAGCGCAATGCCGGCGCGGATCTCGATCCCACCGATCGCCAGCAGCCAGGCGACCTCCTGCTCGGCGATGCCGCCCGCCGCCTTGTAGGCCGCGATGCCGTATTCGTTGAGCCCGCCCGCCTTCGGCCGCGCATCGTAGATCACCACGTCGTGGCCGGCGCGGGCGAGGCCGTGGGCGCAGGAGAGCCCCGCCGGGCCGGCACCGACCACCGCGACCCGGCGGCCCGTCGGCGCCGCACGGCGGAAGATCTGCCGCCCGGTCGGCACCACCGCATCGGTCGCATAGCGTTGGAGGCGGCCGATCTCGATCGGCTTGCTCTCGCCCGCATTGCGGACGCAGGCCTCTTCGCACAGCGTCTCGGTCGGACAGACACGGGCGCACATGGCGCCGAGGGCGTTGGCATCGAGAATGGTCCGCGCCGCGCCGACCCGATTGCCGGTCGAGATCTGGCGGATGAACAGCGGCACGTCGATCGAAGTCGGGCACGCCTGCATGCAGGGCGCGTCGTAGCAGAACAGGCAGCGGCCCGCCTCGACGGCCGCCTCGTGATCGGTGAGGACCGGATGGAGGTCGGAAAAATTGCGTGCGAGATCGTCGGACGGCAAGCGTCCGGCGCGGATGTCCACGTCCGTCATCATCGTCTCCCGTGCCGGCTCCAAGGCCGCCGCCGGCGCTGCGGACCGCGCCGCCACTGCCGGGCCGCTGCGGTCTGTCCCCTCGTCCGGATCATGCCGAATGGCCCGTTTCCGCCGGCGCCCCGGCGGATTGCCCATCGAAGCGGCACGCCCGTCTTTTGACCATCCGATCAAAAGACGGCGGCGCTGTCAACGGCAGCTTGGATCAATTCCAGGAGGAGCGCACAATCCCGAGGTTGAAAGGCCGAGTTCGCCTTTCCGTGAAGGCGAGTGCGAGGACAGCCTCGGATCAGCCGCCTCTGGCATGATGCCGGATTGGGACGCCGAGAGACCCGCTGACGCCGACCGGTTGGCGATCGGGGAGACCGCGCCGGCAGCACCATCGGCGCGCATGACAAGAAAAGACAGCGACGGGGAAACGCCATGTCCGCATTCACCAATGGCCACGCGCCGGAGCCGGCGGGTGATCTCGCCCAAGGCCATTCGACCGCATATGTTGATCGAGCGGAGCCAAACACCGCCGAACGGCTCCGCCCGGCGATCGAATCCGGCCGCATTCTCGGCGATCTCGCCTGCCTGATGGCCTGGAACGGCGGCAACCTGAGCCGCCTCTCCGGCGAGACCATCTCGATCTCCGGCGCGGTCGAAGAGATGGCCCGCACTATTGAGAACATCGCCAAGGCCTCCGACGAAACGCGGGCCAACGCGGCGGATGCCTCCCGACTCGTCAACGAGACGTCGGGCAGTGCCGGAGAAGCCGGTCAGGCGATGGAAGCCATCACGGCGTCGTTCGACGACATCAAGGCGCGCACGGATCAGGTGACGACGGCCATCCGGCGAATCGCCGACATGGCCCACGAGATCGATACGATCTCCCGCCAGACCAAGCTGCTCGCGCTCAACGCGACCATCGAGGCCGCACGGGCCGGCGAGGCCGGCCGCGGCTTCGCCGTCGTCGCCTCGGAGGTGAAGGCGCTATCGGAGCAGACCGCGAAGACGACCGAGCACATCGGCGCCCAGCTCGCCGAGCTCAACGCCGTGATCGCCGGCATGTCGCTCGCGGTCGACAGCGGCGGCGAGCGTGTCGCGGTGGGCGCACAGGTCTTCACCTTCGTCTCCCACAACATGACACAAGTCGCTGATCGCGTTGCCGTATCTGGCGCAAGCATCGACAACATCAGCACCATGCTGAACGAGCAGAAGGTCGCCACCAACTCGATCGCCCAGTCGCTGACCGAGGTCGCCCGGCTCGCCGCCCAGAACGAGACCGACGGGCGCTCGGCGACGGCCCTCGTCCACGAGGCCGAGACGAACGCGATCGCGATGCTCGCGGGCCTCGACGCGGCGACGGAGCGCGCCTGGATGCGTCTGCCGGCCGACCTCGCGATCTGGCGCGGACGGATGGCCGAGTGTCTCGTCGGCGCCCGCAAGGACCGGCCGGCGCTCGGCGCCGGCGTCATCGCCCTGGGGCGCGACGTGCCCTCGCCCGCGGGAGACGCCGTCCGCACCGCGATGGGCTCGCTCGGCGCATTGGCCGACGAGATGTTCCGCCACGTCGGCGGCGACATGGGCAAGGCGATCGACGCCTATGTCCGTCTCGACCAGGAGGTCACGGCCATCGTCGAGGCCGTGCGGGGCCATCACCCCGCGAGCTGACGCCGCGCGGCGGCGTCCGGCGCGGTGGGCACACCGCGCCGCGGGGACCCGCCATTCAGCCCCTCATGCCGTGGAAACGAACGGGCGCGCCGGTTGACGGCGCGACGAGCTTCGCCTCCCACATCACGCGGGTTCCGCGCACGATCGTGCCGACCGGCCACCCGGTCACGGCGCGCCCGTCATAGGGCGTCCATTGCGCCCGGGAGGTGATCCAGTCGTTGCGAATCGTCTCGGTGCGCTTCAGATCGACGATCGTGAAATCGGCGTCGTAGCCCACCGCGATCCGCCCCTTCCCCGCCATGCCGAACAGCCGCGCGGGGCCCGCGCTCGTCAGATCGACGAACCGCGCGAGGCTGAGGCGCCCCGCCGCCACGTGATCGAGCATGATCGGCACCAACGTCTGCACGCCGGTCATGCCGGAGGGCGAATCGGGATAGGCCTTCGCCTTCTCCTCCAGCGTATGCGGCGCGTGGTCGGAGCCGAGCACATCGACGACGCCGTTGCCGATCGCCCGCCACAACGCCGCACGGTGGGACG
Organism: Segnochrobactrum spirostomi; assembly: GCF_009600605.1. Lineage (GTDB taxonomy): Bacteria > Pseudomonadota > Alphaproteobacteria > Rhizobiales > Segnochrobactraceae > Segnochrobactrum > Segnochrobactrum spirostomi. The sequence continues at coordinate 3,703,000 of NZ_VWNA01000001.1, read as the reverse complement.
AATCGCGCACCGGCGGGTTCATCTGCATGCGGGAGCCGAGGCGCTCGCCGTCTTCGTCGAGCGCCAGGGTCAGATGGTGCGGCGTCGCCTCGCAGGAGGCGATATCCTTGTGGCCCGCCAGGAAATCGAGCTCCTGCATCGTCGAGATGTGCAGTACGTGGACGAGTGCCGAGACCTCGCGGGCGATCGTGACGAGACGGGTCGTCGCCTTCAGCGCCGCCTCCTCGTCGCGCCACACCGGATGGGAGCGCGGATCGCCCGGAATACGCAGGCTCTTGCGGGATTCGAGGCGCGGCTCGTCTTCGGCGTGGACGGCGACGCGGCGGCGGGTGGCGGCGAGCACGCGGGCGAGCGTCGGATCATCGGCGACCAGAAGATCGCCAGTGGACGAGCCCATGAAGATCTTGATGCCCGCGGCACCCGGCAGACGCTCCAGCGCCGGCAGATCGTCGATGTTGCCCGCGGTGGCGCCGACCCAGAAGGCGAAGTCGCAATGCATGCGGCCCGTGCCGCGGCGGATTTTGTCGTGGAAGGTCTCGGCGCTCGTCGTCAGCGGCTTGGTGTTCGGCATTTCGAACACGGCGGTGACGCCGCCCATGACCGCGGCGCGGGAGCCGGTTTCGAGGTCTTCCTTGTGCTCGAGCCCGGGCTCGCGGAAATGAACCTGGCTGTCGACGACGCCGGGCAAAACATGGAGGCCGGCGCAGTCGATCACCTCGCCGCCGGAGGCGGTCGCGAGATCGCCGATCGCGGCGACGCGCCCCCCCCTGACACCGATGTCCGCCGGCGCGATGCCGTTCGGGGTCGCGGCGACGCCGCCCTTCAGGATCAGATCGAACGTCTCGGCCATGTCCACGCTCCGCCTCTCGGGTCGCGCGCTATATAGCACCGCGCGCAACGGAGGCGAGACGGAAGCTCAGGCCGAGCGCCGCGTCTCCGGGCTGAAGGAGGCGAGGATTTCCTCCTCCCCGCAGATGCCGACCACCCTGCCCTCGTCGACGAGGACCACCGGGCGGCGGGTGTGACGGCGGAGCGCGATGACGTCGCGGAGCAGTTGATCGGCCGAGGCGATTGCGACGTCGCCGAGCGCGAGATCCGCCGCCGCCGTGCCGAGCGGCGCGATCCGGCAGGGATCGCCCTTGGCATGGAAGCCGGAGATACCCCCCGCAGCGTCGAGCGAGAGGCGCAACGCGCCCTCGTCGTCGAGCAGGATCGTCGCGCCGTCGCGGCGCAATTGCGCCGCGGGCACCATCACCGAGCGGCCGCGCAGCACGTTGAGCGGGTTCATGTGCTGGACGAACTCGGCGACATAATCGTTCGCCGGGTTGAGCACGATGTCCTCCGGCGTACCCCATTGCACGACCCGGCCGCTCTCCATGATGGCGATGCGGTTGCCGATCTTGAGCGCCTCGTCGAGATCGTGGCTGACGAAGATGATCGTCTTGTGGACCTGGCGCTGGAGCGCCAGCAACTCGTCCTGGAGCTTGGTGCGGATCAGCGGATCGAGCGCCGAGAACGGCTCGTCCATGAGCAGGATGTCGGCGTCCGTCGCAAACGCCCGGGCGAGGCCGACGCGCTGCTGCATGCCGCCGGAGAGCTGGTTGGCGTAGCGGTCGGCCCATTGATCGAGGGCGACGAGCTTCAGCTTCTCGTCGACGACCCGCCGCCGCTCGGCTGCCGAAACGCCGCGCAGCTCGAGGCCGAAGCCGACATTCTCGCGCACGGTGCGCCAGGGCAGAAGGGCGAATTGCTGGAACACCATGGCGATGCGGCGGGTGCGCATGGTGCGCAGCATCGTCGGCGAGCACGAGCCGATATCGACCGCCGCGCCGTCGTTCTCGACCAGGACCTTGCCGCGGGCGACCTTGTTGAGGCCGTTCACGGCACGCAGCAGTGTCGATTTGCCGGACCCCGAGAGGCCCATCAGCACGCAGATTTCGCCGCGTTCCACCGAGAGCGTCGCGTCGGCGACGCCGACGACGACGCCGAGCTTGTCGAGAATCTCGGTGCGGGTGCGGCCCTGATCGAGCATCGCCGCCGCGGTCGCAAGGCTCGCCTTGTCGCGCTTGCCGTCGCGCCCGAACAGGATGTCGACGTGGGAAAATTCGACCGCCGGCATCGTCAGCGTCCTTTCGCGGCGGGTTCGGCCGTGCGGCACACCCGGTCGAGGATGATGGCGAGGAGCACGATGGCGAGCCCCGCTTCGAAGCCCATCGAGACGCGCACCGTGTTGAGCGCGCGCACCACCGGGACGCCGAGCCCGCCGGCGCCGACGAGCGCGGCGATGACGACCATCGAGAGGCTCAGCATGATGCACTGAGTGAGACCGGCCATGATGGTGGGCATCGCGTGGGGCAACTCGATCTTCCAGAGGATCTGGCGCGGCGTGCCGCCGAAGGCCTCACCCGCCTCCTTGAGGCTGTCGGGCACCGACGAGACGCCGAGATAGGTGAGCCGGATCGGTGCCGGCAGCGCGAAGATCACCGTCGAGATGATGCCGGGCACGACGCCGAGGCCGAACAGGACGAGCGTCGGGATCAGGTAGACGAAGGTCGGCAGGGTCTGCATCAGGTCGAGCACCGGACGCAGACCGGCATAGAACCAGGGCCTGTGCGCCGCGGCGATGCCGATGGGCACGCCGATCACCATCGAGACGATGGTGGCGAAGAGGACCAAGGAAAGCGTTTCGAGCGTCGCCTCCCAATAGCCCTGGTTGAGGATGAACAGGAGCGCCAACGCCACGAACAGGCAGATCTTCCAAGACCGCTGCAGACCGTAGGCGATCGCCGTCACGATGAGGATCAGCACGATCGGCGGAACCGACTCGAGAAGCCCGGTGAAGGCATCGATGAGCCCGCCGAATCCGGCCGAGAAGCTGTCGAAGAAATTCATCGAATTGTCTTTGATCAGCTCGATCAGGTCGGCGATCCAATTGCCGACGGGGATCTTGTGATCGGTGATCCAGTCTTCGAGTGCGCTCATCGCGAAGCCTTGTTGCGGGCGATGGGAAGGCGGTGCACGGGCGGCTGCGGGGCCGTGAGAGCCCGCGTGCGCTCGGTTTACGCCGCGACGCCGTTGCGGCGGATCGGCCGGCGTGCCGGTCACGCCCTGCGGGGCGGCCCCGTCGCGGATCGTCGGAGCTATCGAGAAGAATGTCGAGAGGGCCGGTTCGGCCGGGACGTCGGTGCGCTCGGTCACGCCGCCAGACGGCTGCACACAAGGCCCGTCCCGAGGCATTCGTGTTTCCGGTGGACCGTTGGAGCGGCGAACGCCGCGTCCGATCCGTCGTCTTCCTCGTTGGATGCCGGCCGGGCCCGAAGGCGCCGGCCGGGAACCGTCTCGCAGCGCGGACCGGCGAGAGGCCCCGCCGAGGGCGGCAGGGCTCCGGTCGTGCCGTTTCGGGGTCAGCCCGAGATGCCGAACGCCGCCTTCACCGCCGGCAGACCCGGCTGGCCGTCGAGGGTCGTCACGCCGGCGAGCCAGGCGTCGAGCACTTCGGGGTGCTTCTTGAGCCAGTCCTTGCCGGCCTTGTCCGGCGAGGCGCCGTCGTCGAGCACCGCGCCCATGATCTCGTTCTCCATCCCGATCTCGAACTTGAGGTTCTTCAGGAAGGTGCCGAGGTTCGGGCACTCGGTGAGAAGACCGGCGCGCACCACCGTGTCGACGCGGGCGCCGCCGAAATCGGGGCCGAACACGTCGTCGCCGCCCGACAGATACTTCATGTCGAACTTGGCGTTCATCGGATGCGGCGCCCAGCCGAGGAAGACGATCGGCTGCTTGTTGCGGACCGACTTTTCGACCTGGGCCAGCATGCCCTGCTCGCTCGATTCGACGAGCTGGAAGCCCTTCAGGCCGAACTGATCCTTGTCGATCATGCCGAGCACGAGGCGGTTGCCGTCGTTGCCGGGCTCGATGCCGTAGATCTTGCCGCCGAGCTGATCCTTGAACTTCGCGATGTCCTGGAAGGACTTGAGGCCCTGGTCGTAGAGGTAGGACGGCACCGCGAGGGTGTACTTGGCGCCAACCAAGTTGGTGCCGACGACATCGACGCTCTTGTCGGCCAGATAAGGCTTAATGTCGGCTTCCATCGAGGGCATCCAGTTGCCCAGGAACACGTCGATGTCCTTCGACTTCAGCGACGTGAAGGTGACCGGCACCGAGAGCAGGTCGATCTTCGGCGAATAGCCGAGCGCCTTGAGAATCGAGCCGGTGGTCGCCGTCATCGCGGTGACATCGGTCCAGCCGATGTCCGACATCTTGACGCTCTTGCAGGAGGCCGGATCGGCCGCCTGTGCCGCGCCACCGAGCATGACGGCGAAAACGGCCGCCAAAGCGAACTTGAAACGCATAATCTTCTCCCTCTGTGACCTCGGCCGCCGGCCGGCGATCTGAAGCGCCGTTCCGCCTGCCCGCTCCGCATCTTGCCGGCGCGGTTTCGCGCGCCGAAGCCTGCCGCCGGCGCCCGATGGCCGCCGGTCATCGCGTCGAAGTCTTGCCGACGTGCCGAAGCCTTTGCTCGGCCCGCCCCAGCGGATCGTATCCGCCGGAACGCGACCGCCTCGCGACGATCGCTCCGGGGCGTGTCGAGTGTTCTCGTCGCGCCCGCGTTCCCCTGTTGAATGAGCATTCAAAAGCAAGTGCGAAAACTTGTCACGCAAAATCTTTGAACGCTTCTGATTGCAAATGAGGCACGCTTGCGCGCACGGCATCTGACACAGTGCACCAAACAGGCGGCCTGAGCTCGGTGGGGCGGAGGCGGCGGATTTCTGCGACTTTTCTGTTTCCGACACGACATCCAGGGACGCCGAATTTGCGAGACGACGCTTGTCGGCGGGCTCGACCTATGCTGTTGTTTGAGCGTTCAAGGAATTCCGGGATGGCGATGCAGACAGCACGCGGCGAACGCGCCGCCGATCGGAAGGCTTCCGCCCGTAGCGACCAGGAAGACTTCCGCCGCCGGCAGCTCATCGAAGCGACCATCGACGCGATGGCCGAGCTCGGCTACGTCGCCACGACGCTCAGCGAGATCGGGCGCCGCGCCAAGGTTTCGCCCGGTCTCGTCGCCCATTATTTCGGCGACAAGGATGGGCTCCTCGAGGCGACCCTGCGTCATCTCGCGGCCCGTCTCGGCCGCAGCGTGATCGAACGCCTCTCGCAGGCGCGCACGCCGCGCGAGCGCATTGCCGCCATCATCGAGGCGAACCTCGCCCCCGAGGAGTTCGACCACCGCACCGGCACCGTGTGGCTCGCCTTCTGGGGTCAGGTCATTCATTCCGCGCGTCTGAAGCGCGTCCAGACCGTCTACCAGCAGCGCATGCTGTCGAACCTGCGCCACGCCCTGAAGCAGATCGTGGGGCCCCGCGACGCGCCGCAACTCGCCGTGGCGATCGCCGCCGCGATCGACGGGCTGTGGCTGCGCGCCACCCTCTCCGCCTCCACCGAGACCGATTCCGAGAGCGCCCGCGCCATCGTCGCGGCGTTCGTCGACAGCCAGATCGCACGGGCGGAGCCGCCGCCCGCCCCCTCGCATTCGGACCCGACCACGATGACCAAGACGCCGCGCGAACGCTCCCACATCGGCGGGAGTTATGTCTCCTCCGCCACCGGCGAGACCTTCGAGACGATCAACCCGGCGACCGCAGAGGTGCTCGCCGAAATCGAGATCGCCGGCGAGGCCGAAGTCGAGCGGGCCGTCGAGGCCGCGCGCCGCGGCCAGGCGGTGTGGGGCCGGATGACCGGCACCGAGCGCGGCCGTATTCTCAAGCGGGTCGCCGATCTCCTGCGCGCCCGCAACGACGAACTGGCGCTGCTCGAAACCCTCGACACCGGCAAGCCGATCCAGGAGACCTCCGTCGTCGACGTGATCTCGGGCGCGGATTGCCTCGAATATTTCGCCGGCCTCGCTCCGACCATCGCGGGCGAACACGTCGATCTCGGGCCGAGCGCGTTCGGCTACACCCGCCGCGAGCCGCTCGGCATCGTCGCGGGCATCGGCGCCTGGAATTATCCGCTCCAGATCGCCTGTTGGAAGTCGGCCCCAGCGCTCGCCGCCGGCAACGCCATGATCTTCAAGCCGGCCGAACTGACGCCGCTCACCGCGCTCAAACTCGCCGAGATCATGAAGGAAGCCGGCGTGCCCGACGGCGTCTTCAACGTCGTGCAGGGCTTCGCCGATACCGGCCGCCTCCTCACCCGCCACCCCGCCATCCGCAAGGTCTCGCTCACCGGCGAGGTCGGCACCGGCAAGAAGGTGATGGCGGATGCCGCCACGACGCTGAAATATGTCACCTTGGAACTCGGCGGAAAGTCGCCGATCCTCGTCTTCGAGGACGCCAATCTCGACAACGCCGTCTCGGGCGCCCTCCTCGGTAATTTCTATTCGGCCGGTGAAGTCTGCTCGAACGGCACGCGCGTCTTCGTCCACCGCTCGGTCAAGGACGCCTTCCTCGCCAAGCTCGCGGCCCGCGTCGCGAAGATGAAGGTCGGCGATCCGCGTGATCCCGCGACCCAGGTTGGGGCGTTGATCTCGGCCGGTCACCTCGAGAAGGTCGTCGGCTACATCGAGAAGGGCAAGGCGGAGGGCGCGAAGGTGCTGTCCGGCGGCCACCGCGTCACCGAGGGCGGCCTCGGACGCGGCTTCTTCGTCGCCCCGACGGTGTTCGACGGCTGCGACGACACCATGAGCATCGTGCGCGAGGAGATCTTCGGGCCGGTGATGACGGTGCTTGCGTTCGACGACGAGGACGAGGTCGTGGCCCGCGCCAACGCCACCGAGTTCGGCCTCGCGGCCGGCGTCTTCACCCGCGATCTCGCCCGCGGCCACCGGGTCGTCGCTCGGCTCGAGGCCGGCACCACCTGGATCAACCACTACAACGTGACGCCGATCGAACTTCCCTTCGGCGGCTACAAGCTCTCCGGCCTCGGCCGCGAGAACGGCCGCACGGCGCTCGACCACTACACCCAGTTGAAGAGCGTCTACGTCGCGATGGCGGATATCGATTCGCCGTACTGAGCGGCGTTCCGCCCCGCGCCGCCCGGACTCTCGGGCGGTGCCCGACGATTGCCCTCGACGTTCCGCCGAGCCTCTCCGCGCCCCGAACCCATCGACCGGAATCACCATGTCCGCGACCTCTTCCCCCGCCGCCGAGGCGTTCGATTATGTGATCGTGGGCTCTGGCTCGGCCGGCTCGGTGCTCGCGAGCCGGCTCACGGAAGACGGCAAGAACAGCGTCCTCGTCATCGAGTTCGGCGGCGGCGACGGCTCGATCTTCATCCAGATGCCGAGTGCCCTGTCGATCCCGATGAACATGGATCGCTACAACTGGCACTATGAGACCGAGCCGGAGCCGGGCCTCGGCGGCCGGCGCATGCATTGCCCCCGCGGCAAGGTGCTTGGCGGCTCGTCCTCGATCAACGGCATGGTCTATATCCGCGGCAACCCGCTCGATTTCGACGGGTGGGAGGAGAAAGGCGCGCGCGGCTGGGCCTATCGCGACGTGCTCCCCTATTTCCGCCGCGCCGAGAGCCGCGCGGAGGGCGGCAACGCATATCGCGGCGGCGACGGGCCGCTGCACACCAGCTATGGCCCGATGAAGAACCCGCTCTACAGCGTGTTCGTCGAAGCGGCGCGGCAGGCCGGCTATCCCGTCACCGAGGACGTCAACGGCTACCAGCAGGAAGGCTTCGGCCGGATGGACATGACGGTCCATCAGGGCCGCCGCTGGAGCGCCGCCAACGCCTATCTGAAACCCGCCATGGAGCGGCCGAACCTCAAGGTCGTGACCCATGCGCTGGCGACGAAGATCGCCTTCGAGGGCAAGCGCGCGACCGGCATCCATTATCGCCGCGGCGGCGTCGATCACCTCGCCACCGCCCGGCGCGCGGTGATCCTCTCCGGCGGGCCGATCAACTCGCCGCAGCTTCTGAAGCTCTCGGGCGTCGGTCCGGCCGAGGAGATCAAGGCGTTCGGCCTCGACGTGGTGCATCATCTGCCCGGCGTCGGCGAGAATCTCCAGGATCACCTGGAATTCTATTTCCAGGTCGCCTGTACCCAGCCGATCACGCTCTATTCCTCGCTCAATCCGCTGGCGAAGGCGTTGATCGGCGCACGCTGGATGCTGTTCAAGGACGGGCTCGGCGCCACCAACCATTTCGAGAGCTGCGGCTTCATCCGCTCCCGCGCCGGGGTGCGCTATCCAGACATCCAATATCATTTCCTGCCCGTCGCCGTGACCTATGACGGCCAGGGCATGGCGAGCGAGCACGGCTTCCAGGCCCATGTCGGCCCGATGCGGACCAAGAGCCGCGGCTGGGTCCGCCTCGCCTCGACCGATCCGACCGTGAAGCCGAAGGTGTTCTTCAATTATCTCGACCACCCGGACGACCTGGTCGAGATGCGCGCCTGCGTGCGCCTCACCCGCGAGATCTTCGCCCAGCAGGCCTTCGATCCCTATCGCGGCCGCGAGATCCAGCCCGGTGCCGACGTGACGAGCGACGAGGCGATCGACGCCTTCGCGCGCGCCAAGGTGGAGAGCGCCTATCACCCCTCCTGTTCGTGCAAGATGGGCAGCCCGAGCGATCCGATGGCGGTGGTCGATCCGACGACCAAGGTGATCGGCCTCGAGGGCCTCCACGTGGTCGATTCCTCGATCATGCCGGCGATCACGACGGGCAACCTCAACGCCCCGACGATCATGATCGGCGAGAAGGCGTCGGACCTGATCCTCGGCCGCAGCCCCCTCCCCGCCTCCAACGCCCCCTATTACGACGCGCCGAACTGGCAGACCGCGCAGCGATAAGAGCGCGGCGGAGGCGCCCGCCGAACCTTTGAGCGAACGCCCCGTTCGACTATATTCTCGGGAGAACCGGACGCAGCGGGGGAGACCATGTCTCACACGACAACGATGACGGTCCGCTTGAGCGGTGTTCTTGCCGATTTCGTCGAAGCCAATGTCGGCGAAGATGGATCTTATGCGGACGCCAACGAATATATTCGCGACCTGATCCGCCGCGACAAAGAGCGTGCCGAGAATGACGCTTTCGAGCGCTTGAAGGCGGAGCTACAGCACGCTTTCGCCGCGCCTGATTCTTCCTTCATCCCATTGACGGCAGACGACATCATCGCGCGCAATCGCCGATAAGGGAGGCGTTGTGGTCCGCGTTCTGGCTGCGGCAGCCTATCGGATCGACGAACTCTATCGCTACAGCCTCAACAGATGGGGCCATGAGCAAGCCGAGCGCTATCTGCGCGGGCTCTTTGCAACAGCCGCAAAAATCGAAACGAACCGCATTGCATCAAGGCCGATCCCGGCAGCCTTCGGTGTCGACGGTTATGTGTGTCGTTATGAGCGGCACTACATCTATTGGCGTAAACTGGAAAACGGCGACATCGGTATCGTGACCGTGCTTCACGAGCGAATGCATCAGTTCGCGCGGTTCCAAGACGATATCAAGCTATAGCGTAGCTGACGCCCCTCACCGCGCCTTCAGAACGCCGAGCGACTTCAGATAGGCGACGATCTCGCGGGCGGCCTCTTCGGGGGGCGGGTTCTTGAGCACGCGGCCGGCGCCGGACGCGGCTTCGGTCGCGGCCTTGAGGCGATCGGCAGCGGAGCCGGCGGTGGCGGCACCCGCCATCAGCTTCGGGCGCTTGCGATAGGGGCGCTCCTCGATCGTCCGGTCGGCGAGCGGCGACGTGGCGCCGCGCACCACGTCGAGATGGCCACGGCGGGCCGCGCCGAACGCGAACGGCAAGGGCGGCGGCGCCGACGGATGGATCGTCACCACGACTGGCAACCGCACCGTCACGCGGCGGCGCTCGCCCCGCGGCAGCGCCTGTTCGACGACGAGAACGTCCGGGCGCGCGGGGTCTCGGGCGAGTGCCACGGCATCCGCGACGATCTCTACCCCGAGACGATGGGCGATCGCGTAGGGCAACAGCCCGCTGTCCTCCCCGCCCTGCCCCTGGCGGCCGGCGAGGATCAGATCCGGCGGCGCCGAACCGAGCCGGGCCCCGAGCGCGGCGACGGGATCGGCCTCGGCCGGGATCTCCAACAGCTCGATGCGCGACAGCCCCTGGCCGAGCAGGTCGCCCACGGCCGCGTCGGCTGCGCCGGCGTGGAGACCTTCGACGGCCGCGCCGATCTCCGTCGCGAGCCGCACCGCCTGGGCCTCGCCGCGCACCGGCGCAGGGCGGCCCGAGACCGGATGGCGCCCGGCCGAGACGAGCACGATGGCCCGCAAGCTCTTGTCCGCCCCGCGCGTCATGGTGCTTCCTCCGCGGACATCTCGCCTCTCAAGGCCGCAAGCAGCGCCGGCATCACGGCCTGCGCGTCGGCGACGACGGAGAGATCAGCCCGTTCGATCATCGCGGCATGGATATCGGTGTTGACGGCGACGACGTGCTCGACCTTGGCGATGCCCTGGAGATGCTGCGGCGCGCCGGCGATGCCCATGGCGATGTAGCAGGTCGCCTCCAGCACCGTGCCCGAGGCGCCGACCTGACGGTCGCGCGGCATCAGCCCGGCATCGCAGACGACGCGGCTCGCGCCGGGTGTCGCGCCGAGCGCCTGGGCGAGGTCGGCAAACACGGTGAAATCCGTGACGCCGTTGCCCGCGGAGAGCACGAAATCGGCCTCCGACAGCGGCACCCGCGCCGGGTCGGCCGGAATACGCTCCGCAGCGAGGATGGCGCCGCGTCGGGGCGCCGCGAGGTCGACCTCGATCAGCCGCGCTTCGTGGGGCGCGCCGAAATGGGGCGCAACGGCATCCGCCGTGATCGAGACGAGGCGGCCGGGCGCAGCACGCTGCTCGACCCGACCGCCGCCGGCCCGGCGCGTCAGGGCGCGGGCGCTGACGGTCTCGGCGGCGGCGAACAGCGGCTCGCCGAGGGCGGCGGCGACACGACGGGCGAGATCGCCGCCGTCCGCCGTTTCCGGAAACAGCACGTGACGGGGGGCGAGCGCCGCGACGAGCGCGACGACGGCCTCGGCGCGTCCCCGCGGGTCGTAGCCTTCGACGGCCGGAAGGGACACGCGGCGATCCGCGCCCGCCCCTCCGGCCTCCTCGGTCACCGACGCATCTGCGAGCACCACCGCCCCACCCGCGGCATCGGCTATCAGGCGCGCGGCGCCGAGGAGTTGGCGATCGTGCGGCGCGAGACGCCCACCGGGTGCGTCGGGCAGCACGAGAACGAGGAAGGCCGGATCGGCCACGATGCGGATCGCCGGCGCGGCCGGCGCCGCGCTCGGTGTCGCTGGGGCCTGAAGGGAGCTGGCCGGCGCGCCAGCGCGGGACCGGTCGAGGCGCGGACGGGGATCGAGGCGGACCAAAGCGGCGGCGCGCTCGGCCCGCGGGTCGCGGCGCGGCCTGCCACCCGCCTCGGTCGTGGCTGCGGCCTCGAGGACGAAGCGGCGGCGGCTTCCGCCCGCCACCTCGCGGCTCAGGCGCTCGGTGCGGGGATCGCGGCGGGACCGGGTCATCGTGCCGCCTCCACCGCCTCGAGCAGGAGCTCGGCCACGTCCTTCACCTCCGGCCGCGGGCCGGTGACGCCTTCCAGCATCGCAGTGCATTGCGGACAGGCGACGGCGACGACCGTGGCGCCGGTCGCCCGCACCTGATCCATGCGGATGTCGGCGATGCGCTTCTCGCCGGGAATGTCGGTGATCGGCGCGCCACCACCGCCGCCGCAGCACATCGATTTGAGGCGCGAGCGCTCCATCTCGACGCGGTCCAGGCCGAGCGCGTCGAGGAGCCGGCGCGGGGCCTCCACCTCGCCGTTGTAGCGGCCGAGATAGCAAGGATCGTGATAGGCGATCTTGTCCCCGCCGCCGCGCGCCGCCGGCGACAACCGCCCCTCCGACACCAGCGCGTCGAGGAAGGCGGTGTGGTGGATGACGTCGTAACGGCCGCCGAACGCGGGATATTCGTTCTTCAGCACATGGAAGGCATGCGGGTCGGCGGTGACGATGCGGGCGAAGCGGCGGCTGGCGAGGGTCGCGATATTGTCGCGGGCGAGCCGCTGGAAGGTCGCCTCGTCGCCGAGCCGGCGGGCGAGATCGCCGCAATCACGTTCGTCCGCCCCGAGCACGGCGAAGCGGATGCCGGCCTTGGTCATCAGCCGCACGAGGGCGCGCAAGGTGCGGCCATAGCGCAGTTCGTAGGCGCCCTCGCCGAGCCAGACGAGCACGTCGGTCTCTTCGCCCGGCCCGAGCACGGGGAGCGTGAGGCCTGCGGCGAAGTCGGTGCGCGCGGCGAGCGGGCGGCCGCTCGCCTCGTCGGCGGCGCGGAGCTCCGAGAGCACGTCCGCGCCCTTGCCCGGCACGGCGCCGCGCTCCAGCGTCTCGAAGCGGCGCAGCGAAACGATCGCGTCGACATGCTCGATCATCATCGGGCATTCCTCGACGCAGGCCCGACAGGTGGTGCACGACCACAGGGTCTCGGGGCGGATCATCGCGTCCGACCCGATCAGCGGCAGATCGGGGCCGCCATGGCCGCGGCCGAGCGGAACGCCAGGATAGGGGCTGCCCGCATAGAAGGCATCGGTGCCCGGCTCCAGCGCCGTCGCGAGATCCTGGATCAGTTTCTTCGGGTTGAGCGGCTGACCGGCGGCGAAGGCCGGACACGCCGCCTCGCAGCGCCCGCACTGGATGCAGGCATCGTAGCTCGCGAGCCGGTTCCAGGAGAGGTCGCCGAGTTGCTCCGTGCCGAGCTTCGGCGCGTCGAGATCGAGGGGAATAAGCGCGGTGTCGCGCTTGCCGGCAAAGCGCGCCTGGCGGGGATGCATGACGAGATGGACCGCGCCGGCGAAGGCGTGCCGCAGCGGGCCGCGGCGGACCTGAAAGGCGAGGCCGAGCCCACCCGCCGCCGCGACCAAGGCGGCGAGCCACGCGACCGGTGCAGGGAGCGGCCGTCCCGCCGCCGCATCGAGCGCAACGATCAGGCTCCCGACCGCAAAGGCCGCGAGCATCCACGGCAGCGTCTGGAAGCGTCCGCCGGAGAGCCGCTGCGGCTTCACCGGGATGCGGCGGCGCGCGACAAGGGTGCTGCCGACCACCATGACGAGGAAGAGGAGCGCGACCAAAGCCCAATAGAGCCGCGCCTCCCGCAACGGCGGCAGCACGCCGAGCACGAGCAGAACGGCCCCCCCGAGCAAGCCGCCGGCGACGAGCGCATGCATCCGCGCCGCATAAGGGTCGCGGGCGACGATGTGGTGGACGTCGACGAGATAGCGCTTCGGCAGCGCGAGGAGGCCCGGCAGCACCGCGACCCCGGCCGGCCGCCCGATCCGCCAGAGCGAGGCCCGGCGCACCGCCTCGACCACGACGATCAAAGCGACGAGCACCGTGACGGCGATCAGAAGGCTCGACGCGGTCATGACGTCAGGCTCCGCGGCGATGCGTTGTCACGCGCCGTCATCACAGGTCCTTGCACAGGCGCAGGGCGTCGTAGATCGCGGCGTGGATGTTGCGGCCGGCGACCGCGTCGCCGAGCCGGTAGAGCTTGAGCCCGGCCTCGCCGTCGTGCGGCTGCGGACGCCCCTCGATGAGCGCGCGGGCGTCGAGTTCGCCGTGGTTCGCCGCCTTGTCCTTGAGATCGAAATAGAGCCCGTCGACCGGCAGGGTGCCGTATTCGACCACCACGTGATCGACGAGGCGCTCCTCCTCCTCGTTGGTCATGGTGTTGCGCAGCACCGCGACGAGCCGGTTGCCTTCGGGATAGACCTCGGTCAGTTCGTGGTTCGCCGTCATGACGACGCCGAGCTTGTAGAATTCGCGCAGATGGATCGGCAGGTTGGTCGTGCCGATCTCCTCGCCGACCATACGGTCGTGGGAGACGAATTCGACGAGGCAGCCCTTCTTCGCGAGCACTTCGCCGACCGACAGCGCATTGTGCTGGCCGAGCTCGTCATAGAGGAGCACCGAGCCCGACAGATCGGCCCCGGAGAGCACGTCCCAGGTGGTCAGCGCCTTCTCGTGGCCGGCGAAGTGGCCCGGATTGGGACGGCCACCGGTCGCCATGATGACGACATCTGGCGCCTCGGCCAGGATCGCCTCGGCGTTCGCCTCCGTGTTGAGACGGATATCGACGCCGAGTTTCGTCACCTGCCCCACGAGCCAGCGCGGAATGCCCGACAAGGCCTCGCGCCACGTCGCTTTCGAGGCCAGGTTGATCTGGCCGCCGAGCGCCGGCCCCTTCTCGAACAGCACGACCTGATGGCCGCGCTCGGCCGAGACGCGCGCCGCCTCGAGCCCCGCCGGGCCGCCGCCGACGACGACGATCTTGCGCTGCGCCGCCGCCTTCGGGATGACGTGCGGCATGGTCGCCTCGCGTCCCGTCGCAGCGTTCTGGATGCACAGCGCGTCCTTGCCGACATAAATCCTATCAATACAATAGCCGTAGCCGATGCACTGGCGGATGTCGTCGGCGCGGCCCTCGATCAGCTTCTTGACGAGATGGGGATCGGCGATGTGGGCGCGGGTCATCGCCACCATGTCGACATGGCCCTCGGCGACGGCGCGCGCTGCCGTCGCGAGGTCGGTGACGCGCTGGGCGTGGAACACCGGCACCTCGACCTCGCGCTTGATCGAGCTCGCGAGATAGAGGAACGGCGCCACAGGGAACGACATATTCGGCAGCGAGATGGCGTGGGAGATCTCGTCGCGGGCCTGGCCGCCGACGATGTTCACGAAGTCGACGAGGCCGCGCTTCGAATATTCGACCGCGATCGCGGTGCAGTCCTCGTGGGTGAGCCCGTTCTTCAGAAGCTCGTCGCCAGACATGCGGATGCCGACGACATAATCGTCGCCGACCGCGGCGCGGATCGCCTCATAGACCTCGATGCCGAAGCGCATCCGGTTTTCGAGGCTGCCGCCGTACTTGTCGGTGCGGGTGTTGGCCGAAGGCGACCAGAACTGGTCGATCAGATGGCCGTGGGCGGCCGAGAGCTCGAGGCCGTCGAGCCCGCCTTCCTTGCAGCGCCGCGCGGCTTCGGCGAACGAGCGCACGATGCGGGCGATGTCGAAGTCCTCGATCTCCTTGGCGATCGAGCGGCTCGCCGGCTCGCGGGTCGGCGACGGCGAGACGACGGGCAGCCAGTTGTCGGTGTCCCACTTGGTCCGGCGACCCATGTGGGTGAGCTGGATCATCAGCTTGGCGCCGTGGCGATGCACGCGGTCGGAGAACTCCCGGAAGAACGGGATCACGGAGTCGTCGGCGACCGAGATCTGGTTCCAGGGCGTCGCCGGGCTGTCGAGATCGACGGAGGACGAGCCGCCGAACATGGTGAGCCCGATGCCGCCCTTGGCCTTTTCCTCGTGATAGAGCTGGTAGCGCTCCTGCGGCTTGCCGTCCTTGCCGTAGGAGGGCGCATGGCTGGTGCCCATGATCCGGTTGCGGATGACGAGCCCCTTGATGGTGAGCGGCTTCAGGAGCGCATCGGCATTGGCGATCATGACGGGGAGCCTGATTGGGGACGCGGGATCTTAAGGGGGGCGACGAGACGCGGCCGAAGCCCCTCCCCTGCCAGGGGGAGGGGTGGCACGCCGAAGGCGTGACGGGGTGGGGCCATCACGACGACGGACGCGGGGACGGCGGCGCCGTGTTCGCGGCGGACACCCCACCCCGGCGCTGCGCGCCGACCCTCCCCCTGACAGGGGAGGGTGAACGGCGCGCGCTGTGAAGCAGGCCCGGAAGGCAAGCGCCGTGCGGGGTGTTGGCGACGCGCCACCATCATGCGAGCGCCCGTTCGGTGCGCGGCGCGTGGCCGAATTGGCGGCGGTAGGCGACGCTGAAATGGGAGGCGGATTGGAAGCCGCAGGCGATGCCGATGTCGGTGACGCTGAGCGGCGACTGGGTCAGCAATTCGCGGGCGCGGTCGAGCCGCAGCGACAGATAATGATCCGCCGGCGAGGTGCCGAGATGCTGGCGGAACAGCCGTTCGAGCTGGCGGGCAGACACGCCCACGGAACGCGCCAGGGCTTCGACGGTGAGCGGCCGCTCGATCGTCGTCGCCATCAGGGCCGCCGCCTTGGTCAGCGCCGGATGGCGCGCCCCTGCCCGCACCGCCGCCGGCACGCGCTGCCGCTCCCCGGCTTCCCGCGGTCGCTCGACCACGAACTGCTCCGAGACGCGGGCGGCGAGCGCGCGACCGAGCCGTGCCGCGACGAATTTCAGCATCATGTCGAGCGGCGCGACGCCGCCGGTGCAGGTGACGCGGTCGCGGTCGAACACGAAGAGGTCGTCGGTGAAGATCACGTCGCCGAACTCCTCGCGGATCGACGACAGGTTCTCCCAATGGATCGCGGCACTGTAGCCGTCGAGGAGCCCCGCCTCGGCGAGAGCGAAGGTGCCGGTGCACAGCCCGCCCATCACCGCGCCGCGGCGGGCATGGCGGCGCAGCGCATCGGCAAGCCGGCGGTCGACGGAATGGCGCACGTTGACGCCGCCGCACACGAACAGCACGTCGAACGGATCGGCCTCGCCGAGGGCCCGGGTCGGCGTCACGCCGAGGCCGTTCGATGCGACGGCCGGGGCGCCGTCGAGGGAGACCACGGACCAATGATAGGCGTCGCGGCCGCTGACATAATTCGCCATGCGGCACACCTCGATGGCGTTCGAGAACGCGATCATCGAGAAGTTCGGCAGCGTCAGGAATGCGAACCGGCCGAGCTGTCCCAGATCGACCCGCATGGCGCCCACCCCCGACGCCTCAGCGGTCGACGACGAGATCGGTGAGCGGCTTGGCGCAGCACAGCAGCGCCATCCCGGCATCGATCTCACGCTGGCGAATGCCGCCCTGGTGCTGCATGTCGACCTTGCCCTCGAGGAGCTTCGACTTGCAGGTGCCGCACAGGCCCTTGGTGCACGACGACGGCAGCCGCATACCGGCGAGCCGCGCCGCATCGAGGACGAAGCGATCCGCGGCACACTCGATCACCTTGCCGCTCTTGCGGAATTCGACGCGGAAGGTCGGCACCGCCGGGGCAGCGTCGGCTGCCGGCGTTTCGCCCGCCGCGACCTGCGCCTCGGCGATGTCGGCGACATCGGCGGGCGACAACTCCTCGAAATTGAAGCTCTCCTCGTGATAGCGCGCCATCTCGTAGCCCGAGGCGCCGAGGATGGCACGCACCGCCGCCATGAACGGCGACGGACCGCAGGTGAACACCGTGCGCTCCGCGAAATCGGGGGCGACGACGGCGAGCATCTCCTTGGAGAGCCGCCCGCGCAGGCCCGCCCAGCCCGGCTCACCGCCCTCGCCTTCCACGACATGGACGACCTTGAAGCCCGGCATGTTGCGGGCCATCAGGTCGAGTTCGGTGCGGAAGATGATGTCGGCGGGGGTGCGTGCGGCGTGGACGAAGACGATGTCCCGCGGCTCGGAGAGATCGTGGAAGGCACGCGCCATCGACATCAGAGGCGTGATGCCGCTGCCGCCGGAGAGGAATAGATATTTCGGCGCCGGATGGTCGAAGGCGGTGAACTCGCCGAGGGGGCCGACCGCGCGGATCTCCTTGCCCGGCGCCATCGTGTCGTGCAGCCAGTTCGAGACCGGACCGCCAGGCACCCGCTTCACCGTGATGGAGACGAGGTGCGGCCGCGCCGGCGACGACGAGATCGTGTAGCAGCGCTGGATGGTGGCGCCGTTGATCTCGAGATCGAGGGTGAGGAACTGGCCGGGCTTGAAGCGAAACAGCCGCGGCTCGCGGGCCGAGAACAGGAACGTCTTGACGTCGTGGGTTTCGACCCTGACCTGACGGCAGACGAGGACGTCGTCCTCCTCTGGGTCCCACACCTTGGGAACCGAGGTGACGAGGGAAATGAGCGGGTCGCCGCCGACGCGGCCGTTCAACTCAGACATGCGAACGCGGCCCTCTGGAGCTCCGGCTGATCCGGATCTTTGATTGTCTGCAAGGCTTGCGCCGTTCGCGGCTCTCGTCCGAGCGCAAAAGGCGCGACGCCGGCCGGCCCTCTCCCGCCTTCGGGGAGAAGAGCCGTCCGACGCTTCAGGGAATAGTCACCGCGGATGGCCCGCGGCGGCAGTCGTCACCCGTCGATCTGCGCCGCGAGGCGCGAGACGTACCAATTGGCGAAGGCATCGACGAGGCCTTCGGTGTAGGGCGAATAGGGGCCGGGTTCGTAGGCCGGGCTCTTCACCCCGCTCTGCTGGAAGCCGACGAGTTCGCCGTCCTGCCGATTGGTCGCCGACCACACCGCCTTGAGGTTCTCGACGTCGTAATCGACGCCTTCCACCGCATCCTTGTGGACCAGCCACTTGGTGCGCAGCAGCGTGCGGTCGGGGGTCAGCGGCAGCACCGAGAACGTCACGGCGTGGTCCGCCATGAAATGGTGCCAGGAGTTCGGCTGGGTCCAGAAGTGGAGCGCACCGAGCTTAGGGTTGGTGATGTTGCCGAGGAGCTTCTTGCAGGCGCGCTTGGTGTCGAGGGTGTGGGCCTCGCCGTCGCCGTCGAGCGGCAGGCGCTGGGTGCGATAGCCCGTATCCATGTCGTCGAGGTGCTCGAGGGTGCGCGACGGGAAGCCCTCCGCCTCCCAGGCGGTGTGGCTGTCGTCGAGCAGGCATTCGTAGCGGTGGGCCTGCTCGCGCCCGGCCTCGTCGAGCTTCTCCGGCGAAAAGCCGAAGCCGTAGGCGAACAAGGGCACGGTGAGCTCAGGATGGTTGACCGAGCAGTGATAGCACTCCCGGTTGTTCTCCATCGTGATCTTCCAGTTGCCCTCCTCGATCAGGTCTTCCTCATAGGCGACCTTCGTGTTGCGCAGATCGTGCGGCACGAGATAGGGCAGCATGGCGGCGGCCATGACGTCGAAATCGCCGGGCGGGTTCTCCGACAGGCAGATGAAGAGCAGGCCTTCGAGGCTCTTCAGGTGCACCCGCTTGAGGCCGTGGCAGGTGGTGTCGAAATCGGGCGCCATGTGCTCGGCGAACAAGAGCTTGCCGTCGAGGCCGTAGGTCCACTGGTGATAGCGGCAGACCAGATTGCCGACGGTGCCTTTGTATTCGTGGACGATGCGCGCGCCGCGGTGGCGGCAGACATTGTGCAGGGCGCCGACATTGCCGTCGTCGTCGCGCACGATCAGGACGGAGGTCGTGCCGACATCGACGACCATGCAATCGCCGGGCTCCGGCACGTCGGCTTCGACGCCAACGAAGATCCAGTAGCGGCCGAAGATCGCCTCGACGTCGAGATCGAAGATCTCCTGGCTCGTATAGAAGGGCTGCTCCAGGCCGTAGCCCGGACGGCGGCGCGCCAGCAGGGCGCCGATCGGGGTGTGCGGAACGTGCAGCATCCGAAAACCTCCCAAGAGCCCGGGGGAACGGCGGGAAGGGTCCGCCAGCCGGTCGCGGGCTTCGTGGCGGCGCGCGGACCGGGCGGCGGGGCCTCCGGGGCGCCTCGCCGACCCGTCTAGAATTGTTCCGCTTCTATGTTGGCACTTTCCGATAACCGACGGAAGATTTCATTCTTCCGACAGAATGTGCGGACGGGGCGGGCCTGCCTCTTTATGGGGCGGCGCTGATCGAGCGAACCGCATCGACGGTTCGGCACGATGGCGAGCGTTCCTTTTTTGTTCGCATATACTAATATGGGTCGTTCAAGCGCGGGAGGGCCTTTTGAGCGAGCAAAACGCCAAATACGAACGGTTCAAGGCCTTACACGAAGCAGGGCCTCCCTTTGTCATGCCGAACCCCTGGGACGCCGGCTCCGCGCGGCTCTTGGCGAGCCTCGGATTCGAGGCGTTGGCGACGACGAGCGCAGGCTACGCCTTCTCGAAGGGCAAACTCGATTCAGCCGCCTCGCTCGGTCGCGACGAGATCCTGGTCAACGCGACCGAGATCGTGTCGGCGGTCGACCTGCCGGTGTCCGCCGACCTCGAGAACGGCTTCGGTGCCAGCCCACAAACCTGCGCCAAGACCATCCGTCGCGCCTGCGAGATCGGTTTGGTTGGCGGATCGATCGAGGACGCCACGGGCGATCCGCGCCATCCGATCTATGACTTCGATCATGCCGTGGACCGTGTTCGGGCGGCAGCCGATGCGGCCCGCAATCTGCCCTTCCTCTTGACGGCAAGGGCCGAGAATTTCCTCTGCGACAAGCCGGACATCGACGACACGATCGCCCGGCTGCAGGCATTCTCCGCCGCAGGGGCGGACGTGCTCTACGCCCCGGGGCTGCCGTCCCTGGAGGCGATCCGCAGCGTCTGCCGCGCCGTCGACAAGCCGGTCAACGTGGTGATGGGACTGAGAGGGCCGCAGATCAGCGTGGCCGATCTCGCGGAGGCCGGCGTGCGCCGCGTCAGTGTCGGCGGGTCATTTGCTCGGGCCGCGCTCGGCGCCCTGATGCGGGCGGCCGAAGAGGTCAAAGCGACCGGCACATTCTCGTATGCCGCCGAGGCCCTTCCGACGAGCCTCATCACGCGCCTGATGACGGAGCGACCGCCATCTGCGTGAGCGCCGAATCGACCCGCATACGTTCAACTGCGCTGCGGACGCGCGGGCCTTCTGCACCGCGCCGGCCGCCCCCGCGAAGTCCCACTTCGAGCGAATATCGCTACTCGAACAGCCGGCCCCCGGTGCGGTTCGCGGCGAACGCTCGGGCTGCCGCAGCCGGCACCGGGAAGGCCTCGCGCGCGGCCTCCTCGGCGCTCGCCTCGCCCTTGCGCCGCTCGGCATAGAAGGCCCGCGAGTTCGACGGCGTGAAGCCGTGGATCGCCTTGAATTGCCGGGAGAAGTGGGCGCAGTCCGAGAATCCCGCCTCGAGCGCGATGTCGGTCACCGAGCGGTCGGTGTTGTCGAGCAGCCAGCGGGCATAGCGCAGCCGGAGCGTCCGGTAGAAGGCGGCCGGGCGCAGGCCCATCACCGCCTGGAACAGCCGCTCGAGCTGCCGCGTCGAGACCTTGAGCCGCGCCGCGATGTCGGAGATGGGCAAGGGATCGGTGAGGTGCTGCTCCATCAGGAGCAGCGCACGGCGGACGCGCTCGTCGGCGATCGCACCTTCGACCGGCGGATGCGGCTGCGCCTCGCTGCCCGGGCGGGCGCGATCGAGCAGCAGCACGTGGCGGCTCTTCTGGGCGACGGCGCGGCCGATGTGCCGCTCGATCAGGTGCGCGGCGAGATCGGCCGCCCCGCCCCCGAGCAGGTGATGCGGTCGCGATCCTCGACGAACAGCCGGTCGGCGACCGGATGATGATGGGGGAACTCGGTCAGGAAGTCCTGATAATGGTACCAGCTCACGCAACAGCGCCGGCCGGTCATCAGCCCCGCACGGGCGAGCACGAACGAGCCGGTGCAGACGCCGACGAGGGTGACGCCCGCATTCGCCGCCCGGCGCAGATAGGTGACGGTGGCTTCGTCGACCTGCGGGCCGGCATGCAGAAGGCCGCCCACCACGACGATGTAGTCGAAGCCGCGGGGATCGGTGAAGGTCGCGGTCGGGCTGACGGTGACGCCACAGCTCGCCCGGATCGGATCGCGCCGGTTCGCCATGATCGACCAGCGGCAATGGATCGGGCGACTCAGGTCGCCGTCGTCGGCGGCGAGCCGAAGCTGATCGACGAACAGGGAAAAGGCGGACAGCGTGAAATTGTCCGCCAGCACGAACCCGACATTGAGCCGGGCCGGACTGGCGCCGTCGGCCTCGGACGTGAACGAGCGAGATAGAAATTGCGTCGAGCGAAGCTCGCCCATGTGGCACCTCCCGAGACGGGTGTCCCCCACTGGACCCGATCTTGGAGAGGGTGGGCGGGCGTCGCGATGCCATGCCGGCCGGCTGGTGCGCGCGCCGAAGCGCTGCGCGGCCGGACCTTCGAGCCAACCATGCCGAGGTGGGGGCCCCGGCTCCCTCTGCCGGCATAGACCGGCAAGACCGCCGACGCCTTGCTGGCGCTGACCGACGGTCTTTCATCATCATGAATTAGAACGGCTATGATGGGAAGGGGGTGAGCGACGAGGCCCAAGGTTGATCGGCTCCGGAATGGGAACCATCCCGACTTGATTTACCGAGGGTATGAGGCAACTATTGCCTCTGCAATCAGGCGCGGGTTCCATGCCCACGATCCGGCGTTTCACGAATTGCAAGATCGCCATCTACGCGGATGATCACCGGCCGCCGCATTTCCATATCGAAGGCCGCGGTTTCCGGGCGATCGTAGAAATCTCGACGATGGCCGTGCTGGCGGGCTCCGCCCGGTCGGCCGAGGAGGCCATGGCGTGGGCGAGCGTCAATCGCGCGTTTCTTGCAGCGGAATGGCGTCGCCTGAACGAGCGGGACGGTGCCCGACATGACGGTGCGTGACAGGACTGTGCGTGACATGGAGATGCCGAACATCAAGGCCGTTCGGGCTGGGTCGGGCCGCACCCTCTACGTGACCTGGAAGGGGGGAGCGGAATGCCCTGTGGACCTCCGCGCCTTCGTCGAGCACTTCACGATCTTCGCTCCCCTCCGCGACGACGATGACGCCTTTCGCGCCGTCTCGGTTGGGGAATGGGGCTGGAACGCCCACTGGTCCGACACCCTCGAGATTTCGTCGGACACACTTTGGCGTCTGGCGCTCGAACAAGGCGGCGAATGGCTCAAGTCGTGGCGCGAGGAGCGGCGGCTGACGCAGCGCGAGGCCGCCGCGGCCCTCGGGGTGAGCCTCCGCATGTGGCGATATTACGAGTCGGGAGAACATCTCCTGCCGAAGACCGTCCGCCTCGCCTGCATCGGCTTCGACGCGACCTCGAAGGCGGCGTGACCAAAGGGGCGATCGCGGCAGGGGCGGCCCCGGACTGCGCTCGCAGCGGGTGCGCGCAGAAATGCCGATCCGGGGTCGACCGGAACGGCCGACAGCGCGCCCCGGCATGGCCGCCCCTCTTGCCGTAAGGCGTTTCTCCATTACATTCGGCCGATCAGGGAGAACAACACGATGGCGACGTTGACTGTGACCACGCGGGGTCAGGTGACCTTCCGCAAGGATGTGCTCCGGCATCTCGGCATCGAGCCGGGCGGCAAGATCAGGCTTGACCTCTTGCCGGACGGCCGCGCCGAATTGAGAGCCGAGCGGCCGGAAGGCTCCTGGGACGAACTGCGGGACTTCTTCGCGGGGAAGACGAACGGGGCGCGGCTTTCGATCGAGGAGATCGACGAAGCGATCGCCGACGCGGGCGCCGAGGCCGGCATGGCCGGAATGGATCAACCCGAGACAAAGACGCCATGAAGATCACGGCCGATACGAATGTGCTTCTGCGCATCGTGGTCCCCGGCGACGAGAAGCAACAAGCGGTGGCGATCGATACGCTGAAGACGGCCGACTCCGTCGCGATCAGCACCCATTCGCTGTGCGAACTCGCCTGGGTCATGGAGCGCCGCTACGAAGCGTCCCGCACGGACATCGCGGCCGCAATCCGCCTCTTCATGAAGACCAGAAACGTCGTGCTGAACCGCCCGGCGGTGGAGGCCGGCCTCGAAATGCTCGAAGCCGGCGGCGATTTCGCCGACGGCGTGGTCGCCTTCGACGGCCAGTGGCTGGGCGGCGAAACCTTCGTGTCGTTCGACCGCAAGGCCGTGAAGCTGCTCGGCGAGCAAGGCATCCCTGCTCTCCTCTTGAAGTAATGGCGGATCGCGTCGCGCGCCTCGATACTCACGCGAACGCCGGTGCGTTGTCGGGATGGGCGCAACAAGACGCGGGCTCCATCGATGACAGCGCACCATTGCGCCCGACGCCCCGATCGGTTAAGAGCGTTTCGCACTGCCGCGATTTCCGGCAGCCCCGAGGCAATGCGAAGAGACCCGTGCCCGTGAGCACCGCGCGTCACATCGCTGGACACCTGAGCGTCGCAGACGCCGCGCCTTCGCGCGCGCCCGGCGCCCTTCGTCTTTCCGGCCTCCTTCTCCTTAGCCGCCCCTGAGCGCTGGCTGGCCTCGTTTGCGAGGCAGGCACTCAGGGGATGACGCCTTCCGCAAGACGCCCACTGCAAGAGACCTTGCCCGCGGCGACTTCAAGAGACGAGCCGGACCTGCGAGCCCGAGGGACCCTTTGAGCGTCCGGGCCGCCACGACGAGGAAACCATCATGACCGCCGAAACCGTGAAAGCGACCGACACCGCGACGCGCTCCAACAAGGACCGCGTGCTGATCTTCGACACCACCCTGCGCGACGGCGAGCAATCCCCCGGCGCCTCGATGACGTTGGACGAGAAGATCCAGGTCGCCGAGTTGCTGGACGCCATGGGCGTCGACATCATCGAGGCCGGCTTTCCGATCGCCTCCGAGGGCGATTTCGAGGCGGTGAACGAGATCGCCAAGCGGCTGAAGCGCTCGACCGTCTGCGGTCTCGCCCGCGCCGCCTTCGGCGACATCGACCGCGCCGCCGAGGCCCTGAAGCCGGCCGAGAAGCGCCGCATCCACACCTTCATCGGCACCTCGCCGCTGCACCGCCAGTTCCAGTTGCAGTTGGACCAGGAGCAGGTCTACGAGCGCGTCGTCGCGACCGTGACCCGCGCGCGCAACTACACCGACGACGTCGAATGGTCGGCGATGGACGCGACCCGCACCGAGCACGATTATCTGTGCCGCGTGGTCGAGGCGGCGATCCGCGCCGGCGCCACCACCATCAACGTGCCGGACACCGTGGGCTATGCGACGCCCGAGGAATATTTCGCCCTGATCCGCATGCTGATCGAGCGCGTGCCGGATTCCGACAAGGTGGTGTTCTCGACCCATTGCCACGACGATCTGGGCATGGCGGTCGCGAACTCGCTGGCCGGCGTCCGCGCCGGCGCCCGGCAGATCGAGTGCACCATCAACGGCCTCGGCGAGCGCGCCGGCAACGCCGCCCTCGAAGAGGTGGTGATGGCGATCCGCACCCGCAGCGACGTGCTGCCTTATTATACCGAGGTCGAGACGCCGACCCTGATGCAGGCCTCCAAGCTGGTCGCCGCGGTGTCGAGCTTCCCCGTCCAGTACAACAAGGCGATCGTCGGCAAGAACGCCTTCGCCCACGAATCCGGTATCCACCAGGACGGCGTCCTGAAGAACGCCGAGACCTATGAGATCATGCGCCCCGAGGATGTCGGCGTGCGCTCGACCTCGCTGGTGCTCGGCAAGCATTCCGGCCGGCATGCCTTCCGCGACAAGCTGAAGGCGATGGGCTACGAGCTGGGCGAGAACGCCTTCGAGGACGCCTTCCGCCGCCTGAAGGACCTCGCCGACCGCAAGAAGCACGTCTATGACGAGGACATCGAGGCCCTGGTCGAGGACGAGATCGCGACCTCGAGCGAGCGCGCCAAGGTGATCGCGCTCACCGTGATCGCCGGCACCGGTTCGCCGCAGAAGGCGATCATCACGATGGATGTCGACGGGGTCCACGTCACCAAGGAGGCGACCGGCTCCGGCTCGGTCGACGCGACCTTCAACGCGATCCGCGAGATCA
The DNA here is from genome assembly GCF_009600605.1 of Segnochrobactrum spirostomi. Classification (GTDB taxonomy): domain Bacteria; phylum Pseudomonadota; class Alphaproteobacteria; order Rhizobiales; family Segnochrobactraceae; genus Segnochrobactrum; species Segnochrobactrum spirostomi. The sequence goes on along the minus strand of NZ_VWNA01000001.1, from coordinate 3,677,578 downwards.
TGCCTCACGATGCCAAGCTCGCGCTCTATCAGGTCCACGCGGTGACCGAGGGCACCGACGCCCAGGCCGAGGTGTCGGTGCGTCTCGAGGAGGACGGCAAGATCGCCGTCGGGCGCGGCGCGGACGTCGATACTGTCGTGGCCTCGGCGCGTGCCTTCGTATCGGCGCTCAACAAGATGTCCCAGCGCCGCCGCAAGTCCGCCCCGGGCGAGGCGACGCTACGCGCCGGCTGAGGCGCACGGGCGGGACGCCCCGCGCATTCGGCGGAGCCGTAAACCTCCCTACCCTTCTCCCCGTGTCGGGGAGAAGGCACGGCGACGCCTTCTGCAGTCTCAGGCCGTCCGGATCATCCGATCCGGGCGGCCTTTCTTCACAGATAAGGCGAGGCGAGCCAGACCATCCGGTTGCGCAGGCGCTGCCAGAACGGCAGCCCGCTGAGCGTCTGCAACGTCTCGGCGCGGGCGTTCGCGATCTGCTCTTCGATCCGCTTCTCGACCCATTCGGCGACCGTCCGATCGTGGATTTCGAGGTCGAGCTCGAAATTGAGCCGCAGGCTGCGCGGATCGATGTTGGACGAGCCGACATAGGCCCAGCGGCCGTCGATCGCGATCAGCTTGGAATGATCGAACGGTCCCGTCGCCCGCCACACCTTGCAGCCGCGCCGGATCACCTGATCGAGCTGCGCCGTCATTGCGTGGTCGACGAGCTTCAGATTGTTGGCGTCGGGGATGACGATGTCGACCTGAAGGCCGCGCCGCCCGGCGACCGCGAGCGCGCCGATGAGCTGCTGATCCGGCAGGAAGTAGGGCGAGGCGATCCGCACCCGCTCCTGGGCGACGGCGAGCGCGCCCATGATCATGCCGTGGTTGTTCTCGAGGTTCCGGTCCGGGCCGGACGGCATGGCGCGCACCCGCGCATGCCCCTCGACACTGCGGATGCCGCCGGGAAACCAGATCTCCCCGTCGAGCCGCTCCTTGGTCGTGAAGCTCCAATCGACCGCGAACACCGACATGATCTGGGGCACGATCGGCCCCTCGATGCGGAAGTGGGTGTCGCGTGCCGCGCCGGTGCCGGCCGCCGCGGTGGTAAACTCGGCGCGGATGTTCATGCCGCCGGTGAAGCCGAGCCGGCCGTCGATGATCAGCATCTTGCGGTGGCTGCGCAGGTTCGCATAGGCGAGCCCGAGGCCGAGCACGTGGCTCATGAACAGCGCCGTCTTGATGCCGCGCTCGCGCAGAAGCCGGGTGATCGGCGGATGGCTGTAGCGCGCCCCGATCGCGTCGATCAGCACGCGCACCACGACGCCGCGCCGGGATGCCTCGCTCAGCGCCTCGACGAAGGTGCGGCCGACCTCGTCGTTGTCGAAGATGTAGCTCGCGAGCGCGATCGATCGCTTGGCTCCGGCGATCGCCGCGAGCATGGCCGGGTAGGCCTCGTCGCCACCGCGCAAGGGGCGGATATCGTTGCCGCCGGTCAGCGGAAAAGGCGAGATCGTGTCGCCGAGCCGCTTCAGGGAGGCCCAGGCTGTCTCCTCCGGCCCCGCGGAGGCCTCCTCGTGGAGGTGCGAGCGGCCGTCGGAGACGTCGCCCGCTTCCGCCCGGGCGCGCTGACGGCTCACCACGCTGCGCCGCACCCGGTTGATCCCGGCGAGAAAATAGAGAATCGCGCCGAACAGCGGCGACAGGATGACGACGCCGACCCAGCCGATCGCCGCCCGGACGTCGTCCTTGTTGAGCGCGGCGTGGACGGCGGCGGGCACGCCCAGCGCCAGACCGCCGAAGAAGACGATATGGGGCCAATAATGGTCCCAGAAGGTCCAGCTCGATGGATCGATCCCGAAGAAATCCAAGGACTACCTCTGCGCCGGTTTAGAGCCCGGGGCGTGCACGCGGCGCGTGCCGGTCCGGATCAACCGGTCTGTTCTATCGCGTCGGCGCGGTCACGCCGAGTCGGGCTTCGGAGGATAGATGTGAACGACCCCGTTCGGATCCTCAATCTCCAGCGAGGTTTCGTCGTCGCCCGAGAGGTAGGTCGGCCCGATTGGGACCTTGCCGTGACCGCCGGGAATGTCGAGCACATAGCTCGGCTGGCAGAGGCCCGACCAACGGCCGCGCAGGGCCTTCAGGATCGCCTGGCCCTCGCGGATCGGGACGCGAAAATGGGATGTTCCCGGCGCGAGGTCGCCGTGGTGGAGATAATAGGGCTTCACCCGGCTCTCGACGAACGCGCGCATCAGGGCGCCGAGGCTGTCGGCGTCGTCGTTAATGCCCCGCAAGAGCACGGACTGGCTGAGCATCGGAATGCCGGCATCGACCAAGCGGGCGCAGGCGGCGCGGGCGGCATCGGTGAGCTCGCGCGCATGGTTGGCGTGGAGCACGACGTAGGTCGCAAGCCCATCGACCCGCAGGGCGGCGGCGAGCGCGGCATCGACCCGCTCCGGCGCAACGACCGGCACGCGGGTATGGAAGCGAACGATGCGGACGTGGGGGACCGCGGCGAGCGCCGCCATCAGGGCGGCGAGACGACGCGGCGAGACGACGAGCGGATCACCGCCCGTCACCACCACTTCCCAGATGTTGGCGTCACTGCGGATGTAACAGAGCGCCGCCTCGAGCGCTTCCGGCGACAGGAAGGCATCCTCGCCCGGGCCGACCATCTCGCGCCGAAAGCAGAAGCGGCAATAAACCGGGCAGACGTGCACGAGCTTGAGGAGGACGCGGTCCGGATAGCGGTGGACGATCCCCTCGACGGGGCTGTGGGCGGCGTCACCGATCGGATCCGCCCTCTCCGCCTCCAAGACGTGGAGCTCGGCGTCGGTCGGCAGGAACTGAAGACCGATCGGATCGCAAGGGTCGGCGGCCTCGATGAGATCGGCCATCGCGGGCGTCACGGAGACCGCGTAGCGCTCGGCCACGCGCTCGAGCGCGGCGAGTCGTTCGGTCGGAACGAGCCCCGCGTCGACGAGATCCTTCGGGCGGTGGAGGGTCCGCGGGGCGGACGGCGAAAAGGACTGCATGCCATGCTCCTAACCCGAGCGGCGACGCGGCTCCACAGATTTCCCGCGCGGTCCCACGCGCGGCGCGTGCCTGTCCGAGACGGTCCGCCAAGGGCGGCACAACGGCCGACGATCGCATCCGGTGTATGCCCTCATGGTCGTCGCATGTCGGAAATCGGATAACCCTCGTCGTTCTCCGTCACTTGCTCGAACAAGTCGCGTAGATGGCCGTGCTTTTCGAAATCTTCGTGTCATCTCGATCGAGAAGCGTTAAATCGCCTGCCTTCATCAACGGCTCGGAACTTTCATAGGTGGACTCACCGGTTCGTTTCGGTACTCCGGGCATCGCTCGGAAACGCGGCGTTTGCGAGATCGGCCTTGCCCCGGACCGTATTCACCTGCAAAACTCTGACATAAGCGCCGTTGCACGCGCCAACCGAACCGAAGGCGGCTATGGACCAGATGCACGCGTGGCGCGTGGCGTTGAAGACGAACCGTTCGGTTCGGCTGCTCGCGGTGCTCGGCCTCGCGCTCGTCGTCATCGTTCCCCTCGTGACGGCCATCATCATCGTACAATTGCGCCGGGAAGAGGTTCGTGGCGCAAGCCGAGAGTTGACGACGCTCGATCTCCTGCTGACCGAGGAGACGACGCGCGCGTTCCAGAGCGTGGATCTCGTACTCGACGCCATCGCGGAGAACGCGATCGGCACAGGCGCGCACGCCCCTGACGATTATGTCGCGCGGTCCGGAACGCGCGAGATGCACGAGTTCCTCAAGGCGAAGCTGACCGGCATCCCGCAGCTCGACGCGATCACCATGATCGCTGCCGACGGCCACCTCATCAACTTCTCCCGTTATTTCCCCATTCCCAGCGTCAACGTCTCGGACCGGGATTATTTCAAATATCTCAAAGAGCACGACACCACGGCTCCGTTCATGAGCGAACCCGTGCGCAACCGCGGAACCGGCACGTGGACGATCTATCTGGCCCGCCGCGTCAGCGCGCCCGACGGCACCTTCCTCGGCCTGGTGCTCGGCGCCATCGAGCTCGACTATTTCGACCGCCTCTATCGCTCCCTCGGCCTGATCGACGGGACGGCGATCGCCCTGTGGCGCACCGACGGGGTCTTGCTCGCCCATTTTCCGCCGCTCCCGGAGGGAACGGGCACGCGCTACTCGATGCGAATGTCCGCCAGCGTGACGCCCGACAAAGACGTTCAGGTGTTCCGAACCCATGAGAACAGTCCGTTCGGCGCGCGCCTCGTCGCGACCCGTGTCGCGAGCGATCTGCCCATCGCGGTCAACATCTCGCAGACGATGGAAACCGTGCTGGCGGATTGGCGGCGCCAGTCCTGGGTGATCGGGGTATCAGGCGGCGCCTGTCTCGTCGCGGCGCTGTTCCTCCTGTGGGCCTTCGCCCGGCGCATCCGCGCTTACGACGCCGTTGCCGCCGCCATGGCCGAGCGTCATCAGGCGATCGTCGCCCGCGAGGAGATGGAGCGACGGCTCCTCGAATCCCAGAAGCTCGAGGCGATCGGCCAGCTCACCGGCGGCGTGGCGCACGACTTCAACAATCTGCTCGCCGTGATCCTCGGCAATCTCGAGATGCTGCGCCGCCATGTCGGCGGCGATTCCAAGGGCATCCACTATCTCGACAACGCGATGCGCGGCGTCGAGCGCGGCGCGGCGTTGACCCAGCGCATGCTCGCCTTCGCCCGCCGCCAGGAACTGCGCCCCGGTGCGGTCGATCTCGTTGCGCTCGTCCAAGGCATGCAGGATCTGCTGCGCCGCTCGATCGGCCCCTCGATCTCGATCGAGTTGCGCTTCCCCTCGATCCTGCCGCCGGCGAACGTCGACGCCAACCAGCTCGAGCTCGCGCTCGTCAATCTGTCCGTCAACGCGCGCGACGCGATGCCCAACGGCGGCACGCTGTTCGTCTCGGCGACCCGGCGTGTCGTGCCGCCGGGGCGCGACGACGGCCTCGCCGCCGGCGAATATGTCTGCCTCGCCGTCCGCGACACCGGCACCGGCATGGACGAGGAGACGCTGCGGCGCGCCGCTGAACCGTTCTTCACCACGAAGGGCATCGGCAAGGGGACCGGGCTCGGCCTTTCCATGGTGCACGGCCTGGCCGCCCAATCAGGCGGTCGGCTGGTGCTGAAGAGCACGCCCGGCGAAGGCACCACGGCGGAAATCTGGCTGCCCGTCGCCGCCGCCGAGCAGCCGCAGACCCTTGCCGCGCGCGCGGGCGCAACGGCACCCGAGGACGGCGACGAGGTCTCCGACTTCGCACGGCTGCGCATCCTCCTCGTGGACGACGATCCCCTCGTGCTCACCGGCACGCGGGAGATGCTCGAGGGCCTCGATCACGTTGTGCTGCCCGCTGCGAACGCCGAGGAGGCCATGCGGCGCCTCACGGCGGGCGAGGCGGTCGATCTCGTCATCAGCGACCATGCGATGCCGGGGATGACGGGGGCCACCCTCGCCTTGGAGATCCACAAGCGCTGGCCGCACATGCCGATCCTCATCGCGACCGGCTATGCCGAGATCATGGACGAAGAACGATACGACCTGCCGAGGCTACGCAAGCCGTTCCGCCGCCGCGACCTCGCGGCCGCCATCGCCGAGACCATCTCGGCGAACGAACCGTCCGACACCCGCGCGGCATCGTGAGCATCTGCCGAACTGACGAATGGTCAGGCCCGGAGAACCGGCCCCGCCTGCCGATACCCTGCGCCCCGATTGGGACCTTAGACCGCGCCGCGGGGCCACCGCGCGCGAAGACGTGCATTTCCGTGGGGTCGGATCCGCGCTTCTCTGACGTTTAGGACGACTTGCCACCCTATCTGCAACCCCGAACGGAGCCGCGCCGTGCCGGATGTGATGCACCGTGTCCTGATCGCCGAAGATGAGGATCTGATCGCGCTCGTTCTCGGAGAGATGCTGTCGGACCTCGGCCACCGTGTCGTGGCGGTCGCCGAACGGGTCGAGGAGGGCGTGGAACTCGCGCGCGACGCCGATATCGATCTCGCAATCCTCGACATCAATCTCGATGGCGGCCTCTCGATGCCGATCGCGGATGTGCTGACCGCGCGCGGCATTCCCTACATCTTCGCAACCGGTGGCACCGTGCGGCTCGAGGCGCCCTACGCCTCCCATTTCGTGCTGCGCAAGCCTTTCACGCAGGCCGCCCTTCGAGCAGCCCTCGAAACCACCCCCTGAACGGGGCGCTACCCGCGCAAAAAAGCCGGCCGGCCCCGCGGGCCGACCGGCTTCACGATGTGCTGATGCAAAATCAGACCGCCGAGCGGATGTGCTCGTTAAGGAGCCGACCGACCTCTGTCTTCACCTCGACCTGCGGCATGTGACCGACGCCGGGGAAGAGATGGACGGCAACCGTGCCCGGCAGACCCGCCACGTGACGGCTCGGGATGATCTGATCCGCGGTGCCGTGGACGATGCGGATCGGCATCGCGAGACGGGCGAGCGCCGCCCGCACGGAGAACGCCTGGGTGCTCTCCGGGAAGAGCGCCGCGATCACCTGTTCCTCGTTCGCCGCCGTCGCGGGCTCGGCCCGCTGCTTGAGGCGCGCCTTGACGAAGGCCGGCGCGATCTGCGCCTCGTCGGCGAACAGAAGGCGCATCCACGGCGTCAGGCTCGCCTCGCCGGTGGCGCGGGAGAAGCCGGACAGGAACGCGCCGTTGATCTCCGGGCCGAGGCCGGCGGGCGACAACAGCAGAAGCGAACGCACCTCCGCCGCCACCCGTTCGGCAACCGCCGTCGCAACCGCCGCGCCGAGCGAATGGCCGACGAGATCGACGCTCGCGAGGCCCTCCGCGGCGATGGTGTCCGCCACGGCGTCGGCAAGGAGATCGAGCGTCGGAGCCCCCGACAGCGGCGACGCGCCGTGACCCGGCAGGTCGACCGCGAGCACCGGCCGATCGAGCGACAGCCCGGCGAGCAGCGGCCGCCAGCCGTTGAGATCCGCCCCGAAGCCGTGGACGAGGACGACCGGCGCCCCGTTGCCTTGGCGTAGCCAGGCGCGGTGCAGCGGCCCGCCGGCCTGAACGGCGCGGGGGATGGGCGCAGACGCGGCGGCGATCGGCGCCGAAGGCATCGGCGCAGCGGCGACGGCGGCCGGTGCCGGCGTCACGGCGGCGGCCTGACGCACGTCGGCGCTCGTCACGCGGCCCCGCGGGCCGGAGCCCGGCAGGTTGGCGAGATCGATGCCGTGCTGGCGGGCGAGCTGGCGGGCGAGCGGCGTCGCCCGGGGCCGGCCTTCGGCAAAGGCCGACGCGGCCGCCGGCGCTGGCTCCACGGCCTGGACGACGGGCGCCGGGCTGGGAGCCACCGCCTCCGGCACCGGCTCGGCCGTCGGAGCCGCGACGGCGGGCGCCTCGTAGGCTTCGCCGGGCGCGAAGATACGCGCGATCACCACGCCCACCGGCATCTCGGTATCGAGAACGTTGAGCAGGTCGCGGATCTGGCCGGAGGCCGGGGCCTCCACTTCCATCGCCGCCTTGTCGGTCTCGATCTCGAAGATCGGCTGGCCCTTCTCGACGGTGGCGCCGTCCTCGACGAACCACTTCGAGATCTTGCCCGTCGCCATATCCATGTCGACGCGCGGCAGGATCACCTCGGTCGACATGTCAGATCCTGTCCTTCACGAGATTGCGGATCGCCTCGGTGATCCCCGGAACCTGGGGCACCGCGGCCTTCTCGAGCTCGGGATTGTAGGGCAGCGGGGATTCGGCGCCGCCGAGCCGAACGATCGGCGCGTCGAGATAATCGAACGCCTCGCTCTCGGCGATCCGGGCGCTGACCTCGGCGCCGATGCCGAGCGACTTGACGCCCTCGTAGACGCAGACGAGCCGGCCCGTCTTCTTGACGCTCTCGACGAGCGTCGGCTCATCGATCGGCCGCAGCGAGCGGAGATCGATCACCTCGACGTCGATGCCTTCCTTGGCGAGCGCCTCGGCGGCTTCGAGCGACTTGTGGACCATCAGCGCGGTCGCGACGACGGTCGCATGGCGACCCTGACGACGCACTGCGGCCTTGCCGAGGGGCACCGTATAATGGCCCTCCGGCACCGGGCCCTTCATCTTGTAGAGCACCTTGTGCTCGTAGATCATCACCGGATCGGGGTCCTCGATCGCGGCGAGCAGCAGTCCCTTGGCGTCGTAAGGCGTCGAGGGCTGGATCACCTTGAGACCCGGCACGTGGGCGAGCCACGCCTCGAGGCTCTGGCTGTGCTGGGCCGCGGCGCCGGTGCCCGAGCCGCCGGGGAAGCGCATCACCAGCGGCACCGAGACGTTGCCACCGAGCATGTAGCGCAGCTTGGCCGCCTGGTTGACGATCTGCTCCATGGCGAGCGTGGCGAAATCCGAGAACTGGAACTCGAAGATCGGCCGCATGCCGGTCAGCGCCGCGCCGACCGCGACGCCGGCGCCACCGAGTTCGGAGATCGGGGTGTCCATCACCCGGTCTTCGCCGAAGCGGTGGACGAGATCGCCCGTCACCTGGAAGGCGCCACCATAGACGCCGATATCCTCGCCCATCAGGAACACGCGCGGATCCGCCTCCATGGCGATCGCCATGGCCTCCTGGATCGCCTGCGCGTAGCTCAGCTCACGGACCTCGGCCCCGGCTTGGTCCTTGTTGTCGACCTTAGCGTCCATCACGGGTCCCCGAACTCAAACGGTGTAGACGTAGCGCGTCACGTCGGCGGGCGACGGCGACGGGCTCTCTTTGGCGAATTCGATCGCGGCGGCGATCTCGCGCTCGACGTCGTCGCGGATCGCGGCGATCTCGTCGCGGGAGATCAGGCCGAACTCGCTCAGTTCGTTCTCGAACAGCGTGATCGGATCGCGGCCCTGCCAGGCCTCGATCTCCTCCTTGGTGCGGTAGCGGTTGCGGTCGGAGCGCGAGTGGCCGCGGATGCGGTAGGTCTTGCTCTCGATCAGCGTGGGGCCCTCGCCGCGGCGGGCGCGCTCGGTCGCCTCGAAGGCGGCGGTCGCGACGTCGGCGAAGCGGTTGCCGTCGACGATCACGCCCGGCATCGAATAGGCGGCGGCGCGTTCGGCGACGTTCTTCACCGCGGTCGAGCGCTCGGTCGAGGTCGACATGCCATACTTGTTGTTCTCGCAGACGAAAACGACCGGCAGCTTCCAGATCGAGGCCATGTTGAGGGCTTCGTGGAAGGCACCCTCGTTGTTGGCGCCGTCACCGAAGAAGGACACGACGACAGAGTCCTTGCCCTGCTTCTTCATGGAGAGCGCGGCGCCGACCGCGATCGGAAGGCCGCCGCCGACGATGCCGTTGGCGCCGAGATTGCCGCGCGAGGGATCGGCGATGTGCATCGAGCCGCCACGGCCCCGGCAATAGCCGTCTTCCTTGCCGAAGAACTCGGCGAACATGCGCTTCACCTCGGCGCCCTTGCCGATGCAGTGGCCGTGGCCACGGTGCGTGGAGGTGATGTAATCGGCGTCGGAGAGCGGCATGGTCGCGCCGACCGCGCTCGCTTCCTGACCGATCGAAAGATGCATCGTCCCGTGGATGAGGCCGCGCATATAGGCCTCTTCCGCGCCTTCCTCGAAGCGGCGGATCAGCAGCATCTTGCGCAGCGCGCCGTGCAGATCCTGCGTCGAAAGGCGCCGATAAATATCGGGAAGATTAGGGGAATCGGTCGCAGCCGCTGCGGGCTGAGTCATGGGACTGCTCCTCCTGGATCAAGTGCGGATCGGCGTGCGACCCGCCACGTCTCTGCGGACGCGTTTCGCCAACGACCGAACGTCGCCGGTCGGGCGACGTCCGGAAGCGGGTGGCGTTCCGCTGAATGCGCCCGGGCCTTGCGGCCCGGACCGTCGGGGAATCGTGCGGCTCTCGCCGGTCGTATCGCGGCGATCAGGCCGCGATGAACTGCGCGTCCGACTGGTCGAGCCGGCGGCGGATCTGCGTGACGACCATCGAATCGTCCGGCACGCAATTGTCGTAGGTCAGGTTCTCGCCGGCCTTGATCGGCTTCACGACCTTGGCGCGCTCGGCGAGACCGATCGGAATGGCGCGCACGTCGCGGGCGCCGGTCCAGGTCATCGCCCAGCCGCGATAATCCGTCTCGCCGATCTTGCCGAGGGTGTCGCCCGGGGCGAGGTCGCGCTTGGCGACCGCCGTGCACTCGGCGACCGGACGGTCGATCGGCTGCATGTCGGCGCGGCCATGGAGCACGGCGCGCACCGCCGACAGCGGCGTCTCGAGGCTCGTCAGGTGATAGGGGCGGAAGATGGTGAAGCACGGGCCGGGGCCGACCTTGAGGTCGATCATGCGCTCGAGCACGCGCGGGTGGCGCGGCTTCACGATCGCGAACACGCCCGGCGCGACGCCCTTGCCGATCGAATAATCGACGACGCCGGCCTTGTTGAGGATGCCGCCGTCGGCCTTCGTGCAGAGCACCTGGGCGAGCTCCTCACGGGTCGCCTTCGGGCCGTGCATGCCCGGAACGTCCGGCTCGAGGCCGGTGGCGTTGGCGATCGCCACCATCTCGACCATCGTCTTGGTGCCGTCGACGAACTCGACCAGCATGCGCGCGTTCATGTTGCGCGCCTTCGCCTCGGCCTCGTACTCGACCGGCACGGCGTCGAACTTCAGCGGGTTGTTCTTGCCCTTGCCGGCGGCGACGACGTCGAAACCGAGATTCTGGGCGAACGCGATGACTTCCATGGTGCAGGCCGGCTCGTCGCCCGCCGCGCCGGTGTAGACGACGCCCGTCTTGCGCGCCTCTTCCTTCAGGAAGCGGCCGACGGTGATGTCGGCCTCGACGTTGAGCATGACGATGTGCTTGCCGTTCTTCATCGCCTCGAGGGCGATCAAGGTGCCGACATTCGGGTTGCCGGTGGCGTCGATGACGACGTCGATGTGGCCCGCGGCGCAGAGCGCGTGGAAATCCTCGGTGACGGCGACCTTGCCGTGCTCGATGGCGCGGTCGATGTCGGCGGCGGTCACGGCGTTGACCACGTCGCTGCGGTCACGGCCGGCCATCACGACGGCCTCGATGGCGTTCTGCGGGAAGACTTCCGAGATCGCGCCGATGCGCACGCCCTTCATGAGCGACACTTCGACGACGATGTCCGTCCCCATCTGGCCCGCGCCGGCAAGGCCGATGGTGACCGGACGGCCGGCCTCGGCACGGGCGGCGAGCTCGGCGGCGAGTCCGAGTTGAGCGGTGATGGTCATTCTTCCTCCAGGCGCGATCCGTTGACGCGAGACGACGTCGCTTCGGGCGACAAGATAGGTACTTTTGTCTTTTGGTCAATCACAATGTGCAGGCAAGGCGCTTCACCGGCGCGTGCGTCGGCGGTGTTCGGGCGGCAATCACGGACGATTCCGGCGGCCCGGGCCGCCCTCCCTTTTCCGGGTCGACGCCCGCGGAACCCGTGGGTTCGCGGGGCCGCGCCTCAGTGGGCCGAAAGGGCAGCCGCACGCATCGCCGGCCGGGCGGCGGCGTATCCCGGGAGGGTCCAGTTCGGCTCGTTGCCGGTGAAGCAATCGAAGAAGCCGATGGCGAGATTGGGGTCCTCGGCGACGTTCTCGCGGAACGACCACCAGGTCCTGAGATCGGACGCCGCCGGCGCGATCGTCAGCGCCTCGCCGAACTCCTGCTCCAGCACCCCGTCGAGCACGCTCATGCAGAAGGAGGTGCCGAGATAGCCTTCGGGCCAGAACGCGGCGACCGAGGCGGCATCCGCCGGCTCGGCCGGTCGGACCGCGGCAACCGGAGAGGCGCGGAAGAATTCCCGCAACATCAGGGCTGCAGCGAAGTGGGCGAAGTCGCGCCGGTTGATTCGCGCCGACGCCTTCTGCTCAGCAAAGGCTTCGAGCCAGCGGAAGAAAGCCTCGACCAGACGCGTCTCGTCGATCTCGAACGTGACGCCGCTCTCCAGCGAGGCACAGGCGAGCGCCCGCCGGAACGTGCCCCGGAAATGCTTCAGACGCCGCACCTGATGGCGCAGATCCGGCACTTTGGCGAGTTCCTGACCCAGTCTGTGGTCCACGGCCGCCTCCCTGATGTTCTTGATTTTAGACCGCTTGGCCCTTCTGCGCCAAGCGTCGTCCGGCCTATCCCCGCCGAGAAACGTGGCGTCGCGACGCTATCGGCTCGCGCGCCGGCTCGCTAGGCTGGGGACAGCCGGTCGGTCATATAAGCACAGATTGACATGGCCGAAGTCAAATGTTCAATTGGCCGGAACGGGCCGATACGAGCCCGGTGAATGCTCCGGGAGAGAAACGCGGTCGTCCGATCGCCGCGACCGGAGCGGGAGCGCACGATCATGCAACTCTGGCAGCTCGGTCTGATACTCCTGGCGGTCGTCTGGGCCCTCCAGGCTGTCGGCACGTGGATGCAGATGAAGCACTACCGGGAGGTGATGGGGGATATCTCCCGCCGCTGGTCCGACGGATTCGTGGGGGCTGGCAATGCCCGCGGACGTCTCGGCAAGGGCGTCATCCTCATCCTGGTCGTGTCTCCTGACGGCATCGTCCGCCGCCTCGCCGTGATGGAGGGGCGCAGCGTGATGGCCAAGTTCAAGCCCCTCACCGAATTCGAAGGAAAGCCGCTCGCCGAATTGCGGGACAACGGCTTCCCCGGCAAGGAGAAGGGCCGCAATCTGGCTCTCTCCCGAGCGATCGAGCAGATCGACCGAACCCGGTCGAAGGCCTCGGCGCCCGATCCCACCAATCCCCAAATCGCACAGGCGTGAGCCCCACGCCTACGAACCCTTGATCGACGGCCGACCGCGGCCAGAAGCGCGGCGGCCCCTTAGACGGGAGGAACCATGTCCATCATCGCCATGTTGGCCCAATCGGCCGACATCACCATGCACGGCCTTGCTTATGGCGGCCTGCACGCCGAGGCGGCCGCCCGCCTCGCCGGTTCCGTGGCACATCTGAGCGATGCCGGAATCATCGCCCAGGCGAGCGACGGGGCCCAGCATTACACGATGGTCGCCCAGGCCGGCGCCACCGACGCCACCAACTACGCGGCGCAGGTGAAGACCGTCGGCCAGGACGAGCAGATCGGCTGGCTCGGCCTCATCGGCAAGCACTTCATCGGCGTGTTCCAGAAGGGCGGCGAGACCTTCGCCGGCTTCGTCACCGGCATCATCCCGACCCTCGTCGTGCTGATGACCGCGTTCTACGCCGTCACCGAGATCGTCGGCGAGCACCGCGTCCACGGCATCGCCCAGGCGGCGGGCCGCATCGCCCTCACCCGCTACACCCTGCTGCCGCTCATCGCGGTGTTCTTCCTGACGAACCCGATGGCCTACACCTTCGGCACCTTCCTGGAAGAGAAGCACAAGCCGGCCTTCTACGATTCGGCCGTGTCCTTCGTGCACCCGATCCTCGGACTGTTCCCGCACGCCAACGCCGGCGAGTACTTCGTGTGGGGCGGCGTGCTCGTCGCGCTGACCTCGCTCGAGAAGGCCGGCACCGTGCCCGCGAATTATCACGTCACGGTTGCGATCTGGTACTTCATCGTCGGCCTCGTCGTGTGCCTGCTCAAGGGCATCCTGACCGAGCGGATCACCGCTTTCCTGGCGCGTCGCCAGGGCGTCGAACTCTGAGCCGCGGACGAGGGAGAACAACAACATGGCTGACAAGTACAAGGCCGTCCGCGTCGAGCGTGGCAATACGGGTTGGGGCGGACCGCTGGTGATCCAGCCGACCGCGCAGCGCGACAAGATCGTCGCCGTCACCGGCGGCGGCATCCCGGCGGTTGCCCAGCAGCTCGCCGACATGACCGGCGCGACCGTCGTCGACGGCTTCCGCTCCCCGCCCGTCGAGGGCGAGATCGCGGCCGTCGTGATCGATTGCGGCGGCACCGCCCGCTGCGGCGTCTATCCGCGCAAGCGCATCCCGACCATCAACCTGACCCCGGTCGGTCAGTCGGGCCCGCTCGCCCAGTACATCACCGAGGACATCTACGTCTCGGGCGTGACGGGCAAGTCGTTCAGCTACGCCGACGGCTCGCAGCCGGCGACGGTGGCGGGCGGCGCGTCGGCCTCGACCGCCGCGGCGCCGAAGCCCGCTCCGGCTCCGGTGCCCCAGGGCGGTGGCGGCCTCGTCGGCTTCATCACGGCGATCGGCCGTGTGATGGGCCGCGCGGTCAACATCTTCTTCAACGCCGGCCGCCGCACGATCGATCAGGTCATCCGTAACGTTCTGCCGTTCATGGCGTTCGTGACGATGCTGATCGGCATCATCCTCTACACCGGCATCGGCGACATGCTCGCCGCGCCGATGGGACCGCTCGCCAACAACATCGTCGGCCTCGTCATCCTGTCGGCGATCTGCGGCCTGCCGTTCCTCTCGCCGATCCTCGGCCCGGGCGCCGTCATCGCGCAGGTGATCGGCGTCGCCATCATCGGCCCGCAGATCGCCAACGGCACCATCGCCCCTGCGATGGCCCTGCCGGCGCTGTTTGCCTACAACACCCAGGTCGGCTGCGACTTCGTGCCGGTCGGCCTGGCGCTCGGCGAAGCCAAGCCGAAGACCATCGAAATCGGCGTGCCGGCGGTTCTCCTGAGCCGCCAGATCATGGGCCCGGTTTCGGTCGTCATCGCCTGGCTCGCGAGCTTCGCTCTCTGAAGCGCGGCGGCGAGACGCCGCCATCGCTCCCCTCCCGAAGGTCCGGCGCCCGCGCCGGACCTTCTTCCAACCCCGGGAATCCCATGACCATTCGCTTGCGCACCGCGATCACCGAAGTCGGCCCCGGCGTGGCCGAGCTCCTCGAAGGCGGCGTCCTCATCCTGTTCGCCGAGGGCGCCCCGCCCGAGCTCGCGGAGATGTCGATCCTGCACGCCGTCGTGGAAGGCCCGACCGCCGATGCGCCGCCGGTCGGCGCGGAGCTCAAGATCGGCCCCGTCAGCACGATCGTCACCGCGCTCGGCGATGCGGCCTGGAAGAAGGTGGCCGACATCGGCCACGTCGTCATCAATTTCGACGGTGAAGAGACCGCGGGCCGGCCGGGCGAGATCTGCGCCGCCCCCGTCAACGCCGGGGAACTCGCCGCCGCCCTCAAGTCCGGCGCCGAGATCGTCATTTCGGACTGATTTCCAAAGCTTTACGGGACGTTCTTCCCGAAGCGTTGTTCCTCTGTACCGGACCGGCGGGCGCCGAAAGCGGCGCCGCCATCCGGAGGAAGTCGGAGTTCTCTCGATGGTGCTCGAACGCACGGTGATCGTCCGCGTGCGCGACGGCCTGCACGCCAGGCCCGCGACGCAGTTCGTCAAGCTCGCGAAGTCCTTCCAGTCGAAGGTCGAGATCGTGCGTGGCGGCCGCGCGGCCGACGCCAAGAGCTCGGTCAAGCTGATGCTGCTCGGCGTCAAGGAAGAGGACGAGGTGACCCTGCGCGCCGACGGCGACGACGCCGAGGCCGCCCTCACCGAGCTCGTCGGCTTCGTGCAGAATCCCGACGCCGAGATGCCGGCGGTGCAGGCCGCCGCTGCGGCCCCCGCCGCGCCGGCTCCGGCCCCCGCCGTCCCCCCGCCCCAGCCGTGAACCCTGCTGAGCGCCGCGGCGTCGCCGCGAGCGAAGGCACGGCGATGGGCGTCGTCTTCCCGTTCTTCCCCGAGCCGCTGCCGACGGCGCGCGAGGCGATCGCCCCGGCGCAGATCGAGGCGGAGATCGCCAGGTTCCATGCCGCGCTCGACGCCACCGCAGCGAACCTCGTCGCGAGCCGCGACAAGCCGGGCCTGCGTCCGGCCGACCGCGAGATCATCGATGCTCTCCTCGAGGTCGCGCGCGATCCTGAATTCGTCGGCGGTGCCGAGGAGCGCATCCGCGGCGGTGTCTCGGCCGTCACCGGCGCGATCGAATCGGGCAACGCCCTCGCCGCCCAGTTCGAGGCCCTCGACGACCCCTATCTGAAGGCGCGCGCCGAGGACGTTCACGGCATCACCCGCAACGTCGCCGCGACGCTGCTCGGCCGCCGCGAGATCTCGCTCGCCGACGTGCCGCCGCGCGCCATCCTGGTCGCCGAGGAGATCAGTGCCTGGGACTTCGCCAAGGCGCCGATCAAGTCGATCGCCGGCATCCTCTGCACCAAGGGCGCCGCGACCTCCCACGTCGCCATCATGGCCCGCGCCCATGGCATCCCTGCGGTGCTCGGCTACCATCATGCCGCCGCCGCCGATCTCAAGGCCGCCAAGATGGTGGCCATCGACGGCGCCACCGGCGAGGTCTTCCTCGATCCCGATCCGGCCACCGCCGAGCGCATCGCCGACCGCATCGCGGCCGAGCGAAAGGTCAACGAGGCGCTCGCCGCCTATCGCGACGTGAAGCCGGTGACGCGCGACGGCCGCGAGATCGAGGTCGCGGCCAATCTCGGCTCGCTCTCCGAGATCGACGGCGCGCTCGCCGCCGGCGCCATGGGCGTCGGCCTGTTCCGCACCGAACTCCTCTTCATGGAGCGCAAGACGACGCCGAGCGAAGATGAGCAGACGGTGATCTACACCGAGCTCGCCCGCGCCTTCGCGCACCGCCCGGTCATCGTGCGCACCCTCGACATCGGCGGCGACAAGCCGGTCGCCGGCGTCGAATTCCCCCACGAGGACAACCCCTTCCTCGGCTGGCGCGGTGTCCGCATGTGCCTCGACCGGCCGGACATCTTCAAGCCGCAGCTCAAGGCGCTGCTGCGCGCGGCGGTCGTCGGCAACGTCAAGGTGATGGTGCCGATGGTGGCGACCGTCGACGAGGTCGAGGCGGTGAAGGCGCTCGTCGCCGAATGCCGCGCGGAACTCTCCGCAGCCGGAATCGCCTTCGGCGAGTTCGAGCTCGGCATCATGGTCGAGACGCCGGCCGCGGTGTTCGCCGCCGACGCGCTCGCCAAGGTGGTGTCGTTCTTCTCGATCGGCACCAACGACCTGACCCAGTACGTGATGGCGGTGGACCGCCTCAACCCGCGGGTCGCGAGCCTCAACCGCACGGAGCAGCCGGCGGTGATGGCGGCGATCGCCCAGGTCTGCCGCGCCGCGCGCGAGGCCGGCATCTGGGTCGGCATGTGCGGCGAAGCGGCCGCCCGCCCGGATCTCATTCCCCGCTTCGTCGAGATGGGCATCACCGAACTCTCGATGAGCCCCGCCTCCATCGCGCGCGCCAAGAAGACGGTGCTGGAGATCTGAGGCGATCGAAAAGCCCGTGCTCAACGGAAAGGCCGCCGGATCGTCTCGGCGGCCTTTTCATTTCGACGGGAGCTTTTGCTGAGATAGCTCCCCCGCCTCACGGCAGATGCGGGACGTCCTGCGCGAAGAGGCGGGTCAGGTCGGCGACGGCTTGCGAGCTCGCGATCGCCGGGTGGAAGCGATCGAACCGGGCGGTGACGACGGTCGTCGCGCTCTCCACGACATCGGCCGGGTCCACCACCTCGCGCCCGTCGCGGTAGGAGGCGATCGCGGTGGCGAGGCCGATGACGCAGCCGGTCCAGGCGTTCGGCGCAGCAAGCAGTTGCCGGCTCGCCGGCAGCGCCTGCTGGGGCAGATCGAGCCGGCGCACAGGCCGCTCGGCCGACAGCGCAACGGCGATTTCGGCCGAGAGGCGGAGCATCGCCTCGTCGGAATGCGCCTCGGCAACTGCGCCCTGCCGGCGCTCGATCACAGTCCGCCGCGCCGCGTCGATCGCGTGCTCGAACACGACCGCGTTGCGCACGCCGGCGGTGCGCAGGAGATATTTCAGGAATCCGTAGAGGCTCGCGGTGAAGGCCGCGCCGTCGTCGGCGACGAGGGCGACCGCGGTGCGCGGAAACAGGGCGCCGGGCCGCGGCGCGGGGCCGCTCGCGAGAACCGAGCTCGCCACGCTGTCGACCTCGCGCAGGAGGCCGTCGGCAACCCGGCCGACCACCGGCGCTTGTTCGACGAGCCCGCGGGCCCGGATCGCCACATCGCCGATGAGCCCGAGCGGACCCGTCGTCTCGGAGGCGCCGTCGCTCTCGGAGCGCAGCACATAGCGCAGGTCGCGCAGGCCATCCTTGACGGTCAGCTTGAATTCCTGGGCGAAATCGCGCACGGGCCGATCCTCCTGGGGTGCCGGTCCTACTCGGGTCGCGGCCCTGGTTCGGGCCGAAGACGGAACATCATAGCATGAACGGGCGTCAGGCGCCCTCGCCCACCGTCTTCAACATCGCGGCCGCGGTCACTTCGTCGGTGATGAACACGGTCGGCTTCAGAAGCTTCAGGGCGCCGAGGATCGCCTCGACCTTCTCCGGGCCGCCGGAGGTCAGGATGCGGGTCGGCGTGTCCTTGATGAAGTCGATCGGCACCGCCATCACCCGGCTGTTCACCGGATGATCGACGATGCGCCCTTCGGCGTCGAAGAAGAAATAGATCATGTCGCCGACCGCCCCGTGCTCGATCAGCGAGGCGCGGTCGTTCTCGGAGAAATAGCCGAACCGATAGGCGGTGCTGGTCGGTGCCACGCCGCCGACGCTGAGCACAACCGCATCGAGGGTGCGGGCGAAGCCGAACACGTCTGAGAGGCCGCAACGCTCGATCAGCGCCTGTTTGGTCTCGACGCTGTCGACGAGGGCCGGCGCCGGCAGCAGGTAGCAATCCGCCTGGAAAAGGCGGGAGAACTGCCAGGCGAATTCGGCCGGGTTGTATTGCTTCGCCTTGGTGATGCCGCCGAGGAGCGAAACGACGGAGAGGTCCGGCGTCGGCCGCTCGTCGATGAAGGAGAGCGCACGCAACAGCGTGCGGCCCCAGCCGACCCCGAGCTTCATGCCGGGCTTGACGAAGTCGGAGATGAATTGGCCGGTCGCGGCACCGATCGGCGCGGTCGGATCGGCGTCGGCGGTCGAGAGCGGCGCCACGATCGCCTCGCCGAGGCCAAAGGTGCGTTCGAGCGCGCGCTCGAGGCGGGGCAGTTCGGCGACCTCGCGGCTCAGCGAGATCTTCACCTCGTGCAAGGCGCGGGCGTCCGAGAGCAGGCGCACCACCGTGACGCGGCCGATGCCCAGCGCCTCGGCGATGGCGTTCTGCGTCATCTCCTCGACATAATACATCCAGGCCGCACGCAGCCGCAGGCGCGCCGAGCGCCGTCCGACCGGCTCGACTTCGACCAGATCGGCCTCTTCCCGGTTGGTCTTGCGCGGCGTCGCGCTCTTGGTGGCCGGCTTGGCGCCGGCATGGGCGTTGGTTTTTGCTTGCGACATGCCCGCCATATTAGGCAGCGCGCGGAAATTTCAAAGAGATTCGCGCCGCCGTGGCGCCGCGTCACACCCATTGCGGGTGGAGCCGCCGGGCGGCCGCTCAGTCGCCGAGTTTCTCGATGGCGTCGCGCACCAGAGGATCGAGGCCGGCGCCGCCCGCGGCCAAGTGGGCGCGGATCTGGCGGCGCATGCGCGGGTCCCAGAAGTCCTTGAGGTGCTTCACGATCGCGTCCACGGCCGCGTCATGCTCGCCGGGTCCGCGGACCTGATGGGCGAAGAAGGTGCCGATCTGGTTCGCCATCCGCGTCAACTTCGCGGCCGGATCGTGGTGGTGCCCCTCGGCGCCGCCCTCGTGGGGATCGTCGTGGAGCGGGCGGCTCGTCGGGGTGTCGGCGGAGGTGATGGGCTGGGACATGGCGCGGGGCTCAGGCGGGAATGGTCTCGGCGCCGGCATCTGCGGCGGCGGCGATGCCGGCGATCCGGCGGGGGTGGGTGAAAATCTCGAAGCCGTCGCGACGGGCGACAGCGACGAGGGTCAGCCCCGCCTTGTCGGCGGTTGCGACCGCGAGCGCGGTCGGCGCGGAAACGGCGACGAGAAGCGCCGCACCAAGCACGGCGGTCTTCTGCACCATCTCGATGGAAACACGGCTCGTCACCAGGACGAAGCCGTCGTGGCCCGACAAGCCGGCGCGCGCCGTGGCGCCGATCAGCTTGTCGAGAGCGTTGTGGCGGCCGACGTCTTCGCGGACGAGGCGGAGCTCGCCCGCCGTGGACACGAGGGCGGCGGCGTGGACCGCGCGGGTGGCGCGCCCGAGCGCCTGGGCCTCGTCGAGGCGACCGAGCGCGGCGAGGATCGCCTCGGGCGGCACCAGGAGATCGGCTTCGACGGCGGGGACGGGCCGCATCGCCTCGTCGAGGCTCTCGATGCCACAGAGGCCGCAGCCGGTCGGGCCGGCGATGCGCCGGCGGCGTTCGAGGAGCCGGCCCATCGGCGCCTCGCCGATCCACATCCGCGCCTCGAAGCCCAGCGCCTCGCCGAGATCGGCCTCGAGGATTTCGAGGCTCTCGATTTCGCCCTCGCCGCCGATGAGGCCTTCGCTGAGGGCGAAGCCGAGGGCGAAATCCTCGAGGTCGGTCGGCGACGCCATCATCACGGCGTGGGACGTGCCGTTGAAGGTGAAGGCGACCGGCACCTCCGCCGGGACCACCCGCGGAGACACGGTCGCGGTGCCGTCACGCCAGACGATGCGGGGTATTTCGTGGGCACCGGGGGGCGTCATAGGCACCCACCTCTCCCCACGGCCCCACCCTCCCCTGCCAGGGGAAGGGTCTCGTTGCCGAAGAGATTGCCGCTCCTTCCTTCTCCCCCGCGGGGGAGAAGGTGCCCCGAAGGGGCGGATGAGGGGCTGGTGCAGACCGAGAGGCTGGGGAACCGAAACATCCCCTCATCCGGCCCTGCGGGCCACCTTCTCCCCGCACGCGGGGAGAAGGATCCGTCGTGAGCCTGTGCGCAAACCCCAAGCGAGACCGCACCCTCCCCTGCCAGGGGGAGGGTCGACGGCCGAAGGCCGGCGGGGTGGGGTGGCGTGCGCGACGGCCGGCTGAAGGGGAACGAGGACGTCGTGATCGTGGCGCGCACCCCACCCCGGCGCTGCGGGCCGACCCTCCCCCTGGCAGGGGAGGGTGAGGCGTCGTGTGGAGAGGGAGCAGCCACCATTGCTGCGGGAGCAGCCAGCGAGGCCGCGGCGATCGCCGCCATAGACGGAGCGTTCCGCTCGCGCCGCCGTGCCGCCCGACCCGCGCGCATCCGGCTCATTCCGCCGCGGCGGGCAGGATGCGGCGGCTCAGGCGGGCGTGCTCGGCATAATCCTCCTGCCAGGCGCTCGGGCCGTTCGAGGGCGCCACCTGGACCGCCGTCACCTTGTATTCCGGGCAATTGGTCGCCCAGTCGGAATAGTCGGTGGTGATGACGTTCGCCTGGGTGTCCGGGTGGTGGAACGTCGTGTAGACGACGCCCGGCGCGACGCGGTCGGAGATCTTCACCCGGAGCGTGGTCGCGCCCGCGCGGCTTTCGAGCTTGATCCAGTCGCCGTCGCGGATGCCGCGGTTCTCGGCATCGTGGGCATGGATCTCCAGAACGTCTTCGGGATGCCAGACGGTATTCTCGGTGCGCCGGGTCTGCGCGCCGACATTGTATTGCGACAGGATGCGGCCGGTCGTCAGCAGCAGCGGGAAGCGGCCCGTCGTGCGCTCGTCCGTCGCCACATATTCGGTGATCATGAACTTGCCGAGGCCGCGCGAGAAGCCGCCGATGTGCATGATCGGCGTACCCTCCGGCGCCTTCTCGTTGCACGGCCACTGCACCGAACCCATGGCTTCGAGCTTGGCGTAGGAGACGCCGGTGAACGACGGGGTCGTCGCCGCGATCTCGTCCATGATCTCAGACGGATGATCGTAGTGCATCTCGACGCCGAGCGCCTTGGCGATGGCGAGGGTGATCTCCCAATCGGCCATGCCGGAACGGGACGGCATCACCTTGCGGACGCGGCTGATGCGGCGTTCGGCGTTTGTGAAGGTGCCGTCCTTCTCCAGGAAGGTGGAGCCTGGCAGGAAGACGTGGGCGTAGTTCGCCGTCTCGTTCAGGAACAGGTCCTGCACGACGACGCATTCCATCGCCTCGAGGCCGGCCGCGACATGGTGGGTGTCGGGGTCGGACTGCACGATGTCCTCGCCCTGGATATAGAGCCCCTTGAAGGCGCCCTCGACGGCAGCATCGAGCATGTTCGGGATGCGCAGGCCCGGCTCGTTGGACAGCGGGACGCCCCACAGCTTCTCGAAGATGTCCCGCGTGGCGTCGTCCGAGACGTGGCGGTAGCCGGTGAACTCGTGGGGGAACGAGCCCATGTCGCACGAGCCCTGGACGTTGTTCTGACCGCGCAGCGGGTTCACGCCGACGCCGCGGCGGCCGAGATTGCCGGTCGCCATGGCGAGGTTCGCCATGCCCATCACGGTGGTGGTGCCCTGGCTGTGCTCGGTGACGCCGAGGCCGTAATAGATCGCCGCGTTGCCGCCGGTGGCATAGAGCCGGGCGGCGCCGCGGATCGCCTCGGCATCGACGCCGGAGACCGCCGCGACCGCCTCGGGGCTGTTGCGCTCCTCGGCGACGAAGGTCGCCCAGCCCTCGAATTCGGACCAATCGCAGCGCTCGCGGACGAAGGCCTCGTCGTAGAGGCCCTCGGTCACGATGACATGGGCGATCGCGTTGACGACGGCGACGTTGGTGCCGGGCCGCAGCGGCAAGTGGAAGGCCGCCTCGACATGGGGCGAGCGCACGATGTCGGTGCGGCGCGGATCGATCACGATGAGCTTGGCGCCCTCGCGCAGCCGCTTCTTCATGCGCGAGCCGAACACCGGATGGCCGTCGGTCGGGTTGGCGCCGATGATGAGGATGACGTCGGCATCCTCGACCGAATCGAAGTCCTGGGTGCCGGCGGAGGTGCCGAACGCCGTCTTGAGGCCGTAGCCGGTCGGCGAGTGGCAGACGCGAGCGCAGGTATCGACATTGTTGTTGCCGAACACCGCGCGCACCAGCTTCTGGACCAGATAGGTCTCCTCGTTGGTGCAGCGCGACGAGGTTATGCCGCCGACGGCGTTGCGGCCGTAGGTCGCCTGGATGCGCTTGAACTCCGAGGCGACGTGGGAGAGCGCTTCTTCCCACGAGACCTCACGCCAGGGATCGGTGATCTTCGCCCGCACCATCGGATTCAGGATGCGGTCGCGGTGGGTGGTGTAGCCCCAGGCGAAGCGGCCCTTGACGCAGGAATGGCCACGGTTCGCCTTGCCGTCTTTCCACGGCACCATGCGCACCACTTCGGTGCCGCGCATCTCCGCCTTGAAGGAGCAGCCGACGCCGCAATAGGCGCAGGTGGTGACGACGGAATGTTCCGGCTGGCCGATCTCGACGACCGACTTCTCGATGAGGGTCGCGGTCGGGCAGGCCTGAACGCAGGCGCCGCAGGAGACGCACTCGGAGTCGAGGAAGAGCTCGTGAGCGCCGGGCGAGACCCGGCTGTCGAAGCCCCTGCCCTCGATCGTCAGCGCGAAGGTGCCCTGCACCTCCTCACAGGCCCGCACGCAGCGCGAGCAGACGATGCACTTCGACGGATCGTACTGGAAATAGGGGTTGGAGACGTCCTTGACCGCGTCGAAATGGTTCTCGCCGGCATAGCCGTAGCGGACCTCGCGCAGCCCCACCGCGCCGGCCATGTCCTGCAATTCGCAATCGCCGTTGGCGCCACAGGTCAGGCAATCGAGCGGGTGGTCGGAGATGTAGAGCTCCATCACGCCCTTGCGCAGCGCCTTGAGGCGCGGCGTCTGGGTCTTGACCGCCATGCCCTCGGCGACCGGCGTCGTACACGAAGCCGGGGTGCCGTTGCGGCCCTCGATCTCGACGAGGCACATGCGGCAGGAGCCGAACGAATTCAGCATGTCGGTGGCGCACAGCTTCGGGACGGTGATGCCCGCCTCCTTCGCCGCGCGCATGATCGAGGTGCCCTCGGGCACGGAGATGCGGAAGCCGTCGACGGTGAGCGACACCGTCTTGTCGGACTTCGCCGCCGGGGTGCCGTAGTCGATTTCCTCGACGAGGCCGGTCGGGTTGATCTCGAAGCCGTTGTCCAAGGTCCGGTCCATGACGGCCCTCCTTCTCATTCGGCTGCGGCCGGCAGGGCCGGACGGTCGAAGTCCTCGGGGAAATGACGGATCGCGCTCATCACGGGATAGGGCGTGAAGCCGCCGAGCGCGCACAGCGAGCCGAACTTCATCGTCTGGCAGAGGTCGGTGACGAGTTCGAGGTTGGCGGCGGCGTTCTCGCCGCGCACCACGCGGTCGATCACCTCGACGCCGCGCGTCGAGCCGATGCGGCAGGGTGTGCACTTGCCGCAGCTCTCGTGGGCGCAGAATTCGAAGGCGAAGCGGGCCTGCGCCGCCATGTCCACGGTGTCGTCGAACACGACGACGCCGCCGTGGCCGATCAGGCCGTCGCGGGCGGCGAACGCCTCGTAGTCGAACGGCGTATCGAACAACGCCGGTGGGAAATAGGCGCCGAGCGGCCCGCCCACCTGCACCGCCTTGATCGGCCGGCCGCTCAAGGTGCCGCCGCCGATGGTCTCGACGAGTTCGCCGAGCGTTACGCCGAAGGCGGTCTCGTAGAGGCCGCCGAACTTCAGATTGCCCGCGAGCTGGATCGGCATCGTGCCGCGGGAGCGGCCCATGCCGAAGTCCCGATAGAACGCCGCGCCCTTCGCGAGAATGACCGGAACGGTCGCGAGCGAGATCAGGTTGTTGATGACGGTCGGCTTGCCGAACAGACCCTTGTGGGCCGGCAGCGGCGGCTTCGGCCGCACCGTGCCGCGCTTGCCTTCGAGGCTCTCGAGAAGCGCCGTTTCCTCGCCGCACACATAGGCGCCGGCGCCGACGCGCAGCTCGAGTTCGAAGGCGTGGTCGGAGCCCAGGATGTTGTGCCCGAGGAGCCCCGCCCCGTGGGCGATCGCGATCGCTTCGTTGAACGTCGCGATGGCATGGGGATATTCCGACCGGCAATAGACGAAGCCCTTGGTCGCCCCGACCGCGAGGCCGGCGATCACCATGCCTTCGATGAGACCGAACGGATCGCCTTCCATGAGCATACGGTCGGCGAAGGTGCCGGAATCGCCCTCGTCCGCATTGCAGACGATGTATTTCTGCTCGCCCGCGGCCTCGGCGACGGTCTTCCACTTCACGCCGGTCGGGAAGCCGGCGCCGCCGCGGCCGCGCAGACCGGAATCGGTGACTTCCTTGACGATCGCGGCCGAGCCCATCGCGACCGCACGCTCCAGCCCGGCGAAGCCGCCGGTCGCGCGATAATCCGTGATCGACAGGGGATCGACGATGCCGCAGCGGGCGAAGGTCAGGCGCTGCTGGCCGGCGAGCCAGGCGATCGCGTCGGTCGGTCCGAGATAGAGCGCGGCGTGCTCGCCTTTCGGCGCGAGGCCGTCGAACAGCCCCTTCGCCACCAGCGCCGGCACGTCTTCCGGCGCGATCGGGCCGTAGGCGACGCGGCCGGCGGCCGTGACGACCTCGACCATCGGCTCGAGCCAAAACAGCCCGCGGGAGCCGTTGCGCACGATCTCGACCGGCCGGCCGGCCGCGGCGGCCGCCGCGCCCAGGGCGCCCACGACGTCATCGGCCCCGAGCGCGAGGGCGACGGCATCCTTCGGAACATAGAGGCGAACACTCGTCACGGGCGGGCCTCCCCCGAGAGCGCCGAGGCGACCAGCTTGTCGAGGCGCGTCTCCGTCAGGCGGCCGACGGGCCGGCCGTCGATCATCGCCGAGGGGCCGGTGGCGCACAGACCGAGGCAATAGACGGGTTCGATCGTCAGCGCACCGTCCGCGGTGGTGGCGCCCCAGTCGAGGCCCAGGCGGTGGAGCAACTTCTCGTGCAGCGCGTCGCAACCGACCGATTGGCACGCCTCGGCGCGGCACAGCTTGAGAGCGTGCCGACCGGCCGGGGCACGGCGGAAATCGTGATAGAAGCTGACGACACCGTGGACCTCGGCGCGGGAGAGGTTCAGCGCCTGCGCGATCAGCGGCACGGCCGCCTCGTCGACATAGCCGAAGGCTTCCTGAAGCGCATGCAGGATCGGGATCATGGGGCCTTCGAGCGCGAGATGCGCGTCGATGATCTCCCGCGCGCGAGCCGCATCCCAACGGCCGCTTACGGCCGCGGATTGTCCGACACTCATCACAACCGTCCTTCGCGGCGTTTCCCAGATTTATAGTTACACAAAATATGGACGAACGCCGGGGGCAATCAAGGGAGCCGCGCCGTGCGACGATAGACGTTTTCTATCGTTGCTCCCGTCCGGTGGTGCAAGGTCCGGACAAGGGCGATGTGGTTCAACGGCGCAGGGAAGTCATTAGCAGAGAGCCTCCGCATGTCGATTGCACGCCGTCTCGCGCTCGGCGCCCTCGTCCCCTCCGTCCTGATCGCCATCATGACGGGCGGAAGTTGGCTCGCCACCGGTAAACTGGGTCACATCCAGGATGCGGGCGCAGACGCGGCGCGTCTCGCCGAGCTCGCCTCGCGAACGGCCGGCGTCGCCCCAACCCTCTACCGGGTGATCGCCGATTCCGAGATCAACCACGATCTCGATGCGTCGAAGCCACTGTGGACCAGCACCCTCGCCGAGGTGCACGTGACGACCGACGCACTCGCGGCCAATGTGAGCTCGCCCGAAGACAAGGCGGATTCCGATGCCGCCAAGGCCGCGCTCGAAAAGCTCGACAAAACCTACCGCGAGGAGATGCTGCCGAAGCTCTCGAGCTCCAACGAGATGACCCAGGACATCCGCGACCTCGACGGCGAGATCGACGAAATCGTCAGCGACATTCTCAACCACTACACGAAGATCCGGGACCGCGCGGTGGCCGCGGCCCAAGCAAGCGACGCCGAATTCGACCGCGCGACCGCATTCTACAAGACCGCCGGCCTCCTGGTCGGCCTGCTCGCTTTTGTCTTCTCGATCGGTGCGGCGGTGCTGATCAACCGCAGCATCACCCGCCCGATCAAGGCTCTCGATCGCAGCATGGCGGCGCTCGCCGGCGGCGAAGCGGACCTCGCAATCCCCGGCCGCGACCGCACCGACGAGATCGGTCAGATGGCGCGCACCGTCGAGGTGTTCCAGATAAACACCCAAGAGAAGCAGCGCCTCGAAGCTGTGCAGGCGTTGGAGGCGACCGCCCGCGCCAAGCGCACGGCCGTCATCGAGCAGATGATCTCATCCTTCGACGAGGCGATGAGTGGCGCCATCGCCGCCGTCGCCGACGCGGCGGAGCGGATGACGACCTCGGCCCACGCCCTCACCAACTCCGCCGACGACACCTCGGAGCGCTCAAACGCCGCCGCCTCCGCCTCGATCGAGGCTGATTCGAACGTGCAGACGGTGGCGAGTGCCGCCGAAGAACTCGCCGCCTCGATCGGCGAGATCAGCCGCCGCGTGGAATCGTCGAGCGAGATCGCCGAAGCGGCCGATCGCGAGGCCGCCCACACCGTCGCTCTCATCCGCGAACTGACCGCCGGCTCCCAGAAGATCGGGCAGATCACAGCCCTCATCGAAGCGATCGCCTCGCAGACGAATCTGCTGGCCCTCAATGCGACCATCGAGGCGGCGCGGGCCGGCGACGCCGGCCGCGGCTTCGCAGTCGTGGCGTCCGAGGTGAAGGATCTGGCGAGCCAGACCGCGACGGCGACGGCCCAGATCGGCACGCAGGTTTCGGAAATCCAAGCGGTGACTAAGCGCGCCGCCGTCGCCATCGACGCGATCGCCGGCACCATCGGACAGATGAGCGGCATCACCGGTGAAGTGGCGGACTCAATCGAGCAGCAGCTTTCGGCGACCCAGGAGATCGCCTCGAGCGTCAATCAGGCCTCGGCGGGAACGCGGGACGTGACCTCGAACATGAGCGGCGTGACGCGGGCCGCGGCCGAGACCACCTCGGCAGCGAGCCTGGTGCTCCAGGCCTCGAGCGAGCTCGGCCGGCAATCGGAGGTGATCCGCCGGGAAGTAGCGGAATTCCTGACCCAAGTCCGCGCCGCCTGATCTTCGCGCGCGAATCGATTGCTCCGAAACGAAAGCGCCGGCCCCTCATGGAGGCCGGCGCTTCGCATTCAGGCAGGACGGCTCAGGGGAACAGGGCGATCTGATCGACGCCCGTCGTCTCGGGCAGGCCGGTGACGACGTTCATGTTCTGGATCGCCTGGCCCGACGCGCCCTTGACCAGATTGTCGAGGGTCGAGAGCACGATGGCACGGCCGGCGATGCGGTCCGGCACAATGCCGATCTGGACGTGGTTCGAGCCCTTCACGTGGCGCGATTGCGGCACCTGGCCGAGCGGCAGCACCGTCACGAAAGGCTCGGCCGCATAGCGCGCGGCGAGGATCTCGTGCAGGCGCGCCGGGCCGAAGCCTTCCGCGGTGCGCAGATAGATCGTGGCGTAGATGCCGCGGATCATCGGGGTCAGATGCGGCGTGAAGGTCGCGATGACCGAACGGCCGGCGGCGAGCGAATATTCCTGGTCGAGCTCGGCGGTGTGGCGGTGGCTCGCGACGCCGTAGGCGTGGATGCCCTCGGCGACTTCGGAGAACAGCATCGCCTCCTTGGCGGCACGGCCGGCGCCGGACATGCCGGTCTTGGCGTCGACCACGATCGGATCGGCCTCGATCGCCCGCTCGGCGAGGAGCGGGATGACCGGCAGCAGCGACGTGGTGGTGAAGCAGCCCGGGTTGGCGACGAGCCGCGCCTTGGCGATCGCCGCGCGATGGATCTCGGTCAGGCCGTAGACCGCTTCCTTCTGGAGCTCCAGCGCCTGATGCTCATGGCCATACCACTTGGCATAGGCGTCCGGATCGGCGAGGCGGAAATCGGCCGAGAGATCGATCACCTTGAGCGACGGCTTGCGGGTCAGCACGTCCTTGAGCACGAGCTGGGTGGTGGCGTGCGGCAGCGCGCAGAACACCACGTCGACCGTGTCGAGGTCGATTTCCTCGATCTTTACGAGCCGCGGCAGATCGAACGGCGCGAATTGCGGGAAGACCTCGGCCATCGTCTTGCCGGCCTTCGACTCGGCGGAGAGCGCGACGATCTTGGCGTTCGGGTGTCGCATCAGCAGGCGCACCAGTTCGGACCCGGTATAGCCCGAGGCGCCGAGGACGGCGATGCGCAGCGACGTAGACATGGCGAAACACCCAGCGAAAAGATGAACGGCCCGACGGCGCCGCATGCGCCGATCCGGGCCGCTTCCTTTAGCGCACTTCGCCGCGCCGTTGTGTGACGAATTCCGCACGGCCGCCGCGCATTCTCCGCACGGCGGCGCGGCCCGGCACGGCCCCGCCTTGCGGATCAGTCGCGGCCGGCGCCCCGCTTCTCGGCGAGCAGGCCGAGATAATAGAGGGCCACGGTCGAACCGGCGATCGCGGTGATGTCGGCGTGGTCGTAGGCCGGCGCCACCTCGACGATGTCGGCGCCGACGATGTCGAGGCCGCCGAGCGCCCGCAGCGTCATCAACGCCTCGCGGCTCGAAAGACCGCCGGACACCGGCGTGCCGGTGCCCGGCGCGAAGGCGGGGTCGAGGCAATCGATGTCGAAGGTCACATAGGTCTTGGCGGTGCCGACGCGCGAGGTGATGCACTCGACAAGGCCGGCGACCCCAAGCGTCTCCACCTCGTGGGCGTACACGATCTCGATGCCGCAGGTGTCGGGCGCATGGGTGCGGATGCCGATCTGGATCGAGTGCTCGGCGTCGATCAGGCCCGCCTTGACCGCCCGGGCGACGAAGCTGCCGTGATCGATGCGGCCACCGTCGTCGTCCCAGGTGTCCTGGTGGGCGTCGAACTGCACGAGCGCAACGGGCCCGTGCTTCTCGACGTGGGCCTGGAGCAGCGGCCAGGTGACATAATGGTCGCCGCCGAGGGTCAGGAGGAACGCGCCCGAGGCGAGGATCACGTCGGCCTGCGCTTTGATCTGCGCCGCGGCCTCCATCGGATAGCCCTGGTCGAACGACGCGTCGCCCCAATCGATCACCGCCAGCGTCTCGAACGGATCGAAGGCGAACGGATATTGCGGATCGCCGCAGAGGATCGCCGAGGCCCGGCGGATCGCCTGGGGTCCGAAGCGAGCCCCCGGCCGGTTCGTCACCGCGCTGTCGAACGGCGCACCCCACACCACCGCGTCGATTCCGGCGAGATCACGGGAATAGCGGCGGCGCATAAACGACAGCGCGCCGGTGAAGGCGGCCTCGTAGGAGCCGCCCTTGAGCGGACCGAGGAAGGCGTTGTCGGTGGGGCGGTACGAAGCGGTGTCGGCCATGGCGGCTCCGGCTCGAGAAGGGACACGGACGGCTGTCCGAGGTCCCCTCTCCTAGCAGAGCCGGCCGGCGAAATCAGCCGTCCCGCGTGCGCCTCTCGCACGAGCACCCCGTTCAGTCGTGCGCCGCCGGCACGAGCGGAGCGAAGGCGGCGACGACCTTCTCGTAGACGGCACGCTTGAACGGCACGACGAGATCGGGCAGGCGCGCCAGCCGCTCCCAGCGCCATTCGGCGAACTCCGCCTTGTGGCCGCCGGGCGGCTTCAGCACGTCGATCTCGCTGTCCGGTCCCTCGAAGCGGAACGCGAACCATTTCTGGATCTGCCCGCGATAGCGCCCCTTCCAGGCCTTACCGACGAGTTCGGGCGGCAGGTCGTAACGCACCCAGTCGGGTGTTTCCGCGAGCAGGCTGACGCTGCGCACGCCGGTTTCCTCGTAGAGCTCGCGCTTGGCGGCCTCCAAGGGGTCCTCCTCGCCGTCGATGCCGCCTTGAGGCATCTGCCAGGCGTGGGCGGAATCGACCTGCTCCTCACCGCCGGCGCGCCGGCCGACGAAAACGAGGCCGTCGGCCGAGAGGAGGACGATGCCGACGCAGGGTCGATAGGGCAATTCATCGACCGGAACAGCTTTGGCCGGGGTGTCGTGGTGCTTCTTTTCGCGCTTCTTGCCGTGCTCGTGATCGCCGTGCTTGTGATCGTGGCTCATGGCCGTCTCCGTCGCTCCGGCACCTGCCCCCGCTCGGCCGGGCCCGACGCCGGGCTATCCGGGCGGACCGAGAAGGTCAAGCGACGGCCTCGCGAGCGAGGGAGCGTGGCGACGCGGGGCCGAGACGGCCGCCGCTGGCCCGGCCCCGCGACAGCCGTGCCGCGATCAGTGCAGAGAGAGCAGCCCGTCCACCCGGCGGACAGATGCCGCCCCGATCACGTCGCGATGCGCGACCTCGACGTGTACGAGCGCCCCCTCGAGTTCGCGCTGCCAGAAGGCGATGAAGCGTTTGAGTTCAGGAAAGGCCGGGGCGAGATCGTATTCCTGCCAGATGTAGCTTTGCAGGATCTTGGGGTGATCGGGAAGGCGGTAGAGGAGATGCGCCGTGGTCAGGCCGTAGCCGGCCATCTGCTTCTCGAAGACGCGATCGTGCATGGCAATCCTCCGATGGGAACAGCACACCGGGAGATTTTGCCACGAATTCTCCGCCCGGCAAGCCGCCTAATTGAAAAATTGCAACCAAATCAGAGTGTTAGCAGCATATCGCCGGGAGTGCTGACAGGATGCCGCGGGGGCGGTCAGACCGACCGAAAGGCCGCCCATTTGAGCATCTCGATGCTCCGATTTTGGGCAGGGGCAGACGCGACATGCTCCGAAATCCGCCGGATCGAGGCTGGCACGCATCTTGAATGATAGAAGTCGTTCCGCGCGAGATCTGTTGCGCTGGCTCGGGCCGTGAAGAGATGTCTCCCGGCGATCGGACCCACGGGGGTCGGGTTCGCCAGGATTGAGCGACGCCGATTCGGATAAGAGGGGAACGGCGGCGCGGGAGGGGTGATTTCGGTCACCCCTCCCGTCCAATCTTCCGGTCAAGCGCAAGGTCTCGCCGATGCCTCAGGGCGGCGCCCCTCCCACGGCGCGCCCACGATCCGGTGGCGGCGTCGCGGTTGTGCTCGACCGCGCGCCCCGCCGGGATCGGCTCCCGCGATCGCAAGCCCACCCCATCCAATCCACTCTCCGCGCGGCTGCCACGCATCCGCCCGACAAACGGGCCGCCAGGAGCATCCGCCTCACCGACCGTCCCCCGCGCTCACAGCGCACAATGACCTCTCCATCGTCATCCCCCAGCTCGTCCGGGGGCTCCAGGGCCACGCGTGATATGCGCCGAAGACAGGAGCCGGACTCGCCCCGCCGCCTGTGCTTTCGGCAGAGGCCGGCAATGATGATGGAGGGGCGGGCCTCTCCACCCGGCGCCGACGCCTTCCGCCCGAGATTGCCCGCACAAGGCTGGCAATGGCGCGGCGAGCGGAGGGGCCAGCCGGCCGTCGCCCCCTCTACACGACCACCCTCTCGCCAACGCCCGCCCGACGGATTCTTGCTTTGATATATTCATTCGGCACACATATAATCCAGGCATGACCCAAGCACGTCTCCTCAATCTCCTCGGGGCCCTCGCCTTGTCGCTCGGCGACGCGCAGGCGGCGGCGATGCGCGGTATCGGCCGGGACGGCCCGTCCGAGGGACTGGGGCCGAGCGCCTGCGCCGCGATCGTCACCCTCGGCCCCTACCCCGGCACCTCGATCGGCCGGCTCGCCAAGATCCTCGGCCTCACCCATTCCGTCGCGGTGCGCCTCGTCGAACAACTCACGGCGGATGGGCTCGTCGCGCGGCGCGCCGGGGACGACCGGCGACAGGTTCTGCTTGCCCTGACACCGGCGGGCGAGGCGCTGCGCGGCCGTCTGCTCGCCGCACGCGAAGCGGCCCTCGGCGCGGCGCTGCGGCGCCTTTCGGGGGACGATGTCGGCCATCTCGAGCGCTTGCTCGCGACCATGCTCGAAAACCTCACCGAAAGCCGGGAACAGGCCGACCACATCTGCCGCCTCTGCAACGAGGATGTCTGCTCCGCGGAGAAGTGCCCGGTCGAACAGACCGCTCTCGCCTGCGAGCACCGCACGCCATGACCGTTCCCCGCGACGACGCCCTCACCGATCCGCTGCCGCGTCCCCTCGGCGCCGGCCGGGCAATGCTCTGCCTGATCGGCGCGGCGGCTGCCTGGGGGCTCTCGATCCCGATCACCAAGGGGCTGCTCGATACCCTCCCGCCGCTCACCCTGCTCGCGCTCCAGCTCTTTGGCAGCATCGCAGCCTTGTGGACGGCCACGCTCGTCGCACGTCGCCGGCTGCCGCCGCGCCGGGCGGGCTGGCGGGCCGCGGCGACCGGGCTCCTCGAACCCGGCCTCGCTTATGCCGTTGCCGTGCCGGGCTTGGCGCTGACGAGCGCAACCCATGCCGCCATCATCAGCGCGGTCGAGCCGGCGATGATCGTGGTGATCGTCTGGGCGGCGTTCGGCGAGCGCGCCAGCCGGACAGTTCTCCTGGCGACGGCGCTCGCGATCGGCGGCGTCATCCTGGTGACCGGCGGCGACGGCGGGGATGGTGTCGCCTCGTTCGTCGGCGACGGCCTTCTCGCGCTCGGAACCCTCCTCGCCGCGGTCTACGTCACCGCGTCAAGCCGGATCGTCGCCGCGATCGACCCGCTGCCGCTCGCGGCCCTTCAACAGAGCGTGGGGCTCGCCCTCATCGTGGTCCTGCTGCCGCTCGCGGTTGTGTCCGGGCTCGAGACGCTGCCGTCCTCCGTGCCGCCGCTCGTCGTCGCAGCCGCGGTCGCGAGCGGGCTCGCGCAATATTCCCTGCCGTTCTGGCTCTACCTGACCGGCCTCCGGAGCGTACCCGCCAACGTCGCCTCGCTGCCGCTCGCGCTGACCCCCGTGTTCGGCGTCACCGGCGCGCTCGTTCTGCTCGGCGAACGCATGGCGCCGGTGCAGTGGCTCGGCTGCGCCGTGGTGATCGGAGCCGTGGTCGCGATCGCTCGCCGGCGCGGCTGATCCGGACCAGCCGATCCGCCGGCGTAGCCCGAAGATGCGACGCCCTGACCGCACCCCCGCCCTTGCCATTCGCCGCGCGGCCGCCACTTTGAGGGCGGACGAAACCATCCTCCCGGACCGTCTCCGGGAGCGAGCGTTGAGGGCGTGACTGCATGGCCGACGACAAGGAACGCAACCGCTTCTCGGCCCGCGCCGCGCGCTATGCCAAGGTCGGCACGGACATTTCCGGCGTCGCGACCAAGGTGCTCGGCGCCCGTCTGATGGGCCGCGAACTCGACGCGGAGAAGACCGCGGGCGAGATCGCCGCCGCGCTCGGCGGGCTGAAGGGGCCCCTGATGAAGGTGGCGCAGCTCCTCTCGACGATCCCCGAAGCCGTGCCGCCGGAATATGCCGAGGCGCTCGCGAGCCTCCAATCGAACGCCCCGCCGATGGGCTGGGCCTTCGTGAAGCGGCGCATGATGGCCGAGCTCGGCCCCGATTGGGAAAAGCGCTTCAAGAGCTTCGAGCGCGAGCCGGCGGCGGCGGCCTCGCTCGGCCAGGTGCACCGCGCCGTCTCGCTCGACGGCCGGCCGCTCGCGGTGAAGCTGCAATATCCCGACATGGAATCGGCGGTCGAAGCCGACCTCAAGCAGTTCGGCGTGCTGCTCTCCATCCACCGCCGCATGCGGCCCGCAATCGAAACGCGGGAGATCGCCGAGGAGGTCGGCGCCCGGCTCAGGGAAGAGCTCGATTATCGCCGCGAGGCACGCAACGCCGCGCTCTACGGCATCATCCTCGGTGAGGAGCCGGGCCTGCGCGTGCCGGTCATCGACCCGGCGCTGTCGACCAAGCGTCTCCTCACCATGGGTTGGCTCGAGGGTGAGCGGCTCTTGTCGTTCAAGGAGCACCCGCTCGAGGACCGCAACCGCATCGCCGAAACCATGTTCCGCGCCTGGTGGCACCCGTTCGCCCGGTTCGGCGTCATCCACGGCGATCCGCACCTCGGCAACTACACGATCTACACCGAGGACGGCCGCCCGGCCGGCGTGAACCTTCTCGATTATGGCTGCATCCGCATCTTCCCGGCGCGCTTCGTCTCCGGCGTCATCGAGCTCTACCAGGGTCTCAAGACGGGCGACCGGGAGCGCGTCGTCGCGGCCTACGGAATCTGGGGCTTCCGCAATCTCAGCAAGGAATTGATCGAGACGCTCAACATCTGGGCCGGCTTCATCTACGGGCCGCTGCTCGAGGATCGCGTGCGGCCGATCGCGGACGGCGTCAGCGCGGCCGAGTACGGCCGCAAGGAAGCCTTCGCCGTCGCCCAGGCGCTGAAGCGCATCGGCCCAGTGACGGTGCCGCGCGAGTTCGTGTTCATGGACCGCGCCGCCCTCGGCCTCGGCGGCGTCTTTCTGCATCTCGGCGCGGAGCTCAACTTCCACCGGCTGTTCGAACGGGCGATCGAGGACTACAGCGAAGCGAAGCTCGCGGCGCGCCAGAACGCAGCACTCCAGGGCGTCGGGCTGGCGGCGCTGCCGGCGGCGTGAGGCGCCCTATCGTGGGATGAATGAGGCAGGGCCTCACACGTGACAACAGCGCCTTACGGCGCCGGGCCCCACCCTGACCGGCTTCTTCTATAGCCCAACCCCACCCCGCCGGCCTCCGGCCGTCGACCCTCCCCCTGGCAGGGGAGGGTCAGCGCCGTGTCAATATGTGGGATCAAAGACCCTTCCGCCCTACCCTCCCCTGCCAGGGGGAGGGTCGGCGCGCAGCGCCGGGGTGGGGTCGGCGCCGCGGGGGCCGCGGGCGCCGCGCGGAACGAACGCCGCGCTCTCCTCAGACCTCCACCAGCGCCTTGATGACCCCCGTCTCCGGCCGGATCCAGTCCGGCATGCGGGCGGGTAGATCGGCGAGCGGCGCGCGGTGGGTGGCGAGGAGGCCGGTCGGGACGTCGCCCCGGGCCATCGCCGCGAGCACCGTCTCGAAATCGACTGCGAGGGCGTTGCGGCTCGCCACCAGCTTCATCTCGCGCTTGTGGAATTCCGGGTCGGCGAAGCGGATCACGTCCTTGACGACGCTGAGCAGCACGTAGGTGCCGCAATGGGCGACGTAGGCGAAGCTCGCCTCGATCGAGGCCGTGTTGCCGGTCGCATCGATGACGACGTCGAAGAAATCGCCGCCGGTCAGGTCGGCCAGCGCGGAGGCCGCGCCCTCGCCGGCCGGCACCGTGTGAGGGATGCCGAGCGCCGAGCGGGCGAAGGCGAGCCGGTCGGCGCGCAGATCGAGCGTCGTCACCTCGCCACCGGCGAGGCGGGCGAACAGCATGGCACCGAGGCCGATCGGGCCGGCGCCGACGACGAGCACGCGGTCACCCGGCTGGATCTCCGCCCGGCGCACGCCGTGGGCGCCGATCGCCAGGAACTCCACCATCGCCGCCTCGTCGAGGCCGATCGCCTCGGCGGAGAAGACGTTGCGGGCAGGCAGCGCCAGGAATTCGGCGAGGCCGCCGTCGCGGTGGACGCCGAGGACGCCGATGCGCATGCAGCAATTCGGCCGGCCCTTGCGGCAGGCGTGGCAGGTGCCGCAGGCGATGTAGGGATTGATGTAGACCCGCTCGCCCTCGGAGAGCGGGCTGCCGGCTGGGGCGGAGACGACCTCACCCGACAATTCGTGGCCCATCACCCGGGGATATTCGAGGAAGGGATGCTTGCCCTGGAAGATGTGCATGTCGGTGCCGCAGATGCCGACACGGCGGATGCGCACCAGCACCTCGTCCGCCGCCGGACGCGGCGCCTCTCGCTCGACGACGACGAGATCGCCGGGCGCGGTGCAGGAGACGGCTCGCATGGAGAATGTCCTTCGAATTATGGTTCTTTAGCGATAAGATGCAGATGCAGGGCCCGATCTGTCAATCCGGCTCGGGTCGTCGGCGACGGCGGGGCGCGCCACGGCACCGCGATCCGGCCGCCCTTATGGACAAGGCCGCGGTTCTCGGAAAGCATGCGCCCGCCGCGTGGCGCCGGATATTTCGCCGGCACGCCCCTCTGAGACGAACGACAAGGCGTCTTGATGACGAAGCCGAACACCCTGTTCAAGGAGGCCTTCAACGCCTGCCTCGATCTCGTTGCCGATCATCCGGTGGGCAGCGTCCTGCCGTCGGAGACCGACCTCGGCGACAAGCTCAAGATCAGCCGCACGACGGTGCGCTCGGTGCTCACCTCGCTGTCGGACGCCGGCATCGTGCAATGGGAACGGCGCGCGAAGACCGTGCTGCGGCGCCCGGCGCGCGAGGATTATTTCGCCGCGGAAGAGACGAACTCGCTCTCGGCGATGATCGAGCGGTCCTTCATGCGGCGCATCCTGAGCGGCGGGGCCAATCCGGGCGACCAGATCAACGAACTGGAACTCGCCCGCGATCTCGGCGTCTCGACCTCGGCCGTGCGCGAATTCCTCATTCGGTTCAGCCGCTTCGGACTGATCGAAAAGCGCCGCAACAGCCATTGGGTGTTGAAGGGCTTCACCCGGGAGTTCGCCCTCGAGCTCACCGAGGTGCGCGAGATGTTCGAACTGCGCTCGGCGACCGCCTTCGCCCAGCTTCCCGCCGATCACCCGGCCTGGACCGCCCTCGACGCCGTCGAGGCCGAGCATCGCGCGCTGGCCGAGCGCTTCGACGACGATTGGCGCGGCTTCTCGCAGCTCGACGAGAAGTTCCATCGCATGATTCACGAGGCCTCGCGCAACCGCTTCATCATTGATTTCTACGACGTCATCGCGATGATCTTCCACTACCATTATCAATGGAACAAGATGGACGAGAAAAGACGCAATCGCGTCGCGGTCGACGAGCATCTCGACTATATCGCCGCCTTGAAGCGGCGGAGCATGATGGACGTCGAGTTCTATTGCCGAAAGCATCTCTTGTCCGCGCGCGAGACCCTTCTACAATCGATTGCACTCTGACGCGGCCGACCGCGGAGGTCGCAGCCCGCGCGACCAACCCCGCACGAACCGGGCCTTCCCGTGCACGGCCCGGTTGACACAAATTCTTTTACCGATAAAGATCACATCGAGTTTCGACCGGGACGCCACGAACGCGCCCGGCATAGCACCGGCCGGCCGAACGGGCCGGATCGAAAAGAGAAGCCGAGGCGCAAAGCCCGGCACACCAGGGAAGGAAGTCCGATGTCTCTCATTGCGCGTTCCGCCGCGCGGCTGACCCGCCGCACCGCGTTGCTCACCGCGACTTGGGCGCTCGCCGGCGCCGCCACCGTCGCCGTCGCCAGCCTCGGCACCGCGAGCGGGGCCGCCGCCCAGACGATCCCGGTCATCGTCAAGGACACCACCTCGCAATATTGGCAGATCGTGCTCGCCGGCGCCCGTCAGGCCGGCAAGGATCTGAACGTCAAGGTACCTGAGCTCGGTGCCCAGTCCGAAGCCGATATTCCCGGCCAGATCTCGGCGCTCGAGAATGCCGTGGCGAGCAACCCGGCCGCGATCGTCATCGCGCCGACCCAATTCTCCGCCCTCGGCGCCCCGATCACCGAAGCCGCCAAGTCGGTGAAGATCATCGGCATCGATTCCGGCGCCGACACCGACGCTTTCACCTCCTTCCTCACCACCGACAACGTGAAGGGCGGCTCGGTCGCGGCCGATGCGCTCGCCGACGCCATCAAGGCGAAGACCGGCAAGGCCGAGGGCGAAGTCGCGCTCATCACCGCCCTGCCCGGCGTCGGCTCGCTCGATCAGCGCGCCAAGGGCTTCAAGGACACGCTCGCCGCCAAATATCCGGGCATCAAGCTCGTCAGCGAGAAGGTCGCCGACGGTCAGGCCACCACCGGCCTCAACATCATGACCGACCTCATCACGGCGAACCCGAACCTCGTCGGCGTGTTCGCCTCGAACCTGCCGATGGCGCAGGGTGCCGGCCAGGCGCTCGCCGAGAACGCCGACGCCCAGAAGAAGCTGGTGCTCATCGGCTTCGACAGCGACGACAAGCTCGTCGGCCTGCTCAAGCAGGGCGTCATCTCGGCCCTCATCGTCCAGGACCCGTACCGGATGGGCTATGACGGCGTGAAGACCGCGCTTGCCGCCTCGAAGGGCGAGAACGTGCCCAAGGATGTCGATACCGGCGTCAACCTGATCACTCAGGCGAACCTCGACACGCCGCGGTCGCAGGAACTTCTGAACCCGAAGCTGAACTGAGCGGCTGGGCGGCGGCCACGGTCGCCGCCCGCTCCAGCGAGCCGTCGCGAGGGCGCCGTCGCCCTCGCGATCCGCCGCGCGCCCGACGCCATTGTTCCCGTATCCGTAAGGCGATCGCACGATGACCGTGCCTATTCTGGAGCTCCGCAAGGTCGATAAGCGCTTCACCGGCACCTACGCCCTGAAGCAGATCGATCTCGCCTTCCAGGAGGGGGAGATCCACGCGATCGTCGGCGAGAACGGGGCCGGAAAGTCGACCATGATCAAGATCCTGACGGGCGCCCACGTGCGCTCGTCGGGCACGATCCTGTGGAAGGGCGAGGTCGTCCCGCTCGACGATCCCCACGACGCCATCGCCCTCGGCATCAACGCCGTCCACCAGGAAGTGGTGCTCTGCCCCCACCTCTCGGTCGCCGCCAACATGTTCCTCGGCGACGAGCGCACGCGCTTCACGCTGCTCAAGGACCGCGAGATGGTGGTCGAGGCGCAGCGCGTCCTCGACGGGCTCGGCTTCTCCCTGCCGGCCGCCGCCACGCTCTCGGACCTCACGATCGGCCAGCAGCAGCTCGTCGCCACCGCCCGCGCCGCCATGCGCGGCACCCGCTTCCTCATCTTCGACGAGCCGACCGCCTACCTGACGCGCCAGGAGACCGACCAGCTCTTCCGCCTGATCCGTAGGCTCAACGGCGAAGGGGTGACGATCGTCTACATCAGCCACCGGATGGAGGAGATCTTCGAGCTCGCCGACCGCGTCTCGGTGCTGCGCGACGGCGCCCTCGTCTCGACCCGCATCGTCGCGGAGACCCGCGAGCCGGACCTCATCCGCGACATGGTCGCCCGCTCGATCGAGGAGGTCCACTACAAGGAGCCGATCGAGCTCGGCTCGCCCCTCCTCGAGGTCAAGCACCTGAGCGGCCCCGGCTTCAACGACGTCTCGCTCACGGTCCATGCCGGCGAGGTGGTCGGGCTCTACGGTCTCGTCGGCGCCGGGCGCTCGGAATTCGCCCAGTGCCTGTTCGGCCGCACCCGGCGCAGCGCCGGCGAGGTGATCTTCAAGGGTGAACCAATCCACCCGCGCACGGTGGGCGAAGCGATCGACAAGGGTCTCGCCCTGGTGCCGGAAAGCCGGCGCGACCAGGGCCTCTGCCTCAATCTCGGCGTCGGCTTCAACCTGAACCTGTCGATCTTCGAGCGTCTGAGCCCGCTCGGCCTCGTCGACACGGGGGCGGAGCGCCGCGCCGCCGCCCGCCAGATCGCCGACATGCGCATCTTGACCGCCTCGCAGCGCGCTCCCGCCGCGACCCTGTCGGGCGGCAACCAGCAGAAGATCGTGATCGGCAAGTGGCTCAACCACGGCGCCGATCTCTTTATCTTCGACGAGCCGACGGTCGGCGTCGATGTCGGCACCAAGGTCGAGATCTACAAGCTGTTCGCCGCCCTGTTGAAGCGCGGCGCCGGCATCATCCTAATTTCATCCTACCTACCCGAAGTGCACGACCTGAGCGACCGGCTCCACGTGTTCCGCGCGGGACGCGCGGTCGCCGAGCATCCCTCGCGCGCGGTCGAGGCGGAGACGATCCTGAAGGAGGCGATCGGTGTCTGAGTCGACGACCAAGGCGGCCGAGGCCGCCGCCCCGCGCCGCTCCCTCAAGTTCGGCTTCCTCCTCAACCTGACGCTGCTCGGCCTGCTCATCCTGATGTGGCTGGTGCTGTCGGTGGCGACGGATTCGTTCGCGACCTACGCCAACTTCTCGAACCTGATGCGCCAGGCCTCGCTGTGGGCGATCATCGCGATCGGGCAGACCTTCGTCATCATCACGGCGGGCATCGACCTGTCGGTCGGCGCCGTGGTCGGTCTCGCCTCCACCGTGGTGGCGCTCCTGATGCGGGCCGGCTGGCCGATCCCGCTCGCGATCGCCGTTACGCTCCTGATGGGCATCGCCATCGGCGCCTTCCACGGCTTCGCCATCGTGCGCATGCGCCTGCCGCCCTTCATCACCACCCTCGCCTCGCTGACCGCGCTGCGCGGCATCGGTCTCCTGATGACCAACGGGCAGACCATCGCCGGCTTGCCGGCGAGCTTCGGCGCCTTCTCGCGCGAGAGCTTCCTCGGCATCCCGAACCTGTTCTGGATGGTGATCGTGGTGGCGGTGCCGGCTTATCTCGTGCTGCACAACAGCCGCTGGGGCCGCTATCTCTACGCAGTGGGCTCCAACCCGGAGGCGGCGCGGCTGTCCGGCGTCAATATCGGCCGCACCATCTTTTTCGCCTACATGGTCTCGGCCGGCCTCGCGGCGCTCGCCGGCGTGCTCACCGCCTCGCGCATCGGCATCGGCGTCGCCACCACCGGCGACGGCTGGGAACTGCAATCGATCGCCTCGTCGGTGATCGGCGGCGCGAGCCTGTTCGGCGCGGTCGGCAGCGTGCCCGGCCCCCTCCTCGGCGCGATCCTGCTCACGACCATCAACAACGGCGCCAACCTGTTGAACGTAAATCCGTTCTGGCAGCGCATCATCACCGGCGGCCTGATCATCGCGATCGTCTATTTCGACCAGATGCGCCGCCGCCGCTCGCGGTGACGAGGGGCGGCTCTCGCCGCCCCCGCCTCTTCACACGAGCATGCCGCCGCCGTCTACGACGAGCGTCTGTCCCGTGGCGAAGGGCTGGCTCATCAGAAAGAGGTAAGCTGCGGCGAGATCCTCCGGCAGGCCGACGCGCCCCACCGGCAGCCTCTCCCCGGCCGCAGAATACATGGCCTCGCGATCGGCTTCGGGGATGTCGCTCCACAGCGGCGTGCGCACGAAGCCCGGCGAGACGA
Source organism: Segnochrobactrum spirostomi (assembly GCF_009600605.1). GTDB lineage: Bacteria > Pseudomonadota > Alphaproteobacteria > Rhizobiales > Segnochrobactraceae > Segnochrobactrum > Segnochrobactrum spirostomi. The sequence goes on along the minus strand of NZ_VWNA01000001.1, from coordinate 3,635,899 downwards.
TGTTCACCCGCAGCGGCTTCAGTTCGATCGCGAGCGCGCGGGTCAGTCCCTCCATCGCCGCACAGATGCTCGAACCGAGAGCCCAGCCGGCTTGCGGCGGGCGGGCGCTCGCAATGCCCGAGGAGAAGGTGATCGAGCCGCCCGGACGGAGATGGGCCGCACCATATTTCGCCGCGGTATAGGCACCCCAATAGCGGACGTCGAAGAAGGCGCGGGCCTCGTCGAGCGGCAGGTCCGCGATCGCACCGAGCTTCAGGCTCTCGCCGGCCGTGAAGACGAGGTGGTCGAACGCGCCGACGCGCGCGAAGAGCGCCGAGACGGCGGCCTCGTCGCGCACGTCGACGGTGTGGCCCCGCGCATCGGCTCCGAGTTCGAGGAGCGCGGCCTCGACGCTCGATTGTTGCCTCGACACCACCACAGGGGTTCCCCCCTGCCGCACCACGGACCGCGCCACGGCGAGGCCAATGCCGGACGTCCCTCCGATGATGACCACCTGCTTGCCGTTCATCGTCATAATGATCTCCAGGAATGCGACGGCGCTCGCCGTCGGACCCGGACTTTCCCGCTGGACAAGGCGTGATTCAAACGCATCCTTGTCATCCAAATGGTGACAGGAATTCACGCATGAGCATCGATTCCCGCCTCTTGAGCGGCATCGGCACCTTCATCGCGGTGGCGGAGACCGGCAATTTTGCGCGGGCCGCCGAAGCGCTGTCTCTGACACCCTCAGCCGTCAGCCGCTCGATCGCGCGGCTGGAAGACCGCCTCGGCATTCGCCTGTTCGAGCGCAATGCGCGCTCGACCGTGCTGACCGAGGCGGGACAATCGATGTTCACCGAGGTCGCGCCACTCCTCGTCGGAATTTCGGAGGCGGCCAGCAATGCGGTTGCGGGGGCCGAGCTCGTGCGCGGCAGGCTGCGCGTCAACTGCGACGGCTGGTTTTCGAGCCTCATGCTGGCGCCGCGGCTTCAACCCTTTCTCGACACCCATCCGAACCTGTCGCTCGACCTCGTCGTGCGCGACGGCATCGGCGATCTCGTTTCGGATGGTTTCGATGTCGCGATCCGCTTCGGGGAGCCGACGGCCAACGGCTTGGTGACGCGCAAGCTTTTGGAAACGCGTATTCTCACCTGCGCATCGCCCGCTTATTTGGCGCGCTATGGCAGACCGGAGCATCCGAGCGACCTCGCCGGCGGCGGGCACCAGTGCCTCTTATTCCGCGATCCGGCGTCCGGGCGGCCGTTCGAGTGGGAATTCCATCGGGCCGGCACCGTCCTCCCCGTCAAGGTGGACGGTCGACTCGTGCTCAACGACGTCGCCACCTCCCTCGCGGCATGTGTCGCCGGCCTCGGGATCGCGCAGCCGATGGCTCTCGGCATCGACGAGATGCTGGCCGACGGCCGCCTCGTCGAGCTCTTTCCGGACTGGAACGAGGAGCGCTTCCCCCTCCACGCTTATTATCCCTCGCGCCACCTGTGCCCTTGCCGGGTCCGCGCCTTCCTCGACTTCGTGAGCGGGCTCGGCGGGGCATCGTCAATGGCGGAATAAATCACGACGCCGCACCCTCCCCTGCCAGGGGGAGGGTCGACGGCCGTAGGCCGGCGGGGTGGGGTCGCGGCACTCACGACATCCGGGGCGTCTCGTCCGCGGCGTGACCCCACCCCGGCGCTGCGCGCCGACCCTCCCCCTGGCAGGGGAGGGTTAAGAGGCGCATCATCCTTGGCGAAGGTCTGTCTCACCCCCCGTACACGACCAACAGATCCTTCGCATCGATCGGGGAGCCGGCGGAGACGAGGACTTCGGCGATCACGCCGTCACGCTCGGCGTGAAGCACCGTCTCCATCTTCATCGCCTCGATCGAGAGCAGCACATCGCCCGCTTTGACCGTCGCACCGGCCCGCGCGGCCAGCGTCGCGACGATGCCCGGCATCGGCGCGGCGACGTGGTTCGGGTTGCCCTCCTCCGCCTTGCGGCGCACCGCCCGCGCCGAGGCGCCGTGGGAGCGGTCGGGGACGCGGACGATGCGCGGCTGGCCGTTGAGCTCGAAGAAGACGCGAACCTGCCCCTCCTCGTCCGGCTCGCCGATCGCCTGGCAGCGCACCACCATCGTCTTGCCGGGCTCGAGTTCGACCAGGATCTCCTCGCCCGCCGGCAGGCCATAGAAATAGGTCGGCGTCGGCAGCACGCTGACCGGGCCGTAGGTCTCCTGGGCCTTGGCAAAGTCGGCGAACACCTTCGGGTACATCAGCGACGCGGCGAGGTCTTCGTCCGAGACCGCGCGGCCGATCTTGTCGGCGAGCGCCGCCCGCTCGGCTTCGAGGTCGGCCGCGGCAATGAGCGAGCCCGGCCGGACCTGGATCGGCTCGGCGCCCTTGAGGATCTTCTTCTGCAAGTCCTTCGGAAAGCCGCCCGGCGGCTGGCCGAGTTCGCCCTTGAAGAGGCCGACGACCGATTCCGGGAAGGCGACGTCCCGCGCCGGATCGAGGACGTCCGCCGGGGTCAGGTCCGACGACACCATCATCAGCGCCATGTCGCCCACAACCTTGGAGGACGGCGTCACCTTGACGATGTCGCCGAACATCCGGTTGACGTCGGCATAGGCGGTGGCGACCTCGTGCCAGCGGGTTTCGAGGCCGAGCGAGCGCGCCTGCTCCTTGAGATTGGTGAACTGGCCGCCCGGCATCTCGTGGAGGAAGACCTCCGAGGCCGGGGCCTGGAGGTTCGCCTCGAAGGCGCAATATTGGCCGCGCACCGCCTCCCAATAGAACGAGATCTCGCGGATGACCTCCGGGTCGAGAATGGTGTCGCGCTCGGTGCCCTTCAGCGCCTCGACGATCGAGCCGAGGCAGGGCTGCGAGGTGAGGCCCGAGAAGGCATCCATCGCCGCATCGACGGCGTCGACGCCGGCATCGACCGCCGCGAGCACGGTGGCGGCGGAGATGCCGCTGGTGTCGTGGGTGTGGAGATGCACCGGCAGCGGCGTCGCCTCGCGCAGCGCCTTGACGAGGACGCGGGCGGCGGCGGGCTTCAGCAGGCCCGCCATGTCCTTGATGCCGATGATGTGGCAGCCGGCGGCCTCGAGCTCCTTCGCCATCGCCACATAATATTTGAGATCGTATTTCGGCCGACGCGGATCGAGCAGGTCGCCCGTGTAGCAGATCGCGCCCTCGCAGAGCTTGCCCGCCTCGTTCACCGCATCGATCGAGACGCGCATGTTCTCGACCCAGTTGAGGCAGTCGAACACGCGGAAGAGATCGACGCCGCCGGCGGCTGCACGCTTCACGAAGAAGCGGACGACGTTGTCGGGATAATTGGCGTAGCCGACGCCGTTCGAGCCGCGCAGCAGCATCTGCAACAGCAGGTTCGGCGCCTTCTCGCGGATCGCGGCGAGCCGCTCCCACGGGTCCTCGGTGAGGAAGCGCATGGCGACGTCGAAGGTCGCCCCGCCCCAGCATTCGAGCGAGAGCAGCGACGGCAGCCCGCGGGCATAGGCGCCGGCGATCGCCGCGATGTCGTGGCTGCGCATGCGGGTCGCGAGCAGCGATTGGTGGCCGTCGCGCATCGTCGTGTCGGTGACGAGCACCCGCCGCTCGTTGCGCATCCACTTGGCGAACGCCGCCGGCCCGTCGAGATCGAGGCGCTGGCGGGTGCCGTTCGGGATCGTGCGGTCGAACACCGGCGGTTCCGGCTTGCGGGCGTCGGCCGGCGGCCGCGGCCGGCCCTTCACCTCCGGATGGCCGTTCACGGTGACGTCGGCGACGAAAGTCAGGAGCTTCGTCGCCCGGTCGCGCCGCTTCACCTGGGCGAACAGTTCCGGCGTCGAGTCGATGAAGCGGGTCGTGTAGGAATTGTCGAGAAAGCTCGGGTGGGTGATCACGTTCTCGAGGAAGGCGAGATTGGTCGCGACGCCGCGGATGCGGAACTCGCGCAGGGCCCGGTGCATGCGGGCGATCGCCTCGTCGGGCGTCGGCGCCCACGCCGTCACCTTCTCGAGGAGCGGATCGTAGAAGCGGGTGATGACCGCGCCCGAATAGGCGGTGCCGCCGTCGAGACGGATGCCGAAGCCGGTCGCGCCGCGATAGGCGGTGATGCGGCCATAATCCGGCACGAAATTCTGTTCCGGGTCCTCGGTGGTGATGCGGCACTGGAGGGCGTGGCCGTTGAGGCGGATCGCCTCCTGCGCCGGCACGCCCGATGGCGGCGTGCCGATCGCCGCCCCTTCGAGGATGTGGATCTGCGCCTTGACGATGTCGATGCCCGTCACCTGCTCGGTGACGGTGTGCTCGACCTGGATGCGCGGATTGACCTCGATGAAATAGACCTTGCCGGTATCGGCATCCATCAGGAATTCGACGGTGCCGGCACCGACATAATCGACCGCGCGGCCGATCCGCAGCGCATAATCGGCGAGTTCCTGGCGCTGCGTGTCGTTGAGATAGGGCGCCGGCGCCCGCTCCACGACCTTCTGATGCCGCCGCTGCACCGAGCAATCGCGCTCGAACAGATGGACGAGGTTGCCGTGGGTGTCGCCGAGGATCTGCGCCTCGACGTGGCGGGCGCGCTCGACGAGCTTTTCGAGATAGACCTCGTCCTTGCCGAAGGCGGCCTTGGCCTCGCGCTTCGCGGCCGTGACGTCGCGACGCAGGTCCTCGACGGTGCGGATCACGCGCATGCCGCGCCCGCCGCCGCCCCACGAGGCCTTGAGCATCAATGGATAGCCGATCGTCTCGGCGAGGCGCTCGACCTCTTCCATGTCGTCCGGCAGGGGATCGGTCGCCGGCATCACCGGCACGCCGACCGAAATCGCGAGATTGCGCGCGGCGACCTTGTTGCCGAGGGTGCGCATCGTCTGCGGCCGCGGGCCGATGAACACGATGCCGGCGGCCGCGCAGGCCTCGGCGAATTCCGGGCTCTCCGACAGGAAGCCGTACCCCGGATGGATGGCGTCCGCGCCCGCGAGCTTCGCGACGCGGATGATTTCCGGGATCGAGAGATAGGCCTCGATGGGCCCGAGCCCTTTGCCGATCTGATAGGCGGCGTCCGCCTTGAAGCGGTGCAGCGCGAGCTTGTCCTCCTCGGCGAACACCGCGACCGTCTCGATCCCGAGCTCGTTCGCGGCGCGGAAGACGCGAATCGCGATCTCCGAGCGGTTGGCGACGAGGAGGCGGCGGAACTGCTTCAGCGGCGCGGTCGTCTCGGCCATTCGCGGGCTCTCCGGATGCGGGGTCGATGGAGCGGACGCCTCCGTGAGGTCCGCCCGGGAGAAGCCCGGATCCGGCGCGGAGGCGGCGAAAGTTTCCATGCCGCGGCGCCGCGCGCAAGCGCCCGGCGGTCGGCCTCGCGACGCCTCATGCAAGCGGCGAGCCGAAGCGCAATCCGCTTCGTCCAGCGACGATCATGACCAAAAACCGGCGGAAATTTCAAAACTTTGTGTTCACATCGCGCTGCAACCTCCCATAACATCGCGCCACGTTCCGCTCGTCCACGATGAGCGGCGCCCCGCCTCGACGCGGTGCGACACCAAAAAGACAGAGGTCAGCAGCTATGCAGTTCCGCAAATTTGCCGGTCTTCTCGCCCTTACGACCTGCCTTGCCTGGTCGGCGGCGGCGGAAGCCAAGACCCTCGTATTCTGCTCCGAAGCGAGCCCCGAGGGTTGGCAGCCGGCGTTCTACACGAGCGGCACCACCTTCGACGCGGTCTCCCGCACCATCTACAACCGCCTCGTCGAATTCGAGCACGGCGGCACCACGCTTCAGCCCGGCCTCGCCGAAAAGTGGGAGATCTCCCCGGACGGCAAGGAATACACTTTCCATCTGCGCAAGGGCGTGAAGTTCCAGAGCAGCGACAAGTTCACGCCGAGCCGGGATCTCAACGCGGACGACGTGGTCTACACCTTCAACCGTCAGCTCAAGAAGGATGATCCCTTCCACAACGTGAGCAACGGCTCGTACGAATATTTCGAAGCGATGTCGATGCCGGCGATCCTCAAGGAGGTCGTGAAGGTCGACGACAACACGGTGAAGTTCGTGCTCAACGAGCCGAACGCGCCCTTCCTCGCCGATCTCGGCATGGACTTCGCCTCGATCCAGTCCAAGGAATATGCCGACGCGATGCTGAAGGCCGGTACGCCGGAAGTCATCGACCAGGAGCCCGTCGGCACCGGTCCCTTCCAGCTCGTCGCCTACCAGAAGGACGCGGTGATCCGCTACAAGGCCTTCCCGGATTATTGGGCCGGCAAGCAGCCGATCGACGACCTCATCTTCGCGATCACGCCGGATGCCTCGATCCGCGCCGAGAAGGTGAAGGCGGGCGAGTGCAACGTCATGCCCTATCCGAACCCGGCCGACATCGCCGGTCTCAAGGCGGACGCGAACCTCAAGGTGCTGCAGCAGGAAGGCCTCAACATCGGCTACCTCGCCTACAACACGACCCAGAAGCCGTTCGACGACGCCCGCGTTCGCCGCGCCCTCAACATGGCGATGAACAAGAAGGCGATCATCGACGCCGTGTATCCGGGCGTCGGCCAGGTCGCCAAGAACCCGATCCCGCCGACCATGTGGTCCTATGACGAGGCGACCATCGACGATCCGTATGATCCCGAGGGTGCCAAGAAACTGCTCGACGAAGCCGGCGTGAAGGACCTGACGGTGAAGCTCTGGGCGATGCCCGTGAGCCGTCCGTACAACCCCAACGGCCGCCGCATGGCCGAGCTCCTGCAGGCCGACTTCGCCAAGATCGGCGTCAAGGCCGAGATCGTCTCGTTCGAGTGGGGCGAATATCTGAAGCGCGCCGGCGACAAGAACCACGAGGGCATCGTCATGCTCGGCTGGACCGGCGACAACGGCGACCCGGACAACTTCCTCGGCGCGCTGCTGACCTGCGACGGCGTCGGCACGTCCAACAACGTTGCCGAGTTCTGCTACCAGCCGTTCGAAGAGCTCATCAAGAAGGCGCGCACGACCTCCGACGTGGCCGAGCGCACCAAGCTCTACCAGGAGGCTCAGAAGGTCTTCAAGGAACAGGCGCCGTGGGCGACCATCGCTCACTCGCTGGTCACCGTGCCGACCACCAAGAACGTCGTCGGCTTCAAGATGGACCCGCTCGGCATTCACCGCTTCGACGGGGTGGACATCCAGGAATAAGCTGGACATCCTCTAATAAGTGGAGCAGAAGGCCCGCCGCACCGCATGTGACCCATGTCGGTGCGGCGGGCCGCCTCGATTTGGGGCCTGCTCGACGGTCTCGCCGGAGACAGCGGGGCGCCGCGGGCCTTGGGTGGGCGCGCGCGAGTGCGCATGCGCTTCCGCTGGGCAAAGGGTGCAGGCCCGAGAGTGTCGGAGCGGTTCCGTTTGCCGCGCCATGAGATCCCGTGCGCGAGGCGGCGCCGAGATCATGCCGGCCCTTCGAGGGGTGGAGTCCATCATTTCGCGCCCCGGCGTGCACGGCTGTTCGTGCGCGCCGGGCCCCGCGCGGCCGCCGGACCCTGCGCGTCCGGCCAATTCTGGCAGGTCGAATGTTTCGCTTTCTTCTGAAGCGGCTGACCGTGCTCGTTCCGACCTTCATCGGCGTCACGATCATCGCCTTCGTCTTCATCCGTCTTCTGCCCGGCGACCCGGTGCTGGTCATGGCCGGCGAGCACGGCGTCTCGCCCGAGCGGCACGCCCAGCTCATGGCGGCCTTCGGCTTGGACAAGCCGCTGTGGGAGCAATATCTCGTCTATCTCTGGAACATCCTGCACGGCGATCTCGGCCGCTCGCTCGTGAGCAAGAAGCCGGTGCTCCAGGAGTTCAGCAGCCTGTTCCCGGCGACGCTCGAGCTCTCGCTCTGCGCCATGATCTTCGCGGTCGCGATCGGCATTCCGGCGGGCGTGATCGCCGCGGTGCGCCGCGGCTCGGTGTTCGACCATGCGGTGATGTCGACCGCCCTCGTCGGCTATTCGATGCCGATCTTCTGGTGGGGCCTGCTCCTCGTCATCGTGTTCTCCGGCATCCTGAAATGGACGCCGGTGTCGGGCCGCATCTCGCTTCTCTATTTCTTCCCGCAGGTGACCGGCTTCATGCTGATCGACAGCCTGCTCTCCGGGCAGAAGGGCGCGTTCGGCTCGGCGGTCTCCCACCTCATCCTGCCGACCATCGTGCTCGGCACGATCCCGCTCGCGGTGATCGCCCGGCAGACCCGCTCGGCGATGCTCGAAGTCCTCGGCGAGGATTATGTCCGCACCGCCCGGGCGAAAGGCCTCGCGCCGCTGCGCGTGGTCGGTCTCCACGCCCTGCGCAACGCGCTGATCCCGGTCGTCACCACCATCGGTCTCCAGATGGGACTTCTGATGGCCGGCGCGATCCTGACGGAGACCATCTTCTCCTGGCCCGGGGTCGGCAAATGGCTGGTCGATTCCGTGTTCCGCCGCGACTACACGGCGGTGCAGGGCGGCCTCCTCCTGATCGCGGCGATCATCATGCTCGTCAATCTCCTGGTCGACCTAGCCTACGGCCTGGTCAACCCGCGCATCCGGCATTGAGGAGAAACGACATGACAGAGGCCTCTCTGACGAGGATCTGCGATCTCTCAGGCGGCATCGCGTGGCTGAATCGCGATCAACTCCTCGCCGATGGCGGCGCGCGCGCTCTCGAGATCGAAGCGCGCCTGGATACCGAGCCAGAACTCGGCACTCGTGCCGAAATAGCGCGACAGACGCAGCGCCGTATCCGGCGTGACCGGACTTTCTTCCCGCACGATGCGCTCGATGCGGGTGCGCGGCACCCGAACGAGATGAGCGAGCGCGTAGGGTGTCAGCCCGAGCGGCGCGAGAAACTCCTCGCGCAGCACCTCGCCCGGATGAACGGGGCGAAGCGGATCGTCGATCGGGTCGTTGCGATGCTCCGCCATGGGACACGCTCCTCAATGATAATCGACGATCTCGACGTCCAAGGCGCCGGCCGCATCCCAGCGGAAGCAGATGCGCCATTGAGCATTGATCCGAATGGACCATTGCCCCGCCCGGTCGCCCTTCAACATCTCCAGCCGATTGGCGGGGGACTGCGAAGGTCGTCCAGGGATCGTGCTTCCGCGAGCATGACCAGCTTTCGGCGCGTGACGCGCAGAAGTTCGGCCGGAAATCCCTTGCCCGGGTCGCGACCGGCGAGCAGATCCTCCGCCCGCGCATCGCGAAAGCCGACGATCGCCACCGCCGCTCTCCCTTCCCCCACGGCGTCTACGTATCACAATACGATACGTCGCTCAACGTGCGGAGCGCCGCATGACCGACACCACCGCCTCCACGCCAGCCCGCCGCTATCCCTTTTGGGAGACGCTCGGCGACGTCTGGGCCTCCTATGCGGAGAACCGCGGCGCCGTCGCAGGTCTCTTCGTGTTCCTGTTCCTCGTCGCCGTCGCCGTGTTCGCGCCGCTCATCGCGCCCCACGCGCCGGATGCGCAGAACACCGCCGCCCTCCTCCAGCCGCCGGCTTGGCAGCAGGGCGGCAGCCTCGATTATCTGCTGGGCACCGACGCGGTCGGCCGCGACATGCTCTCGCGGCTCATCTTCGGCGCGCGCTATTCGCTCTTCATCGGCCTCGTCGTCGTCGTGCTCTCCCTCGTCTCGGGCATCGCGCTCGGGCTCGTCGCCGGCTATTTCGGCGGCTGGGTCGATATCGTCATCATGCGGGTGATGGACGTCATCCTCGCCTTTCCGAGCCTGCTCCTCGCCCTGGTGCTGGTCGCCATCCTCGGTCCCGGCCTCGACAACGCGATGATCGCCATCGCGCTCGTGCTGCAACCCCATTTCGTGCGGCTCACCCGCGGCTCGGTGATGACCGAGCGCGGCAAGGATTATGTGCAGGCGGTGCGCACCGTCGGCGCCGGTCCGATCCGCATCATGCTGAAGACGATCCTGCCCAATTGCGTGGCGCCGCTGATCGTCCAGGCCACGCTGTCGTTCTCGAACGCCATCCTCGAGGCCGCCGCGCTCGGCTTCCTCGGCATGGGCGCCCAGCCGCCGACGCCCGAATGGGGCACCATGCTCGCCGAGGCGCGGGAATTCATCCTGCGCGCCTGGTGGGTCGTCACCTTCCCCGGCCTCGCCATTCTCATCACAGTGATCGCCATCAACCTGATGGGGGACGGCCTGCGCGACGCCCTCGATCCCAAGCTGAAGAGGAGCTGAGGCCATGGCCCTCCTCGAAATCTCCAACCTCTCCGTGTCGTTCGCGACGCGCCACGGCGCATTCCGGGCCGTCGATCGCGTCTCGCTCGACATCGGCCTCAACGAGGTCGTGTCGGTCGTCGGTGAATCCGGCTCCGGCAAGTCGGTCGCCATGCTTGCGGTGATGGGGCTTCTGCCCACGACGGCGACCATCACCGCCGACCGCCTCGCCTTCGACGGCCGCGATCTCCTGACGATGCCGGCGCGAGAGCGCCGCCGCATCATCGGCCGCGACATGGCGATGATCTTCCAGGAGCCGATGTCGAGCCTCAATCCGTGCTTCACGGTGGGCTTCCAGATCGGCGAGGTGTTGAAGACCCATCTCGGGCTCAACGGCACGGCCAAGCGCAAGCGGGCGGCGGAACTGCTCGCCCTCGTCGGCATCCCCGATCCGGAGCGGCGGCTCTCCGCGTTCCCGCATCAGCTTTCGGGCGGCATGAGCCAGCGCGTGATGATCGCGATGGCACTCGCGGGAAATCCGAAGCTTCTCATTGCCGACGAGCCGACCACCGCGCTCGACGTGACGATCCAGGCGCAGATCCTCGACCTTCTGACGAAGATCCAGCGCGAGACGGGGATGGCGCTCGTGCTCATCACCCACGACATGGGCGTCGTCGCGGAGACCGCGCACCGCGTCGCCGTGCAATATGCCGGCCAGCAGGTCGAGATCCAGACGACCCGGGAACTGTTCCGCGATCCGCATCATCCTTACACCGCGGCCCTGCTGGAAGCCCTGCCCGAGCGGGCGACGGAAGGCCGCCTCCCGGCGATCCCGGGCCTCGTTCCCGGCGCGTTCGACCGACCGAAGGGATGCCTGTTCGCGCCGCGCTGCCGCTTCGCGATCGATTATTGCCACAGGGTCGAGCCGACGCCGGCGAGCGCCGCCCTCGGCCATGCCCGGTGCCACCTGCCGCTCGTCGACGGCGTCAACGTCGTCCGCGAGGGTGTGCCGGCGGAAGGAGTGCCCGCATGAGCGTCGAAGCGATAGACCGGACGAAGTCCGCCGCGGCGCCCGCCGCCGCCCCGCTCGTCGTGGCCGAAAACCTGTCGCGATCCTACGAGGTGTCGCGCGGCCCATTCCGCAAGGCGGGCCTCGTTCACGCCCTCGCCGGCGTGTCGTTCAAGCTCGAGGCCGGCAAGACGCTCGCGATCGTGGGCGAATCCGGGTCCGGCAAATCCACCCTTGCCCGTCTCGTCACGATGATCGAGGAGCCGAGCGGCGGCCGCCTCCTGATCGACGGCGCCGACGTCTCCGGGATCGACCGTGCCGCGCGCGCGCGGCTGCGGCGCGAGGTGCAGATCGTTTTCCAGAACCCCTATGGTTCGCTCAATCCGCGCCAGACCATCGCGACGCAGCTCGAAGAGCCGCTCCTCATCAACACCGACCTGTCGAAGGCCGAGCGCCGGGCGGAAGCGGTCGCCATGCTCGCCAAGGTCGGGCTGCGGCCGGAGCACGCCGACCGCTATCCGCACATGTTCTCGGGCGGACAGCGCCAGCGCATCGCCATCGCCCGCGCGATCATGCTGAAGCCGCGCATCCTGGTGCTCGACGAGCCGGTCTCGGCGCTCGACGTCTCGGTGCGTGCCCAGGTGCTCAATCTGCTCGCGGATTTGCAGGAAGAGTTCGGCCTTGCCTATCTCTTCGTCAGCCATGACCTTTCCGTGGTCCGCCACATCGCCGACGACGTGCTCGTGATGTATCTCGGCCGCGCCGTCGAGCAGGGCGCCGCGGACGCGATCTTCGAGAGCCCGCAGCACCCCTATACGGAAGCCCTGCTTTCGGCGACGCCCGTCGCCGATCCGGACCGCCAGAAGACCCGGATCGTGCTCGCCGGCGAGCTGCCCTCCCCGTTCAACCCGCCGAGCGGCTGCGCCTTCAATCCGCGCTGCTGGAAGAAGGTGGAGCGCTGCGCGCGCGACCGGCCTCCGGAAATGCCGGTTCGCGGCCGCGCGGCCGCATGCTGGGTCGCCGCGGCCGAGGCCGCCGGCCGGCCGGTGGAGGCGATCTGAGACGGCGGACCGGAACGGCCCACCTCTTGCATAGGGCATTCCGGTCCGGCGTCTCGGCTTCGAGCGACATTGTCGCGTGGCCGCAGGATGTTAGGATCGCCGGGGGAGCTGAGAGAGGACGCGGATGGGGCCGGACGCCGAGGGACTGATTGACGTGGTGCGCCCGCCGGCGCTTGAAGCCCGGGGCATCGTCAAACGATTCGGAGCCCTCGTCGCCAACAACGGCGTCGATCTCACCATCGGCCAGGGCGAGATCCACGCCCTGCTCGGCGAGAACGGCGCCGGCAAATCGACCCTCGTGAAGATTCTCTACGGCGCGCTGCAGCCGAACGAGGGGGAAATCCGCTGGCTCGGCGTGCCGACGACGATCGGCAGCCCGGCCGAGGCCCGCGCGCTCGGCATCGGCATGGTGTTTCAGCATTTCTCGCTGTTCGAGGCGCTCACGGTCGCCGAGAACGTCGCGCTCGGCCTGCCGCCGGACAAGTCGATGGCCGAGATCGTCGCCGACATCGAGGCGATGTCGCGCGATTTCGGCCTGCCGATCGATCCGCATCGCCATGTGCGCGATCTCTCCGTCGGCGAGCGTCAGCGCATCGAGATCGGCCGCGCGCTCCTGCAGAACCCGCAGCTTCTCATCATGGACGAGCCGACTTCGGTGCTGACGCCGCAGGAGGCCGACCTCCTGTTCGGCACGTTGCGCCGGCTCGCCGCGGAAGGCCGCTCGATCCTCTACATCACCCACCGCCTCGAAGAGGTCCGCGCGCTCTGCGAGCGGGCCACGGTGCTGCGTCACGGCAAGGTGGTCGGCCATTGCGATCCGCGCCGGGAAACCGCCGCGAGCCTCGCCCGCATGATGGTCGGCAGCGACGTGAAGACCCTGGTGCCGCGCGAGAGCGCCCAGGGCGGCAAGGCGCGGCTGGAGATCACCACCCTGTCGCTGCCGGCGCCCGATCATTTCGGCACAGCTTTGCACGACGTGTCGCTCAGCGTGCGCGGCGGCGAGATCGTCGCGATCGCCGGCGTCGCGGGCAACGGCCAGGGCGAGTTGTTCGACGCCATTTCCGGCGAGCGGCTGTCGCCGCCGGAGGCGGTCAAGATCGACGGCGCGCCGGTCGGCGGCCTCGGCATCACCGCCCGGCGCAAACGCGGCGGGGCCTTCGTGCCCGAGGAGCGCCTCGGCCACGGCGCCGCGCCGCGCTTCAGCCTCTCCGACAACGCCGCGCTCACGCGCTACGCCACCGCGGGGATGGTGCGGATCGGCATGCTGCTGCGCTCCAAGGCGAAGGCGCTGTCGGAAGCGGTCATCGGGCAATTCGACGTGCGCAAGGGCGCGCCCGATCCGGAGGCCGGCAGCCTCTCGGGCGGTAATTTGCAGAAATTCGTCGTCGGTCGCGAAGTCCTCGCCGGACCCGGCGTGCTCGTCGTCAACCAGCCGACCTGGGGCGTCGATGCCGGTGCGGCGGCGGTGATCAGGCAATCCCTCATCGATCTCGCCGCAAACGGCGCCGCGGTCCTCGTCATCAGCCAGGACCTCGACGAGATCCTCGAGATCGCCGATCGCATCGCGGTGATCCACCACGGGCACCTGTCCGATCCCGAGCCCGCCGCAACGGTGACGCTGGAGCGGATCGGCCTCCTCATGGGCGGCGCCCGTCCCGAACTCGACACGGAGAGCGTCGATGCTGCTTGAGCTCGAGAAACGCCCGCAGCGCTCCTCGGCGATGGCGCTCCTGTCGCCGCTCATCGCAGTCGCGCTCACCGTGATCACAGCCGGCGTGCTGCTCGCCCTCGTCGGCATCCCGCCGCTGCAAGGGCTCAAGGTCTATTTCGTCGACCCGCTCACCAATGTCTGGAGCCTCGAGGAACTGACCGTCAAAGCCTCACCGCTCATCATCATCGCGATCGGCCTTTCCATGTGCTTCCTCGCGAACACGTGGAACATCGGCGCGGAGGGGCAATATATCCTCGGCGCCATTGCCGGAGGCTGGGTCGCCCTCACCTTCGGGCCGGACGGCGGCTGGTGGGTGCTGCCGGCGATGATCGTCGCCGGCATCCTCGGCGGCGCGGTCTACGCGCTGATCCCGGCGGTCCTCAAGGTCGTCTTCAAGGCCAACGAGATCCTGACGAGCCTGATGCTCGTCTATGTCGCCCAGCTCCTCATCGATTATCTCGTCCGCGGGCCGTGGCGCGACCCGATGGGGTTCAACTTCCCGCAGACGGCGACCTTCGACGAGGCCGCGACGCTGCCGCTGCTCGATCCGGGCGGCCGCATGCACCTGGGCGTGCTCATCACGCTCGTCATCGTCATCGCCGCCGCGATCCTGCTGTCGCGCACGCTGAAGGGCTTCGAGATCCGCCTCGTCGGACAAGCACCGCGCGCCGCCCGGTTCGCAGGATTCGACGACAAACGTTTGATCCTGCTCACGTTCGCGATCTCCGGCGGGCTCGCGGGCCTAGCCGGTCTCCTCGAGGTCGCCGGGCCCATCGGCCAGCTTCTGCCGACCATCTCGCCGGGCTACGGTTTCACGGCGATCATCGTCGCCTTCCTCGGCCGCCTCAATCCGATCGGCATTCTCGTCGCCGGCCTCGCCCTCGGGCTGTCGTTCCTCGGCGGCGAGCAGGCGCAGATTTCACTCGGTGTTCCGCTCGACCTCACCAACGTCGTGCAGGGCACCCTCTTGTTCTACGTGCTCGCCTGCGACACGCTGATCCTCTATCGCGTCCGCGTGCGCTCGACCGGGGGAAGGGCCGTCCGTGGAGTTCACTGAAGCGATCCTGCTCACCGTCGTCACCGCCTCGACGCCGCTCCTCATCGCGGCGCTCGGAGAGCTCGTTTGCGAGCGTTCCGGCGTCCTCAATCTCGGCGTCGAGGGGATGATGGTGATGGGCGCCGCCTGCGGCTTCGCGGCGGCCTCCTTGAGCGGCAGCACCACCGTCGGCATCGTCGCCGGCATCGCGGCCGGGGCCCTGCTGTCCTGCCTGTTCGCCCTGATGGTGCTCGTCTTCGCGGCGAACCAGGTCGCCTCCGGCCTCGCGCTGACGATCTTCGGGCTCGGCCTGTCCGGCCTGATCGGCCGCGATTTCGTCGGCAAGCAGATCAATGCCGTGCCGGAGGTCCACATCCCCGGCCTGACGGACCTGCCGTTCGTCGGCCGGCTGTTCTTCGGCGAGGACGTCTTCGTCTATGCCTCGTTCGCCCTCGTCGTCGGCATCGCCTGGTTCCTCAACAAGACGCGGGCAGGCTTGGTGCTGCGGGCGGTCGGCGACAGCCACGTCTCGGCCCATGCCCTCGGCCACCCGGTGCTCAGGGTGCGCTTCTTCGCCATCCTGTTCGGCGGCGCCTGCGCCGGTCTCGCCGGGGCCTATCTCTCGCTCGCCTACACGCCGTTCTGGGTGCAGGGCATGACCGCCGGCCGCGGCTGGATCGCGCTCGCCCTCGTCGTGTTCTCGTCGTGGATGCCGTGGCGGGCGGTCATCGGCGCCTATCTCTTCGGCGCCGTGACCATCCTCCAACTGCACGCGCAAGGGTTCGGCCTGCCGGTCCCCTCGCAGCTCATGTCCGCCCTGCCCTATCTCGCGACGATCCTGGTGCTCGTCCTGATCTCGCGCAGCCGCGCGCGCGCCGGTGCCCCGGCCGCGCTCGGACAACCCTTCGTGCCGGACCGGTGATCCGGTCGCGATCCTTCGACATACCCTCCAGAGGAAGGAGCCTCGTTCGATGAAGTCCCTGATCAAAGGCGCGGCATTGGCGCTCGCGCTGGCGTTCGCCGCAAGCGGCGCCCAGGCCGAAGACAAGGTGAAGGTCGGGTTCGTCTATCTCGGACCGGTCGGCGACTTCGGCTGGACCTACCAGCACGAGGTGGGCCGCAAGTACCTGGTGGACAAGCTCGGCAGCAAGGTCGATGCGACCTATGTCGAGAACGTGCCGGAAGGCCCGGACGCCGAGCGCGTCATCGAGGGCCTGGTGCGCGACGGCAACAAGCTGATCTTCACCACCTCGTTCGGCTACATGGAGCCGACGCTGAAGGTGGCGAAGCGCCATCCGGACGTGAAGTTCGAGCACAACACCGGCTTCAAGATGGCCAAGAACGTGGGCATCTATTCCGCCCGCTTCTATGAAGGCCGCTACGTGGAAGGCGTGATCGCCGCCAAGATGTCGAAGACCGGCGTCGTCGGCTATATCGGCTCGTTCCCGATCCCCGAGGTCGTCTCGGGCATCAACGCCTTCATGCTCGGCGCCCAGTCGGTGCGGCCGGACCTCAAGGTCAAGATCGTGTGGGTGAACACCTGGTTCGACCCGGGCAAGGAATCCGACGCCGCCAAGGCGCTGGTCGATCAGGGTGCCGACATCATCGCGACCCACACCGACAGCCCCGCCGCGACCCAGGTCGCCGAGGAGCGCGGCGTGCACTCGTTCGGCCAGGATTCCGACATGATCAAGTTCGGACCGAAGGCCCAGCTCACCGCCATCGTCAACGTGTGGGGCGGCTATTATGTCGACCGCGTCAACGCGCTGATCGCCGGCACATGGAAGCCCGACGACACCTGGGGCGGATTCGACAGCGGCATGGTCGCCATGGCGCCGTTCACCAACATGCCGGATGACGTCAAGGCGCTCGCCGAGAAGACCGAGAAGGACATCCACGACAAGACGCTCAACCCCTTCAAGGGCCCGATCTACAAGCAGGACGGCACCGAGGTGGTGAAGGCGGGCGCGGCTCTGCCCGACAAGGATATCCTGTCGATGAACTGGTACGTGAAGGGCATCGACGACAAGCTGCCGCAATAATCGGCAGCGACCGCATTCGAAACCGGACGGCCCCGCTTCGGCGGGGCCTTCTTTTTTGGGACGGCTCGTTTTCGGGCCTTTGTCGCGCGGCTGGCGAAGCGATCCGCTTTCGACCTGTGCGGGAGTGCGCCTTGTCCCGGCGCGCCTGAAAAAAGCAACCCGATGCTTCGAAAGGACGGCCCTAAAGGGCTCTAATGACGATGTGCCGGATGTGCCGGGACCGCGGTGATTTGACTTCCGCAGCTTGCGCCGCGTCACCAAACGCTAAAAGCGCCGCGAGGCAGCCCCCCGGGGCCCCGAGCGGCACGGTCCCCGAGGAGACCGCCGATGACCGAGAACCGTTCCCTCCCCGTCCTCTCTCCTGCCGCGCGGCAGGCCGGGTCGCCCGGCCGAATGCGCGGGACCTTCGGGCAAGGGTGTCGTGGCACCTGTCGGCACGCGCGCTGACGGCCTCGCCCCCGCTTCCTTCTGACAATCCGGAACCCGAAGCCGATCGCCGGCGTTTAGGCCGCGCGACGCAGGAGTAGTTCATGAGTCGGTTTAATCACTACCTCGTCGAGATCGACGACAATCCCGCCGGGATCCTGATCCGCACCGGATCGGAATTCGCCTTCCACGCCGTCGGCGCCAAGTTCGCCCCGCTTGAGGGGGCGACCTTCCCGGACGCGGTCGCGGCCGAGCGCGCGGCGCGCCGTCTCGCCCGCCACGGCGGCACGCCGAAGCTGCGTGCCGCGGCCTGAGCCGGCCACCGGCGTCCGCCGAACCTCGACAAAGCACGAACGCCTCGGCCTGATCGGGCCGAGGCGTTTTCGTTTGGGAGGCGGACCGTTCGGAAAGCGGATCAGGCCGCGCGCACTGTCGCGAGGAAGGTCTGCATCTCCTGGCGGAGCTGCGTCGCCTGGGCGCTCAGGTCAGTCGAGGCGACCAGCACGAGGCTCGCCGCCTCACCGGTCTCGTCGGCGGTCTTCGCCACGTCCGAGATGTTGGTCGTGACCGAGCTGGTGCCGGTCGCCGCCTGATCGACGCTGCGCACGATCTCCTTCGTCGCGATGCCCTGCTGCTCGACGGCGGCCGAAATCCCGGTCGCGACGTCGTTCATGCGGCGGATCTGCGCGCTCACGCCCTCGATGACCTTCACGGCCTGCTCGGTGGTCGCCTGGATCGCGCTGATCTGGCTTTCGATCTCGTCGGTCGCCTTCGCGGTCTGGCTGGCGAGCTCCTTCACCTCGGACGCGACCACCGAGAAGCCCCTACCGGCATCGCCCGCCCGTGCCGCCTCGATCGTGGCGTTGAGAGCGAGAAGGTTGGTCTGCGAGGCGATGTTGGAGATGAGGCCGATGAAGTCGCCGATCCGCGCCGCAGCCTGCGACAGCTCGCGGATGACCGCGCCGGTCCGCTCCGCCTCACGCACCGCTTCGGTGGACATAGCGGCCGATTGCTCGACCTGTCGCGCGATCTCGTCGACGGAAGCGCCGAGTTCCTCGGCAGAAGAGGCGACGACCACGACGTTCGTCGCGGCCTCCTCGGCGGCGGCCGCGACCGTCGTCGATTGATTCGACGTCTTGCGCGCCGCAGCGGTCATGCGCTGGGCCGTTTTGAGCAAATCGTCGGAGGCGTCCGAGACGCCACCGACGATGCTGCCGACTGCGCTTTCGAAGCGGTTGGCGAGATCGAGCATGGCGTCGCGGCGCTGAATTTCGGCGGCCCGGCGCGCCTCGTCCGCAGCGCGCTCCATCTCGGCGTTGCGCTCCAGGCTGTGCTTGAACACCATCAGCGCCTTCGCCATCAAGCCCACTTCGTCTTGGCGAGCGGTACCGGGAATCTCGACGTTCAGATCACCGCCAGCAACCTGCTGCATCGCCGCCGTGAGGCGCGACAGCGGGCGCGCCACCCGCCCGATCACCACCACGAGACCGACCACCGCAAGCACCAGAGACAGCAGCAGCACGAAGCCGTAGATGAGTGCGGTCTGCCGCGCAGCGGCTTCGGACGTGATCGACGCCGCCGTAAGGCCTTCGACCGCCGCACCGGCAGTCGCCGCAATCGTGGAGATGGCCGGGTCGACCGCCTTGCGCCAATCGGCAAACGAGGTGGTGGACTGACCACCGCTCACAAGCTCCTGGGTGACCTTGTCGCGGAGGGCTTTGAAGCTGCCGCCGAAATAATCCTGCTGGGCCTTGGCGGCCGTGTCGCGCAGTGCCTGCGGCGAATTCGGCGCGAGCGCGATTTCGTAAGTCACAGACCAAGCCAGTGCGGCGCGGGCATCGTTGGTCAGGATCGACTTGATCTCATCGGGCGTCGCGACCCGCTGTTCCATGAGGACGTTGTTGAAGACCAGCGTGCTCACCCCGGCGAAGGTGCGGGCCGACCATGCCATGCCGCGCGCCAGCAGAAGCTGGGACAAGGTTGGGTCATAGGCTCGGATCTCCGCCTCGACCAGGGCCGTGAGCGCCTCGAGGTCGTCGAGGAGCTTGCCGCCCTCGTCCATCATCCGCTTGCCGAGATCCTTGGTGCGCTGATCGAGCGATTTGGCAAGGTCCTGATCGGAGAGCGCCCGGATCGACTTGATCGTCTCATATTGGTCGGCGAGCTTCTTGAACGCCCCGTCGAAGCGGCCGCCCGGCTGAACGGCGAGCCCCGCGGCAAGCGCGTCCATCGCGGCGACCACCGTGGCACGGCGGGTCGTCATGCGCTCGACATTGCTCTGATTCTTGTCGCTCGCGAGCGACAGGGACATCCGCGTCTCGCTGCGCTCGAAGCGGAAATTCGCCAACGCCTCGTAGAGGCTCTTATCGATGCTTGCGAGCCGCGTGACCTGCCGGGACGCTTCATAGGTCCTGTATGCGCTTGCAAGGGCCGCCACACACAGCACGGCGACGATGAAGCTGATCACACAAAACAGCGCGACGAGGGTCGTCTTGATCGAGATGCGCATCCCAGCCATCCGAAACGGAGGAAGTCGGTTCTCCCCCGTCTACAGGCGCGTGCTTGTGCGAACCTGATCTCGCGAACGTGAACAATACCGGCGGTGCCTTTCGCCTCAGGCGGCGAGCAAGCTCACCGCCTTGGAGAGCCGCGCGATGGCCTCGTCGAGCGTCGCTTCGTTCTTGGCGAAGCAGAAGCGGGCGACGGTCGTCACCGCGTTCACCGAATAGAAGGCCGAGACCGGCACCGCCGCGACCCGGGCTTCCGCGACGAGACGGCGGCAGAAGGCGGCATCGTCGGCGAGCCCGAGCGGCGCGAGATCGACGCAGACGAAATAGGTGCCCTGGCTCGGCAGCACGCTGAACCCGGCGTCCACGAGCCCCTTCGAGAAATAATCCCGCTGCGCCTGAAGCCGCGCCCGCATCCCGGCGAAGTAGGCATCGTCCTTGCCGAGACCGTAGGCGACGGCGGCCTGGAGATTGGGTGCCGTCGTGAAGGCGAGAAATTGGTGCGTCTTGGCGACCGCGCGCAAAAGCGGCGGCGCGGCGGCCACGAGACCGACCTTCCAGCCCGTGAGGGCGAAGATCTTGCCGGCCGAACCGATCTTCACCGACCGCTCGCGCAAGCCCTCGACGGCGAGGACGGGCACGTGGGCGTGACCGTCGAACACGACGTGCTCCCAGACCTCGTCGGCGACCACCACCGCCGACGTCGGCGCGATGACGCGGGCGAGCAGATCGAGATCCTCCCGCGGCCACACCGCGCCCGCCGGGTTGATCGGGTTGTTGATGATGACGACCCGCGTCTTCGGCCCGATCGCCGCCTCGAGCAACGCCTCGTCGAACCGCCAGTGCGGCGGGGTCAGGCGGACGATGCGGGGGACACCGCCGGCCTGACGGATCAGCGGCAGGTACGCGTCATAGGCGGGTTCGAAGACCACGACCTCGTCGCCCGGCGAGACGAGCCCGAGAATCGAAGCGGCGAGCGCTTCGGTCGCGCCGGAGGTGACAAGCACCTCCTTGTCGGGATCGAGGGCGACGCCGTGGTGCCGGCCATAATGCGCGGCGATGGCGGCGCGCAGCTCCGGCGTTCCCATCATCGAGGGATATTGGTTGTTGCCGTCGATCACCGCCTCGGCCGCCTTGCGCCGCACGTCCTCGGGACCTGGATCGTCCGGAAAGCCCTGGCCGAGATTGATCGCCTGATGGTGACGGGCGAGTTGCGACATCTCCTCGAAGATGGTCGTCGGCAGGCCGGAGAAGACGGGATTGGGCGTGAAAGTGAAGGTCATCGTCGCGGGCTCGAAAAGGGCAACGCTGCGCAGGCTAGGCGCGTCCGCTGGCCCAAACAAGGCATGGCATTTCCGGACGGTGCGGAAAGCGGCGAGCAGCCCGGAGACGGCGGCGCGGTCGAGATCGTGGCCGCGGCAATGAGTCGGCGGCCGCCACCCTCCCCGCCCAAACAAAAAGACCGCGGCGCGGGCCGCGGTCTCGATCGATGCCGAAAGAGGACCTCCGCCCGTCAGCCGCCGGGCGTCCAGGCCTGATAATCGCCGGTCGCAGGGGGACGGTGCGGCGCCTCGCGCAGGATGGAGCCGGCCGGGCGATAGGCCTCGGCGGTTCCGGTCTTGTTGTCGCGATGCGGCTTCTGCCATTCGCGCGGCGTGTAGGCCGCCTGGCTCGGCGGGGTGTCGACGCGGTGATGCATCCAGCCCCACCAGCCGGGGGAATGCGGCTCGCCTCGACGACGCCGTTATAGACAACCCAGCGCCGCTCGAAGCCCATGTCGGGATTGATGGCGCCGCCGCGGAAGCGATAATAGACGTTGCCGTACTCATCCTCGCCCACGCGCTCGCCGAAGCGCTTGGTGAAGAACTTGGTGCCGAACGTGTAGTCGTTCCACCATGTGAAGAGATGGAGGAGAAAGGCCTTCATCGCCACCGGATCCGATGTTTCGGGCGCGGGAGGGCGCCCGGGTCAAGTCGGTCGGACCATGCCACCCGGCCCGCGCCCTGTCCAGCTTCGGATCGCGTTCATGGGGGCCGACACGGGCGACTCGCAAGCGCGGTCACTGTCAAGGGAAGACCGTCCCGAACGGGCGATCTTGTCGCCGCATTGGGGATAGCGTGCAAAAGCGTACCGGCTGCGCACTACAATATATAGGGAGCGGCGCTGAGCCGAGCCGCTAGACCTTGACGACCCGGGACGACTCTCCCTAGTCTCCCCCTCACACAGACGCGCCGTGCCGGCCCCGGCCCCAGCGCGCCCAGTTCACCTTGCTCTCGTGCGTTCGCCGTTCGTGTCACACTCGATGCGCGCGGTCGCTGAGTCGTATCCGGAAGCCGGTCGCCGCTCCCACGGCGCCCCTCCCAAAGGCGGCTCGTAAACACTATATTTAGTGCCTCAAGGCACCCTCACCTACTAGATACGACTCGAGCCGCGAGTCGTGTCGGAGCGGACGCGACGCGGGCGGCAGGCCGTCCGCACCCTGATTTTCCATCCCCCGCGGGATGATCGGAGACCACGATTATGCGGTTCGAGCGACGCTATACGAGCGACGGCAAGTCGGCCTACGACGGCATCGAATTCCGGAAGGTGATCAGCGAGATCCGCAACCCGGACGGCTCCGTGGTGTTCCGCCTGGAGGGCATCGACGTGCCCACCACCTGGAGCCAGGTCGCCTCCGACGTGCTCGCCCAGAAGTACTTCCGCAAGGCGGGCGTGCCGGCCCGCCTGAAGAGGGTGAAGGAGCGCGGCGTCCCCGAGTTCCTGTGGCGTTCGGCTGCCGACGAGGCCGCGCTCGAGGCGCTGCCGACGGGCGAGCGCTTCACCGGCGAGACCGATTCCCGCCAGGTGTTCGACCGTCTCGCCGGCACCTGGACCTATTGGGGCTGGAAGGGCGGCTATTTCGACGCCGAGGCCGACGCCCAGGCGTTCTATGACGAGCTGCGCTTCATGCTCGCGACCCAGAAGGTCGCGCCGAACTCGCCGCAATGGTTCAACACCGGCCTGCACTGGGCCTACGGCATCGATGGCCCCAGCCAGGGCCACTATTATGTGAACCACAAGACCGGCGAGCTCAAAGCCTCCGAGACGGCCTACGAGCACCCGCAGCCCCACGCCTGCTTCATCCAGTCGGTCAACGACGATCTCGTCAACGAGAACGGGATCATGGACCTGTGGGTGCGCGAGGCGCGCCTGTTCAAGTACGGCTCCGGCACCGGCTCCAACTTCTCCGCGCTGCGCGGCGAAGGCGAGAAGCTGTCGGGCGGCGGCAAGTCGTCCGGCCTGATGAGCTTCCTCAAGATCGGCGACCGCGCCGCCGGTGCCATCAAGTCGGGCGGCACCACCCGCCGCGCCGCCAAGATGGTGGTGGTCGACGTCGACCACCCGGACATCGAGGCCTATGTCGGCTGGAAGGTTCGCGAGGAGCAGAAGGTCGCCGCGCTCGTCACCGGCTCCAAGACCGTCGCCCGCCACATGAAGGCGGTGATGAAGGCCTGCGTGAACTGCGACGGCCCCGGCGAATCGTGCTTCGATCCGGAGAAGAACCCGGTCCTGAAGCGCGAGATCCGCGCCGCCAAGAAGGCGCTGGTGCCGGAGAATTATATCCGCCGCGTCATCCAGTTCGCCAAGCAGGGCTACACCGAGATCGAGTTCCCGATCTTCGACACCGACTGGGATTCCGAGGCCTATCTGACGGTTTCGGGCCAGAACTCCAACAACTCGGTGCGCGTCACCGACGCCTTCCTGAACGCGGTCGAGACCGACGGCGATTGGGCGCTGATCCGCCGCACCGACGGCAAGGTCGCCAAGACCATCAAGGCGCGCGAGCTGTGGGACCAGATCGGCTATGCCGCCTGGGCCTCGGCCGATCCGGGCATCCAGTTCCACACCACGATCAACGACTGGCACACCTGCCCGGCCGCCGGCGAGATCCGCGCGTCCAATCCGTGCTCGGAATATATGTTCCTGGACGACACGGCCTGTAACCTCGCCTCGATCAACCTGCTGCAGTTCCGCCGCCCCGACCGCTCGTTCGACGTCGAGGCCTACGAGCATGCGGTGCGGCTGTGGACGGTCGTGCTCGAGATCTCGGTTCTGATGGCGCAGTTCCCGTCGCGCCGCATCGCCGAGCTCTCCTACCAGTACCGCACCCTCGGGCTCGGCTACGCCAACATCGGCGGCCTCCTGATGTCGTCGGGCATCCCCTACGACAGCGCCGAGGGCCGCGCGATCTGCGGCGCGCTGACCGCCATCATGACCGGCGTCGCCTACGCCACCTCGGCCGAGATGGCCCGCGAGCTCGGCCCCTTCCCGGGCTTCGAGGCGAACCGCGAGCCGATGCTGCGCGTCATGCGCAACCATCGCCGCGCCGCCAAGGGCGAGGCCGCCGGCTACGAGGCGCTCGCCATCGCGCCGGTGCCGCTCGACCACGCCAACGTGGCCGACAAGGCGCTCGCCGCCCATGCGGTGGCGGCCTGGGATCGCGCCCTCGAATGGGGCGAGATCTACGGCTACCGCAACGCCCAGGTGTCTGTCATCGCGCCGACCGGCACGATCGGCCTCGTGATGGATTGCGACACCACCGGCATCGAGCCCGACTTCGCCCTGGTGAAGTTCAAGAAGCTCGCCGGCGGCGGCTACTTCAAGATCATCAACCGCGCCGTGCCGGAGGCGCTGCGCGCGCTCGGCTACGGCGAGGCCGAAATCCAGGCGATCATCGATTACGCCGTGGGTCACGGCTCGCTCGTCGGCGCCCCGGCGATCGGCCACGAGGCCCTGAAGGCCAAGGGCTTCACCGACGCCGTGCTCGAGAAGCTCGAGGCGGCGCTGAAGAGCGCCTTCGACATCAAGTTCGCCTTCACCAAGTGGACGCTCGGCGAGGACTTCCTCACCGGCACGCTCGGCATCGCCAAGGCCGAGCTCGACGATCAGGGCTTCGACCTGCTCGCCCGCCTCGGCTTCTCGAAGGCCGACATCGACGCGGCGAACGTGTGGTGCTCGGGCGCCATGACGCTCGAAGGCGCGCCCGGCCTCAAGGCCGAGCACCTGCCGGTGTTCGACTGCGCCAACCCGTGCGGCCGGCTCGGCAAGCGCTTCCTCTCGGTCGAGAGCCACATCTACATGATGGCGGCGGCGCAGCCCTTCATCTCGGGCGCGATCTCCAAGACCATCAACATGCCGAACGACGCCACCGTCGAGGATTGCAAGAACGCCTACCGGCTGTCCTGGCGCCTCGCGCTGAAGGCGAACGCCCTCTATCGCGACGGCTCGAAGCTGTCGCAGCCGCTCAACAGCCAGCTTCTCGCCGACGACGAGGACGAAGCCGAGGACACCGTGGAGGCGATCGCCGCCGCCCCGGCGACCGCGGCCGCGACCATCGCGGCCGAGCGCATCGTCGAGCGGATCATCGAGCGCGAGGTGCGGCGGCGCGAGAAGCTGCCGGGCCGCCGCAAGGGCTACACCCAGAAGGCGATCGTCGGCGGCCACAAGGTCTACCTGCGTACCGGCGAATATGACGACGGCCGCCTCGGCGAGATCTTCATCGACATGCACAAGGAAGGCGCCGCCTTCCGCTCGCTGATGAACAATTTCGCCATCGCGATCTCGCTCGGCCTGCAATATGGCGTGCCGCTCGACGAATATGTCGACGCCTTCACCTTCACCCGCTTCGAACCGGCGGGCTTCGTGCAAGGCAACGAGGCGATCAAGAACGCGACCTCGATCCTCGACTACATCTTCCGCGAGCTCGCGATCTCCTACCTGCAGCGCCACGAACTCGGCCACGTCTCGCCCGAAGACATCGATTCGATGTCGATGGGCGCCGGCGTCGACGAGGGCAAGGCGCCGCGCGGACCGGAGCAGGTCGTCTCGAAGGGTCTGGTGCGCGGCCGCACCGAGCGCTTCCGGGTGATGGAGCCGGCCGGCGCCGGCGGCCCCGCCCCGCGGGCGACGGGCACGGCGAACGTGACGGCGATCCACGCCGCCCCGGCCCGCGCCCAGGCCGCGGCGACCGCGACGCTGTTCCAGCGCGCGTTGGAGACCGCACCCGAAGCGGCCCCCGTGGCCGTCGCGACCGCGGCCGCCTCGGCCCGGACCGACGCCGCCGAGCGCGCGGCGCTGGCCCGCCTCAAGGGCTACGAGGGCGAATCCTGCTCGGAGTGCGGCAACTTCACGATGGTGCGCAACGGCACCTGCCTGAAGTGCGACACCTGCGGCTCCACGAGCGGCTGCAGCTGAGCCGGAAGACGACGCGTCAACCTGACGCGTCATTCATTTTCGCTCAACGCCACGAAAGTTCGCTCGAACGTCACGCAAAGTTCGCTCACCCCTAGGGACGGGGGTGGGCCCAAACGGAAAGGGCCTGCCGCAGCGCTGCGGCAGGCCCTTTTTCATTGTCAGCCGCGGCGCGCTGTCTCTGGGCGCCAGCGCCTGAAGTCGCGAACTCACCATCCGCAGCGTCGTTGGTTCGCGCGCCGGCCTAGATCACCGCTTCCCACAATTCGATATAGACGTGGTCGGCATCGTCGGTTTCGGCGAGGGCGGTGCCGAAATAGACGGCGTCGCCGAGGTGGCGGTGGGGGCCGTCGGGTACCTCCAAGAGAGCGCGGGTGCGGCCGAGATAGCGGCCGTCCGCCTGCGGCACCATCCGGCCGGCGTTCGTCACCATCACCGGCGTGCCGTCCTCGAGCTCCAGGCAATAGCGCGCCTCGACGGCGTAGGCCCCGTCGGGCAGGCGCACCGCGAAGTCGGCGCCGCCCGGCAGGATCCGGCCGCTCCAGCCGTCGCCCCGCGCTTCGCCGCCGACGATCGGAAACATCGCCCGCACGATGCCCTGGGTGGTCGCGAATTCGCGTGCCGGGCCGAGGTCGGCGCGGATCACGCAGGCCTTGCGCAAGGGCGGTTGGCCGAGCGAGGCCCCCGCCCCGAGCGTCGTCATGTCGAAAGCGGGGCCGTCAGGCTTCATGGGTGATCCGCCCGTCGCACACCGTCATCCGGACGCCGAGCCCGGCGATCGCGTCGACCGGGGTCGCTTCGATGTCGGCCGAGAGGAGGACGAGGTCGGCGAGCAGGCCCGGGCGCAACCGTCCGGTGCTGTGCTCCATGTGGCCGGCGAAGGCGCCGTTGCGGGTGAAGGCGGCGAGCACCTCCGGGAGCGGCAGGCGCTGGTCCGGCAGGCCGGGGAGATGCGGCGCGCGGGTCAGCGCCGTCTGAATGCCGAGCAGCGGATCGATCGGCACCACCGGCCAATCGGACGAGAAGGCGACCGTCGCGCCGGCCTCGGCGAGCGCCCGCCAGGCATAGGCGTGGGGCGCGCGCGCCGCGCCGATGCTGCGCGTCGTCGGATTTTCGCCGACCGGCGCATGAAGGGGCTGGAAGGAGGCGACGACGCCGAGTTCGACGAACCGGCCGATGTCGGCCGGATCGATCATTTCGATATGCTCGATGCGGTGCCGGCTGTCGCGCGGGCCGTTGGCGGCGCGGGCGGCGGCATAGCCGTCGAGCGCGATGCGAACCGCCGCGTCGCCGATGGCGTGCACCGTGATCTGCAAGCCGCGACGGTCGGCTTCGATCGCCGCGGCGGCGAAGGTCTCGGCATCGAAGATCGGCTCGCCCTTGAGGCCCGGATGGTCCGCGTAGTCGGCCAGCATGGCGGCCGTGCCGCTTTCGATGACGCCGTCGACGAAGATCTTGACCCGCCGGCTCGTCACCCGCTCGCCGGTGAAATCGGCGGCCATGGCCGAGGCGCGGTCGAGCTCGGACAGCGGCATTTCGCGTGTCAGGTGGAACGGCACGGAGATGCGGGCGAGCAGTCCGCCCTCCGTCTCGACATCCCGCAGCAATTCCAGAAGGTGACGGTTGCCGTCCATGTTGTGCAGGGAGGTGATACCCTTCGCGGCGACGAAGCGCATGCCGGCCTTCAGCACGTCGAGATCCTCGCGCCATTCCGTGGGCGTCGGGGCCTGGGGCGGCTCGATGCCGGACATGCCGAGCATCTCGCGGCCGCCCGAGGTGCGCAGCGCGAGCACGGGCAGCAAGGCGAGCTTCTCCCGCAGTTCGCCGGTGGCGAGGCCGTCCTCGCCCATCACCACCTCGTTGCCGACCGGCAAGGTGCGGCCGTAGAGGAGGCCCGCGGCGCGCAACGCCGCCGTGTTCGCGAACAGGGTGTGGAAATCCCGCGCCATCACCGCGAGCGGGCGGTCCGGAGACATCGCGTCGAGCGCATGACGATCGAGCCGGGTGCCGGCGCCGAGAATCTCGTAATCCGCGCCTTGGGCGAACAGGAGGCCCTCGTTCGGCCGCGCGGCGGCGAAGGCCTCGACGGCCGCCTTCATCGCCGCGAAGCCGGCGACGTCGGCGAGTTGAAGCAGGGTCTGCCCGTAGGCGCCCGAGAACAGGTGCACGTGGCTTTCGACGAAGCCGGGCATCAGGGTGGCGCCGGCGGCATCGACGATGCGCGTGTCGGCACCCGCATGGGCCATGACGGTCTCCCGGTCGCCGACGGCGAGGATGCGATTGCCGCCGACCGCGACCGCCTCCGCCCGCGGCGCGTCCTCGTCCATGGTCAGGACGCGTGCGTTGAGAAAGATCAGGGAGGCGGTCATTCAGCGGATCCTCTTGCGGCGCGGCGCCGCGACGGTCGCCTCGTCGAACAGCATGTGGACGAGCGGAACCATGTGCGCCCGCAGGGCGTCCTCGTGCGCGTCGAGGGTGTGCTCCTCTTCGGAGATGAGGCGCAGGAACAATGGCATCCAGACATCGTGGAACAGCCGCGCCAGGAACGGCGACGAGGTCGGCGCCCCGCTGCGGAGGCTCAAGTCGAGCGCGTCGAAGAACTCGGCGACGACGCCCACCAGCGCTTCGGACACGCTCGCATATTGCTGGGCGAACTCCGTCTCGGGATGGCGGATCGCCGCCGACTCGGCATAGCGCCAGAGCTGCTTGTCGGCGATCTCCAGCGTGCGGGCCGAGACCCGCAGGAACATCTTCACGATGAGGGTCGCGAGGTCGGTGCCTTCGCGCCAATGGAGCGGTCGGTCGCGCTCGCGCGCCTCCGTCGTCCCCTCGTTGATCAGCGCGATGAGAATGCCGTCCTTCGACCCGAAATAATTGAAGACGGTCGGCGTGGAGATGCCCACGGCCGCGGCGATGTCCGCCATCGTGGTGGCGTCGATGCCCTGCGTGGCGAACAGCGCGCGCGCCGCAACGACGATGTCGTTCCGGCGCTTCGCCTTCTTACGGCTGCGCAGCCCCGTTTCCACCTGGCTCAGATCACTCAACGGGGCGGCCATCCGGATGTTTCGTGACATTTCTTGTCTCGGTAAAAAATTTTATTGACTAAAGAAACTTTGTCAATACGCATATTGGAGGCCCTTGGGGACGAAGAGGCAGATGCTCGACATTCGCGAACTCACGAAACGCTTCGGGTCTGGCGACGGCGCGGTGACCGCGCTCCACGAGGTGAGCTTCTCCATCGCGGAGGGAGAGTTCTTCACCCTGCTCGGCCCCTCGGGATGCGGTAAGACGACCCTGCTGCGGCTGATCGCGGGCTTCAGCGCCCCGAGCGGCGGCGCGCTCGTGCTCGACGGCCACGACATCGCGCGGATGCCGCCGAACCAGCGGCCGGTCAACACGGTGTTCCAGAACTACGCTCTCTTCCCGCACATGACCGTGGGCCAGAACGTGGCGTTCGCGCTCGAGGCGCAGGGCCGCCCCCGCGCCGAGATCACGCCCGCCGTGGAGGCCATGCTGAAGCTGGTTCAGCTCGGGCACCTGAAGGACCGCAAGAGTTCCGAGCTATCCGGCGGCCAGCAGCAGCGCGTCGCCCTCGCCCGCGCGCTGGTGGCCAAGCCGCGCATCCTCTTGCTCGACGAACCACTGTCGGCGCTCGACATGAAGCTGCGCAAGGAGATGCAGATCGAGCTGAAGCGGCTCCAGCGCGAGACCGGGCTCACCTTCATCTTCGTCACGCACGACCAGGAAGAAGCGCTGACGATGTCCGACCGCATCGCCGTGATGAGCGGCGGGCGGGTGCAGCAGATCGCGACCCCGCGCGAACTCTACGACCGGCCGGCCAACCGCTTCGTCGCCGGCTTCATCGGCGAGTCCAATTTCCTGCCCGCGCACGCGGCGAGCGGCACCGTCCGGTTCGGCGCGGCCGCGGTCGCGCTCGACGGTGTTCCCGAGGGCCCGGTAACGCTGATGATCCGGCCGGAGCACCTGGCGCTCGCGACCACCCTCCCCGGTGCGCTGGTGCTCGAGGCCGAGATCAAGCAGCTCGTCTTCTTCGGCACCGACACCCACGTCCATCTCGCCCTGCCCGACGGCCTCCCGCTCGTCGCCCGCGTGCAGAATGCGCTTCATGGCGGGACGCGCTTTGCCGAGGGCGAGAGTGTCCCGGTCTCCCTCCCCGCCGAGGCGCTCCGGGTGCTGGCCGACGAGGGAGGCGCGGCATGAAGACGTCGGAGCCTTGGCGCCGCTGGGCCCTCGTCCTTCCGGCGGTGACGATCGTGATGCTGTTCTCGATCCTGCCGCTCGCCCTCGTCGTCGTCTATTCGCTGCTGACGCCCGGCGATTTCGGCAACGTCAAATGGATTTTCTCGACCGACGGCTGGTTCTCGGTTCTCTTCGAGCGCGATATCTTCGACAACACAGTCAGCATTTCTGACGCCAACCTCGTCATTCTGGCCCGTTCGATCGGCCTCTCGCTCGCGACGACGCTGCTCACCCTGATCTTCGGGCTGCCGACGGCCTGGTTCATCGCAACCCGACCGGCCTCCCAGCGCGGCTTCTGGCTGCTCCTCATCACCATCCCGTTCTGGACCAACCTGCTCGTGCGCACCATCGCCGTGCAGGAGATGATCCGATCGGAGGGCGTCATCAACCGCGTGCTGCTCGCGCTCGGCCTCATCCAGAAGCCGATCCAGATGATGTTCACGGACTTCGCCGTGCTGCTCGGCATGACCTACGTGTTCCTGCCGCTCATGGTGCTGCCCGTCTATGCCGCGATCGAGAAATTCGACTTCCGGTTGGCGGAGGCGAGCT
The DNA here is from genome assembly GCF_009600605.1 of Segnochrobactrum spirostomi. Classification (GTDB taxonomy): domain Bacteria; phylum Pseudomonadota; class Alphaproteobacteria; order Rhizobiales; family Segnochrobactraceae; genus Segnochrobactrum; species Segnochrobactrum spirostomi. Next base: position 3,604,925 of record NZ_VWNA01000001.1, on the reverse strand, counting down.
ACGACCTCTATGCCTCGCGGCTGTTCTGCCTGCGGCGCGTGATCCTGCCGCTGGTGCGCCCCGGCATCATCGCGGGCTCGATCCTGGTGTTCGTGCCCTCGCTCGGCGCCTACGTGACGCCGCGCATCATGGGCGGCGGCAAGTCGATGATGCTGGGCAACCTGATCGACATGCAGTTCGGCCAGGGCCGCAACTGGCCGCTCGGCGCCGCCCTCTCGATCACGCTGACGATCTTGGTCTTGGCGGCGCTCGTTTGGTACACGCGGATCACTTCGGGCCGGAACGGGCGCAATCATGGCTGAGCGCGGTTTCAACGTTAAACGTCTGCGCGGCGCGGAGATGCTGGCGATCACCTGCTTCGTCATCCTCTACGTGCCCATGGTCATCCTGGTCACCTACTCGTTCAACTCGGGCAATGTGATCGGCAACTGGGAGGGACTGTCGCTCAAATGGTATGGGGCGGCGCTGCACAACGAGGCCTTCCTCGACGCCGCCCTGAACTCCCTGATCCTGGCAACGTCGGCCGCCGTCATCTCGACCGTGTTCGCCATCATGGCCGCGCTCGCCACCACGCGCGGCGACGGCTTCCGCGGCGAAGGCGCGGTCCACCTGATCCTCAACCAGCCCCTGATGGTCCCCGAGATCGTCCTGGCGATCGCGCTCCTTATCATCGTCGGCCAGATCAAGGCGGCGACGGGCTATACAGGCCTCGGCTTCCTGATCGCGGCCCACACCACCTTCTGCGTGCCGTTCGCCTACCTGCCGATCCGCGCGCGGCTCGAGGGCATGGACCTGAGCCTCGAGACGGCCGCCGCCGACCTCTATGCGAGCCGCTTCTACACCTTCCGCCGCGTGACCCTGCCGCTCCTCGCCCCCGGCATCATGGCAGGTTTCATGCTGGCCTTCGTCGTCTCCCTCGACGACGTCGTCATGAGCGACTTCCTGAAGTCGCCCGGTCAGGAGACCCTGCCGACCTATCTGATGGGAGAGCTGCGGCGCAATCTCACGTCGGAAATCTACGCCATTTCCTCGCTCATTCTTCTGGTCAGCGTGCTGATCGTGGCGGGGTCTTGGGCCGCAACACGAAAAAAGAACTGAACTTCAGAGGAGAACTCGATGAAACCCGCGTCTCTCGTGGCCGCCGCGGCGGTCATCCTGTCGGTCGCAACCGCCCCCGCCCTGGCCGAAGGGCAGCTCAACATCTTCAATTTCGGCCTCTACACCCCGCCGGATCTGATCAAGAAGTTCGAGAAGACCTACGACGTCAAGGTCACCGTCACCGAGTACGATTCCAACGAAACTGCGATCGCCAAGATCGAGGCCGGCGGTCACGGCTTCGACATCGTGGTGCCGTCGGCGTCGGTGGTTCCGATCTACATCGAGAAGGGACTGCTCCTGAAGAGCGAGCCGTCCCAGATGTCGAACTTCAAGAACGTCGAGCCGCAATGGGTGGCCGTGGGCTGGGACAAAGGCCGCCACTACACCGCGCCGTGGGTTTGGGGCACCACCGGCGTCATGGTCAACACGAACGTCTACAAGGGTGACATCAACACCTCCGCGGTCATCTTCGACCCGCCGGACGCGTTGAAGGGCAAGATCAACGTCGTCCCCTCGATGAGCGACGTCATCGACATGGCGATCGAATATGTCGGCGGCCAGCCCTGCACGACGGACAAGGCGATCCTCAAGGCGGCGCGCGACAAGCTCGCGGCGGCCAAGCCCTATTGGGCATCGATCGATTATCCGAGCTTCGAAAAGTTCATCAAGGAAGACCTCGACGCCTCGATCTTCTGGAATGGCGCCGCCATGCGCATCCGCGCCGAGAATCCGCACTTCGCCTACGGCTATCCGAAGGAAGGCTATGCGATCTGGCAGGACAACGTCGCCATTCTCGCCGACGCCAAGAATGTCGAGAACGCCAAGCTGTTCCTGAACTTCATCATGGCGCCGGAGAACGCCGCGCTGGTCTCGAATTACACCCGCTACGGCAACGCGATCCAGGGCTCCGAGGCGTTCATGGATAAGGACCTCCTGACGGCACCCGAGATGGTGATCCCGCCCGCCCTCAAGTCCGCCGGTCACATCCAGGTCACCTGCCCGGCCGACGTGCAGCAGATCTACAGCCGAATCTGGACGGAACTGACGAAGTAACGCCAAGACCTCACGCCGACCTCACCTGCGAGGCTCCGTCCGCTTCATCCGAGGCGGATGGGGCCTCGATCGTTTTCAGCGCGGTCTGTCTTCCCTAGTGTTTGACGAGCCTGAACACGATCTTGGTCTGGCTGTAATAATCGAGGGCGTCCATGAAGTCCGGCGTCCAACCGTCCGGCGCGTAGGGGATGAAACCGTCATAGAGGATCTTTCGGGCGGACACCGTGAAGCCCGCCGCCGCGAAGGCCTTCGCGTAGTCGCTGACGGAGCGGTCCTGCACGACGGTGTTGGTGCGCTCCGCGACGAGGGAACGCCATTTCGGCCAGAGCGGGTTGTCGGTGTGGCAGCCGGTCACGGCGTAGTAGATGCCGTCGGTCTTCAACGCCTGCCGGATATCCCGGGCGTGAGCATCGATGTCCGGGATCAGGTAGACGACCTCGTGGCTGAACGCGAGATCGAACGTCTCGGTCCAACCTGAGACATCGGCCCCCGTCTGATATTGGATCGGAAGGTTGCCCTTCAGGCTGTTGGCGGTCGCGATCGACCGTTCGGCGATGTCCAGGCCGAGCGCCCGGCGGAAGGGGCGCAAGGCGTGCAGATGGCGCAGGAAGCCGCCCTGATTGCAGCCGAAATCGAGAACCGTCTTGGCGCTCAGATCGCGCTCGGGAATGAGACCGATGAGGTGCCGCCAGATCGGGGCGTGGCCGTCGCCCATGGCGTTCTCGGCGCTCGGATCGACGTACCAGGTCGGGATCGCCTTCACCTTGTCCCCAGCATGTCCGTCCCCCGCATGTCCATTCATCGTGCAAGCCTACGTTCAAGTGTCGCTGGTGAGAGGCCGTCGGTGGTGCGCGGCGATGCCGCTCGGCGCGCCAGTTCGACGTCGAAATGCGGGGGCGTGTCCGGCGCCAGTTGCACGAAGCGCCCTTTGACCCGGAACACGTGTTCGATCAGCCCGCTTCGGGCGAGATCGTCCGGCACCCCGTCGAAGACGCGCTTGCCCTCCTGGAGCAGGCAGATCCGGTCGCAGATCGACATGGCTTGATTGAGATCGTGGATCGACATCACGATCGTCACGCCGCGCTCGCGGCTGAGTCGGTGGACGAGATCGAGCACTTCGATCTGGTAGCCGATATCGAGGAAGGAGGTCGGCTCGTCGAGCAGCAGGATGCCGGCCTCCTGGGCGATCGCCGCCGAAATCCAAGCCCGCTGGCGTTCGCCCCCGGAGAGCTCCCTCAGGCTTCGATCGGCCAGCGCCGTCAGGCCGGTGCTCTCCAAAGCCCACTGAATGGCCTCCTCGTCGCGGGACGAGTAGCTCCGCAGCAGCCCGACATGGGCGAACCGACCCTGCCGGACCAGTTGGCCGACCGTCATCTCGTCGGGCGCGGAGGGTTGCTGCGGCAGGAAGGCGAGGCGTTTCGCGAGGTCCCGGCGCGACAGCGTGCCGACCGCGCGCCCGTCGAGGGCGACATGCCCCTCGTCGGGGCGGATGAGGCCCGCGAGCGCCTGGAGCGCCGTGCTCTTGCCCGAGCCGTTGGGGCCGATCAAAGCGCGGATCTCGCCGGACCCTATCGAGAGATCGAGGCCCGAGAGGGCCTTTCGGCGGCCATAGCTGACGGACAGAGCCGAGCAAGTCAGAAGCATGGATCTCTCACGGGGTTCTGCGGATCAGCGCGACCAATACCGGCACACCGAACAGGGCCGTGATCACCCCGATCGGGATTTCCTCGGCCCGGCCGAGCAAGCGGCCGACGAGGTCGCCGAACGTCACGACGATGGAGCCCAACGCGACCGTCAGCGGCAGAACGAGAGCGCTGTGCCTTCCCGCCAGAGACCGGGCGAGATGCGGCACGACCAAGCCGACGAACACGATCGGCCCCACCGTCCCGACCGCACTCGCCGCGAGCGCGCACGACAAGAGCAACGCGAGCGAGAACTGACGGCGATAGGCGAGGCCGAAGGATTGGGCCACGGACGCATCGAGGCTCAGCAGTTCCAGGGGCCGCCGGATCAGCGGCAGCACCAGCAGCCCCGACACCGTGTACGGCGCGAGCACCGCGGCGTGCTGCCAGCTTCGGGCATAGAGACTGCCCGACAGCCACTCGAGCAGAACCTCGAGGCGGTTCGACCCCCAGCCGGCGATCAATCCGATGGCGAGCGCATGCAGGACGGCCCCGACCGCGATGCCGCAGAGCGTGACGCGCAACGGACCGAGATCGCGCCGAAAGGCCAAGGCGTAGACGAGGCCGCCGGCGGCGAGACCGCCCAGGGTCCCGACCGTCGGCAGCCAGGCCACCGGCAGTTCCGGCAGGTCCGTGGAGCCGGCGTGGTGGATATAGACGGAGAGCAGCAGGAACAGGCTCACCGCGAGGGTCGCCCCCTGCGAGATGCCCATGATCGAGGGGTCGGCCAGCGGATTGCGGGTGACGGTCTGCAACAGAAGACCGGCGACGGCGAGGTTCACGCCGGCGAGCATGCCGGTGACGATGCGCGGAAAGCGGATGTCCCAGATGATCGACCGCGCATCCGCCGGCCCCTGCCCCAGGAAGACGCCGATCACATGGGCGGGCGGGATGTCGACGACGCCCAGGAAGACGGCGACGATGGGGGCAAGCAGCGCCAGCGCCGCCATCGCCAGCACGATGCGAGCGGGCAGCGGTCTGCGCACGACGGCGCGGACCATCGTCATGCTCCGCCCCCCGTCGTGAAGCCGCGGCGCTGCACGAGCCAGATGAACAGCGGGCCACCGATCAAGGCGGTGACGATGCTGATGGGGAGCTCCTTCGGCGGCGCGATGCCACGGGCGATCACGTCGCCGGAGACGACGATGAAACCACCGATGGCGGCCGTGAGCGCGATGGTCCAGGCCGGCCCCGTGGGCCGCAGAAGGCGGGCGATATGCGGCGACGCCAGCCCGACGAAGGCGACCGGACCGGCCACCGGCGCCACGCCGGCCACGGGGAGGACGGCGAGGAGGAGCAGCACGGGCTTCCACAGCGACAATTGCAGGCCCATGCCGGCCGCCGCCTGTTCGCTCAACGTCAACAGCCCGATGACACGATGGCTCGCCAAGGCACCGAAGCAGCCGATTAGGACCCACGGAGCCATGTAGGCGAGCTGCGGCCATGACCGGCCCTGGAAGCCGCCCGACAGCCAGAACAGCAGCGCCGGCACCTGGGGACCGCTCGACAGGATGATCCAGGTCGTGAGCGCGCCGAGGAACATCGACACGCTGATTCCGCCGAGCGCGAGGTGCAGCGGGCGCGCCGTGCCGCCGCCCGCGATCCAGAACGTCGTCAGCGCGGCGGCGAGTCCCCCCGCCATTCCGATCATGGGATAATAGACGGACGACAGCCAGGGCAGGAATGTGAAGCACGCCACGATGGGCGTGACGGCGCCGGCCGTCACGCCGGTCAGCCCCGGCCCCGCCAGAGGGTTGCGGGTCAGCGTTTGCAGCAGATAGCCAGAAACCCCCAACCCCGCCCCGCCCAGAAATGCGGCGAGGCTGCGGGGCAGGCGCAGGGTCCAGACCAGGATCGACGCGATCTTGCCGTCCGGCGCGAACAGGGCCGCCAGAGCGACCTGAGGCTGGAGCGGCCGCGCGCCGATCAGAAGCCCGCCCGCGAGCACCGTCAGGCTGACGATCAGGATCGCGATCGTCAGCGTCAGGGAGCGGATGTCGGCATGGGGCCGCGCGGCCGCCTCGGCATTCGTCACTGCTGCACGCCCGCGGGGATCAGCTTCGCCGCTTCCGCGCGCACGTCGATCGCCGGGAACGTATCCGGGTAGAGATAATGCGCCGCCTCACGCAGCACCATTTCACGGGCGATCGGCCCGTTGGTCTCGACCCACTCATCGCCGACATAGTAGACGCGCCCGTTCTTGACGGCGGAGAGCTGCTGCCAGATCGGGTTGTTCTCGTGCGGGCGGTCCGGGCCGCTGTCGTAGACGAAGATGACCTCGGGGTCCTTTTCCAGCATGGCTTCGAGACTGATCTCCATGCCGAACTTGCCGTCCTGCTGCATCGGACCGGCGATATTGTCGCCGCCGAGCGCCGCGACGATCGAGGCGGCGGTGTTCTCGGTGTGGAACGAGAACGGCGTATCCCCGCCCCACATGATCTGGAAGCGCGGATGGACGTTCTTCGGCGCTTTGGCGGCATAGTCCGCGAGATGGCTCTTGAACTCCGCGTTCAATTGCTCGCCGCGCTCCGGTTTTCCGAACACCTTCGAGAGATCGGATACTTCCTGGTAGCTCTCGCTCAGGAGCTCCATGTTGTAGGCGATATAAGGCGCGATCTTCTCGAACTGGGCGGCATTGCCGACCGTGTAGCGCTTCATGGCGACGATCACGTCCGGCCGAACTTCCGACAGGAGCTCGAGGTTCGGCTTCGCCCGCTGGCCGAGGGACTTCATCTCACCGGTCAGCCCAAGCAGAAAATCGGGCTGACGGCCGGCGGTCATATAGGTCGTGGCAACCGGCTTGATGCCGAGGGCCAGTGCGACGTCGACGCCGAGATAGGAGATGGCCGCAATGCGCTGCGGGTTCTCAGGCACGACGACGACCACGCCACGATCGTCTGTGATCGACACCGTCTTGCCGTCTTGCGCCATCACCGATCCAGACGACAGCATTGCCGCCAAGCCGAGAATCGCCGCAACTCTAGAAATATTCCACATTACAAGCACCCATCACCCGCGGTTGCTTGCAACGCATTATCGATCAGGATCACCTATTTCAATACGATTCGAGGTTCATCTCATTTCAGAACGATTCTAGTCTTTTCTCAATGAGAGATTATTGAGGAAATAAAATGCATTAAAAATAGAACGCTTCGAAGTTTGCGGCGTAACCTTCCCGATCGAGAGGTCCGCCCGCGGCCAGGATCGCGCCCAATCGGCCGATTTCGTCGGAGCTCTTGGCGGCCTTTCCGTTGCCACCGGTGAGGACGACGATCCGATCGCTATCCGCGAAATCGATGTAGGGATAGCCGTGGCGGGTGAAGGTGGTCATGCAGGCCGCGCTTGTCCCGGCCCTGCCCCGTAGCCCCGGCAGCAGATTGCGCAGGCCGTGCTCCAGATGACGGGCGACGGCGGGATCGCCGCCGCTGCGGAACCAGGCGCGGATGTCCGCCTCGCTCGCCAACAGCGTGTCTCGGGGGTCGCCGCCGATCTTGAGAAAGACGCGCCCATCGGGATAGCGGATGGGCGGCAACGCGTAGAAGCTGTGCTCCTGGTCCGCCGCGACCTGAATGACCGAGGGCATGCCGTCATAGCGGGCCTGCTCGCCGGCCTCGATTTCCAGGAGGAAGACGGTCCGGGCCTTGACCGTCAGATCGAGCGGACGGGGAAGCAGCCACGGCCGGATGGCGTGGCCTCCCGTCGCGATGATGGCCTTGTCGGCTCTGAAGACATCACCGCCGACCGCGACGGCCTCGACGTGGGTCCCGCGGTCGACAAGGGCCTCGATCTCGACCGGTGCGACGGTCGCGCCGGCCCTCCGGGCGAGCGCCGTCTGGGCGCGGACGAGCGCCCTCGGGTCGATGTGGCCCGCATTCCGGGCTTCGTGCAGACCACAATAGCCGTCCGGAAAGCGCAGCATGGGAAAGGCGGTCGCCAACGGCCCGGCCTCGAGCCGCGCCGCCTGTGCGCCCACGCCTTCGGCGGCCCGGGCGGCGCGCGAAAGATAATCGGAATCGTCCGCGGCGATGATGCACCCGACCTCGGCATAGAAGGCGATGCCGCTCTCCGCTTCGATCGCCGCATAGCGCTCGATCGAACGGCGCGCGAGCAGCGACCAATCGGGATCGTCATCGATGGAGCGGGTGATCCGGCCCGCGTCGTAGTGGCTGGCGAAGACGCCCTGATGGGTTGCGAGGTCCTGAGGCTCGTCCGGTCCCACCAACGTGACCTTGGCTCCTCCGTTTGCGAGGTGCCGCGCCGCCGCGGCTCCCATCATCCCCTTGCCGACGACCACGACGTCGAACCCAGCCACCATCACGACACCCTACGGCGAACACCAATCCCGCTCTCGGCGAGCGGACCGACACGGTCTTGCCGCGTCGGTCGCCGCCGGTCCACCCGCGTTTGGGAATTCTCGCGTGTCGTGTCGAAGGGGCCGCGCCTGCATGCCCCGCGACGGAGGGGTGCGCGCACGGCCGCACGCGCCCGGTCGTTCGCGCTACAGGATGCCGTAGCGGGCATAGACGTCGGCGAGCAGCATGCCCTGTTCGAGGTGCTCGCGCGTCTTGTTCTCGCCGTGGATCTTCTCGAGCGCGGTTTCGATCACCGCCGCGGCGAGCGCCTGCGGGATCACGACCACGCCGTCGACGTCGCCGAACACGAGATCGCCCGGCTCGACCCGCACACCGCCGCATTCGACCGGCACGTCCCGCGCCGTCATCTCGGCCCGGCCCTTGGTGTCGAGCGGGCCGATCCCGCCGTGGAACACGGGAAAGCCGAGCCGCCGGATGTGGCGCACGTCGCGCACCAGCCCGTCGGTGACGCAGCCGCCGGCGCCGCGGCAGCGCGCGGCGGTGGTCAAGAGTTCGCCCCATGGCGCGATGCGGGTGGTCGGTCCATCGCAGGCGAGGATGACGATGTCGTCGGTGCCGAGATCGTCGACGAGGGCGATCTCGACTTCATAGGGGTTGCGCCCCTCGGTCACGCCGTAGACGTGCGCATAGAGCCCGGTGCGGGCGCGGCCGAACAGCACCTTGCCCTCGTCGAGCGGGCGGACGAACGGACGCATCGCCTGGTTCGGGCAGCCGAAGCCGTCGAGCACATCCGACAGCACGGCGGAATAGAGCACCCCTTTCAGGGCCTTGAAATCGATGTCGGTCGCCATGGCCGCGCCTTCCTTGGTGGACGTTCGGGTGAGATCGGTCAGTCGCCGCCGGCCGCGGCCTGTACCGGCGCGACGAAGCGCACCGCCACCAGACAGAGGGCCGTGGTGAACAGGAGCACCAGCGTCACCAGAGCGTTGATGTCCGGCGTGAAGCCGAGCCGCATCATCGCCCACAGCCGCACCGGCAGCGTGCTCTGGGTGCCGGTGACGAGGAGCGTGATCATCGTCTCGTCGAACGACAGCGCGAAGGCGAGGATCGCCCCGCCGGCCATCGCCCCGCGCAGGTTCGGCAGGAGGACGAGGCGGAAAGTCTGCCAACGGCTGGCGCCGAGGTCGTAGGAGGCTTCGACCAGACTGCCGCTCAGCGATTGCAAGCGCACCAGAATGGTTCGATAGACGAGCGCCAGCACGAACACCGTGTGGCCGATGATGACGGTCAGGATCGAGCGCTCGAAATTGATCTCGCGGAAGAAGATCAGCAGCGCGAGGCCGGTGATGATCGGTGGCATCAGGAACGGCAGGAAAATCACGAACTGGAGGAAACGCCGGCCCTTCGCCTCGGGCGAGGCGACGTAGAGCGCGAGCCCCGTCGCGATCACGACCGAGAGAACCACCGCCGAGACGCCGACGATGAGCGTGGTGCGCAGCGCGGCGAGGACGCTTTCGTTGCGAGTGAGCGCGGCATAGGCATCGGCGGTCGGCTGCGACCAGTCCACCGCGCCGTGGCTGACGGTGAAGAACGAGGACGTGATCGGCACCAGGAGCGGGCCGTAGAGCAGCACGAACACCAGCCCCGTGACGGCGACGAGCAGGGCCGTGCCGATGCGCTTCATCGGGCTTTCCAGGACGCGGCGGGCGGGCCGCACGGGCGTGGCGTGGGCGGTCGTCGGGGCCGTCATTGGGTCTGCCTCCGCGTTCCGGCCCAGCCGCCGAGCGCGATCGCGCAGATCACCGCCGCCGCCAGGATGACGGACAGCGCGGCGCCGAACGGCCAATTGAAGGCGGTTCCGAACTGGCTGTAGATGATCCGCCCGAAGGTGAAGCCGGACTGGCCGCCCACCATCTGCGGGGTGAGGAAGTCGCCGATCGCGAGGACGAAGACGAAGCTCATCGCGCTCGCGACGCCGGGCAGGCTGAGCGGCAGCGTCACCCGGAGAAAGGTCTGCAGGTCGCTCGCCCCGAGATCGGCGGAGGCATGGCGCAGCGCCTTCGGAATGGTCTCGAGCGACAGGAAGATCGGCAGGATCGCGAACGGGATCAGGAGCACCGTCAGCGTGAGCAGCACCGCGTTCAAGTTGAACACGAACAGCATCGACGGCTCGTCGATGAGGCCGAGCGCCATCAGGGTGCGGTTGAGGAGCCCGTTGCCGCCGAGGATCGAGCGCACGGCGTAGATCTTGATGACGTAGCTCATCAGCAGCGGAACCAGCAGCAGCACCAGGACGGCGTGCCGCTGCCGGCCCTTGAGCCCGGTCAGGAACAGTGCCACCGGATAGGCGAACACCACGCACAGCACCGCGACCGACAGGCACAACAGGCAGGTGCGCCAGAAGATCGGCTGGAACACCGGATCGGTGAAGAAGCGGACATAGTTCGCGAGCGTCGGCGAGAAGACGATGTCGCCGTGGTCGACGCTGAAGAAGCTGTAGGCGAGGAACAGCGTCATCGGCGCCAGGATGAAGCCGAGCGGGACGACATAGGCCGCGAAAGTGGCGAACCAGGCGGCCGCGCGGCTCCGGCCGGCCAGGGGGTCGGGCGCGCTCATGCCGGAACCAGCCGGCAATCGTCGGCACGGAACGACAGCGTCACCGCGTCGCCCGCCGCAAGCGGCGTGCCTTCCGGACGGCTCTGCAGCCGGGCCCGCAGCGAGATCGCACGGTCGCCCGCGGCCGTGGCGAAGGCCATGGTGGAGGCACCACCGAAGGCGACCTGGTCGATGGTTGCGGCGATCGCGTTCTCACGCGCCGGATCGCGATCGTTGATGGGACCAACCTCCATCGCCTCGGGGCGGCAGGCCGCGAAGGCCCGGGCGCCGGCCGGCGCGGCGGCGAGTTCGGGCTGACCCTCGATCGAGCAGACGATGGTGCCGAGGCTCGTTTCGATGGCACGCCGGGTGCCGCTCACGGGGCCGAGGGTTCCGGCAATCAGGTTGTTGTCGCCGAAGAAGGTCGCGACGAATTCGCAGCTCGGCCGGTAATAGACCTCGTGGGGCGAGCCGATCTGCTGGATGCGCCCGGCATTCATCACGCAGATCCGGTCCGCCATGGCGATGGCCTCCTCCTGGTCATGGGTGACGAACAGGAAGGTGGTGCGGATCTCGGCCTGCACCGATTTCAGGAAGACCTGCATCTGGTGGCGCAGCGCGACGTCGAGCGCGGCGAGCGGCTCGTCGAGCAGGATGAGCCGCGGCCGGCAGACGATGGCGCGGGCGAGCGCCACGCGCTGGCGCTGGCCGCCGGAAAGCTGCGCCGGGTAGCGCTTGCCGAAGGCGCCGAGGCTGACGAGCTCGAGCGCGTCGGCGACGCGCTTCGTGACCTCCGCCCGCGGCGTGCCGCGCACGGCGAGCCCGTAGGCGACGTTCGCCTCCACCGTCAGGTGCGGGAACAGCGCATAGTCCTGGAACACCGTGTTGAACGGCCGCCGGTTGATCGGCGTCGCCGTGATGTCCTGCCCGTCGAGCCGGATCTCGCCGCCGGACGGCGAGGTGAAGCCGCCGATGAGGCGCAGGATCGTGGTCTTGCCCGAGCCGGACGGCCCGAGAATCGTGATGAACTCGCCGTCGCGCACGTCGAGATCGACACCGTGCAGGATCGGAACCGAGCCGTAGGACTTGGTCACGGAGCGCAAGGTCAGAAGAACGCCGGGATCGGCCATTGGTACCCTCGAACAACGTGCGGCGAGCGCGGGGTGCCGCCCGGACATGCGCGTCCGGGCGGAGACCATTATGCGCCGCTCCTCAATCCCGGTCGACGCGCGCCCGGGAGACGCGCGGCGGCGGTGGCGCGGGCCGGATCGGCCCGCGGCAGGACACGGTCAGGGTGCCGCCTTCACTTCGTTCCACAGGTCGGAACGCTTCAGCGGGTCCTCGACGGCGTCGAGCCAGACGAGCGTATCGGTTTCCTTGGCGCTACCGCTCGGCACGACGGTGTTGCCGAAACCGGTTCGCTCGGTGAGCTGCTCGCCGATCTTCTTCTGCAGCAGGAAGTTCACCCACTTCTCGGCCGCCGCCTTGTCCTTGACGCCGCTCGTCATGGCCCAGTTGTCGAGCCAGGACAGCGCGCCCTCAGACGGGTTGATGTAGGCGACGTGGGCGCCGGCCTTCTGCAGCGCCTTGAGCTGCTGCTGGCCGTAATTGGCCCAAACGAGGGCGACGTCGTTGTTCTGGAAGATCTGCTGGGCCTCGTCGGAGGTCGTATAGAACGACAGCACGTTGCCCTTGAGCGCGACGAGCTTCGCCTTCACCTCGGCAAGCTGCTCCGGCGTCAGGTGGAACGGATCCTTGATGCCGAGCACCAGCGCGGTGAAGGAGACGTTGTGTTCGCCGTTGTCATAGGCGAGCACCTTGCCCTTGTATTTCGGGTCCCACAGGATCGCCATTGACGTCGGGGCCGGCTTCACCTTGTCGACATCGTAGATGAGGCCGATGGAATCGAAGGCGAACGGGATGCCGTAGACTTGGCCGTCGCGCGTCTCGCCCTTGATCTTGCTCAGATCGCGGAAGCGCGGCAGCACCTGCTGCTGGTTGGGGATGTCCTTGAGATCCCAGGGCGTGACGAGCTTGGCGTCGATATAGCGCTGGAGCTGGGCCGTGTTGACGGCCATGACGTCGAAGTCCTTGCCCTCGCTGCCCTTGATCTTGGCCCAGATCTCGTCGTCGCTGCCGATGAAGACGACGTCGACGTCGATGCCGGTCTCCTGGGTGAACTCCTTGACCCAGTCCGCATCGGCGTAGCCTTCCCAGGCGAGCACGCGCAGCGTTTCCGCGGCGGCGCCCGAGGCCCACAATCCGGCGGCGAGCGCAGCGCCGCACAGAAGCTTTTTCAATCCCTTCACGACACTTCTCCTCTGGTTGGTCTTGTCCGGTCGGTCAGGCCGGTGGTCGTCGGGGAGCGTCTTGTCCGCCGCGGCAGCTGGCGCTCTCGGTTGGCGTTTGGTCGAAGGCTCGACGAAGTCCGGGCAGCGTGCGCGCCGCCCGGGGCCAGCTTCAGAGCGGACGCACGGAGACGAGCGTCTCCTCCGCCCCGGCCACCATCCGGTTGCGCAACGGCCTGCCGAAGGTGGGGGATTCGATCTCGAACTCGTCGCCGGCTTCGGTCTTGACGTTGGAGGCGTAGCTCATGGCGTCGGCGCCGAAGAAGTAGGCGTGCAGGTCGCCCGGCCGGCGGAACATCGGGTACCGGAAGTGGTAGTGCTCGAGGTTGGCGATCGAGTGCGACATGTGGCTTTCGCCGGAGAGGAACTCCTCGTCCCACACCACCGCGCCATCCCGGTGGATGCGGGTGCGGCCGCGCACCTCCTGCGGCAGGTCGCCGATCAACAGCTCCGGCCCGATCGAGCAGTCCCGCAGCTTCGAATGGGCGAGATAGAGGTAGTTCTTGCCCTCGGTGACATGGTCGGAGAAGTCGTTGCCGAGCGCGAAGCCGATGCGGCGCGGCTCGCCGGCCGGATCGACGATGTAGAGCCCGACGATCTCGGCCTCCTCGGCGCCGGCGAGCGCGTAGCCCGGCAGTTCCAGCGGCGCGCCCGGCGGCACGACGCAGGTGCCGACACCCTTGAAGAACCATTCCGGCTGGACGCCGATGCGCCCCTCCCCCGGCTTGCCGCCGGCGAGCCCCATGCGGAAGATCTTCATGGAGTCGGATTCGTGCGCGTCGGGCCCGTGCACCACCTCGTGCATGCGGTTGCGCGCCGTGGCGCTGCCGGTGTGGGTCAGGCCGGTGCCGGTGATGAGGAAGCGGGCCGGTTCCGGGTGATCGAGCGGCGGCAGCACGCGACCGTCGGTGAGCGCGGCTTCATAATCGACCGCGGCCTCGCGGGCCGTGGCGGCGACGAGATCGGCGAGCGGCGTCGCCTCGGCGATGCTGCGCATCGCGAGCTCGTAGACCGACGCGACGCCCGCGAGCGGCAGCAGCGCGTCGCCCTCGGGGGCGACGAGTGCGACCTTGCGCCGGCCGTCTTCCGTCTTGAATTGCACCAGACGCATGCGTGGAGCTCCTTCGGGGGGTCTCAGACCCAGCCGCCGTCGACGATGAAATGCTGGGAGGTGCACATCCGGCTGTCGTCGGATGCGAGGAACAGCGCCATGCGGGCGATGTCCGAGGGATAGAGCCGGTCGGGCAGGCATTGCCGCTCGGCGATCTGCCGCTCGCCGTCCGGCGTCAGCCAGAGCCGCACCTGCCGCTCGGTCATGACCCAGCCGGGGATCATGCAATTCACGCGGATGCGCTCGGGCCCGAGCTCCCGGGCGAGCGCCCGGGTCATGCCGGTGATGGCGGCCTTGGAGGTGACGTAGGCCGGGCAATCCGGATCGCCGACCATCCAGGTGATCGAGCCGAAATTGACGATGGAGCCACCGCCGGCATCGCGCATGGAGGGCCGCACGGCCTGGGCGGCGAAGAACTGGTGCCGCACGTTGACCGCCATGCGGTCGTCCCAATAATCGGGCGTGACGTCCTCGGTGCGGTGCCGGTCGTCGTTGCCGGCATTGTTGAGGAGCACGCGGATCGGTCCGTGCCGGTCCACCGTCGCCGCGATCGCGGCCCGCAGCGCTTCGATGTCGCGCAGATCGCAGCGGATGAAGTCCGGCCGGCGATGGCCCGCGGCCGCAACACTCTCGACGAGCGCGCGGGAAGCGTCCTCCGCGACGTCGACGAAGGTGACGAAGGCCCCTTGGGCCGAGAAATGCTCGACGAGGCCAGCGCCGATGCCGCTGCCGCCGCCGGTGACGAACACGACGCGGTCCTTCAGCGTCGGGTAGATCGCGTTCGGAAAATCGCTGTCCATGGATCAGGGCCTCGTCCGCGCTGGCGCCGGTTCAGTGGGAATGTCGAGGGATGCCGGCCTCGCGCTTGCCGGTAAGGAAGTCGAAGTCGCAGCCTTCGTCGGCCTGGAGCACGTGGGCGACGTAGAGCTTCTGGTAGCCGTTGACGTCTTCGTGGGCGGGCGGCTGCCACGCCGCGCGGCGCGCCGCGAGCTCCGCTTCGTCCACCTCGAGGTTGAGGCGGCGCCCGGCGACGTCGACTTCGATCATGTCGCCGTCGCGCACCAAGGCGAGCGGGCCGCCCGCGGCCGCCTCCGGCGCGGTGTGGAGCACCACGGTGCCGTAGGCCGTGCCGCTCATGCGGGCGTCGGAGATGCGCACCATGTCGGTGACGCCGCGCTTCAGGAGCTTGGCGGGCAGCGGCATGTTGCCGACCTCGGCCATGCCGGGATAGCCCTTCGGCCCGCAATTCTTCAAAACCATCACGCTGTTCTCGTCGATCTCGAGGTCGGGATCGTCGATGCGGGCGTAGTAGTGCTCGATGGTCTCGAACACGACGGCCGGGCCACGATGCTGCATCAGGGCGGGCGTCGCGGCGGACGGCTTGATCACCGCGCCGCCGGGCGCCAAGTTGCCGCGCAGTACGGCGATGCCGCCTTCCGCCGTCAGCGCGTCGTCGAAGCCGCGAATGACCTCGCCGTTGTAGTTCGGCGCGTCGGCGACGATCTCGCCGATGGTCGGCCCGGCGACACTCGCGGCGTCGGTGTGGAGCAGGCCCGCCTCGGCAAGCACCCGCATCACCGCCCTGAGCCCGCCGGCATAATAGAAGTCCTCCATCAGGAAGCGGCCGGAGGGCATCAGGTCGACGATGGTCGGCACGCCGCGGCCGAGCCGGTCCCAATCGTCGAGGGAGAGGTCGATGCCGAGCCGGCGCGCGACGGCGATCAGGTGGATCACCGCGTTGGTCGAGCCGCCGATGGCGCCGTTGACGCGAATGGCGTTCTCGAAGGCCTCGCGCGTCAGGATGCGCGACATCCGAACGTCGTCCCGGACCATGCCGACGATGCGGCGGCCCGCCTCCTGAGCGAGGATCTGACGGCGGGAATCGACGGCCGGGATCGCGGCGTTGTCCGGCATGGCGATGCCGAGGGCTTCGGCCATGCTCGCCATCGTCGAGGCGGTGCCCATCGTCATGCAGCTCCCGGGGGAGCGGCTCTGGCCCTGCTCGGCGGCGAGGAAGTCGTCGACCGACATGCGGCCGGCCTTCACGTCCTCGTAGAACTTCCAGACGTGGGTGCCGGACCCGATCGGCTGGCCTCGGAAATTGCCGTTCAGCATCGGCCCGCCGGACACCACGATCGCCGGCAAATCGCAGCTCGCCGCCCCCATCATCAGGGCGGGCGTGGTCTTGTCGCAGCCGACCATCAGGATGACGCCGTCGACCGGATTGGAGCGGATCGATTCCTCGACGTCCATCGAGGCGAGGTTGCGGAACAGCATGGCGGTCGGGCGCATGTTGGATTCGCCGAGCGACATCACCGGGAACTCGAGCGGCAGGCCGCCGGCCTCGTAGACGCCGCGCTTCACCCGCTCCGCCAGCCCGCGCAGATGCGCGTTGCAGGGGGTCAGCTCCGACCAGGTGTTGCAGATGCCGATCACCGGCCGGCCGTCGAACACGTCGGGCGGCAGCCCTTCGTTCTTCATCCAACTGCGATGCATGAAGGCGTTCTTGCCCGCTCCGCCGAACCAGGCGCTGGACCGCAGTTTCCGGGGTTCGTCCGACATCGCTCGCCTCAGAGTCTTGTTTTGCTATACAAAACTATGTTTTGCTATGCTATGAGAGTGCGGCAAGCCGGACCGGAAGTCAACATCGCTGCGCGCGCGCCGCTCCGAGCGGCGAGGCCGCCTGCGAATGGCCGAAAAGTCCCGGCGGGCTTGGACTTCGGCCGCGTGCGACGCGCCCTCGCCCGCGGCGATGGGCGCGAAAAAGTTCTGTATTGAGAAACGCTATTCTGTATTGCTTGGTAGCGCACGGACCAGACCCGATACCGACAGGGGGCGGGTTCGCGGGGCGGAGGGATCGGAACGGATGACGGACGAACGCTACAGGGTGCAGAGTCTGGGCCGCGCGCTCGACCTCATCGACCGGATCGCCGAAGCCGGGCAGGACGGGGCGCGGCTCACCGATCTCGCCCGCGACATCGGCCTCTCGAAGCCGGCCGCCTACGCGATCCTCGCGACCTTGCGGGCGCGTGGGCTCGTGGTCGATTTCGGGGAAGGCATGACGCGGCGCTACCGGCTCGGGCTCTCCTTCGTCCGCTTCGGCGATCTGGCGGTCGCCAACACCGGCCTCGGAGACGTCGCGATGCCGATCCTGCGCGAGCTCACCCAGGAGGTCGGCCTCACCTCGCGCGTCGCCATGCTGGACGACGGCTTCGCGGTGGTCATCGGCCGCGTCGACGGCCCCGGCGCCATCCGTTTCGCCGCCGCGCTCGGCCGCCGCGAGGCGCCCCATTGTTCCGGCGTGGGCAAGCTCCTGCTCGCGGCGATGCCGCGCGCCGAGGCGGTCGCCATCCTCGACCGCGTCGGCCATGAACGGCGGACGCCCAACACCCTCGATTCCCTCGACGCCCTCGCGGCCGACTTCGATCGCATCGGCGAACGGCATTATGCGGTGGACGATGAGGAGGATGTCGAGGGCATTATCTGTCTGGCCGCCGGCGTGTTCGGCCACGGTGGACAGGCGGTCGGCGCGATCAGCGTCACCACGCTGAAGCAACTGCTGCCGACCGAGGCGATCCCCTCGGTCGTCGAGCCCTTGCTGCGCCATGCGGACCGCATTTCCCAGGCTCTCGGCGGGCCGCCCGCGGCCCTCGCTTGGGCCGGCCGCAATCGCACGGGAGGCCGCCCGTGAGCGCGAACCTGGCGACGGATCGCTGGCGCCTCGACCTCCTGCCCGATCTCGGCGGCCGCATCGCGTCGCTGCGATGGCGCCATCCCTCGGGCGATTGGATCGACCTCCTCGTCCCCATGAAGGGCCGCGACGACAGCGGCGAGGATGCCGGCTGCTTTCCGCTGGTGCCCTTCTCGAACCGCGTGCGCGACGGCCGGTTCACCTTCGCCGGCCGCGCCGTCTCGATGCCGTTGAACACCCCCGGCCCCCATGTCGAGCACGGTCACGGCTGGCAGCGTCCCTGGCGCCTTTCCGCCGTCTCCGCGGGCGGCCCCGGACTGGTCTACGAGCACGCCCCGGATGCGTGGCCCTACCCGTACGTCGCGCGCCAGGATTTCACGCTGCGGCCGGATCGCCTCGAGGTCCGGCTGACGATCGAGAACCGCGGCGCGGAGCCGATGCCGGTGGGCTTCGGCCTGCATCCCTACTTTCCCGCGACGCCGGAAACGACACTCGAGGCCGCCTTGTCGTGGGGCTGGGAGGTGGACGCGGAGGTCATGCCGCTTCGCCGCGTGCCCGCCGACACCCTCTGGGGACCGTCGCCCCGCATGAACGTCGCCTCCAGGGCGCTCGACACTGCCTTCGGCGGCTGGGACGGCACCGCCGAAATCCGCTGGCCGGAGCGCGCCACCGGGCTCCGCCTGACGGCGGACGCCCCGCTGCGCCACCTCGTGACCTACACGCCGCCGGGCGCCGACCATTTCTGCGCCGAGCCGGTCAGCCACTGTACCGACGCCTTCAACATGGCCCTCGGGACCGATGAGACCGGCCTCATCGTGCTGGCACCCTCGGCTCAGTGCTCGGCGACCGTCTCGTTCTCTCCGTTCGCGCTGTGAGACGGACCGCCGCCCCCGCCGCAGCGGGCAAGCGCGTCGAGCCGTCGCCGCCAAATGCGAAGCCCG
Organism: Segnochrobactrum spirostomi; assembly: GCF_009600605.1. Taxonomy (GTDB): domain Bacteria; phylum Pseudomonadota; class Alphaproteobacteria; order Rhizobiales; family Segnochrobactraceae; genus Segnochrobactrum; species Segnochrobactrum spirostomi. The sequence goes on along the minus strand of NZ_VWNA01000001.1, from coordinate 3,586,093 downwards.
TCCGCTTCAGTCCGAAGCGGACGGGCCCCCGATTGCGTCGCGGTTCGAACCGCCGGCCGCCTCAAGCGGCGCGGACGGTACCGAGGAAGTCGGCCATCACCCGGCGCAGCGTCTGGGTCTGGGTCGCGAGCGTCGTCGCAGCGTCCTGCACCTGACCGGCGGCGGCGGACGAATCCGCCGCGGCGCCGTTGATGCCGATGATGTTGGACGACACCTGCTTGGTGCCCTGGGACGCGCGCGACACATTGTGCGCGATCTCCCGGGTCGCCTCGCCCTGCTGGTCCACGGCCGCCGCGATCGAGCCCGCGATCCGATTGATCGCCTCGATGACGTCGGTGATCCCCACGATCGCCTGCGACGACGCCCGGGTCGAGCCCTGGATCTCCTCGATCTGCGCCTCGATATCCGCCGTCGCCTTGGAGGTCTGCTCGGCGAGGTCCTTCACCTCCGCCGCGACCACCGCGAAACCCTTGCCGGCGTCACCGGCCCGCGCCGCCTCGATGGTGGCGTTGAGGGCAAGCAGGTTGGTCTGTCCCGCGATGTTGCGAATGAGATCGACCACCTTGCCGATCTTCTCGGCGGAGGCCGAGAGGTCCTGGACCTGCGCGGCGGTGCTACCGGCCTCGCGGACCGCCTCGGCGGCGATGCGCGCGCTCTCGTCGACCTGGCGCTTGATCTCGACGATCGACGAGGAGAGCTCCTCGGCGGCGGACGCCACCGTCTGCACGTTGTTGGAGGCTTCCTCCGACGCGCCGGCGGCGACATGGGACTCGTTGGCCACCTTCCGGGTCGCGGAGGTCATCGTGCCGGCCGCTCCCTGGAGCTGGTCGGACGCCACGCCGACGCTTTCGACCACCTGGCCCATGGCCCGCTCGAAATCGTTCGCGAGGTTGCTCATGGTGGAACGGCGCTCGGCTTCCGCGCGGATGCGACCGGCTTCTGCCTCCTCGGCCTTGCGGCGCGCCTCTTCCTCGACGCCGATGCGGATCTGATCGACGGCGCGGGAGATGTCGCCGATCTCGTCCTTGCGGTTCGCGCCGGCGATCTCCGCGACTTGCTCTCCGGCGGCGAGCCGGCGCAGAGCCAAGGTGAGGCGGGTGATCGGGTTCGAGATGCCGCGCGCCATCAGCGCCATCGCGACGAGGGCGAGCACGGTCACCACCGCCGCCGCGATCATCTGCCAGAGGGTGTCGGTGCCGCTGCGGGCCGCCAGCGACGCGCCGAGGGCGTTGGCATCGGCCATGACGACGGCGCGCGGCATGGTGATGATGACGGACCAGGCCGCCCCGGTCCGGCCGAGCGGCACCGGGGCGAACACCTTGATGGCGTCTTTGGCGGCGTCGACCTTGGTCACCGCCTCGCCCTTGCGGAGCAGTTCCATGTCCTGCTGAGCCTGCGGCTCGATCGCGGTGTAGGGGCCCCCGATGGCGCTCGGGTTGGCGCTGGAGGCGACCACAAGGCCGTTGTTCGTCACGATCGCGACGGTCCCAGCCCCCTTATAGATGGAAGTGTTCACCTTCTCGGCGAGGCTCTGCACGAAGGCGAGATCGAAATCCGCACCGGCGACGCCCATGAACTTACCCCCGATCGAGATCGGAACCGACATGGTCGCGAGATAGACCGACTTGCCCTGCACGATATAGGGCAGCGGTGCGAGAATGCTCTCTTGGCCGTTGGTCTGCGGGCCGATGAACCAGCCGCCCTTCATCACGCCGTTGGTGTGCAATTCGCGGCTGTCATATTCGACCAGCGGCTGGAGCGCGATCTTGCCGCTCGCATCCCGGGTCCAATAGGGCAAGGCGCGGCCCGTCGCGTCGGAGCCGACATCCTTGCGGTTCACGAAGCGGGCGTCGGCGCCGTCGAGCGCATCGGGCATCCAGGCGCTGTAGGTGCCGTTGAACCGGCTGTTGTCCTTGAGGACGGAGAGGAGCAGCGCGTTCAACTGGGCACGTCGCTGGTCCGGAGGCGTGCCGCTCGAACCGTTGTCGGCGATGACCGCGAGGGCGCTCGACATGTTGCGCGCGGCCTCGAAGGCGGAATCGATCTCGGTGCGGATGGCAGCGGCCTGCACCGACGCGAGCCTCTGGAGGGATTCCTGGCTGGTGCGATCGAGCAGCGCGCTGACGCGCTGGGTCACGTAGTCCGACGTCTGGGAAGCCGCGTAGAGACCGTAGCCCAGCATGGCGCCCGCGACGGCGATCACGCAGACCGCCGAGAGCGCGATGATCCTGACCTGGATCGAATGAATGTTCATCTGTCCTGCCACAATCTTTGATATGATGAATGCGTTGTCGACCTCGTGTCTTGCCCCAAGCTGAAAAATGTAACGGGCCTTCATAGTTCTTTCGAACTATATCGGTACGCTCTGTTCCGCGAAAATTGCGATGCATTTTCAAAGCCGCGAGTGAACCTTCGAAATCGCGACGCGTGGTATCGAATGACGATGCTGGATCGCGTAGCATCCCTCGCGGAAGAACGCTTCGAGGGCGAACCTTTATGGGACACCCGACGGCAACCGCGCTCCCGCCGCGGGCCGTTGCCGCAGATCCGTCTCGTGCGACGCGCCGGCCTCGCGGCTCTCGGCAGCGGCGGTCGATGGCGAGCCATCGCCTCGTCGCGGCAGGCTGAAATCGTCTTGTCCCTCCGCAACACGCCGCGCGATCTGCTATCCGTTGGCCATGCCGTCGATCCCGCTTCCCTTCGTCATCTCGCTCGTGCTCGCGCTCATCCTCATCCGGATGATCCGGCAGGGCGAGGGTCCGTCCGGCCTCTTTCCGGTGCTCGTCGGCGCCTTCGCCGTGCAGGCGGCGATGGCCGGACTGAACTGGGGCTTCGGATGGGCACCGGCGCGTCTCGTGCAGCCGGTCATTGCCGCTCTCCTGCCGGCCTTGACCTTCGCCGCTTTCAGCGAACTCAGGCGCGGCGGCGGGATCCATTGGGCCGGGCTTTGGCCGCATCTCATGCCTGCGGCCCTGGTGGCGATCCTCGTCGCGTTCTGGCGAGAGCCGGTCGATCTGGTGCTGTTCGTCGTCTATCTCGGCTATGGCGGCGCGCTCCTGCGCCTCGCCGCGCAGGGCCCCGGCGCGCTGATGGCGACCCGCCTCGGCGACGAGCGGACGGCCCACAGGGCGCTGATCGCCGGCGGCCTCTTCATCATCCTCAATGCCTTCGTCGACGCCACGATCTCGCTCGAACTGATGTTCGGCGAAGAGCGGCGGGCGGAGGCGATCCTCGCCGGGGCGAGCGCGCTCTCGCTCGCGGTGGTCGCCTACGCCGCGACGATCGCCGGCGACAGCCGCCCGGCGGACGAGTCTGAGGGTCCCGCCCCGTCCGCTCCGCTCGGGGCGCCCACCGAGCGTGCCTCGCCCGGCCTTGCGGCGGAGGAGCCGACGGCGCTGGCCGGGCCCCTCTCGGAGCCGCCCGCCGAAGGCTCGACGCAGACGGGGACGCCGGCCGGCGGCGGTGCGACGAACACCGTGTCCGATCCTTCCGCCGACGACGCCGCGATCGTCCGCCGGATCGATGCCCTGATGCGCGAGCATCGCCTCTACCGCGATGCCGATCTCACCCTGGAGCGGCTCGCCCGGCGGGCGGGCATTCCGGGCCGGCAGATCTCGGCCGCGCTGAACCGCGTCCACGGCCGTAACGTCTCCCAGGTCGTCAACGAATATCGGGTGGCGGAGGCACGCCGGCGCCTTGTCGAGACGCGCGAGTCCGTGACCACCGTGATGCTGGAATCCGGCTTCGGCACCAAATCGAACTTCAACCGCGAATTTCTCCGCGTGACGGGCATGACCCCGAGCGCCTATCGCCGCGCCGGCGCGACGCCTATCCCCGGCGAAGCGGACCCGTCCGCAGAGTGAGCCGATAACGCGGCCGGGCGGATCGTCCGAACGTCCTCGATCGTGATCTCGGACGTCCGCAATCGCGATCGAGGTCGAGGCAATCCGGGCCTTTCGCCACCGTCGGGGCATGAACAGCCATGCCCATCCCGATCCGCATCTGTCCGACGCCCTCGCCTCGCTGAGGCTCGCGGGGAGCACTCCCAAGTCCGACCCCGCACGGCGCCGCGGTGGGCGACGTTGGCGTCTCGTCCTGGCGCTGACGATCGCCGGCAGCGGCGTCCTTCTGTGGCAGGCGGCGGCGCGGGGATATCTCGCGCCCGTCGGTGCGCTCCCGGATCGGTTGCGCGCCGAGGTCGCCTCGTGGGTCTTCGCCGCCGCGACCGCACCCAGCGCCGCGCAGGCGGCCTCGCCCGACGTCGCGGTCCCCGCCCCTCAGAGCCCCAGCCTTTCCGCCTCCGCCCCCGCGCCGCCTCTCCCCCCGACCATCGCCGGCTCGGGCCACGTGGTCGCGCTGGCGGAGGCTGCTGTCCACGCGCGGCGCGGCGGCACGATCGAGGCGCTGCCGGTGGATGTCGGCAGCGCCGTTGAAGCCGGCGACGTGCTCGCCCGGCTCGACGATCCCGACCTGCGCTTCGCACTCGAGGCGGCGCTCGTCGCCCGCGACCGGGCACGCCTCGTCCTGGCCGCCCGCCGGCTCGATGCCGACGAAGCCCGCGACAAGGCGCGGCGCATGAGCGAGCTCGGTGCCCGGGGCGTCGTCAGCGGCCAGACCAGCCGTGACGCCGGCACCGCCGCCGCCCGCACGGCGAACCTGATCGATCAGGCCGAGGAGGAGCTCGACGCCGCCGACGTCGCCGTCGACAGGGCGCGGGAGGCCGTCTCCGACCTCACTTTGCGGGCTCCCATCGCCGGCATCGTCTCCCTGCGCACCGCCCGGCTCGGCGAGGCGATCCTCTCCCAGGCCGACGCCCGGGACGAAGCCCCGCTGTTCGTCGTCACCGATCCGCACCGCCTCGCCCTCGATGTCGACATCGCCGAGACGGCGCTCGCCGCCGTCCGCCGCGGCGCCCGCGGCACCGCGGTGCTCGACGCCTTCCCGGACCGCAGCTTCCCCGTCGCAGTCGAGCGCATCGCGCCGGTCGCGTCCGCCGAGAAGGGCACCATCGCGCTCCGCCTCACGATCCTCGATTCCCCCGCCGGCATCCGTCCCGCGATGGCCGCCCGCGTCAGCCTCCCCGGCGTTCTCCAGACCAGCAAGGACGAACCGCAATGACCGACCCCACGCCCCTCGCCCGCCGGGCCGACGCGACGCCCTTCATCCGGCTCGCCGGGATCTCCAAGGCCTATGGACGCGGGAGCGAGAAGATCCCGATCTTCTCCGACCTCTCGCTGGAGATCCCCCGTGGCGATTTCGTCGCGATCATGGGGCCGTCCGGCTCCGGCAAATCGACCCTGCTCAACATCCTCGCCGGCCTCGATGCGGTGGACGCGGGCCGCGTCCTGATCGACGGCTCGGACCTTTCCGCCATGCGCGACGGCGCCCGCGCGCGCTGGCGCACGGAGACGCTCGGCATCGTCTTCCAATTCTACAATCTGATGCCGATGCTGAACGCAGCGGAGAACGTCGAGCTGCCGCTGCTCCTGCGACCCCTTTCGAAGCGCGAGCGCCGTGCCCGGGTCGAGACGGTGCTCGGCCTCGTCGGGCTCGGCGACCGGGCGCGGCATTATCCCCGGCAGATGTCGGGCGGCCAGCAGCAGCGTGTCGGCATCGCGCGGGCCATCGTTACCGATCCGACCCTGATCCTCTGCGACGAGCCGACCGGCGATCTCGACCGCCGCGCGGCCGACGAGGCGCTCGACATGCTCGGCCGCCTCAATTCCGAGTTCGGCAAGACGATCGTCATGGTGACCCACGATCCCGCCGCCGCCCGCGCCGCCCGGCGCGTGCTCCATCTCGACAAGGGCGTGTTCAGCCCGGCCGGGCGGGAGGCCGCCTGATGACCTCCTTCGGCCTCCTGCGGCGCAACACCTGGCGCAAGCCCGCGCGCACGCTCCTGATGATGCTCTCGGTCGCAGTCGCCTTCCTGATCTACGGCCTCGGCCAGGGCTTTCTCGCCGGTTCGCAGGGCAGCGGCGGGGCGGACGAAAGCCGCCTGGTGGTGCAGAGCCGCGCCGGGCGCACCCAGCCCCTCCCCGTCGCGGACGTCGCCCGGATCGCGGCGATGCCGGGCGTCGCGGCGGTCGCCGCCTCGGCCCGCATCCGCGGCTTCGTCGAGACGGAGAAGAACGTCGCCGTGGCGAGCGCCGTCGATCCCGCCGCGATGGCCGGAATCATGGGCGCGGAACTCGGCCTGACGCCGACGCTCCTCGCCGGGCTCGACGGCGCCCGCGACCGGGTGCTGGTCGGCCGGGCCTTGATGACGGCGCAGGGCTGGCGGATCGGCCAGCGCATTGCGCTGACGCCGTTCCAGGTCGCCCGGGCCGACGGCGCGCCGTGGAGCTTCGAGATCGCCGGAATCTTCGAGGGCACGCGGCCGGACACCGACACCTATTTCATGATCGCGCGCTACGATTACGTGAACGCGGCCCGCGCCCGCGATCGCGACAGCGTGGACGGCCTGCTGGTGCTGCCCCGCCCGGGCACGTCGCCGGGCGCCCTCGCCGCCCGCATCGACGCCGCCTTCGCAAGCTCGGCCGTGCCGACGCGGACCCAATCGGAGAAAGCGTTCCTCGAAGCGATGATCCGCCAGATCGCCGATTTCGGGCTGATCGTCACGCTCGTCACCGCGGCGGCCTTCGTCACCATCCTGATGATCGTCGCCAACACCATGGCCTTCGCGGTGCGCGAGCGCACCTTCGAGATCGGCGTCTTGAAGGTGCTCGGCTTCTCGGCCGGACGGGTCGTCGCCTTGGTGCTGGGCGAGACGCTCTTCGTATTCCTCGTCGGCGGCCTCGCCGGCCTCGCGCTCGCCGAGGTGGCGTCCCTGCTCGCCGGCGCGGATCTCGGGCTCGCCCTGCCGACGGGCGTCCTCGTCCGCGCCCTCGGCGTCCTCGTCGGCCTCGCCCTCATCGCCGGCCTCGTCCCCGCCGGCCTCACCCTGCGCATGCTCCCCGCCCATGCCCTCCGCTCCCGGTGACAGTCCGATGCCCAGCCCGCCCGTCTCCTCCCCCAGATCCGCCCCCCGATTGTCGTCCCTGCCGCGGCAATGCCTCGTCCTCACCCGCGCCGCCCTCGCCGGGGTGCCGCGCCGGCTCGCCCTCTCGCTCTCGATGGTGCTGTCGATCGCGCTCGTCGTCGCCGTGCTGATCGGCTTTCTCGCCATGGCGGCTGGCCTTCAACGCACGCTCGCAACGGGCGGCGCGGACGACGTCGCGGTCGTGCTCGGCGGCGGCACCAGCCAGGAGATCGCCTCGAGCGTGCCGCCCGAGGCTGCCCGCAGCCTGCTCGCTGCAGGTGCGGCCGCCGGCATCGCCTTGGACGGCTCGGGCCGGCCGATGCTGTCGCGCGAACTCGTCGTTCCGGTCGAAGCAGCGGGGCCCGACGGATCGGCGCGCACCGTGTCGTTCCGGGGGATGGAGGCGGCAGGGCCGGCCCTGCACGGCGGGGTCACGATCGCGGAAGGCCATCCCTTCGCGCCGGGGTCGCGGGAGATCCTGATCGGCCGCACGCTCGCCCGCGATCTCGGCATCGCCGCGCCCGGCCGGCGCCTGCGCCTCGGTCCGGTCGATTGGACAATCGCCGGCATCGTCGCGGCGCAGGGCGGTGCGGCCGAATCCGAGATCTGGGGCGATCTCGACGCCGTGCGGGCCGCCTTCGACCGGCAAGGCGAAATCCAATCGCTGAGGGTGCGGCTCGACGGACCCGACGGCCTCGCCGCCTTGCGCACGGCGCTGCGCAGCGCCGCGACGACGCCGCTCGATGCCATGACGGAGGCCGACTTCCTCGGCCGCCAATCGGCGCCAGTGACGCGGCTCATCACCCTGTTCGGCTGGCCGATCGCGCTTCTGATGGCGGTCGGCGCCTCAGCGGGGGCGCTCAACACGATGATGAGCTCGGTCGCCGACCGGCGGGCTGAAATCGCCACCCTGCGGGTGCTCGGCTTCAGCCGAACCGCCGCCTTCACCGCCACCTTTGCGGAGGCGATCGCGCTTTCGGTCGCCGGTGCGCTCTTCGGTGCGGTGGGGTGCGCCCTCCTCCTCGACGGCTTGAACGCCTCGACGCTCGGCACCGGCGGCACTGCGATCACCTTTCAGCTCGCGGTGACGCCGGGCGTCGTTCTCGAGGCCGGCCTCGTCGCCCTCCTCATCGGCGGGCTCGGCGGCGCGCTGCCCGCGCTCGCCGCCACCCGGCTGCCCCTCGTCGAGGCGCTGAAGGCCGGATCGTAGGGCCGCCTCAAGCGCCCGGAGAACCGTCGGTCGGTTTGCGTTGCCGTTCCGGCTTTGGGCCCGTCGTGCGCGGCGATGCCGCCGTCGATGTCGCGAACGGCCCCACGCGCGCGGGCGCTCCTTTACCCCCTCAGATCGCTCCGCGTCCCGGGGCGGCGGCGATGAGGGCTTGGGTGTAGGCGTGCTTCGGGTGGACCAGGATCTCCCTGGCGGAGCCGCTCTCGACGATCTCGCCTTTGCGCATCACGATGATCTCGTCGCTGATCTGGGCGGCAACGCGCAGATCGTGGGTGATGAAGAGGATCGCGAGCTTCAGCTTTGCCTGGAGATCGCGCAGGAGATCGAGCACCTGGGCCTGCACGGAGACGTCGAGCGCCGAGACGCTCTCGTCGGCGATCAGCACGTCGGGGCGCATGGCGAGGGCCCGGGCGATGCCGATGCGCTGGCGCTGGCCGCCGGAGAAGCTCGACGGCCGGCGGTGAAACGCACTGCGCTGGAGGCCGACGAGTTCGAGGAGTTCCTCCGCCCGCGCCCGCGCCTCGGCCCGGCCGCACCCGGCGAGCACGGCGGCACGGGTGATGATGTCGCCGACCCGGCGGCGCGGATTGAGCGAGCCGAACGGGTCCTGGAAGATCATCTGGATCATGCGGCGGCGCTCGCGCAGCTTGGCGGGCGTCAGCGACAACATGTCGATGCCGGCGACTTCGACACGCCCGGCCCGCGGCTCGATGAGGCGGATGGCGGCCTTGGCGAGGGTCGATTTGCCCGAGCCCGACTCCCCGACGATCGAGAGCACGCGTCCCTTGGCGAGCGACAGGTTGATGGCGTCCAAGGCTTTGACGCGGCCGAAGCGGTGCTCGAGATCACGGATGACGAGTGCCGGCTCGGCCGCCTCGACCGGCGCGGCGGGATCCTTCACGGCGGGACCGCGCGGCGTCAGGCTCGGGACGGCAGCGATCAGGCGCTGGGTGTAGGGATGCGCCGGCGCTTCCAGCACCTGCTTCGCCTCGCCAATCTCGACGATGACTCCGTCCTTCATCACCGCGATGCGGTCGGCGATGTCGGAGACGACGCCGAAATCGTGGGTGATGAAGAGGATGGCGTGGCCGTGGTCGTCGCGCAGTTCGCGGATGAGCTTCAGAACCTGCGCCTGGGTCGTCACGTCGAGGGCGGTCGTCGGCTCGTCGGCGATGAGAACGCGGGGGTTCATGGCGAGCGCCATGGCGATGACGACGCGCTGGCACTGCCCGCCGGAAAGCTGGTGCGGATAGGCGGCGAGGATGCGGTCGGGATCGGGCAGATGCATCGCCTCGACGAGGGCGCGCGCCCGCGCCCGGCGCTCGGCGCGCCCGTAGCGGGCATGGAGCTCGAACACCTCCTCGATCTGGGCCGCCACGCACATGGCCGGGTTGAGGGAGGCCATCGGCTCCTGGAAGATCATCGCGATCTCCCGGCCGCGCAGCGCCCTGAGGCGGCGCTCGGAGAGGCGGGCGAGATCGGTGTCGCCGAGGCGGATCTCGCCGGAGCGGATGGTGAGGCCGTGGGGGATCGCGCCCATCAGGGCGGCCGACAGCACCGACTTGCCGGAGCCGGATTCGCCGACGACGCAGAGGATCTCCCGCGGCCGGAGCTCGAAGCTCGCGCTCGAGACCGCGTTCGGGCGGTCGGCCCCCTTGGGGAGCGCCACCGTGAGGTTGCGGACCGACAGGATCGGGTTGGCTTCGTTGACGGCCTCGTTCATCCGCGCCGCTCCAATTTCTGCGCCACGTCCTTCAAGCCGTCCGCGAGCAGGCTGAGGCCGAGCATGAGGGACGAGATCGCGATGCAGGGGAAGATCACGAGCGACGGGAACGCCATCGCCATGGCGCGGCCCTCATTGACCATCGTGCCCCAATCCGGCGTCGGCGGCGGCAGGCCGAGGCCGAGGAAGCCGAGGGTGCCGAGGGTGATCGCGGTGTAGCCGAGGCGCAGGCAGAAATCGACGACGAGCGGCCCCGATGCGTTCGGCAACACGTCGAACAGCAGGATACGCCACGTGCTTTCGCCCTGGGTGCGCGCGGCGGCGACGAAGTCCCGGCTCGCGATGTCGATGGTGAGCGCGCGCACGATGCGGAAGATCGCCGGCGCGCTGCCGAACGTCACCGCGAGCACGATGTTCACCGGCGACGGCCCGATCACCACGATGATGACGATGTAGAGCACCAGCACCGGGAACGAGAGGACGACGTTCGCCGTGAACGACAGCGCCTGATCGACCCGGCCGCGCACATAGCCGGCGACGAGGCCGCCGAGGATGCCGACCGCATAGGCGGTCAGCGTGGCGAGGGTCGCATAGACGATGACCGTGCGGGCGCCGAAAATGAGCCGCGAGAGCACGTCGCGCCCGAGGAGGTCGGTGCCGAGCCAGAAGGTGCCGCCGGCCGGGTTCGGCGAGAGCGGCGGCGCCAGCGGCAGGATGGTGGCGAGCGGGTCGTAGGGCGCGATCCACGGTGCGAACAGCGCGACGACGAGCCAGCCGACTGTGACGAAGCCGCCGAACAGCACGAGCGGGTTCGTGAGATAGGCCGCGAGGGCTTTGGAGGTCGGAGAGGAACCGCTCATGGCTGCGCTCGCGCTCCCTTTTCCGAGGGAGGGGCGGAGAAGGAAATCCGCGGATTGAGCCACGTATAGGCGATATCAGAGAGGATCTGCGTCACTACGACGACGAGCACGCTCGCCATCGCGCAGGCTTCGATCAGATAGACGTCGCTGTTCAGCGCGGCATCGTAGAGCAGCGTGCCGAAGCCCTTATAGGCGAAGAAGACTTCGACCACGATCACGCCCGACAGCATCCACGGGATCTGGAGCATGATGACCGTGATCGGGGCGATCAGCGCGTTGCGCAAGGCGTGGCGCAACACGATGCGGGAGAGCGGCGCCCCCTTGAGCCGGGCGGTGCGCACATAATGGGTGGACATGACCTCGGCCATCGAGGCGCGGGTGATCCGCGCAAGATAGCCGGTCGAGAACAGGGAGAGCACCAGAACCGGCAGGATCAGTTCCTTGAGGCTGAAGCCGAGCAGCATCGTGCTCGCCCCCGGCAGCCAGCCGAGCCAGAACACGAAGATCGCCGACAGAAAGACGGCGGAGGCGAAATCCGGGATCGAGGTCGTCAGGATCGAGAAGATCGAGACGCCGCGGTCGAGCAGCGATCCCGAGCGCATACCGGCGAGCACGCCGAGAAAGAGCGCGGTCGGCACCATGACGAGGAGCGCGCTGCCGGCGAGCAGCAGCGAGGCCTCGAAGCGGCTCACCACCAATTGGGCGATCGGGGCGCGGTAATAGGTGGAGATGCCCCAGTCCCCGGACAGGAACCGCACGAGCCAGCGCCCGTAGCGCAGCAGGAACGGATCGCGGTAGCCGTTTTCGAGGAGCCAGGCGGCGCGCTGGTCGGGCGTCGAGAACTGCCCCAGCACCTTCACGGCGACGTCGTCGACGTTCACCTCGAGGGCCAGGAAGACCAGGAAGGACACCGCGAGCATCGTCGCCGCCGCGACGGCGATCTTGCGGGCCATGAAGTTCAAAAAGACCAATCTCCGCCCTCCGAGACCCGGCACGGGCCGGTATCGTCACGCCCCGGCCATGCCGGCCTTTTTTCGTTGTCGTTGTTGCGTGGGCGGGCCGGCGTCCGCCCGTCGCCACGGCGTCCGGAGCCTCTTGCAAGCGCAACAGGCTCCGGTCTTTGAAGCATATCAGCTTGCGGCCGGCCCGCGGGCCGGCTCCGTCATCAACTCAGCCAGACCTGATCCATGCGGAAATAATCGGCCGGGTGAAGGACGAAGTTCTGCACCTTGACCGAGCAGGCGGAGAAGCGCTTCGGCCAATAAGGCTGCACGATCACCGCCGCGTCGCGCAGGATCTGCTCGACGTCCTTCATCACCTCGCTGCGCGCCTTGGGATCGACGATGGCCATCGCCTTGTCGAGGGCGGCGTCGAATTCGGGGCTCGAGAAGTTGCTCTCGTTCCAGGCGCCGCCGCTGCGGTAGGCGAGATCGAGGGTCATCACACCGAGCGGGCGGTGCGCCCAATAGGTGAGCCCGAACGGCACCTTGTTCCACACCGGCCAATATTGCGAGGCCGGCAGCACGTTGAGCTTCAGCCGGATGCCGGCTTCGGCGAGGTTCTGCTGGAGCACCTGAGCGGTGTCCTGCTCCCAGCGGCCCTGGGTGTTGCCGAGGGTGATCTCGATGTCGAGCCCGTTGGCGTAGCCCGCCTCGGCGAGGAGCGCCTTGGCGGCAGCCACGTCGCGCTTCAGCGGCGGCAATCCGAAATAATCGGGCTGCATCGGCGCGACGTGGAAATCGTCGGCGATGGTGCCCTCGCCGCGATAGGCGACGGCGAGCATCTGGGCGTTGTCGGCGGCGAGCAGCACGGCGCGGCGGACCCGGATGTCGTCGAACGGCTTCTTGTCGACCTGCATGCGCATGACGATCGTCTGCGCCGGGCTCGCGGTGAGGAGCTTAAGGTTCGGCAGGCGCTTGATGAGGTCGGTGTCGGTGATTGAGGCGCGGTAGATGATGTCGATCTGCCCGCTCGACAGGGCGGCGATCTGGGTCGTGATGTCGGTGCCGACGTCGATGTAGTGCAGCTTGTCCAGATAGGCCGGCGTGCCCCAATAATCGGCGCGCTTCTCGAAGATCGCCTGGCGTCCGACTTCGTAGGCCGTCAGCTTGAAGGGACCGGTGCCGATCGGGTTCTTCGGCCAGTCGCCGCCGTCCTTCACGAAGTTCCGGTGCACCATCGGGCAGGTATAGGCGTAGAGCTGTTCCGGCAGCGAGACGACGCCGCGCTTCAAGGTCAGACGGACCGAATGATCGCCGGTCTTCTCGATCTTCTCCACCGCCGAGAAGGCGGTCTTGTTGGACGATTGGGAATCCGGCGCGATCCAGCGCTCGATGTTGAAGATCACGTCTTCCGGCGTGAACGGATCGCCGTTCGACCAGCGCGCCCGCTCGTCGAGCTCGAAATCCCACACCTTGAGGTCCGCCGAAGGCGTCCAACTCTTGGCGAGATAGGGATGCGTGATGTTGTCGGCATCGACGTAGGTGAGGAATTCGAGGCTGTTGCGGTAGAGGTTCGACGCCTCGATCCAGGTCGACAGCGCCGGGTCGGTGATCTCCTGAATGGCGCAGCCGAAGCGCAGGTCGCCGCCCGATTTCGGCGTCTCGGCGCGCGCGGTGCTCGGCGCCAAGCCGGCGAAGGCGCTGGCGGAGGCCGCCGTCACCCCGAGCCATCCCAGCGTCCGCAGGAACGACCGGCGGTCGATCTCGCCTTTGGTGAACTGCTCGCAGAGTGGCGCCACTTCGGGATGAAGCGGACGTCCGCTCAAGGTCTCGAGATGTTTCATATCGTTCTCCCCTGCTTGTCTTTGTTCTGAAGGACGGCGGCTTCAGCCGCTCGTCGATATGAGGGTCAGCCCCGGTTTGCCGTCCCGCGACGCCAAGGCGGCGATCGGCGCGGGCGTCTTGAAGCGCTGGATGAGCCAGGAGCGGAAGGCGGAGATGAGCGGATCGCCGAGGCCTTCCGGATCGATCTTGAGGTAGTAGCCAAACCCCTCGTAATGGCTGGCGGCGACCGGCGCGACGAGTTCGCCCGCCGCGATCTCGCCGGCGAAGAGCAGCGGATCGGCGACGACGAGCCCCTGCCCCGACAGCACGTATTGCACGGCGAGGCTCGCCGTATCGAAGCTGAGCCCCCGCGAGACGAGCGAGATGGGAAGACCGTTTTGCCGGGCGAACTCATGCCAGGAATGGTGCGGCTCGAGATCGACGATCCGGACGTGGACGATCTCGTTGGCGGAGACGAAATCCGATAGGCTCATCGCCTTGCACTGCGGCGCGAGGCTCGGGTGACAGAGGATCGTCGGCCGCTCCTCCCACAGGAGATCGGTGACGGCGTCGTCCACCACCGGGCGCGAATAGACAACCGCGAGATCGACCTCGGCCCCCGGTCCGCCATAGGGCGTTCCGATCTCCAGCACGACATCCGGAAAGCTGCGGCGGAAATCGTTGAGAAGGGGCACCGCGAGCTTCATGGCGAAGCTCGGCGGCAGGTTGACGCGCAGCCGCCGGGTCCGCTCCGCGCCATCCGGAGCGACCACGGCGGCGAGCGTCTGCTCGATTTTCTCGAACGCCTTGGAGATGCCGGCGAGCAGCATCTCGCCGCTCTCGGTCAGGGTGAGCGCGTTGCGGCGGCGCTCGAACAGCTTGCGCCCTAGCGCCTCCTCGAGGCCGATGACATGGCGCGACAGAGCGCTCTGCGAGACGTTGAGCGCCGCCGCAGCCGAGGTGAACGAGCCATGGTGGGCCACCGCCTCGAAGGCGCGCAATGCGTTCAACGGCAAGCGGCGGCGTTCCATCGTATTCGTCTCTCCCCGGCGCCGGTCTGCGCCCCTGTCGTCAGCTCGCGTCCTCACACTGCACGTACTTGGTCTGAACCAGCCTCTCCAGCCCCGCGAGGTCCCCGCGGGGCGGACCCGTCGATCACGCCGCCTTCGGCGTGAAGAACGGATTGCCGACGCTCGCGAGCCCGGCCCGCAGTTCGTCCCGGCTCGGCCACCCCTTTTGCAGCGCGCGACCGGCCGCGATGAAGGTCGCCTCGCGGTTGTTGCGATAGACCTCCTCGGCGTCCGACGCCTCGGGGTTGACCCACACCGCCGCGATGGCGAGCCAGTCGTCTTCCGCCTCGGGCGGCAGCACGCCGTCGAGCAGCGCCCGGGTGATGCCGGCGGCGACGCCCGCCTGGGCCGGCCCCCACGTCATCGTCTCGTGGCGGCCGGGCTGGAGCACCGCCTTGGCGATGAACAGGGTCACCGGCTTCGCCGGCAGGTTCGGCTTCAGGATGGTCTGGAACGGCAGATGACCGGGTCCGGGGCTCGCCGCAGCGGTTGCGAGCGCACCCGCGATCGGGCCGCTCTTCGGGCCGAGATAGAGGTTGATGTGGGCCGCGTTCGGGCCCGAGCCTTCGAAACCTTCGCCGATGAAGAGCATGCAATCGTCCTTGTGCGCGTGGGTCTCGCGCCTTGATCTCTGGGTGACCGCCGGCGAGAGCCGGCGAGGCTCAGGCGACCGCCGACAGCGAGGTCGGCTCGACCGACAGCGCGCGGGCGCGGCGAACCGGGTTGTAGTCGTTGATCATGTCGCGGGGCCGATACGGCTCGTCGAGATAGGTCATCTCCGCCTCGGTGAGGCGGATCGTGGCGGCGTCGAGAATGGCCTCGACGTGCTCCGGCTGATCGGCGCCGAAGATCGGCACGGTCACGTTGCCGGTGTTGATCACCCAGGCCTGGGCGATCTGCGAGGGGGTCTTCGACCGCGCCTGCGCCACCTCGCCGACCCGGCGGGCGATCTCGCGGTCGATCGCGTCGCCGAACCATTCGAGGAACATGTCGTGCGCGAGGCGCGCCTGCGACCCACCTCCGGCGAGATAGCCGCGGGCGAGCGGCGAGAAGGTCGTCACGGCGATGCCCTCATCCTTGCAATAGGGCATCATCTCGCGCTCCTCCTCGCGGTAGAGGAGCGAATATTGGCACTGCATGTTGACGAAGCGGGTCCACCCGTTCTTCTCCGCCACATGGTTCATCTTGGCGAACTGCCAAGCATACATGGTCGAGGCGCCGATATAGCGCGCCTTGCCGGCGCGGACGATATCGTGGAGCGCTTCCATCGTCTCTTCGATCGGCGTCTGCGGATCGAAGGCGTGGATGATGTAGAGATCCACATAATCCGTGCCGATGCGCTTCAGCGACTGGTCGATCGAGCGCATCAGATGCTTGCGCGACAGACCCTGATCGTTCGGGTCCGCGCTCATCGGGTAGAACGCCTTCGTGGCGAGCACGAGCCGGTCGCGCTCGGTCATCGACAACAAGGCGCGGCCGACGACTTCTTCGTTGACGCCGGTCGAATACCAATCGGCCATGTCGAAGAAGGTGACCCCGACATCGAGCGCCTTCTTCAGGATCGGCCGCGAACGATCTTCATCGAGCACCCAGCCCTTCCACTTGGAGGAGCCGATCCCCATGGTGCCGAGACAAAGCTGCGACGTCTTGAGGCCCGTGCGACCAAAACGAACGGTTTCCACGATCTCTTCCTGCCCAAATCATTCACGGGAATCTGTCGAGCGATTCCTGGCCGGTCTTCAGGCGCGGTGCCGGAGACGTGCGCGGTTCGCCCGAGTGGGGCAAGGCGCGTGGCGACCGGCGAACGTCCGCACTCGAAGCCAGATGTGCCGAGGGTGTGGTCGCCCCGAACGAAAGGCAAATAGACTTATTCGATGCGGCTATCTCAAAAAGGCATAGAGCCTGCCGCTCGATGCCGACCGCTTGGCGCCGGGCCGTCGCCCATGGCACAAGCAGACATTAGCCAAAGCGGCCGCTCGAGAAGCCGGGTCTTGATATGCGACGCCTTCCCTCGCTCGGTGCCATGCGGATTTTCGAGGCGGTCGGGCGCACCGGCTCGTTCACCCGCGCGGCCGAGCGGCTCAACCTGACCCAGAGCGCGGTCAGCCGCCAAGTCCGCAATCTCGAGGACGAACTCGGCGAACCTCTCCTCATCCGCCATCATCACCGCCTGGAACTGACCCCGGCGGGAGCACGCCTCCTCAAGGCAATCGGCCGCGCCCTGCAGGAGGTCGAAAGCGCCGTGCGCTCGATCGGCGAGCGGGCCGACACGAGCCGGCTCCGCCTCAACGTGCCGCCGACCTTCGCCAAACGCTGGCTCTTGCCGCGCCTGCCCTCGCTCCGCGCCGCCCATCCCGACCTCGAATTGAGCGTGACGACCCAGCCGTTCGACCGCCTCCTCGAAAGCGGCGTGATCGATTGCGCGGTGCGGTTCGGCGACGGCCAATGGCAGGGCGTCGCCGCCCACCGCCTGATGACCGAGCGGCACATCGCGGTCTCCGCGCCCGCCTTGAAGGCCGACGGCGTGCCGTTCGATCCGCGCGACCACACGCTGCTCCACGTGCTCGCCGACACCGACCGGCGCTACCTCACCTGGGCGCACTGGCTGGACGCGGCCGGGTTCGATCCCGGAGCGGCCGACGGCGGGCTCGAATTCGACCTCCTCGATCTCGTCATCGAGGCGGCCTGCCGGGGTCTCGGCGCGGCGGTCGCCGACAGCGCGATGGTCGAGACCGAGTTGCGCGAGGGCCGGCTCGTGAAGCTCCTCGACGTCGAGATCGAGGGTCACGAATCCTATTGGCTGGTCACCCGGGCTGACGAGCCCGAGCCGCCCAAGGTCCGCCAATTGCGAACCTGGCTGACGGCGGAGATCGCCGGCGGCTGATGGATCGAGCATTCCATTTGGGAATGCTCAGCCCGACGAGAACGCGTTTGCCGGGTCAGGGCGGAGGCTTCTACCGTCGTCTCCCGTCCGCGCCCCGTCCAGTCGAGCCTGCGCCATGATCCTCTATCGCAACTTCGTATCCGGACACTTTCTCGATCCCGCCGATACGCCACGGATCGCCGTGCGCTCGCCGGCAAGCGGCCTTACCGTCGCGGAAATCCCGCTCGCCTCGAGCACCGACATCGCCGCGGCGATCGCAACCGCGCGCGACGCCCAGCGCCGCTGGGCGGCTCTCCCCGCGATCGAGCGCGGCAACGCGCTCCGCCGGCTCGCAGACGGCATCGAGGCGCAGGCGGACCGGATCGGCGCCGCGCTCGCGGCCGAATCCGGCAAGAGTCGCACGGACGCCCGCGGCGAGGCGATCTACGGGGCGGAATTGATGCGCTATCACGCCGAATGGGCGCGGCGGATCGAGGGCGAGATCATCCCGAGCGACGATCCGGACGAGACGCTCATGCTGCGCCGCGAGCCGATCGGTTTGGTCGCCTGCCTGATCCCGTTCAACTATCCGATCTACACGCTCATCCGGAAGATCGCCCCCGCCCTCATCGCCGGCAACGGCGTCGTCGTGCGCCCGAGCAACGCGACGCCGGCCTCCGCCCTCGTCCTCGCCGAGTGCGTCGCCGAGGCGGAACTGCCCGCGGGCCTCGTCTCGATCCTCGCCATGGATCATGACGCCGCGGCCCGGCTCTGCACCGATCCGGCGATCGGGATGATCACCCTCACGGGCAGCGTCACGGCCGGCCGCGCAGTGCTCGACTATGCCAAGGCCAACATCGCCAAGCCCTCGCTCGAACTCGGCGGCAAGACGCCGGTGATCGTCGCGCCCGATGCCGATCTCGATGCGGTCGCCGCCGGGCTTCTCGCCGCCAAGACGACCCATTGCGGCCAGCTCTGCACGGCGCCGGCGCGGCTCTACGCCCACCGCTCGATCCACGATGCCTTGCTCGCGCGGTTGCGGGACGCCTTCCGCGCCCGCCCCTTCGGCGACCGCGCCGTCGATCCGGCCCGCATGGGCCCGCTCCAGACCGAGGCGGCGCGCAGCGCGCTCCACGCCATGGTCGAGCGCGCCGTCGCCGAGGGCGCCGTCCTGGAAGCCGGCGGGACGCTCCCCGAGGGTCCCGGCTGGTTCTATCCGCCGACGCTGCTCTCCGGATGCCGCCAGGACATGGAGATCGTGCGCGAGGAGGTCTTCGGCCCGGTGCTGCCCGTGCTCGTCTACGACGACGCCGAGGAGTCTCTCGCCCTCGCCAACGATCACCAATACGGCCTGTCGTCCGTGCTGTTCACGAACGACCACCGCACCATCATGCGCTTCGCCGGCGCGATCGAGGCAGGCGAACTCTACGTCAACCGCTTCCCGGCCGACCCCTATCAGGGCTTCCATGCCGGCTGGAAGCGTTCCGGCCTCGGCGGTGACGACGGCAAGCACGGCATGCTTGAATTCACCCAGACGCGCCTCGTCATCCTGAAACACTGACGCCGGCCGCCGCCGCACGCATCACGGCCTCCGAGGGTCCCCATGAAGATCGCCGATCTCGATATCCACGTCGTCGCCGTGCCCCCGCCGCATGTCGGCGGCATGTATTGGATCTTCGTCCGCCTGCGCACGGAGTGCGGCATCGAGGGCGTCGGTGAGATCTATTCGACGGCGTTCCACCCGTGGGCGCTGTCCTCCCTGATCGAGGATGTGTTCGAGCGCTATCTCCTCGGCCACGATCCCCACGGGATCGAGCGGTTTTGGCGCGCCGCCTATTCGAGCGGCTTCACCCAGCGCCCCGATCCGACGATGATGGGCATCGTCTCCGGCCTCGAGATTGCCTGCTGGGACATCATCGGAAAGGCGGCCGGCCAGCCGGTCCACGCCCTGCTCGGCGGCCGTGTCCACGAACGACTCCGGGCCTACACCTATCTCTATCCGAAGAACGCCGCGGGCGAGTTCGACTTCAACGATCCCGACCTCGCCGCCGAGTGCGCGGCCGAGATGGTGGGCATGGGCTTCACCGCGGTGAAGTTCGATCCGGCCGGCCCCTATACCCAATATTCCGGCCATCACCTGTCGCTCGGCGTGATGGACCGCTGCGAAACCTTCTGCCGCAAGGTGCGCGAGGCGGTCGGCTCGTCGGCCGATCTCCTGTTCGGCACCCATGGCCAGATGGTGCCGGCCTCGGCGATCCGCCTTGCCCGCCGTCTGGAGCGCTACGATCCTTTGTGGTTCGAGGAGCCGGTGCCGCCGGGACAGGAGGACGCGATGGCCCAGGTTGCCGCCGCGACCTCGATCCCGATCGCGACCGGCGAACGGCTCACCACGAAATACGAGTTCCAGCGGGTTCTGGAATGCAAGGCCGCCTCGATCCTCCAGATGAACGTCGCCCGCGTCGGCGGGCTTCTGGAGGCCAAGAAGATCGCCGGCATGGCCGAGGCCTATTATGCCGAGATCGCGCCGCACCTCTACAACGGCCCGATCGGCGCGGCGGCCTCGATGCACCTCGCGACCGCCTCGCCGAACTTCCTCATCCACGAGGCGATCCTCGACTTCTCCGGCTTCCACGCGGAGATCCTGAAGTCGAAGCTCGTCTTCGAGGACGGCTACCTCATCGCGCCGACCGAGCCGGGCCTCGGCGTCGAGCTCGACCTCGCGGCGGTGGCTGCAAATTCGCCCTATGAGGGCGAGCGGCTGCATCTGCAGATGGGCAGCGAACCGGCCGACGTGAAGCAATTCGCCCCGGCCCGCGGATGAGTGCGATGGGCGAAGCCTACGACTACATCGTCGTCGGGGCCGGCTCCGCCGGCTCGATCCTGGCGGCCCGGCTTTCCGAGCGCCCGCAGACCCGCGTGCTGCTCGTCGAGGCGGGCGGCAGCGACAACTCGTTCTGGCTGAAGATCCCGATCGGCTACGCCAAGAGCTATTACAACCCGCAAACCAACTGGATGTATTGGACGGAGCCGGAGGCGAACGTCGACGGCCGCAAGCTCTATGCGCCCCGCGGCAAGGTGATCGGCGGCTCCGGTGCCATCAACGCCATGATCTTCGTGCGCGGCGCGCGGGAGGATTTCGACGATTGGCGCGCAGCCGGCAATCCCGGCTGGGGCTATGACGATGTCCTGCCCGCCTTCCGTCGTCTCGAAAGCCACGCCGGCGGCGCCTCGCCCTGGCACGGCGGCGACGGCCCGATCGCGGTCACGCCGATGCGCGACGGCATCCATCCCGTCTCGCGGGCCTTTCTCGACGGCTGCAAGGAAATCGGGCTGCCGGAGAACCCCGACTTCAACGGCGAGCGGATCGAAGGCGCTGGGGTCTACGACATCAATGTCCGGCGTGGCATCCGCTCGTCGTCGTCGCGCGAATATTTGCGCCCCGCCCTGCGCCGCCCGAACCTCACCGTCCTCAAGGACACGCTCGTCGAGCGGGTGCGCATCGAAGCCGGGCGGGCCGTCGGCATCGAGGTGCGGCGCGGGACGGAGACGCGCTTCATCGCCGCGCGCGGCGAGGTCATCCTGTCTGCCGGCGCGTTCGGCACGCCGACGCTCCTGCAACTCTCCGGCATCGGCGACGGCGCACACCTCGCGAGCCTCGGCGTCGCGACCCGGCACTATCTGCCGGCCGTCGGGCGCAACCTCCAGGACCATCTCTGCGCCAGCTTCTATTATGAGAGCCGGGTGCCGACGCTGAACGGCCCCTTCGCGAGCCTCTTCGGGCAGATGCGCTACGCGGCGCAGTGGGCGCTGACGCGCTCCGGCCCGTTCGCCATGAGCGTCAACCAGGCCGGCGGCTTTCTGCGCGGCCGGCCGGATGCCCCGCGGCCGAACATCCAGCTTTATTTCAACCCGCTCTCCTACCGGATCCCGAACGACCCGAACGCGGGGCTGAAGCCCGAGCCCTATCCTGGCTTCCTGCTCTGCTTCAACGCCTGCCGGCCGACGAGCCGCGGCACGGTGATGGCGGCCTCGCCCGATCCCGGCGCGGCGCCGTCGATCCGGCCGAATTATCTCTCGACGGAGCAGGACATCGCGGAGGTTCTCGAAGGCGCGCGCCTGATGCGGCGGATCGCCGGGTCGCCCGCCATGCGACGCATCACCCGCGAAGAGCGCGAGCCCTCCCGCGACGCGGTCACGGACGACGAACTCCTCGCCTTCTTCCGGGCGAATTGCGGCTCGATCTATCACCCCTGCGGCACCGCCGCGATGGGCCCGGACCCGGCCACGAGCGTGGTCGACGCGAAACTCCGCGTCCACGGCATCGACAGGCTTCGCGTCGCCGACGCCTCGATCTTCCCCAACATCACCTCGGGCAACATCAACGCCCCGACGATGATGGTCGCGGAGATGGCGGCGCAGGTCATCGCGGGCGGCGCGCGCCGGTCCTGAGGCGCGGGGCCGGCATCGGCTCAGTGCGCGACGGCGTGGATCTCGGCGATGTAGCCGCCCGGGAATTCGACCATCGCGGCCTTGCGGCCGTCGGCCGTGTAGGGGCCCGTCAGGACTGTCGCGCCGGCCGCCTTCGCCTTGTCGAGCGTCGCGGCGAGGTCGGCGACCTCGTAACCGGTCGTCTCGCGGCCATAGGGGAACGGCAGGTGACCGTCCGTCGTCAGGACCACCATGCGTCCGAAATCGGAGGTGATGCGGATGCGGCGATAGGTGTCGCCCGGCCGCCCGATCTCGGCTCCGGGCGCGCGCGGCTCGTCCGAAACGACCTTGCCGCCGGAGAAGCGGACGAAGTCGGCGACGAAGGCATCCACGGTCTCTGGCGCCACATAGACGCGGTTCTCCGGCACCGTCTCGAACGGCGGATTGTTCGGTGCGGTGTTGTGGATGTAGAGCTGCATCATGACGCCGCCCGGCCACTCGATGATCGCGTCGCGCCCGATCGGATCGGCGAAGGGGCTGACGACGACCGCCGCACCGCTCGCGCGGGCCTGACGGACCGCCTCGTCGAGATCGCGCACGAGGGAGCCGGTCCGCTCCGCGCCGAAGGGATAGGGGATCGGCGTCGTGAAGCCGAACAAAGAGACCTGCCCGACCGGTGTCTGCAGCAACTGGGACGTCGTCGTAGACGGGGTCGGCGTCACGTGGGTGACGACCTGCTTCGTGCTCTTGCCGCCGAAGGTCGCCAGGAAACTCGCGGCGAAGCGATCGACGTCCGCCGGCGCGACATAGACGTGGCTGGTGCCATATTGCGGCGCCACGGCAACCGCAGGGGCCTCGGCGGCGAAGACGGGGCCGGCGAACAGGGCGGTGGCCGCGACCAAGCCCGCCGCGATCTTGATCCTGAGGCCCATGGTTCCGCTCCTCGAACGCCGTGACGCAACACGCGCGGGGGCACCGGCCGACAATCGGCCGCGCCTCGCCGCGCTTCCTCGCTAGGCTGCCCGGAAGCCCGCCGCCAGCCCGAGCGCTGGAGGCGCCGATAAATTAACTGTGACTTGAGGTCTAAATATTAGGACGAAATCGCGCTCTATTTGAACGCTCTGCGAAGAAGCGCTGCCGCGCGCCAGCCCTATACAGCAAAGGAATAGCCATGGCTTCCCACGAGAAAATGGCTTCGAACGAGACGATCGGGTTCGTCGGCGTCGGCCTGATGGGGCACGGCATCGCCAAGAACATTCTCGAGAAGGGCTATTCCGTCACCGTCGCCGCCCATCGCAACCGCGCGCCGGTCGAGGATCTCGTCGCCCGCGGTGCCACGGAGGCGGCGAGCCTCGCCGACCTCGCCGCGGCCTCGACGATCGTCTTCCTCTGCCTCACCGATTCCGCCGCCGTCGAGCAGGTGGTGCGCGGCCTCGAACCGGGGCTCGCCGCCGGCAGCGTCGTCGTCGATTGCTCGACCGCCGATCCGAGCGTCACCGAACGGATCGCCGCGCGCCTCGCGGAAAAAGGCGTCGATTATTGCGATTCTCCGCTCGGCGGCACGCCCGTTCAGGCCGAAGCCGGACAGCTCCAGGCGATCGTCGGCGCGGCGCCTGCCGTGTTCGAGCGCCTGAAGCCGGTCTTCGAGACCTGGGCCGCCCGCGTCGTCCACATCGGCGGCGTCGGCGACGGCCACCGCATGAAGCTCGTCAACAATTTCCTCTCGCTCGGCTATGGCGCGATCTATGCCGAGGCGCTGGCGATCGCCGCGAAATCGGGCCTCAGCGTCACCCAGTTCGACAAGGTGATCCGCGGCAGCCGGATGGATTGCGGCTTCTACCAGACCTTCATGGGCTACGCCCTCGACGGCAACCGCGAGGCCCACCGCTTCACCCTGGCGAACGCCTACAAGGACCTGCGCTATGTGGAGGCGATGGCCGACGCCGGCCCGGTCGCCGCCCCGGTCGCGAGCGCGGTGAAGAACGCCTATGCCCGTGCGGTGGCGATGGGCGGCGACGGGCCGGAGGATTATGTCCCCCACCTCACCGACTGGGTCGCCCGCGCCAACGGCCTGCCCGGGCGGGACGACGGCGGCGCCTGATCGCTTTCATCCACGCCGCCGTGCCCTTCTCCCCTTGGGGGAGAAGGTGCCCCGAAGGGGCGGATGAGGGGAATTATCCCTGTCCTTACAAAAGTTTATGCTAACGCTTCGGAAAGTGTGAAGGCCCCTCATCCGGCCCTGCGGGCCACCTTCTCCCCGCGTGCGGGGCGAAGGAAGAGGTGGCAACGCCGATCATGCGTCGCTGCCTTCTCAGGCGATGGTGCGCAGGTCCGCGACGCAGGCGGCGATGTCGCCGGCGGGGCGATATTCGCAGCCGAACGGGCCGGGATAGCCGCCGGCGGCGAGCGCGGGCAGAAGGCGGGCGAAGTCCGGCGAGGCCGCCGCTCCGACGCGCGGCTCGTCGCGTCCCGGGTAGGCGGCGATCTGGACGTGGCCGACCCACGGGGCGACGGACGCGAACGCGGAGAGGATGTCGCCGTCGGTCAACGCCGCCGCATGATAACAATCGAACAGGATCTTGAGCCGCGGATGGTCGATCTCCTCGATGATCGTCCGCGCCTGATCCATACCGTTCAGGAAATAGCCCGGGATGGCGATCTTCGAGATCGGCTCGATGAGGATAATCAGGTCCGTCGCCCCGAGCGCGTAGTCGAGTGCCGCCCGGTAGGCGGCATCCGCCCCCACATCGTCCGTCTTTCCGGCGACGACGTGGATCGCCGTCGCCCCGATGCGGCTCGCGACGGCGGCCGCCGCGTCGATGTCCCGCCGGGCTTGGTCCGCCGCGCCCGGGATCGCCGCGCACCCGGAGGTGTCGCCCATGCGGACATTGATGCCGAGCACGGGAAGCGCCGCCGCTGTGAGCGCGTCCGCGAGCGCCGACGGATCGGCGCTCTGCGCCTCGTCATGGAATTCGAGCGCATCGAAGCCTGCGGCCTTGGCGGCGGTGATGCGCTCAAGGAACGGCCGATCCTTGAACAGAAAGCCGGTATTGGCGGAGAAGCGGAAGCCCACCTCGTTGCTCCTTACGCCGGCGCACCGAGCCGGCGCGGCATGTAGCCCACGAAGCCCGTGATCTTCCAGCCCGCCGCGGTCTTGGCGCAAAAATAAAGCGTCTGCCAATCGAGGCGGTCGATGCCGCCGTCGGCGCGGGCAACGGTGCCGTCGAACTTCTTGTGGGCGATCGCCCGCGCGCCGTTGATCTCGATTTCGGAGAGATCGGTCGCGCGGAACAGGGCATCGCGCAAGGGCTCGGCATAGCCGGTCGCCGCAGTCGCAGCCGCCTGGCGCAGCCATTCGTCCCGATAGGCCTCGAGCGTCGGGAAGGCCATCGTCCAGCGATCGGGGTTCGCCTCGAAGTGGGCGTGGATGCCCGAGAACCCCGCAGCGATGAAGTCGCCCTCCACCATCCCCCAATCCTGTCCGAGGAAGGCGTCGATGTCGCGCTCGACGAGCATCGTCCAGATCGCGCGCCGATCGGCATCGTCCGCGAAAGGGTTGGTCATGCTGCCCATCTTTGCCTGCCCATTTTCAGAGGAAGATCGCCCGGTGCTGCTCAATCGACCCGGCCGCGTGCGGCGACCGGAACCGTCTCGACGACCGTATCGCCGCGGACGAGATGGACGGCGTCGAACAGGTTCGAGACAACGCAGGCATGGTTCGGAATGATGCGCAGGAGGTCGCCGACCTGGGGCCGCGTCTCGCCGCAGGCGGAGAGGTCGATCACCCCGTGCTCCTCGCTGAGCGCCTTCACCACGGCGTCCTCATAGCCGACGACACGGCCGAAGCCGTCGAGCCCGAGGGTGTCGCTCGTCAGCGCCTTGGACCCGGCATCGACCACGGCGCGGTCGGCGGTCGGCCGGCTGACGACGGTCGTCAGCACCGTGAGCGCGCAATCGTCGAAGCTGCCGACGCCCTTCTCGACCTGAAAGCGGTCGAGATAGATGTAGGTGCCGGGCCGATGCTCGGTCGCGACAGAGACCTCGCCGGCGTGCCAGAGGTCCGGCGTGCCGCCGTTGGAGACGATCGCGGGCGGCAGACCGCGGGCGCTGAGGAGCGCGACGGCCGCCTTCAGCCACGCGTTCGCGGCCTCGACCTTGCCGGTCGCCGGATAGGTCATCAGCCCGCCGAAGACGAGGCCCGGCGCGGCGGCGATCGTCTCGGCGAGCGCGAGCGCCTCCTCCGGCGTCTGCACGCCGCAGCGCCCCATGCCGGTGTCGCATTCGACGAGGACGCTCAGTGGCTCGGCCGCGGCGGCGAAGCTGCGCGACAGGCCGTCGACGACCGCCGCGCCGTCCGCCGTCACCGACAGGCGGATGCGGCCCGCGAGCGCCTTGAGGCGGGCGAGCTTCGCGGGACCTACGATGTTGTAGGGCAGGAAGATGTCGGTGATCCCGGCATCCGCCATCACCTCGGCCTCGCCGAGCTTCTGGCAGGTGATGCCGACCGCGCCGAGCTCGATCTGGCGCTTGGCGAAGCGCGGCAGCTTGTGGGTCTTGATGTGCGGGCGCAGCGCGAGCCCGTTCGCGTCGGCATAGGCTTGCGCGCGGGCGAGGTTCGCCTCGACGCGGTCGAGATCGATGAGGACGCAAGGCGTTTCGAGACGATCGAACGGCACGGTTGAGGTTTCCCGAATGAGGCGGCCGCCGGGTCAGTCCCCGAGCGGGAGATGGGTGGCGTCGCGGCGGTTGAGGCCCTGGTGATGCTTGATGCGGCGCATCCGCTCGACCGCCGGGGTGCCGATCCGCTCCGCCACCGCCATGGCGAGGAGATCGGTCAGCGCGAGCATCGCATAGCGCGCCGGCGACGGGCGAAAAACGTCGAGCCCTTCGTCGACACGGAACGGAAAGACGATCGCCGCGGCATCGGCGAGCGGCGAACCCGGCGCCGTGAAGGCGATCGTCGCCGCCCCATAATGCCGGGCGACGGTGACCGCATCGACGACGGAGCGGACCTCGCCCGAGACGGAATAGGCGACGACGGCGGTCTCGGCATCGGCCGCGGCGGCGGTCATGCGCTGCACCTCGCCGTCTATGTGGGATGAAATCGGCACCCCCAGCCGGAACAGGCGGGTCTCGAGCTCCACCGCGGCGAACGACGACGTGCCGCCGGAGCCGTAGGCCCGCACCATCCGCGCGCCGACGACCCGTTCGGCCGCGTCCGCCAGCCGGCCGAGATCGATGCCCTGGCAGACCGCCTCGATCGCCCCGTGGGCTCCGGCGGCGATCATCTGCGGCATCCGCTCACCGGGATCGCGGCGCACCGCCGGCCGCATGTAGCGCCCGGCGGTCGCTACCGCTTGCGCGAGGCGGACCTTGAAGTCGCGCAGGCCCGTGCAGCCGAGCGCGCGGCAGAAGCGTGTCACCGTCGGCTCGCTCACCGCCGCGCGCAAGGCGAGGTCGGCGATCGGCGCGCGGGTGGCGAATTCGGGATCGGCGAGCACTTCGGCCGCGAGGCGCTGGTCCGACCGGCTGCCGGCGATGGCGATCTCCCGCAGCCGGGCCACCAGATCGATATGAGGCGCCGTCGTCACCGCCTCACAGCCGTTCGCCGGTGCCGGCGTCGAAGACGTGGACGTCAGCCGGGTCCACCGTGAGCGGCAGTACGCTGCCGGGCTCGGCCGACACGCGCTCGCGCAGCACGCAGCGAACCTCCGTACCGGCAATGGAGCCGAACACGTGAGTCTCGGACCCCGTCGGCTCGACGACCTTCACCTCGAAGGGCACGCCATCCCCGGCCGCTGCCACCCGGTAGCGCTCCGGTCGGATGCCGATCTCGACCGCCTGGCCAGACGTCGCATTGGTTTCGCCGACAGGCAGAACCACACCGGAGGCGGTGCGAACCCGCGGCGCGCCGTCGCCGCGCTCCAGGATGCCGGGAATGAAGCTCATCGCCGGCGAGCCGAGGAAGCCGGCAACGAAGCGGTTCGCCGGCCGGTCGTAGAGATCGAGCGGCGCGCCGACCTGCTCGATCCGCCCCGCATTCATCACCACGATCCGGTCGGCCATCGTCATCGCCTCGATCTGGTCGTGGGTGACGTAGACGATGGTCGTCTTCAGCGCCTGATGCAGCGCCTTGATCTCGGTGCGCATCTGCACGCGCAGCTTGGCGTCGAGGTTGGACAGCGGCTCGTCGAACAGGAAGAGGTCCGGCTCGCGGACGATGGTGCGGCCCATCGCGACGCGCTGGCGCTGGCCGCCGGAGAGCTGCCGCGGGAAGCGGTCGAGATAATCGGTGAGGTTGAGCGTCGCTGCCGCCTTGGCGACCTTCGCGGCGATCCCCTCCTTCGGCTCGCGGCGGATGCGCGGGCCGAAGCCGACATTGGCGCGCACGCTCATATGGGGAAACAGCGCGTAGCTCTGGAACACCATGGAGATGTTGCGCCCCTGGGGCGGCAGGGTGTTGGCGAGCTTGTCACCGATCCACAATTCGCCCGACGAGATGTCGTCGAGGCCGGCGATCATCCTGAGCAGCGTGGATTTTCCGCAACCCGACGGACCGACGAGCACGACGAACTCGCCGTCGCGCACCTCGAGGTCGATGCCGTGGAGGATGCGGGTGTGGCCGTAGGCTTTGACGAGGTCGTTGATCTTGAGCGAGGCCATGGTTCCCCTTCACGCCCCTTGGATGACGTCGCGCACGAAGCGCAGATTGCCGGCAGTGAGCCCAGCATCGACCGGCAGAACGGTGCCGGTGATGCCCGACGCGAGATCGGAGGCGAGGAAGAGCGCCGCCTTCGCGACCTCCTCCGGCACCACCATCCGACCCAAAGGATAATGCGGCAGCACGCGGTCGAGCAGGTCCGGCGCCTTCTCGAGTCGATGGTCCCAGGCGGCGGTGCGCACGGAGCCGGGGCAGACGACGTTCGCCCGCACCCCCGCCACGCCGCGCTCGACCGCGACCGCGCGGGCATAGGCGACCAGACCGGCCTTCGCCGCGGAATAAGCCGGGTTGCCGTAATGGGCGAGTGCGTTGACCGACGAGATGAACACGACCGCGCCGCCGCCCCGCCGCGCCATGCTCTCGATCGCCGGTGCCGCGATGTGGAAGGCGCCGGTGAGATTGGTGGCGAGCTCGGAGGCGAACACGTCCGCATCGACGTCGCCGAGGGTTTCGCCGCGGGTGAAGCCGGCATTGGAGATCAGCACGTCCGGCGCCGCACCCGCCTTCTCCAGCGCCGCGACGGCGTCGCGGGCGGCGGCGGCGTCGGTGAGATCGAAGGAGAGACGATGCTCGAGGGCGAGATCGGTCATGAGATCGGCCGACCGGTCGGCGCCGGAGACTCGCGCCCCGGCGGCGGCGAAGGCGGCGACCAGAGCCCGCCCGATGCCACCGCCGGCGCCGGTGATCAGCACGGCGCGGCCGTCGAGCCCGAAGGACAGGGGGAAGCAATCGTCATCGGCCGCGATCTCGGAACAGGCTCGATCCGAGGGGCGAAGCGCCCCTCCAGGAACCACAAGCAAAAGGGGCATTCTGAAAAAAAGCAACACGAAATATGTTTGTGAGCGGTCGAAAATGGGCATTGCGCGAAAATAAATTACATAGAACACTGCCCTCGGATCGCGTTGCCGCGCGGGGTCGCCACCATGAGGTGCAGCCCCGTCTCGGCAGGCGCCGCCTCTCCAAGCACCCCCGGATCCAGATCCCGGAGGGTGCGCAAATAAGAGCTGACACGGCCTCGGCCGGCTCCGGTCTCCCCGCGGGCTTTCCAAGCCTCCGGCGCATCGGGTTCGGCGGGTGCCCCTTCCACCAGAGGACAGGACCGAATGACGACGTTCAAGAGCAAGAGCCTCTTCGCCGCCGCCGGGCTTCTCGCCGGCGTGGCGCTCACCGCGTTCGGCGGTGTCGCCGAAGCCGGCACCGTGCGCGTGACGGTCGCGGAATATTCGAGCGGCACCGGCCCCTATTTCCAGGAGGCGGCGAAGGCGTTCGAGGCCGCCAATCCCGGCACCAAGATCGCCATCGAGGTGGTGCCCTGGGACAACCTCCAGCAGAAGCTGACGACCGACATCTCGGCCGGCGCCAACCCGGACCTCTCCATCATCGGCACGCGCTGGCTGCTCGACTTCGTCAGCCAAGGCATCGTCGCCCCGCTCGATCCTTACGTGACGCCGGCCTTCAAGGACCGCTTCATCCCGACCTTCCTGACGCCGTCGATCATGAACGGCAAGGTCTACGGCCTGCCGATCGCCGCCTCCGCCCGCGCCCTCTATTACAACAAGGACGTCTTCAAGAAGGCCGGCTATGACGAGGCCCCGAAGACCTGGGCCGACTTCAAGACGGCGGCCGAGAAGATCAAGGCGACCGGCGACGGCGTCTACGGCTTCGGTCTCCAGGGCAAGGAAATCGAGACCGACGTCTATTTCTATTACGGCCTGTGGTCCTATGGCGGCAACATCGTGCAGGACGGCAAGTCGGGCATCGACAGCCCGGCCGCGATCGATGCCGCCAAGCTCTACAAGAGCTTCATCGACGAGGGTCTGACCGAGCCCGGCGTCACCTCCTATAACCGCGAGGACGTGCAGAACCTGTTCAAGCAGGGCAAGGTCGCGACCGTCATCACCGCGCCCTTCCTGTCCGGCCAGATCGCCAAGGAGGCGCCGAAGCTCAATTACGGCGTGGCGCCGATCCCGGCCGGCCCGAACGGCGACCAGGGCACCTACGGCGTGACGGACTCGATCGTCATGTTCGAGAACTCGAAGGTGAAGGACGAGGCCTGGAAGTTCCTCGACTTCCTCTTCACCACCGAGCAGCGCACCAAGTTCGACAAGATCGAGGGCTTCCTGCCGGTCAACGCCGAAGAGGCGAAGAACCCGATGTTCGCCGACAATCCGGACCTCAAGGTGTTCGCCTCGCTGTTGCCGAAGGCGCACTTCGCGCCGGTGATCCCGGGCTGGGAAGACATCGCCCAGACCACCTCGAACGCGATCCAGAAGATCTATCTCGGCCAGGGCGAGATCGAGCCGACGCTGAAGGACGCGGCGGCGAAGATCAACGAAACCCTGTCCATGAAGTGATCTGAACGGCGCCACCGGCCGGGTCGGGCCGCCCCCACGACGGGGCGGCCCGACCCGGCCGTTCGCCGGAGCCCGACGGACGCATGAACCGCACCCTCGCCCCCTATGCGCTGATCCTGCCGAGCTTCCTCATGGCGGCGGTCATCATCCTGTGGCCGCTCAAGGAGATCGTGTCGCTCGCCGTCCACGACGTGAACCGCTTCGGCATCCTCCGCGACTTCATCGGCCTCGACAATTTCCGCACCCTGTTCGCCGATCCCGACTTCATCGCCGCCCTGTGGCGGACGCTCGTTTGGACGGTCGCGGTGGTCGTCGGCACCCTCGTCGTCTCGGTGCCGATCGCGCTCATCCTCAACGAGGATTTCTACGGCCGCGGGTTCGCCCGTATCCTCATCATGCTGCCGTGGGCGGTCTCGCTCACGATGACTGCGATCGTCTGGCGCTGGGCGCTCAACGGCGAGAGCGGCATGCTCAATTCGGCGCTGCGCGATCTCGGCCTGATCGATCAGAACATCCAGTGGCTCGCCCAGGCTGCCACCGCCTTCCCGGTCCAGATCCTCATCGGCATCCTGGTCTCGATCCCGTTCACGGTGACGATCTTCCTCGGCGGCCTCTCCTCGGTGCCGGACGATCTCTACGACGCCGCGGCGATCGAGGGCGCGGGAAAGTGGGATCAATTCCGGCTGATCACCCTGCCGCTGCTGCGCCCGTTCGTGAACATCGCCTTCGTGCTCAACACGATCTACGTGTTCAACTCGTTCCCCATCATCTGGGCGACGACCCAGGGCGGCCCGGCGAACTCGACCGACATCCTCGTCACCTATCTCTACAAGATCGGCTTCCGGCTCGGGAAGCTCGGCGAGGCGGCGGCGGTCTCGCTCATCATGTTCGCCATCCTGCTCGTCTTCACGATCATCTATGTCCGCCTCGCGATGCGGGAGGAAAAGCCATGAGCCGCAAGAAGCTCGCCCGCTCGGCGCTGTTCTGGCTGCTGCTCTCGCCGATCGTGATCGCGGTGCTGTTTCCCTTCGCGGTGATGTTCATCACCGCCCTGAAGCCGGCGACCGAGGTGCTCGACCCGACCTGGTGGCCGAGCGCGGTGCGCTGGCAGAACTTCACCGAGATGTGGACGGTGACGGGCTTCGCCCAGGCCTTCCTGAATTCCTTCTACGTGTCGGTGGCGACGACGGTGCTCACCATCGCGGTCTCGATCCCCGCCGCCTACGCCCTGAGCCGCTACCGCTTCAGGGGCCGCGAGGCGTTCCGGCAATTCCTCCTCGTCTCGCAGATGCTGTCGCCGATCGTGCTCGTCATCGGCCTGTTTCGGCTCGTCGCCGGCATCGGGCTGATCGACAATCTCGGCATGCTGACGATCGTCTACGTCGCCTTCAACATCGCCTTCTGCGTCTGGATGCTGCAGAGCTATTTCTCGACCATCCCGCTCGATCTCGAGGAAGCCTCGTGGATGGAGGGCGGCGGGCGGATGCGCACGCTGTTCGCCGTGTTCCTGCCGCTCGCGGTCCCGGCGATGGTGGTGACGGCGATCTTCACCTTCATCAGCGCCTGGAACGAGTTCGTCATCGCGCTGACGATGCTGCGGCGGGAGGAGAGCTACACCCTGCCGATCCGCATCTTCTCCCTCGTCTCCGGCCGCTACACCGTCGAATGGCACTACGTGATGGCCGCCGCCTTCGTCGCCTCGGTGCCGGTCGCGATCCTGTTCGCCTGGCTGCAACGCTATCTCGTCCGCGGCCTCGCCCTCGGCGCCGTCAAATGATCCCGGACAACGGAGTGCCTACCTCATGACCCGCCTTCATTTCGGTGCCGCCCACGTGCCGCTCTCGCCCGCCGTGCGCGCGGGTGACTTCATCTTCGTCTCCGGTCAGGTGCCGACCGAGGCGGACGGCAGCGTGGTGGCGGGCGGCATCGAGGCGCAGACCCGCAAGGTGATGGAGAACATCGCCGCCGCCCTCGCGCTTGCCGGCGCCGGCCTCGAAGACGTCGTGAAGACCTTCGTGATCCTCTCCGACGCCCGGGATTTCGGCGCCTTCAACAAGACCTACGCCACCTATTTCCCGGAGAACCCGCCGGCGCGCACCACGCTCGAGGCGCGGCTGATGATCGACATCAAGGTCGAGATCGAGGCCGTCGCCTACAAGCCGCTCGCCTGAGCGGCCGCCGAACCGCTCCCCGTCCCGGGCTCCGCAGAGCCCCGAGCCCGACCGATCATGCGCATCTTCACCGCCTCGCTCGCCACCGAAACCAACACCTTCTCCCCCGTGCCGACCGACCGGGCGAGCTTCGAGGCCGCGTTCTATGCCGGCCCCGGCGCCCACCCGGACACGCCGACCTTGTGCTCCTCGCCGGTCGTCGTGCTGCGGCGGCGGGGCCGCGCGGAAGGCTTCACGGTCATCGAAGGCACGGCGACCTGGGCGGAGCCGGGCGGCCTGCTCCAGCGCCAGGCCTACGAAGACCTGCGCGACGAAATCCTCGACCAGTTGCGCGCCGCCCTGCCCGTCGACGGCGTCGTTCTCGGCCTCCACGGTGCGATGGTCGCCCAAAGCTACGACGATTGCGAAGGCGACCTGCTCGCCCGGGTGCGCGAGATCGTCGGCCCCGACGTGCTGATCGCGGCCGAGCTCGATCCCCACAGCCATCTGACGAAGAAGCGCGTCGCCAACGCCGACATCCTCGCCGCCTTTCTCGAATTCCCCCACACCGACTTTCTCGAGCGCGGCGAGCACGTCGTCGATCTCGCCCTGCGCACCCTGCGCGGCGAGATCAAGCCGGTGATGGCGACCTTCGATTGCCGCATGATCGACGTCTTCCCGACGAGCCGGGAGCCGATGCGCGGCTTCGTCGATCGCCTGAAGGCGCTTCAGGGCCGCGACGGCGTGCTCTCGGTCTCGCTGATCCACGGCTTCATGGCCGCCGACGTGCCGGAGATGGGCACTCAGACGCTCGTCGTCACCGACGGCGACCGGGCGAAGGCCGAGACGCTCGCCCGCAGCCTCGGCCTCGAAATCTTCGCCCTGCGCGGCCGCACCGCCATGCCGATGCTCGACACCGAGGCCGGGCTCGACAAGGCGGCGGCGCTCGCCGCGGCGCAACCGGGCAAGCCGGTGGTGATCGCCGACGTGTGGGACAATCCGGGCGGCGGCGTCGCCGGCGACGGCACGCTGATCCTGCGCCGGATGCTGGAGCGCGGGCTCGACGACGTCGCGGTCGCCACCATCTGGGACCCGATCGCGGTCACCTTCTGCCTCGCCGCCGGCGAAGGCGCGGAGATCCAACTGCGCTTCGGCGGCAAGGCGGGACCGGACGGCGGTGCCCCGATCGACGCCGTGGTCGAGGTTGTGCGCGCAGTGCCGGAATCTTGGCAGAGCTTCGGCGCGAGCCGCGTCACCCTCGGCGCCACCGCCCTGATCCGCCTCAAGGGCACGGCGACGGAGGTGATCCTCAACACCAACCGCACCCAGACCTTCGAGCCGGACATCTTCTCCAATCTCGGCCTCGACCCGTTGAAGAAGACGATGCTGCTCGTCAAATCGACGAACCACTTCTATGCCGGATTCGCGCCGATCGCCGCCGAGATCGTCTACATCGACGCCGGCGCGCCCTACCCCTCGCACCCCCGCGAAACGAACTACAAAAAGCTCGCCCGCGAAATCTGGCCGAGGGTGGAGAACCCGCACGGCGGGTGAGGGACGGAGCCGAGGACTGCGGCGAACCTCAGCCCTAAAGCCGAGCACGATCGCAGCTATGTCCCATCTCAGAATAGTCGCACTTTGCACCGCACAGATACGATAGAACTTTATTATCTACATAGATTGTACATTTTACTTTGTTATTTACGAATTTTATTATTTAAAATTGCCAGATACACAGCCAATTATACATAGCGGATTTTTTTGGATTCAGTTTCTCAGAAATTTAACCACTAGCATGAACACAAATTACGAATTAAACGCTCCTAACGATAGCCCTCTTGTTATCCACAGGCCATCTGGTCGTTCAGGAGCAGCGCTGCTACTATCTTGGCGCGAGATTTCCGCTCGCATACGCGCTGTCGTAACTGCGGCGCAAGAGCTAATGTGTCGAGAAAACGGGGGCGCCGTCAATGAGGACGCCACTGCATGACTGGAGCGGAGATCTCGCACCAATACACTTCGGGCGAGCGCAATTCATATGCCAATACCGAAAGAATTTCATAGTGAGAAAGATCTTCTCGAGTACTTGGGGATAACCGCTGCCGAATTAAACAAAATATGGTGGCGCCGAGATTGGATGTATCACAACTTTAACATTGGGCACCACGGCAGAAAACTACGAGTTATTAATGCCCCCAATGACAGGCTTAAGTATATTCAAAGGCGCTTACTAAAAGTAATTTCAGGTATATATAGCGTTCGCGATCCTGTTCACGCTTACGTTGAAGGCAGATCAATCAAGACAAATGCAGCTTCACATTTGAAGAGTAAGTATATCGTTAATCTTGATCTATCGGACTTCTTTCCATCGATAACCGAGGATCGCATAGTCGGCTTGATGAATTCCCTATGCATTACCCCTCGTGTATCAGCCATAATCGGTAGATTGTGTTGCATGGGCGGGTACCTTCCACAGGGGGCACCCACAAGTCCAATGCTATCCAACATGATTTGCTTTCGCATGGATCGCGATTTTCTTTCTATAGCTAAGCGATATCGTTATATTTACACGCGATATGCAGATGATATCACAATATCAAGCAGAAGCCCATTGACAAACCTGTTCGCAAGCGGAGCACCTCCTGTCGGGCATTTCGATGCAAATATTCTATCAAAGGACGTAATATCAATTATATATACAAATGGATTTAACATAAACTCGCAAAAGTGCCATTACGCAGACCGACACTCTCGCAGAATGGTTACAGGACTTAAAGTGAATGAATTTGTCAACTTGGACAGGAAATTCATTCGGAATATCAGATCCACCTTATACTCTATAGAGAAATTCGGCATCGCGAAGGCGACTGATGAATTTATTAGTAAACACGCCGGCAAGGGAACACTACACGCCCATCTACGTGGCGAGATTGAGTGGCACGGTCACATCCGTGGGCGTTCCGATCCAGTATTTAGGAAAAATGCAGATCGGTTTAATCTGCTATTTAAGCCAAAAATATTAGTCGAGCCTACGTATGAAGAAATACGAAAATTTGCAGTTTGGATTGTCGACAACAACACAGCCTGCGATCAAGGCACATGCTTTTTTGTGCATGATATCGGCCTCATAACGGCTGCTCATTGCGTCGAGGGAGCGACAGATATTGATGTCTATAACCCCCTTAATCCGACCCAAAAGTACAAAGCAAACGTGCAGAAGATAGATAAACATCTTGATTTAGCCATTCTCTCCCACTCGATCCCAACTTCTCAGTACAGAAATATTAAGATATCCAAAGTACGCGCTTCGGTCGGGCAATCTATTATCGCAGCCGGCTATCCTGACTACGGCCCCGGCGACAGCCTAAGCATTCGAACTGGCACGGTATGCTCACTCTCCATGAAGAGCGGAGTGGGGCGAGTTGAGGTTACGCAAAAATTGTCATCCGGAATGTCAGGTGGCCCGCTTATTGATCGCGACAATTGCGTTTTCGGCGTTATACACAAAGGCGGATCAACCGAAGAAAAAGATATTGCAGTAGAAATCAGTGAGCTGACGAAGTTAGTCCACGCGTAGAATATTATAAGTAACGTAATATTATTTTGATATAAACATAATCGTTGTTCTTCTTTATTACAGATTCTCTCGGAGAAATACATATATTATTATAGCTTACCGCACAACGCAATGATGAGATACCCCCATATACAAAGGAGAAGAGGGAGCGGCGGCTCCCCCCTCACCGCGTCGACAGCGGCAGCGGTGGGGGCGGCGCGGTGGTGCCGAGGCCGAGGGAGCGTTGCACCATCACGGTGTCGGCCCAGCGGCCGTAGCGATAGGCGACGCCGGGCAGATAGCCGACCCGGGTGAAGCCGAAATGGTCGTGGAGGCCGAGGGAGGCGGCGTTGTCGGCGTCGATATAGCCGATCATCTGACGGAAGCCCGCCGCCGCGCAGGCGTCGATCAGCCCGCGCATGAGCAGGCCGCCGATGCCCTGGCGCACGCAGGCATGGTGCACGTAGATCGAGTGCTTGACCGTGTAGCGGTAGGCCGGGCGCTTGCGGAACAGGACGACATAGGCGTAGCCGACCACCGTCTCGCCGCGCACCGCGACGAGGTGCGGGAACCGGCGGCTCTTGAGGTTCTGTCGCCGGTCGCGCAAGTCGTTCGCCTCCGGCGCGTCGCTGTCTTCGAGCCCGAGCTCGACGCCGCGGGCGATGTGGTGGCGATAGATCGCGAGCATCGCCTCGATGTCGCCGTCGCGCGACGGCCGCACCACGATCGGCGGCCCGTCCGCCGCCGGGCCCGGCCCCGTCGCCACCGCGTCGTGGGCCGAGACGCCCGTCTGCGCCGGCCCCTCGCCGGCCGCGCCCTCGCCCACGTCGCTCACGCTCTCCCGACCCACGTCACGATCCGTCCCGTTGACACCCGTTCGCCCGCCGCGGCGGCGCCGCACCCGCTCATTCCGCGACGACGTAAGTATGCAGCCGGACGCGGCCCGATGCATCCACCTCGCGGTAGAGACCCTGGATCTCCACCTCGAAGCCGGGGAAGGTGTTGAAGCACGTCTCGAACATCTTGAGGTAGGCGATCATCGGCGCGGCGCGCTCGGTCAGCCGTTCGCCCGGCACGATGGTTGCGATGCCCGGCGGATAGACCACGAACGGCGTCGTCGCGATGCGGCCCGCGATGTCGTCGATCGGCAGATAATCGACCTCGTTGCGCACCAGCCGGCGCGCCGCCTCGCGCGGCGACAGCGCGATCTCCGGCAGATGATCGGCGGAGAACTGCTTGCGCTGGAGCGCGCTCACCCCGCAATCGCGGAAGAAGCGGTGCATCTCGCCGCAGAGATCGCGCAGCCGCACCCCCTGATAGCGCGCCGGGCGGCGGCGGTAGAATTCGGGGATGGCGTCTTCGAGGAGCGCATTGTCGTCGTGCAGCCGCTTGAAGGCGACGAGCCCCGAGATGAGGGTACCGGCCTTCGAGGCCTCGACGCCCGGCGTCATCAGGAAGAGCAGCGAATTCAGGTCGTTCTTCTCGGCCACGATGCGGTTCTCGCGCAGATATTGCGCGACGATCGGGGCCGGAATGCCGTGCTCGGCATAGTCGCCGCCCGCGCCGTCGAAGCCGGGGGTGAGCAGCGTCAGCTTGTTCGGATCGGTGATGGCGAAGCCCGGCGCCATGTTCGGAAAGCCGTGCCAGGCGGCACCGGGGGTCAGTTGCCAATAGGTCGGGTCGGTCGCGAGCAGGTCCGTCGCGACGCTCTCCCACGGCACTTCGTGGGTGGCGCCGGTCGCGACGTCCGGGATCGCGACGCGATCCGGCACGAACGGCTCGAAGAACCAGCGCCGCTCCGGCCGGCTCTCCTTGTCCTCGAACTCCCGCTTCAAGGCGCGGATCTTCTTGCGCAGCTCGATGCCGAGCCGGATCGTGTCGTCCCACAGGACCTCGCCC
Source organism: Segnochrobactrum spirostomi (assembly GCF_009600605.1). GTDB lineage: Bacteria > Pseudomonadota > Alphaproteobacteria > Rhizobiales > Segnochrobactraceae > Segnochrobactrum > Segnochrobactrum spirostomi. The sequence goes on along the minus strand of NZ_VWNA01000001.1, from coordinate 3,547,455 downwards.
GAGCGGCCCTTCATCATCTGCGCGCCGACGTCGAGGGAGGCGAACAGCGGATAGAACGGCGAGGTCGAGGCGTGCTGCATGAAGCTTTCGTTGAAGCGGCGGTGCTCGACGCGCCGGCGCTGACCGGTGATGTGCCGGTCCTTCATGTGGATCTGGGACGCCTGCGAGAAGCTCGCGAGCTGCTTGTGGGTCGATTGGGTGGCGATGATGCCGGGCGAGTCCGGGCCGAGACCGTTGAGCCCCATGGCGAAGCGGCCCGCATAGAGCGGGTGGAACTTCATGAAGCCGGCCCAGGCCTCGTCGAACAGGATGTAGTCACAGAGATGGCCGATGCGGGCGAGGATCGTCTCGGCGTGGTGGATGGTGCCGTCATAGGTGCACTGCTCGACGACGGCGACGCGGAAGGGCCGCGGCTTCTTCCAGGCCTCCGGGTCGGTGACGAGCGGATGGGTGCGGATGCGCTCGCGTAGCGCCGTCTCGTCGAACGCCTCGAGCGCCATCGGGCCGATCAGGCCGTAGGCATTGCGCTCGGTCGGCAGATAGACCGGGATGCCGCCGGAAATCATCAGCGCGCCGTGGTGGGCGGCCTTGTGGTTGTTGCGGTCGAACAGGACGAGATCGCCGTCGGTGACGAGGGCCGAGAGCGCGACCTTGTTGGAGGTCGAGGTGCCGTTCAGGACGAAATATGTCTTCTCGGCGCCGAAAATCTTGGCCGCTTCCTTCTGCGCCGCGAGCGCGGGACCCTCGTGGGTCAGGAGATCGCCGAGATCGAGCACGGAATTGTCGAGGTCGTCGCGGAACACCGCCTCGCCGAGATGCTCCATGAAGACACGGCCGATCGGGCTGCGGCTGTAGAACACGCCGCCGTTGTGGCCCGGGCAGGTCCAGAGCTGGTTGCCCTCCTCGGCATAATCGACGAGGGCGCCGAAGAACGGCGTCTTCAGCGTCTCGGCATATTGCTTGAGGCGGCTGATGAGGTTCTTGGCGATGAAGGCCGGTGTCTCCTCGGAGAGGAAGACGTAGCCATCGATGAAGTCGAGCACCTCGACCGGCACGTCCTCGAGCCTTTTGCGGCGGATCAGGAGGATGATCGGGAAATCGAGGCCGCGGCGGCGCATCAGGTTGATGAGACCGGCGGTCTTGCCCTCGAGGCCCTTCTTGCCCCAGTCGACCATCATGCAGCCGATCGCGGCATCGGTCTGCACCGCGATCTCGGCGTCCTCGAGATTGCGGGCGCGCACCACCTCGAAGCCCGAATGCTGGATCTCGGTGACGATCTGGTTGAAGCGGACGCCCTCCAGATCCTCCGCATCGAAGGTCGGGGCGGCGAAGAGGAAGGTGAAGCGTCTGAAATAGTCCATGAGGGCACCCGCGCTTGTCCGACCCCGAGGTGTCGGCAACTTCCATGACAATGCGACGACAGTGTTGCAACGCCGTGCGCGCAAAGCGGGGCCGCGGAGTGGCGCGAGGGCGCCCCGCCTCAATATTCGAAGATTTTGCGCAGGATGCCCGGGGTGATGGTGGAGACCGGGTTGAAGCTCAAGGCCGGGGCCGTGATGGGGCCGCTCAGCTTGAAGGTGATGCCGATCAGACCGCCGTCGGTGCCGCCGCCGAGCAATTCCCCGAGCACCGGGATGCGGCCGAACAGGTTGTTGAGGGCGAAGATCGGAATGAAGGTGCCGGCGAGTTCGAGGGTCTGGGCCTTGAGGTTGATGGTGCCGGCCGCGGTGCCCCCCACCGTCGGGCCCTTGAGCACGCCGTCGGTCAGATGGATCGTCGAGGCGTCCGCCTCGAAATGCACGTCGAGCGAGGCGAAGGCGGTCGAGGACGGCGGTGACGGCGTCTCCGCCGCGGCGCGCTGCAGGCTCGGCGCCTGTTTCGCCTGATCGTAGATCTTGGCGAGCGCCGGCTCGGACACGATGCGGAAATTGTCGACCTGAAGCGTGCCGCTCGTCTTGTCGCCTGCGTTCACCGCATCGATGGTGCCCTGCCCCCCGGTCATGCGCGAATAGAAATCGAGGAAGCGCAGCACCCGCCCGGTATCGCCGAGCGAAGCCGTGATGGCCTTGCCGCCGTCCTTCGGTGCGACGCTCACGGTGACGCCGCTGCGCGCCGAGCCCGTGCGGGCACTGAGGTCGAGGGCGGCGATCCCGCCCTTGGCGAAGCTCGCGGTGAGATCGACATCGTCGAGGGTCGCGCCGCGATAGCCGACGAGCTTGCCCACGCTCGCCTTGATGTCGATGTCCGGAGACGCCTTCGCCTTGCCGCCGGAGCCGCTGCCAGCCGCATCGGACGTGCCGGACTTCTTGATCTGATTCACGAGCCCTCGGCCGTCGAAATTCTCGGCGTCGACCTTGATCGCGTAGCCGCCCTTCTTGGCGTCGACGCGGACGCTCGCCTGATCGCCGGGGCGCAGGGAGAAAGTCGGGAAGCTCGCCGAGATGAGCTCGCTCTTCGGCCCGAGTTGCATCGATCCCTCGACATCGACCCCGTCCGAGGTCACGACGAGGTTCTCGATGCGCCGCGTCGCGCCCTTGTCGACGAAGTCGAACACCGCCTCCGCCGGTACGCCGGGCCCCTTGGTCCAGCCGATGCCGGGCAGCGTCAGCGAGGCCTTGGTGAGATCGACGTCGAAGGTCTGCCGGCCATCCGCGCCGCCCTTCATGGTGACGCCGATCGGGCCGGTGAGGAGGCCGCCGAGATCGAGGCCGCGGGCCTTGCGGTCGGCATCGGTCAGCACGACGGTCACGTCGCTGTGGCCGAGGGCGCCGGCCTTGCCGAGCGGTTGGGTCAGGTCGACGGTCGCGGCGAGCCCGTCCACGTCGGCCTTGCCCTTGATCGTCATCAGGGAATTGTCGGCTTTGACGACGACATTCGCCTTGTCGATGCGGTGATCCTTGATCGGCGCCGACGAGCCCACGTCATGCAGATCGGCCGTCATCTGCCAGGCGATCTCCTTGGGATCGATGACGTCGCGCATCGGCCCGTCGAGAGCGAACGTCACCTTGGCGCTGCCGGAAAGCGTCGCGGGATCGATGCCGAGGGGCTTCATCGCGTTGATCGGATCGTCGTCGGCGAGCGACCCGATCGCGATGGCCGAACCGACGAGGTCCGCGCCGAGCCAGCCGTGCATTGGCCGGTCGCGCACGCTGCTCGTGCGATAGGTGATGTTCGAGGCCGCGATCGGGCCACCGATGGGCGGCGTCACCGTTCCAGATGAGACGTCGAGGGCAATCTTGTTGTCGCGGAAATCGACCGTTCCCACGGCATCGGTCAGCCGCGGCAAAGTTCCGGGCAGCTTGAAGATGGCGTGGTCGAACACGACGCTGCTGATGGCCGGCACCTGCGTCGGGTTCGGGATCGTCGGATCGCCTTTGAAGTCGATCGCGTTCGCCACGATCTTCATCGAGGCGGTCGAAATGTGACCGCCGAAGATGTTTTCGAGGAGCCATTTGCGTGCCGGCGGCACGACGAAGCTCGGCCACAGCCGGACGAACGTGTCGTAGGAGACGTCGGTCGCGTGGCCGTTGATCCAGCCGCGTGGGCCGCCGGGTGTGAAATCGAACTTGGCGTCGCCCTCGGCATAGGAGGCGCCGGCCTTCGCGGTGATCTTGGGGATGTCGAGGATCTGGGCGGCAGCATCGAAATAGCCGGTCGCCGTCGCCGATTCGATCACCGCCGGCGGACCCGGGATGTCCGAAGGCGCGATGAGCGCGCGCGGCATGGTCAGCGAGAAGCGCCACCGCGCATCGGTCGGGTCCGGGGCGTTGATCGTGCCGGCGACCACGACCTCGGAATTGCCGAACAGGATCGGCGACGGGGTCAGCGCGAAATCGTCGTGCTCGGGCCGCCAGGTCAGCGCGATGCCGGCCCGCTTCAGCCGGGTACCGTCTGGGCCGATGCGGATATAGCCGGCGCCGACATTGAGGGTGCCGGTCGCGGCGACCGCCTTGCCGTTCGCGTCGAACCGCGCATCGACCTTCGGCGCCACCGTGAGATCGGCGGAGATCGTATCGACCCCGAGCGCCTCGGCGAGCCCGATGCCGTCGGCGCTCATCTTGAGTTGGAAGCCGCTGTCGCGGGCGGAGCGATCGAACGAGGCGCTCCACAACTGCGCATCGACCCAGGCCCGCATCGTCCCCTGGATGAACCCGCCATCCCGCGCGTTCACGGTGACGTCGATGCCGTCGAACACGAGCGGAGGCGCGTTGGGCGCCGAACGGGGGACCTGGAGCTGGCCGGAACTGACCGTGAAAGTCTCAAGCCCGCGCTGCCGGGCGAGTTCGGCGATTCGGCGGAGCCGCTCGTTGAGCATTTCGAGAAGGGCGATCGGCTCCGGCCCCGCCGACCGGGCGGCTCCGAGCGGCGCGAGTTCGACGCTCGGCTGCTCGATCGAGATCGAACGGGCCTTGAGCGATCCGGTCAGCAAGGCGAGATCGTCGAGGTCGATCACGACGGCCGGCACGGTCGCCGTCGCGCTCGGACCAGCGACGACGACGTTCTTGATCGCGATCACGAAACCGTTCTCGAAATTCCAGCCGATCTGCGCCGTCCCGACGCGGGCCATGCCTTCGGCGCCGGCGAGGGTCGAGAGGATGCCCTGGGCCCCGCGGGCGACGAAATTGATCTGGATCGGTCCATAGCCGAAGCGCGCGCCGAGCCCGGCAATGAGAATGGTGACGACGGCGGAGAGCACGATGATGCTGCGCAGGCAGAACACGCCGATATGCGCAGGGACGCTCCTGCGCTTGCGCTTCTCCGCGCCCTCGACGTTCGCCGTTTCAGCCATTCCGCATCCTTCTGATCATCTCCCAGACTCGACGCTGCGCCTCGATTCGTCCACCGGCGGATTGGCCGACCGCGCCTGCCGCCCTACAACGCACAACGGCCGGCTTTCCGCCGATACGTTCCGCGCTTGCGGCACGATCCGGCCACATGTTGAAACACGGTCATGCGAAGAAAGCATGGCCGCCCGTCCCGCGACCGGAGGATTTGCACATGACCGCCCTTCCCGCTCCCGGCCAGCCCGCGCCCGATTTCACCCTGCCCGGTGACGGCGGCGAGCCGATCAGCCTCTCGGCGCTCCAGGGCAAGCCGGTGGTGCTCTATTTCTATCCGAAGGACGACACTCAGGGCTGCACCCTCGAGGCGATCGACTTCACAGCCCGCACAGACGCGTTCGCAGCCGCCGGCGCCGTCGTGATCGGCATTTCGCCGGATTCGGTGAAGAGCCACGACAAGTTCAAGGCGAAGCACAATCTCGCCGTCCGTCTCGCCTCGGACGAGGACCAGAGCGTCTGCACCGCCTACGGCGTGTGGGTCGAGAAGTCGATGTACGGCCGCAAGTACATGGGCGTCGAGCGGACCACCGTCCTCATCGGGCGCGACGGTACCGTCGCCAAGGTGTGGCCGAAGGTGAAGGTGGACGGGCATGCCGAGGCGGTGCTCGAAGCCGTCAAGGCGCTCTGACCGTGACGGCCGCGCCTTTTCCGTCCCTCGCCGCTGCGGCGCGTCTCGTCGTGGCGGAGCCCGTGCCGGCGGAGAAGGCGCGGCTCGCCCGCGCGGCGGCCGACCAATGGCGGGCGGGCGCCCTTTCGCTTACCCGCCCGACCCTCGATCCGCCGGTTCCGGAGCGGCCGGGCCGGCCCGCGCGGCCGATTCTGCTCGCGCCGCGCGACATGCCGAAGCGCTCGGCCGATCCCGGCGAAGGCCGCATCGCGCTGATCCACGCCCTCGCCCACATCGAACTCAACGCCATCGATCTCGCCTGGGACATCATCGGCCGCTTCGCCGACGAAGGCCTTCCGCGCGCCTTCTTCGACGATTGGGTGCGGGTCGGCTTCGAGGAGGCGATCCATTTCGGCCTGCTCGAGCAACGGCTCGCCGGTCTCGGCGCCGCCTATGGCGACCTTCCGGCCCACGACGGCCTCTGGCAGGCGGCGCAGGAGACCGGCCATTCGCTCGCGGCCCGCCTCGCGATCGTGCCGCTGGTGCTCGAGGCCCGCGGCCTCGACGTCACCCCGCCGATGATCGAGCGCGCCCGTGAGGCCGGTGACGAGACGACCGCCGAAATCCTGGAAATCGTCTACCGCGACGAGAAAGGCCATGTCGCGATCGGCATGCGCTGGTTCCGCCATGCCTGCGAGCGCGATGGGGTCGCCCCCGAGCCGACCTTCCACGCCCTGGTGCGGCGCCATTTCCGCGGCGGGCTGAAGCCGCCTTTCAACGACCGCGCGCGCTCCGAAGCGGGGCTGACGCCGGGCTTCTATCGCCCGCTCATCGTCACCCGGACGTGATCCTTCCATTGACCTTATATCGGTTCGATATATATAGCCCCGCTATATAGCGATCCGATACGCTTGCCGCCGCGTATAACGATCGCTCGGCCGGGGGCTCCTGATCGGAGGCCCGAGGGATCGCTTCATGAACGTGCGCACGCTCTGCCTCGCCGTCCTCCACTTCAAGGACGCCTCGGGCTACGAAATCCGGAAGCTGTCGGTCGAAGGATCGTTCAGCTATTTCGGCGACGTCAGCTTCGGCTCGATCTACCCGACACTGGCAAAGCTCGAGGACGAGGGGCTTGTCACCGCCCGCGAGGAAACCCAGCCCGGCAAGCCGGCCCGCAAGATCTATTCGATCACCGACAAAGGCCGTGAAGTGCTGCGTGGTGATCTGAGCCGCCCCCCGGCGCCGGATATCTTCCGCTCCGAGTTCCTGCTCATCGCCGTCTGCGCCCCGATCCTGCCGAAGACGATCGTCGCCGCGGCCATCGACCGGGCCATCCAGCATATCGAGGCCGACATCGAGCAGATCGGTGGGCATCTCCCGTGCGACGACCTGGCCTCGGACTGGGCGATCCGCTACGGCCTCGCCTGCAATCAGACGGCCCTCGATTATCTCCGCACCAACCGCGACGCCCTCCTTGCGATCGCCAGCGAAACCGACGCGCGCCACCCCGAGGCCGCCGAATGAGACCGATCATGCCGCTTCCGGCCAAGCCCTTCCGCCCGATCTCCGCCCCTTCGCGCACCGCCCGCCTCGCCGCCGCGATCCTGTCGGCCACGGCTCTGTCCGCGAGCCTCGCCGGCACGCCCGCGTGGGCGCAAGAGCCAGCTCCGGTCGCCGCCAAGCCGCCGACCGTGACCGTCGTGAAGGCGGAGACCGGCAGCCTCGTCGAACACGAGCTCGTCACCGGCACCATGCGGCCGCGGGAGGAGGCCCGGGTCACGGCCGAGGTGAACGGCCTCGCCATCACCGAGATCCTCGTCGAGGCGGGCGACCACGTCACCAAGGGGCAAGTCCTCGCGCGGCTCTCGAGCGACACCGCCGAGGCGACCGTCGCCCAATCGGCCGCGCAGATCGAGCGCGCGAGGGCGGCGATCGCCCAGGGTGAAAGCCAGGTCACGGAAGCCGAATCGACCCTCGATCAGACCCGCAAGGCGTTCGCCCGCACCGAGGCGCTGACCAGCAGCGGCGTCGCCTCCAAACAGACCTTCGACCAGCGCAAATCGGAGGCGGAGGTCGCCGCCGCGCGGCTGGAAGCCTCCAAGCGCTCGCTCGAAGCCGCCCGCGCCGACCTCACCCTCGCGGAGGCCCAGGCCAAGGCAAACCGGATCGAACTGGAGCGCACCGAGATCAAAGCGCCCGTCGCCGGCATCGTCAGCCGGCGCGACGCCAATCTCGGCGCGGTGGTCGGGCTCACCTCCGGCCCCCTCTTCACCATCATCGAGAACGGCGACATCGAGCTCGCCGCCGACGTCGCCGAGACGGCGATCGCCAAGCTCCGGGTCGGTCAGAAGGCGCGGGTGTGGCCGGCGGGTTTCCGCGAGCCGATCGCCGGCACCGTCCGGCTGATTTCGCCGGAGGTCGATTCCAAGACCCGGCTGGGTTCGGTCCGCATCGCACTGCCGCCGGTGGCAGGCCTCACGATCGGCGCCTTCGGGCGCGCCGAGGTCGATACCGCCACCCGAACCGGCGTGATCGTACCGCTTTCGGCGGTGCTCTACGGGCCGGGCGGCCCCAGCGTTCAAGTCGCGGCCGAGGGCAAGATCGAGACACGTCCGATCACGATCGGCCTCGTCTCGGAGGGGCGCGCCGAGATCGCCGAGGGCATCGCACCGGGTGAGCAGGTGGTCGCCACCTCCGGGACCTTCCTGCGCAACGGCGACCGCGTCACACCCGTCGTGGCACAGACCGTGCCGGCGCCTTCGGCCCCGAGCAACTGAGGACGCCCGCCATGGCCATGAACTTCTCCGCCTGGTCGATCCGAAAGCCGGTCCCCTCGATCGTGCTGTTCTCGGTCTTGATGCTGCTCGGGATCGTCGCGTTTCAAACCCTTCCGATCACACGCTTTCCGAATATCGACGTGCCGATCGTCTCGGTCACCGTCACCCAATCGGGCGCCGCCCCGTCGGAGATGGAGACCCAGATCACCCGCAAGGTGGAGGACGCGGTCGCCAATCTCACCGGCGTGAAGCACGTCAGCTCGACCATCACCGACGGCGATTCTACGACCGCGATCGAGTTCCGCCTCGAGGTCGATCCCGACCGCGCCCTCAACGACACCAAGGATGCGATCTCGAAGATCCGCGCCGACCTGCCGCGCAACATCGACGAGCCGATCGTCCAGCGCATCGACGTGGAAGGCCAGGCGATCCAGACCTACGCCGCGGCCGCACCGTCGATGACGCTGGAGCAACTCTCCTGGTTCGTGGACGACGTGGTGAAGCGCAAGCTCCAGGGCCTGCCCGGCGTCGGCAAGGTCGACCGCATCGGCGGCGTCTCCCGCGAAATCCAGGTCGTGCTCGACCCCGACAGGCTGATGTCGCTCGGCATGACGGCCGGCGACGTGTCGAGCCGGCTGCGCGCCACCAACGTGGACCTCGCCGGCGGCCGCGCCGAGATCGGCGGCCAGGAACAATCCCTGCGCACCCTCGCCGGCGCGCACACCGTCGCCGAGCTCGACAATACCGTCATCAACATCCCCGGCGGCCGCAGCGTGCGGCTCGACGAACTGGGCACGGTGCGCGACGGCTTCCAGGAACCGCGCTCGTTCGCCCGGCTCGGCGGTGATACGCCGGTCGTATCATTCTCTGTCTACCGCTCGAAGGGGGCGAGCGACGTCACCGTCGCCGCAGTCGTCGCCAAGGCCATCGAGGAATTGCACGCCGCGCATCCCGAGGTCTCGTATGCGCTGATCGACGATTCCGTCGCGAACATCTATGGCAACTACGAATCCGCGATGCAGACGCTGATCGAAGGCGCGATCCTCGCCGTCATCGTGGTGTTCATCTTCCTCAAGGACTGGCGTGCCACGCTGATCGCGGCGGTGGCACTGCCCCTCTCGATCATTCCGGCCTTCTGGCTGATGAGCATCATGGGATTCTCCCTGAATCTCATCAGCTTGCTCGCCATCACTCTCGTCACCGGCATCCTGGTCGACGACGCCATCGTGGAGATCGAGAACATCGTCCGCCACATGCGGATGGGCAAATCGCCTTACCGCGCGGCGATGGAAGCAGCCGACGAGATCGGCCTCGCCGTCATCGCCATCACCATGACCATCGTCGCGGTGTTCGCGCCGGTGAGCTTCATGGGCGGCATCGCCGGGCAATATTTCAAGCAGTTCGGCCTGACGGTCGCGGTCGCGGTGCTGATCTCGCTGCTCGTCGCCCGTCTCATCACGCCGATGATGGCGGCCTATCTGATGCGGCCGACCAAGCATGTCGAGGAGCGCGACGGCTGGCTGATGCGGCGCTATGTGCGCTTCCTCGGCTGGACGGTCCGCCATCGTCTGGTGACGCTCGCCGTCGGTCTCCTGCTGTTCGCCGGCTCGTTGTGGTCGACCGGCCTGCTGCCGACCGGCTTTCTTCCCGTCGAGGACATCGGCCGCACGGTCGTCTCGGTCGAACTGCCGCCGGGAGCGACCCTGGACGACACCCGCGCCAAGACCGACGAGATCGCCAAGGCGATCCGCACGATCCCGGAGGTCTCTCAGGTCTTCGTTCTCGGCGGAACCTCGCCCACCGGCAATCTCGAGGTCCGCAAGGCCGCGGTGTTCGTCACGCTGACGCCGAAGAGCGAGCGCAAGCGATCCCAGAAGGAGATCGAGGGCGTCATCAACGGCCTGATCGCCGATTTGCCGGATGTCCGCGCCTGGTACGTCAACGAGCGCGGCGATCGGGAACTCTCGATCTCGCTGTTGTCCAACGACCCCATCGCCCTCGACGAGGCGGTCGGCAAACTCGAAGGGGCGCTGCGCGCCGAGCCGGGCCTCGCCAACGTGGCGGCGGTCGCGGGCGTCGATCGTCCGGAGATCCGCATCCGGCCCCGGCTCGAGGAGGCCGCGCGCTACGGCGTCTCGACGGAGGACATCTCCGAGGCGATCCGCGTCGCCACCATCGGCGACATCGACGCCAACCTCGCCAAGTTCAACGCGGGCGACCGGCTGATCCCGATCCGGGTGCAGTTCGACACCGACGCCCGCAAGAACCTCGCCTTGGTCCGCGCCATGGCGGTGAAGGCGGGAACCGGCGAGCCCCTGCCGCTCGCCTCGGTCGCCGACATCTCCTTCGGTCAAGGGCCATCCTCGATCGATCGCTATGACCGCGAGCGGCGGGTTTCGATCGGCGCCGACCTCGTCAAGGGCGTGGCACTTGGTGATGCCGTCGCCAAGGTGATGACGACCGCCGAGAAGGTGGGCCTTCCGAAGGGCGTCCGCATCGAGGAGAGCGGCGATGTCGAGGTGATGGGCGAGGTGTTCTCGGGCTTCGCGATGGCGATGGGCGCCGGCCTGATGATGGTGTTCGGCGTGCTCATCCTGCTGTTCGGCAGCGTGTTCCAGCCGATCACCATCCTGCTCTCGCTGCCGCTCGCGATCGGCGGCGTCATCCTCGGCCTGCTCGCGACCGACAACCCGGTCTCGATGCCGGTGGTGATCGGCATCCTCATGCTGATGGGCATCGTGACGAAGAACGCGATCATGATCGTGGATTTCGCCGTCGAGGGCGTCCATCGCGGCATGAACCGGGTCGACGCGGTGATCGACGCCGGGCGCAAGCGCGCGCGGCCGATCATCATGACGACCATCGCCATGATCGCCGGCATGGTGCCGAGCGCGCTCGGCCTCGGCGAGGGCGGCGAGTTCCGCGCTCCGATGGCGATCGCGGTGATCGGCGGTCTCGCGGTCTCGACCGTGCTGTCGCTGATCTTCGTCCCCGCGTTCTACACGGTGATGGACGACGTCTCGCGCTTCATGGGCTGGGTGTTCGGACGCTTCATCGGTCCGAAGGAAGACGATGAGGACGGTCCGCACGCCGCGGCGGGTCCCAAGCCCGCTGCGCACCCGAGCGTCGGGCATCTGCCCCACGCCGCGGAATGAGCGGCGGAGCGGGGCGCCCGATCAGGCGTCCTGCTCGTCCACCTCGATGTCCGGCGTCGCAGCGGCGAGCCGCCGCCAGGCTGCGACGCCGACGGGGATGGCGAGGAGATAGACGATCGCGCCGATCGAGAGCATCTCGAAGGGATAGGACACCACGAGCGCGACGATCAGGACCACGACCACGAACAGCGGCAGCACGAGATCGCGGCGGATGCGCGATCCGAGCTTCTTGCCGGAGAAGGTCGGGACGGAGCTCACCATCAGAAGGCCGACGATCACTGTATAGATCGCGACGACCACGGCGACCTCCCGCCCCGGCTCGATCACGCCGGTCAAGGCAAGGTTGATCGGCAGCAGGGCGCACACCGCCCCGCCGGCGACGGAACGCCGGTGAAGAAGTTGCCGTGCCAGGCCGGCCGCGTCCTGTCCTCCAGCATCACGTTGAAGCGCGCCAAGCGCAGCGCCGCGGCGATGGCGAAGATGAGCACCACGATCCAGCCCATGGAGCGCAGTTCGTGGAGCGTCCACACATAGAGCAGCACCGCCGGCGCCACGCCGAAATTGACGAAATCGGTGAGGCTGTCGAGTTCGGCACCGAACCGCGAGGTCGATTTCAAAAGTCGCGCCACCCGGCCGTCGAGCCCGTCGAGGATCGCCGCGACGACGATGGCGAAGATCGCCCAATCGTAGCGGTTCTCGAGCGCCATGCGGATCGCGGTGAGACCGGAGCAAAGCGCGAGCAGAGTGACGACGTTCGGCGCGATAAGCCGCATCGGTAGCCGGCGGATACGCAGCGGCCGCCGCTTGGTGCGGCGATGGCCGGGATCGAAGGGCGGAAACAGATCGATCATCCGCGGGCGCCTCAGAGGGTCCGAACCGCGAGCGGCTGCGGCCTGATACCTGTCAGATCGGCGATCGGCGTCTCGCCGGCGACCGCGCGCTGTCCCTCGGCGACGAGCGGCACCGCGCCGGCCGGCAGATAGACGTCGAGGCGCGAGCCGAACCGGATCAACCCGATGCGGTCGCCGGCGCCGACGCTGTCGCCCTGGCGCACGAACGGCACGATGCGGCGCGCCACGAGACCGGCGATCTGCACCACCGCCATCGGCCCGGTCGCGGTTTCGATGATGATGCCGTTGCGCTCGTTCTCGACGCTTGCCTGCGGGTCCTCGGCATTGAGGAAGCGGCCCGGCCGATAGACCATCCGGCTGACGGCGCCGGCGACCGGCGCGCGGTTCACGTGAACGTCGAACACGCTCATGAAGATCGAGACGCGCGGGCGGATTTCCTCGCCGAGGCCGAGCTCGCTCGGCACCACCGCGTAGTCGACCATCGCCACTCGGCCGTCGGCCGGCGAGAAGGCGAGCGTCGGATCGAGCGGCGTGACGCGGACCGGATCGCGGAAGAACAGCGTGCACCAGATCGTGAGGCCGAGCACGACCCATCCAGCCGGCGCCCACAACAGCCACAGCACCACCGTCAGCGCCAGGAAGCCGGCGATATAGGGGTAACCTTCCCGGTGGATCGGGACCATGGCGCGCCGGATGGATTCGCCGAGGCCATGTGCCATGAAAAGGTCCTCTTCATCGAGCCCAAGGAGCGCGACCGGCGAAAGCCGGCGGCGAGACCTTGTCGAAAGCGCCCTGCTTTCCCACGTCTGGCTTCCGAAGGGAAGTCCTGCTCCCGACCGTGAGGTCCCCATCGGCGATGGGACCCGGAACGCGGCGCGATCGCCGCAGAAGGGCGGGACGGACCCGAGCCCGCTTCGGGCAAGCTTGGCGCGCCAGACAGGAATCGTGTTTCGGAAAACCGCTCTTGCCGGCCAAACCGTCATCGTCTATCGACGAACGGCGATCAAGGGATTCCACGTGCGCTACACAGAGACCGACATGAGTCTGGCGCGGGCGTTCAAGGCCCTTGCGCATCCGGCCCGGCTCGCGATCGTCCGTGCGCTGCTCGATGAAGACGGCTGCTGCTGCGGCGAGATCGTCCGCCGGCTGCCCCTCGCCCAATCGACCGTCTCCGAACACCTCAAGGTGCTCAAGGACGCCGGCATCGTCACCGGCGTGATCGAAGGCCCGCGGGCGTGCTACGCGATCGAACGCGACGCGCTCAAGGCCATGATGGCGGCCCTCGGCGGCCTGACATTGCCGGCGTGTGGAACACGCACGGCGGCAGCACTCCGGCACGAGCCGGTGCGCGGAGAGGAACTGACTTGAGCCGGGTTGCAGACCAGCCGTCCGCGGCAACGCGGGACAAGAGCGAAGGCCGCGCCATCGCCACCGCCCTCAAGGGGCTGTGGCCCTATATGTGGCCGGCAGACCGGCCGGATCTGCGCGCCCGTGTGATGGTGGCGCTGGTGGCGCTCCTCATCGGCAAGGTCGTCACCGTCCTCGTCCCCTATTCCTACAAGTGGGCGACCGACGCGCTGGGCCACAGTGCCGACGACCGCACCGCCATTCTGCTCTCGACGCCGATCCTGCTCGTCATCTCCTACGGCGTCGGCCGGATGCTGATGACGGCGTTCAACCAGGTGCGCGACGCTCTGTTCGCCAGGGTCGGCCAGCACGCCGTCCGCTCGCTCGCGATCCGCACCTTCGTCCATCTCCACGAGCTCTCGCTGCGCTTCCACCTGCAGCGCCGCACCGGCGGCCTGTCGCGGGTGATCGAGCGCGGCACCAACGGCATCGAGAACGTCGTTCGCCACGCCATCTTGAATTCGATCCCGACCGTCATCGAGTTCGCGCTGATGGCCGTCGTGATCTGGTACCAGTTCGACGTCTGGTATGTCGTCGTCATCGCGGCGACCGTCTATCTCTACGTCCTCTTCACCATCAAGATGTCGAACTGGCGTATGGGCATCGTCCGGGTGATGAATTCCTCGGACACGGAGGCGAACTCAAAGGCCGTCGATTCCCTCCTCAACTATGAAACGGTCAAATATTTCAGCAACGAGCGAGTCGAGGCGGAACGCTTCGACAAATCGATTGCGGTCTACGAGAAGGCCGCGATTGAGACTTGGGTCTCGCTCGCCTGGCTGAACCAGGGACAAGCCATCATTTTCGCCGCCGGCACCATCATCTGCATGGTGATGTCCGCCTATGCAGTGCTGCAGGGCACCCAGAGCGTCGGCGATTTCGTGATGATCAATGCGCTGCTGATGCAGCTTTCGATCCCGCTCAACTTCATCGGGTTCGTCTACCGCGAAATCCGACAGGGCCTGACCGACATCGAAGCGATGGTCGACCTGATCGACGTGGCGCCCGAGGTGCAGGACAAGCCGGGCGCCCCCGCCCTCAGCGTCGCCCACGGCAGCGTCACCTTCGAGGACGTCCACTTCCACTACGACCCGGACCGCGAGATCCTGAAGGGCGTCAGCTTCACCGTGCCAGCGGGCGCGACCGTCGCGATCGTCGGGCCGTCGGGCGCCGGCAAATCCACGATCTCCCGTCTGCTCTTCCGCTTCTACGACGTGACGGGCGGGCGGATCCTCATCGACGGGCAGGATCTGCGCGAGGTCACTCAGGCCTCGCTGCGCGCCGCGATCGGCATCGTCCCCCAGGACACCGTGCTCTTCAACGACACCATCGGCTACAACATCCGCTACGGCCGGCCGAGCGCGTCGGAGGCGGAAGTCGAGGCGGCGGCGCGCTCCGCCCAGATCGCACACTTCGTCGAAGGACTGCCGAAGCGCTACCAGACCGAGGTCGGCGAGCGCGGCCTCAAGCTCTCCGGCGGCGAGAAGCAGCGCGTCGCGATCGCCCGCACCATCCTGAAAGCGCCGCCGATCCTAATTCTCGACGAGGCGACTTCCGCCCTCGACACCCGCACCGAGCAGGAGATCCAGTCGGCGCTCGACCGGGTCGCCGAGAACCGTACCGCTCTCGTCATCGCCCATCGTCTGTCGACGGTCGTCGATGCCGACGAGATCCTGGTGCTCGACGGCGGCCGCATCGTCGAGCGCGGTCGCCACGGCGATCTCGTCGCGCTCGGCGGGCTCTATGCCGAGATGTGGGAGCGCCAGCGCGAGGCGCAGGAAGCCGGCTCGATCGAGATTCCCGATCCGCCGATCCGTCCGGAGCCGATCGCAGCGCAATAATGATCCTTACCGCCGGCCGCTCCGCGCCATAATCTGGCCGGGCGCCGCGCGTTTGGTGGCGACGAAACGAGTCGAACCGAGATCGAGTTCGCATGCCCGTCGCCAGTGCCGCGTCCCTCGCCGATCCTTCCTCCATCAAGGGCGCTCCGCCCCCGCCGCCCAAGGGCCAGCGTCTCGCGGCGGTCCGCCGGACCGCGAGCCTCGCGTGGCGCCTCACGGTGCCCTACTTCAGCACGCGGGACGTGACCGAGGTGGAGCTCGGGCGTTTCGGCCGCCTCCGGATCCGGGAGGGATGGCTCGCCCTCATCATGGCGGCCATCGTGATCGCGGCGACTTTTGCCGACGTCGCGATCGACGTCCGCCTCTCCTACTTCAACAATTCCTGGTACGACGCGATCCAGCAGCACGATGCCCGGGCTTTCTGGAGCCTGCTGCTCACGGTGTTCCTGTTCTGGGCGATGATCGCCATCGTGATCGCGATCTACCGCTACGCCCTCGAGAGCTACCTGCGCATCCGCTGGCGGCGCTGGCTGACCCACCGCTATGTCGGCACCTGGCTCGCCGACGGCACGCCCTACCGGATGATGATCGCCCGGACCGCGACCGACAACCCGGACCAGCGCATCGCCGACGACATCGACCAGTTCGTCCAAACCACGCAATCGCTGACGCTCGGCCTGCTTTCCGCCGTGAGCAACCTCGCCTCGTTCTCCGTGGTGCTGTGGATCCTGTCGCGCAATTTCACGCTGCCGGGCACCGAGATGCGGATGCCAGGCTTCCTCTTGTGGGGCGCGCTGATCTACACCGTGCTCGCCACCTGGATCACCCACCGCGTCGGCAGGCCGCTGATCCGTCTCAACTTCGCCCAGCAGCGCTACGAGGCCGATTTCCGCTTCTCCCTCGCGCGGCTGCGCGAATATGCCGAACAGATCGGCCTCCTGAAGGGCGAACAGGCGGAACTCTCCAACCTCCAGCAGCGCTTCGGCGGCATCGTCGACAACTATTACGCCATCATCGCCCGCATGAAGCGGCTCATCATCGTTACGGCCGGCTATTCGCAGGTCAATGCGGTGGTGCCGTACGTCTTGGTCGCGCCCTATTATTTCGCCGGCAAGATCTTGCTCGGCGGCATGACGCAGACGGCGGACGCCTTCTCCCGGGTGCAGGAGACGATGAGCTTCTTCATCGATTCCTACACGACGCTCGCCGCCTATCAGGCGGTGCTCGACCGGATGCAGACCTTCGAGGACGGCATCGCCCGGGCGAACCGCGCGAGCGGCGACGCCGCGACGATCCGGATCGCCCCTCAGGCCGCCGCGCCAATCATGCCCGATGCGCCGCCCGATACCGAGACCGCCGTCGTCGTCCGCGACCTCACCCTGCGCATGCCGGAGGGCACGCCGATCCTCTCGATTCCCGCCCTCACCTTCCGCGGCGGCGAGCGCACGCTGGTAATGGGTCCCTCCGGAGCCGGCAAGTCGACCCTGTTCCGCGCCGTCGCCGGTGTCTGGCCGTTCGGCGAGGGCGTGATCGAAGTGCCGGGCGGGGCGAGCGTGCTGCTCCTGCCGCAGCGCCCTTACCTGCCGATGGGGCCGCTGCGCCGCGCCATCGCGTATCCGGCCGCGCCGGACGCCTTCGGCGACGGAGCGATCGCGGAGGCGCTGTCGGCCGTCGGGCTCGCCGACCTCGTCGACCAGATCGACGTCGAGGCGAGTTGGACGATGATCCTCTCGCTGGGTGAGCAGCAGCGTTTGGCGCTCGCCCGCGTGATCCTCGCCAAGCCGGACTGGCTCTTTCTCGACGAGGCGACATCCGCGCTCGACGAGCCGGCGGAAAACGCGCTCTACACCCTCGTCACGGCGCGGCTACCCGGAACGACCGTCGTCTCCATCGGCCACCGTTCGACGCTCGCCGCCTTCCACGACCGCATCGTCACGGCGTTCGAAGGGGCTGATGGGACGTTCGTCCTGACGGATGGCGAACCGGGCGCGCGCCCCCGCGCGGCGGAATGAGTTCGGCACGCGGAAAGCGCCACAGGCGCCCGGGTCAGGGCGCCGGAAGCTTGAAGACCTGTCCCGGATAGATCAGGTCCGGATTGCGGATCTGCTTCTTGTTGGCGCGGTAGATTGAGACATAGCGGTTGCCGCTGCCATAGAGCTGCTGCGCGATGCTCCAGAGGTCGTCGCCCCGGCGGATGACGACCTCGCGGGCCTTCTCTTTCCCCGCCGCACTCGCGATCTTGGTCGAGGCGACCGGCAGATCGTTGGTGAAGGGCACCTCGGCCCGCGCCACCACCTTGGCCTCGCTGCCGGCAACCTGATCGACGCGCACCTGATGGGCGCCGGTGGCGAGCGGGGTCTTGCCGGCGAGATCGAAGGCGCCGTCGGCCGTCGCCTTGCCCTCGGCCACGGGGACGTCGTCCACGTAGAGCCGAACGGCCGCATCCGGCGCCGCGGTGCCGGTGACGTGCAGCGTGCCGGATTGCAGTTCGACCTTCGCGATCGAAACCCCGGCGCCGGCGGCCGCGTTGGCCGGCGGCACTTCGGCGGAGCCCGGCTGCTGGAGCACGCGGGTCGGGCCGCTCTTCGTCACCACCGCGACGAGCGGCGTCTCGCTGCGATCCTTCGGGATCGAAACCGCGATGTGATCGATCGCCTCGGTCTCGCTCTTGTCGCCCGGCGCGACGCTCGTCAGCGCGAGATCATATTCGCCGGGGGCGAGCGGGCGCTCGAGCACCATCACCCAATTGCCCTGGGCGTCGGCCTTGGTGCGGCCGACAACGGCACCGTTCGCATAGAGCACGATGTCGGCGTTCGGCACGGACCGGCCGGCGAGCGTCGCGTCGCCGGACTTCTCCACGCGCACGACGTCGAAGGTCGGCGCGGCGGGCTTGTCGGCGTTCGTCTGCTCGGCCGCCGAGCCTGCCTTCTCGGCGACGGTGACGCCGCCGGGCCCCGGCGCGCTGGCCCCGGTCGAGCCGCTCGCCGCGGCCGTGGCCGTGGCCGTCGATCCGGCCGTCGTCGAAGCACCGGGGGCGGCGGCCCCTTGGGCTGCGGGGCTCGTCGCCTTCGCCGAGGCGGTCGCGGCGGGCGTCCCGCTCGCGGACGCCGCCGGCGCGGCGCTGTTGCCGGCGGCCGGTGCCGCGGGCTGAGCCGAGGGTGCGGGCGTGCTCGATGAGGCGGGCGAAGAAGAAGGGCTCGGCGCCGTCGAATGTGACGACCGGTAGAGCGCGTATCCGCCACCCGCGACGATCAGAACCGCGATCAGGATCGCTCCGTTACGGGCGGCACCCTTCATGGTCGACTACCCCTCCAGACGTCTTCGCTTCGGCTCCAGCCAGTCCCCACTCGGTCGTCTTCGGTCCCAGACCGAAAATCATACACACAAGTTTTGATTCGACCGCTGCGCACGCGCGCGTTCATTGTCATGATGTCGATATACGCCACCCGGGCGCGCCGCAAGCGATCCTCAACAATTCGCGAGGTTTAGCCGCTTCTGCCCGAGGTCCGCCGGGCATCGCCGCCCGGCGACGCTTGACGCTCCCTTACCGCGATGCAACAGAGGGACATGACCAACATTCGTTCCGTCTGCGTCTATTGCGGTTCCGGCAACGGGATCGATCCGGCTTATGTGGCGACCGCCGAGGCCCTCGGTCGGGCGTTCGCCGAGCGTGGCATCCGCCTCGTTTATGGCGGCGGATCGATCGGTCTGATGGGCACGGTCGCCCGCGGCGCGCTGTCGAACGGCGGCAAGGTCACCGGCATCATCCCGCAGTTCCTGCGCGACCGCGAAGTGATGCTGCTCGAGGTCGACGAATTGATCGTCACCGGCGACATGCACGAGCGCAAACGGCTGATGTTCGAGCGCGCCGACGCCTTCGTCGCGCTGCCGGGCGGGATCGGAACGCTGGAAGAGGTCGTCGAGATGATGACCTGGGCGCAGCTCGGCCGTCACGCCAAGCCGATCGTGCTCGTCAACGTCAACGATTTCTGGTCGCCGCTCGTCCACCTGATCGAGCACATGCGGGCCCAGGCCTTCATCCGCCCCGGGCTCGACATCCATTTCGACATGGTGCCCGACGCCGCCGCCGCGATCGACCTCCTCACCCGCCACGTGGCCGCCGGCGATGACGGCGAGACGGCCGTGCTCGACCGGCTGTAACCCCCGCCGACGGCACCGCACAACGACGCGTCCGGCGGAGAGGACGCCCCGGGGCTGCCGGCCGCGGGGCTTGGTTCGTCACGACGCCCGGCGGCGATGGTCGAGGGAGGTGTCGCGGGCCGGGTCGGCGCCGGCCTTGAGCAGCTTGTAGTTCATCGAATCCATCAGCGCCTGGAACGAGGCGTCGACGAGGTTCGGCGAGACGCCGACGGTGAACCAGCGCTCGCCGGCCCCGTCGCGGCTCTCGATCAGAACGCGGGTCGTCGCGCCGGTGCCGCCGTTCAGGATACGGACCTTGAAGTCGACGAGTTCCAAATCCGCGATGAGCGACTGATAGCGGCCGAGATCCTTGCGCAGCGCGAGATCGAGCGCGTTGACCGGGCCGTTGCCCTCCGCGACCGACATCAGGATCTCGCCGTCGACCTCGACCTTCACCACCGCTTCCGACACGGTGACGAGATCGCCGGTGGCGTTGAAGCGCCGCTCCACCATCACCCGGAACGACCGCACGTCGAAGAAGCGCGGCAGCGTGCCGAGGGTGCGGTGGGCGAGCAGTGCGAACGACGCGTCCGCGCCCTCGTAGGCATAGCCCTCGGCCTCGAGCGCCTTCACCTCGCGCAAGAGCGCGTCGAGGCGGGGATCATCCTTGGCGATCACGATGCCGACGCGGTCGAGCTCGGCGATCAGGTTCGACTTGCCGGCCTGGTCCGAGACGAGCACGCGGCGGCGGTTGCCGACGCTCTCCGGCGGCACGTGCTCGTAGGTCGCCGGGTCCTTGAGGATCGCCGAGGCGTGGATACCCGCCTTGGTCGCGAACGCCGCCTCGCCGACATAGGGCGCGTGGCGGTTCGGCGCGCGGTTCAGGATCTCGTCGAAGGCGCGGCTGATCTGGGTCAGTTCGCCGAGGGCCTGCTCGCCGACGCCGATCTCGACGAGGTCGGCGAACTCGCGCTTCAGCTTCAGCGTCGGGATCAGGCTGACCAAGTTGGCATTGCCGCAGCGCTCGCCGATCCCGTTGAGCGTTCCCTGGATCTGGCGCACGCCGGCGCGCACCGCCGCGAGCGAGTTCGCGACCGCCTGCCCGGTATCGTCGTGGGCGTGGATGCCGAGATGCGCCCCCGGAACGACGGCCGTGACGAGGCGGACGATGGCCTCGACCTCGTCCGGCATGGTGCCGCCGTTGGTGTCGCAGAGCACGACCCAGCGCGCGCCGGCCTCATAGGCGGTGCGGGCGCAGGCGAGCGCATAATCGGGGTTCGCCTTGAAGCCGTCGAAGAAGTGCTCGCAATCGATCAGCGCCTCGCGGCCGGCGGCGCGCGCCGCCTCGACGGTGTCGCGGATCGAAGCGAGGTTCTCCTCCTCGGTGGCACCGAGGGCAACGCGGACGTGGAAATCCCATGTTTTGGCGACGAAGCAGCACGCATCCGCACTCGCCTGCAGCACGTCGACGAGACCCGGATCGTTGGAGGCCGAGCGGCCGGGCCGCCGCGTCATGCCGAAGGCGGTGAAGCGAGCGCGGCGGGTGCGCCGCTCGGAGAAGAACGCCGTGTCGAGCGGGTTCGCGCCGGGATAGCCGCCTTCGACATAATCGACCCCGAGCCGGTCGAGCAGCTTGGCGACGGCGATCTTGTCCTCGAGCGAGAAATCGAGCCCGTTCGTCTGCGCGCCGTCGCGCAGAGTGGTGTCGAACAGAAAGAGGCGATCGCGGGTCATTGTCCGTCTTCTTCGGTGTCGGGCCGCCCGGCGTTCGTCGGCGGCCATCGGGTCGTGTCGTGATCGGGGTGCTGATAGGAGACGAGGCTGGCGAACGCGGCCGGCGGCATGTCGGCCTCCGTCTCCCGGCCCTTGAGATGCGCGAGCCGATCGAACCAGGGCATTCGCCCCTCGGTGCCGTATTCGATGACCGGCTCGACCGCGGCGGGATCGTCGAGGCTGCCGAGCGCGATCGCGATCTCGTCTTCGCCGTCGAGCGCGTAGGTCAGCGGCGTGCCGCAGGCGGCGCAGAAGCCGCGGGTGACGATGCTCGACGAGCGGAAGACGGCAGGCGCCCCCCCGCGTCCAGTCGAGCGAAGCGGTCTTCACCGAGCCGAGCGGCGCGAAATAGGCACCGAACGCCTTCTGGCACATCCGGCAATGGCAGACCGACGGCTTCAGAATCTCGCCGCGGATGCGATAGCGCACCGCACCGCACTGGCAGCCGCCGGTCAGGATGGTCTCAGCGCTCATGCCTGGCTCCTTGCGATCCGCCGCGCAGGCCGCCCTTGGGTCCCCGGGACAGGCCCGGGGATGACCGCGGAGGGGTACGGATTGCGCGGCGGGTTCACGGTTCAGCGTCCCCGCATCGTCGGATCGACGGACCAGTCGGTGCCGTCCTTGGTGTCCTTGAGCACAATGCCGGCGGCCGCGAGTTCGGCGCGGATGCGGTCGGCCTCGGCGAAGTCCTTAGCGCGCCGCGCCGCGAGGCGGGCGGCGATGCGCTCGGCGACGAAAGCCTCGTCCACCCCCGCCTTCGACGCGTCCGGCACCAGCGCGGCCGGGTCGAACCCGATCAGGCGCAGAGAGGCGGCGAGTTCGGCCGGCCGGTCTTCGGAGCGGTAGAGCTCGGCGATCGCGCGCGGCGTGTTGAGATCGTCGCACAGCGCCTCGAGAACCCCCTCGCCCGGACTCGACACCGCGTCCGGATCGGCGGCGACCGCCTCGCCCCAGCGAGCCAGGATGCGGCTCGTCTCCTCGAGACCCTTCAAGGTCCAGTCGATCGGCTGGCGATAATGCGTCTTGAGCATGTTGAGGCGCACCACCGGCCCCGGCCAATCGCCGAGCGCCTCGCGGATGGTGACGAAGTTGCCGAGCGATTTCGACATCTTCTCGCCCTCCACCATCAGGAAGCCGTTGTGCATCCAGACGTTGGCGAGCGTGCCCGTGCCGTGGGCGCAGCGCGATTGCGCGATCTCATTCTCGTGGTGCGGAAACACGAGATCGATGCCGCCGCCGTGGATGTCGAACACGTCGCCGAGGAGCGCACCGGACATCGCCGAGCACTCGATGTGCCAGCCGGGCCGGCCGGGCCCCCAAGGGCTTTCCCAGGCCGGCTCGTTCGCCTTCGAGGGCTTCCACAGCACGAAATCCATCGGATCGCGCTTGTAGGGGGCGACGTCGACCCGGGCACCGGCGATCATCTCGTCGAGCGGACGGCGCGACAGCCGGCCATAATCCGGCATCGACGGCACGTGGAACAGCACGTGGCCCTCGGCGACGTAGGCATGGCCGCGCGCGATCAGCATCTCGATCAGCGTGACCATGTCCATGAAGCCGTCGCTGCGGCGGATATAGTCCGTCGCCCGCGGCTCGTGGGTCGGCCGCAGGCAGCCGAGTTCGTCGATGTCGGCGTGATATTGGGCGAGCGTCGCCTCGGTGAGCTCGCGGATGGAGACGCCGCGCTCCGCCGCCCGGGCGTTGATCTTGTCGTCCACGTCGGTGACGTTGCGGACATAGACGACCTGATCGGTGCCGTAGAGGTGGCGCAGCAGGCGGTAGAGGAGATCGAACACGATGACCGGCCGCGCATTGCCGATATGGGCGAAGTCGTAGACCGTCGGCCCGCAGACATACATCCGCACGTTGAGCGGATTGATCGGGACGAAGATCTCCTTCTCCCGCGTCAGCGTGTTGTAGAGCTTCAATCCGGGCGAACCGGTCTCGACCGACATGGAATACGACGCTCCCTCAGCCTCGCTGGCCGGGCGTCCGTTTCCTCGGGGGATTGAAGGGAAAAGGATGCAGCGGCAGCCAGCGTTCAAGCTAGCCGCAAATAATCTTTCCGAACTGGTGGATCGCGTGCATCGACGCTTTCACCGCGCTGTTTCCTCGCCCCTTGCTTTGACCGATCGGCTTGCCGACGTCAAGCGGATCGGGGGAGAAGGGGCAGCATCCGTGCCCGCATCCGGGCTGGCGAGCCCGTCGAAACGGCCTTATCTTCGTTCTGTACGATCCGGCCTTCGAGCACGGAGGAGCCCATGGCCAGTGTCGTGATCCGAGACATCGATGCCCGCCTCGAAGCAGAGTTGCGGGCCTCCGCCGCGGCGAACGGCCGCTCGGTCGAGGACGAGGCTCGCCATATCCTGAGCGCCGCTCTCGAACCGCGGAAGCCTGCCGCTCGCAATCTTGCGGAGGCCATCCGGGCACGGTTCGCCGGCCTCGAGGTCGACCTGCCGCCGACGCCACGCGACCAGATGCCCGAACCGGCGCGCTTCGAGCCGTGATCCTACTCGATACGAACGTCGTCTCCGAGCTGATGCGTTCTTCGCCGGACGGGGGCGTCGAGGCATGGGTCGGGCGGCGCAACGCGGCCGATCTCTTCCTCAGCAGCATCAGCGTCGCTGAGCTTCTGTATGGCGCGGCTCTACTGCCCGCTGGGCGACGTCGCGATGCCATCAGCAACGCCATCCGCGTGATGGTCGATGAAGACTTCAGCGGTCGCATTCTCGATTTCGACCGGCGAGCCGCCGGCTTTTATGCCGATATCGCCGCTGCCCGTCGCCGCAGCGGGCGACCGATCAGCCACGCGGACGCTCAGATTGCCGCCATTGCACGCGCCGCGAGCCTGCGTCTCGCAACGCGAAACGTCGTAGACTTCGCCGGTTGCGATCTCGATGTCGTCAATCAGTGGTCCGACGACTGATGCCGCCTCAATCCTCGACTTCGTCCGACGGAACGAGCCAGGGTTCGGCCAGAGCCGCCTCGCGCCAGGCGACCAGGGCCGGGAGCGCGAGGACGGCGTCGATATAAGCCCGCGTCTCGGGGGTGACGGGCACATCGTAGGTGTCGAAGCGGGTCGCCACGGGGGCGTAGAAGGCGTCCGCCGCCGAGAAGGCGCCGAACAGGAACGGACCGCCCGCGCCGAATTCCGCCCGGGTCTCGCGCCAGATCGCCTCGACGCGGGCAATGTCGCGGGCCGCCGCCTCGCCGCCGCGCGCCTTGCGGGCGAACCTCTTGCCCAGATTCATCGGATAGGCCGAGCGCAGGCCGCCGAAGCCCGCATGCATCTCCGCGCTGATGGCTCGGGCGCGGGCCCGCGCCGCGGCAGCGCGCGGCCATACGGGAAGATCCGGGAAGCGTTCGGCGAGCGTCTCGATGATGGCGAGCGAATCCCACACCCGCTCGCTACCGTCGATCAGGCACGGCACGCGGCCCGACGGGGAGAGCTCCAGGATCCGTGCATGGGTGTCGGGCCGGTCGAGCGGGATCAGCGTCTCGGTAAACGGGATCTCGAAGTGCGCGAGGACGAGCCACGCCCGCAGCGACCAGGACGAGTAGCGCTTGTTGGCGATCACGAGATGGAGCGACACCGGAAGCCTCCGCGGGCAATGACGGCAGAGTGCACCGACGCCGAAGGCGGCACCAACGAAATCGGCTGATCGTCAGATCACCGGCGGCGATGGATCGGCGGGCGGCGCGCCGCGGTTGCGCCGGTGCCGGCGGCCCGGTCATATGGCGGAAACCGCGCCGGCGTCCGGGTGCCGGCGGGAGCGAGAAAGGCATTTCCCGTGTCGGCCGTGACCCGCCTCGACCTCATGGCGCTCTTCTGGTTCGTGCTCGCCTCCGGCGGCTTCGCTTTTCTCGTCGATCATTCGCCTTTGAAGGTGCGCTCGCTCTCCCATGCGATGCAGCGGCAGCGCTTCGCCTGGATGGAGATGATGGCGCGGCGCGAGGTGCGCATCGTCGATACCGCCATCATGAGCGGGCTGCAGAACGGCACGGCCTTCTTCGCCTCGACGAGCGTGCTCGCGATCGGCGGCGCCTTCGCCCTCCTGAACTCGACCGACCGGATGATCGCGATCTTCGCCGATCTCGCGGTCCCGATTGGGGCGACCCGCGTGCTGTGGGAATTGAAGGGGCTCGGCCTCGTCCTGATCTACGCCTACGCCTTCTTCAAGTTCGGCTGGTCCTACCGGCTGTTCAACTACACCTCGATCCTGCTCGGCGCGGTGCCGCCGCCGGACGAAGTCGACACCGCCGAGGGACGCCGTGCGCTCGCCCGGGTGTCGGAGATGGCGGTCAATGCCGGGATGCACTTCAATCTCGGTCTGCGCGCCTTCTTCCTGTCGATCGGCTATCTCGGCTGGTTCGCCGGCCCCATCCCCTTCATGGCGGCGACCGCACTCATCATCCTGGTCCTGATCCGCCGGCAATTCTGGTCGAACCCGATCTTCCCCGCGCTGGCCGCAATGCGCGAGGCGGCCGCTCATGGCCCCGGGAACAGCGACGACGAGCGCCCGGCGAGCCGATAGGCGACGAGGCCAGCATATTCCCGCACGGCGGCATCGGCGGCGGCGAGACCGGTCGAGACGGCGCGAAGCTGCCGCCATGTCGCCCAGCCGCCGCGGGTGCGGAAATCGACCGGCCACGGAACGAGGCCCGGCCAGCCGGCGGCGCGGAAGACGCCGACGGCCCGCGGCATGTGGGCGGCGGAGGTCACGAGGAGCCAGGTCTCTCCCGTCCGCGGCGCCGCGAGGGGCTTCGACAGGACGGCGTTCTCCCAGGTGTTCACGGCGCGGGGCTCGACGACGAGGCGCGCCGGATCGATCCCCATCTCTGTGAGAAGTCGCGCCGCCGCCTCGGCCTCGGGCGGTTGCCCGGGAAAGGCGAGACCATATTTCTCGCCGCCGGTCACGACGATGCGGGCGTCCGGATAAAGGCGCGCGAGCTCGGCCGCGGCGAGAAGACGATCGATCGAGGCGAGCGGCGTCAGGCGGCCGCGCGTCTCGAGGGTCGCGGTGTCGAGATAGCCGCCAAGCAGCAGGATGCCGTCCACATGCGCCGGCGGCGCGGGCGGCGGAAAGCGATCTTCGAGGCCTTCGAGCAGGAGAAATCCGCCCGGCAGCACGCCGAGGACGAGGAAGCCCGCCGCCGAGAGGCCGACGAGCGTCAGCCCGAGGCGACGGCGGCTGAGACCCAGCGCGGCGAGGCCGGCGACGAGAAAGAGGACGAGGAGGTTCGAGGGCAGCGCGACGAGGCTCGCCAGCAAGCTTGCGATCGGCGCCATGGCCAGTCCTCGAATGCAGCGAACGGGGGTGCCTCACCCACACCGCCCAAGTCCCTCCCCTGCCAGGGGGAGGGACAGACCGGCGGAGCCGGTCAGGGTGGGGTCCGGCGCCGTAAGGCGCCGTGGCCGCGGGCGGGGCGTTCGGGGCTTGGGCGCGGCGGAAAAGCCGTGCCCAGCCGGACCCCACCCCGGCGCTGCGCGCCACCCCTCCCCCTGACAGGGGAGGGGTAAAGGTCGTGTTCTTGGAGGGGGTTGGGCCGCAACTTCGCGAGTGCCAACCAAAGCGAAGTCTAAGCCTCGCCTTACTCAACCTACGCGTCCGGGCAGCGTGACCGGAAGCCGATCGCGTCGAGCGAAACGCACCCGCCTCAGGCGAGTTGATCGACCGAGGTCACCACCGAGCCGACGAGACCGTAGGCGATCGCCTCTTCCGGGCTCATCCAATAATCGCGGTCGGTGTCCTTGGCGATGCGCTCGATCGGCTGGCCGGTCGCCACCGAGAACAGGTGGTTCAGGCGGTCGCGCATCTTGATGATCTCGCGGGCCTGGATCTCGATGTCCGTCGCCGGGCCGCCGGTGCCGCCCGACGGTTGATGCAGCAGGAAGCGGGTGTTCGGGGTGCAGAAGCGGTCTTCCTTCGGCACCGAGACGTAGATCAGCGCACCGGCGCTCGCGACCCAGCCCATGCCGAGGATGCGCACCCGCGGGCGGATGAACCTGATCGCGTCGTGGATCATGTCGCCCGATTCGACGTGACCGCCGGGGGACGACACGATCACGTTGATCGGATCGGCAGAGACCTGGGCGAGCGCGAACAGGCGCGCCGTCACGTCGCGGGCGAGTTCCTGGGTGATGCCGCCGGTGATCAGAACCGTACGGGCATCGAACAGGTGGCGGTCGACCGGAATCGAAGCCGGGGTCTTGGTCTTCTCGTCTTCCTCCTCGTCGTCGAGGCGGGGAAGCGCGGTCGCATAATTCGTCATGCCGGAACTCGTGCGGGTCGCGGGAGCGAGGACGGACGCCCTCGCGAAGGGATGCCTCTTATCTAGGACAGCCAAGCGACCGGCGCAAACCCGTCGCTCGCGCCGGATGCCCTTTGCGGAAGGCGTCGTTTGCCCTATAAGCCCGCGAGCTTTCATCAGACTTGCCGCTGAACCACGCGGGGCGACCCGCCGGGGTGACGCGCGCGCCGATCGATACGGGCCGACATGCCGAAGCGCACCGACATCAAATCCATTCTGATCATCGGGGCGGGCCCCATCGTCATCGGACAGGCCTGCGAGTTCGACTATTCCGGAACCCAGGCCTGCAAGGCGCTACGCGCCGAGGGCTACCGCATCGTCCTCGTCAATTCGAACCCGGCGACGATCATGACCGATCCGGACATGGCCGACGCCACCTATATCGAGCCGATCACCCCGGAGGTGGTCGCCAAGATCATCGAGAAGGAGCGCCCCGACGCGCTCCTGCCGACCATGGGCGGCCAGACCGCGCTGAACTGCGCCCTATCGCTCAAGAAGGCCGGCGTGCTCGAAAAGTTCGGCGTCGAGATGATCGGCGCCACCGCCGACGCCATCGACAAGGCCGAGGATCGCGAGCGCTTCCGCGAGGCGATGACCAAGATCGGCCTCGAGACGCCGCGCTCCCACCTCGCCCATTCGATCGCCGAAGCGATCAAGGCGCTCGACGATATCGGCCTGCCGGCGATCATCCGCCCCTCCTTCACCATGGGCGGCACCGGCGGCGGCATCGCCTACAACAAGTCGGAGTTCCTGGAGATCGTCGAGCGTGGCCTCGACGCCTCGCCGACCACCGAAGTGCTGATCGAGGAATCGGTGCTCGGCTGGAAGGAATACGAGATGGAGGTCGTCCGCGATCGCGACGACAACTGCATCATCATTTGCTCGATCGAGAACATCGATCCGATGGGCGTCCACACCGGCGATTCGATCACGGTCGCGCCGGCGCTGACGCTGACCGACAAGGAATATCAGATCATGCGCGACGCCTCGCTGGCGGTGCTGCGCGAGATCGGCGTCGAGACCGGCGGCTCCAACGTCCAGTTCGCGGTCAACCCGGCGGACGGACGGCTGATCGTCATCGAAATGAACCCGCGCGTGTCGCGCTCCTCGGCGCTCGCCTCCAAGGCGACCGGCTTCCCGATCGCCAAGATCGCGGCGAAGCTCGCCGTCGGCTACACCCTCGACGAGCTCGAGAACGACATCACCCAGGGCGCGACGCCAGCCTCCTTCGAGCCGACGATCGACTACGTCGTCACCAAGATCCCCCGCTTCGCCTTCGAGAAGTTCCCCGGTGCTGAGCCCACGCTGACCACGGCGATGAAGTCGGTCGGCGAAGTCATGGCGATCGGCCGCACTTTCCAGGAATCCCTGCAGAAGGCGCTGCGGGGCCTGGAAACCGGACTGAACGGCCTCGACGAGATCGAGATCGCCGGCCTCGGCCAGGGCGACGACAAGAACGCGATCCGCGCCGCGCTCGGCCAGCCGACGCCGGACCGGCTTCTGGTGGTCGCCCAGGCGATGCGGTTCGGGTTCGACGTCGAGCAGATCCACGAAGCCTGCAAGGTCGATCGCTGGTTCCTCGATCAGATCCGCGACATCGTCGAGACCGAAGCGAAGATCAAGGCGGTCGGCCTGCCCACCACCGCCGGCGCGCTGCGCCGCCTCAAGGCGCAGGGCTTCTCCGACAACCGGCTCGCTCGCCTCGGCGGCACCACCGAAGCCGCGGTGGCCAAGCTGCGCCACGATCTCGGCGTGCGTCCGGTCTATAAGCGGATCGATACCTGCGCGGCCGAGTTCGCCTCGCCGACCGCCTACATGTACTCGACCTACGAGACGCCCTTCGCCGGCGCCCCGGTGAGCGAGGCGCAGCCGTCCGACCGTCGCAAGGTGGTCATTCTCGGCGGTGGCCCGAACCGCATCGGTCAGGGCATCGAGTTCGATTATTGCTGCTGCCACGCCGCCTTCGCCCTGCGCGAGCAGGGCATCGAGGCGATCATGGTCAATTGCAATCCCGAGACCGTGTCGACCGATTACGACACCTCGGACCGGCTCTATTTCGAGCCGCTGACCGCCGAGGACGTGCTCGAACTGCTCGCCGTCGAACAGCAGAACGGGACGCTTCAAGGCGTCATCGTGCAGTTCGGGGGCCAGACCCCGCTGAAGCTCGCCGAACGCCTGACCGATGCCGGCATCCCTATCCTCGGCACCAGCACCGACGCGATCGACCTCGCCGAGGACCGCGACCGCTTCAAGCGCCTGCTCGACAAGCTCGGCCTCAAGCAGCCGAAGAACGGCATCGCCTATTCGGTGGAGCAGAGCCGGCTCGTCGCCGCGGAGCTCGGCTTCCCCCTCGTGGTGCGCCCCTCCTACGTGCTCGGCGGCCGTGCGATGGAGATCATCCACGACGAGAGCACGTTCTCCGACTACCTGCTCGGCACCCTCCCCGCTCTGGTGCCGCCGGACGTCAAGACGCGCTATCCGAACGACAAGACCGGCCAGATCAACACGGTGCTCGGCAAGTCGCCGCTCCTGTTCGACCGCTACCTCGCGGACGCGGTGGAGGTCGACGTCGATGCCCTCGCCGACGGCGAGGACGTCTTCGTGTGCGGGATCATGGAGCACATCGAGGAAGCCGGCATCCATTCTGGCGACTCGGCCTGCTCGCTGCCGCCGCGCTCGCTCTCGCCCGAGCTCCTCGCCGCGCTCGAGGGCCAGACCAAAGCCCTCGCCCTCGCCCTGGAGGTCGGCGGCTTGATGAACGTCCAATATGCGATCAAGGACGGCGAGATCTACGTCCTCGAGGTCAATCCGCGCGCCTCGCGCACCGTGCCGTTCGTGGCGAAGACGATCGGCGTGCCGATCGCAAAGATCGCCGCCCGGGTGATGGCCGGCGAAGCGCTCGGCTCGTTCGGGCTCGAATCGAAGCCGCTCGACCACGTGGCGGTGAAGGAAGCCGTGTTCCCGTTCGCCCGCTTCCCCGGAGTCGACACCGTGCTCGGTCCGGAGATGCGCTCGACGGGCGAAGTCATGGGGCTCGACAAAAGCTTCCCGATGGCCTTCGCGAAGTCCCAGCTCGGCGGCGGCACCCGCGTGCCGACCGGCGGCACCGCCTTCGTCTCCGTCCGCGATTCCGACAAGATCCGAATTCTGGAAGCCTGCCGCACCCTCGTCGGCCAGGGTTTCAAGATCGTCGCGACGAGCGGAACCCAGCGCTACCTTGCCGAGAACGGTATCCCCTGTTCGAAGATCAACAAGGTTCTTGAAGGGCGCCCGCACATCGTCGATGCTATCACCAACGGCGATGTGCAGCTCGTCATCAACACGACGGAAGGCGCGCAAGCACTCGCCGACAGCCGGTCGCTCCGCCGGGCTGCCCTGCACCACAAGGTGCCGTATTATACGACCGTCGCCGGGGCGGTCGCAGCGGCCCAGGGCATTGCGGCCTACGCAACCGGCGTGCTTGAAGTGCGTCCGCTCCAATCCTATTTCGCTGCGGATGCGTGAGATCGTTGCCGGATCGGCCCTTCGCTGCCCCTAAGCGGCGAAGGCTCGGTCCGGTTGCTTTTTGTCGCGCTCCCGCCGGCTATGGCCGCGCGGATGCGAACGGCGGTGCGGCGGCGCACGCGGCGAAAGCCCGCGCCGGCGCACGGCACCGAGCTGAGAAGTCGAGGACCGAATGGAAAAGATACCGATGACCGCCGCCGGCTACACGGCGCTCGAGGTCGAGCTGAAGCATCGCACCCAAGTGGAGCGGCCGCGGATCATTCAAGCCATCTCGGAAGCCCGTGCCCACGGCGATCTGTCCGAGAACGCCGAATATCACGCGGCGAAGGAGCAGCAGAGCCTCAACGAGGGCCGGGTCGCCGAGCTCGAGGACAAGCTGTCGCGCGCCGAGGTGATCGACGTGTCGAAGCTCTCCGGGAACACGGTGAAGTTCGGCGCGACGGTTACGCTGCTCGACGAAGATACCGAGGAGCAGAAGGTCTATCAGATCGTCGGCGACAGCGAAGCCGACGTGAAGCAGGGCCGCGTCTCGATCTCCTCGCCGATCGCTCGCGCGCTGATCGGCAAGACCATCGGCGATTCGGTCGAGGTCGTCGCCCCCGGTGGGGCGCGCTCGTTCGAGATCACCGGGGTGCGCTTCGGCGCCTGAGCGTCGCCGCACGCCGTTCCCGATCATTCCGACCACCAGATCGCAGGGCCGCTCGCGGCCCTGTTCGCGTTTGTGCGCCGCCGTTCCTCCCCTCCCCGTCAGGCCCGCATCAGGCGCACCGCCCGTCTTCAGCGCCAACATGAATTCGAGGACATGAACTCCCTTTAATTTGCCTCCGATCTCCGTCAGGCGCAGAGTCAAGCCATCGAAAACGAGGCAACAACGCCTCGGATACTTAACGAGCGCCAGCGAATAGAAGCGCCCGCAAGCAAACGGAGATCCGACTATGAACGCGATTGCAATCGAGACCGTCGGAAGCAACGCTGCGCTGCTCGCCGACAACGAACTGGCCCGGGTGAACGGCGGCATGACCGGTGCCGAGATCGGGCTGTGCGTGGGTGCTGGCGTCGGCCTCGCCGCCTTCGCCGTGCTGGCTGCGCCGGCGATTGCCGTGAACGGCGCCGTGGCGATCTTGGCGGAGGGCGCCAACCTGCTCGTCGCCGGCGGGCTCACCGCGCTGGGCGCGGGGATCGGCGCGGGCGTCGGCGCCGTCGCCCATGGCATCGCCGATGTCGCAGGAGACGTCGCCAGCGGTGCAGAAGACCTCTGGCACGACATTTTCTGAGGGGGGAGCGGGTTTGTGGACGCCAGGCGTTCTCACCCGTCTCTCAGCTTCCGAGGCCGACGGCCCGGTGCTCCGCATCGGGCCGTTCGCTTTTCCAGCGGCGCTCAGCGCACCGCGAACGGGTTCTCGGCGATGATGTTGCCGTCGACCCTCTGGATGTCGCGCAGGCCGCACAGAGCCATGGTGATGTCGAGCTCCTTGCGGATGACCTCGAGCGTCTTGGTGACGCCCGCCTCGCCGCCGGCGCCGAGGCCGTAGAGGAAGGCGCGGCCGATGAAGACGCCCCGGGCGCCGAGCGCCACCGCCTTGATGACGTCCTGACCCGAGCGCACGCCGCCGTCCATCAGCACCTCGATGCGGTCGCCCACCGCGGCGACGATCGCCGGCAGCGCGGCGATCGACGAGAGCGCCCCGTCGAGCTGGCGGCCACCGTGGTTCGAGACGATGATCGCGTCGGCGCCGCTCTCGGCCGCCTTCACCGCGTCCTCCGCGTCAAGGATGCCCTTCAGGATCAGCTTGCCGCCCCAGCGGTCCTTGATGCGCTTGACGTCGTCCCAGCTCAGCGCCGGATCGAACTGCTCCGCCGTCCAGGCCGAGAGCGAGCTCAGATCCGTCACCCCCTCGGCGTGACCGGCGATGTTGCGGAAGGTGCGCCGCTTGGTGCGCAGCATGTCGAGGCACCAGCGCGGCTTGGTCGCGAGGTTGATGATGTTCGGCACCGTCATCCGCGGCGGGGCGGTCAGGCCGTTGCGGATGTCCTTGTGGCGCTGGCCGAGGATCTGCAGATCCAACGTCAGCACCAGCGCCGAGCACTGTGCCGCCTTGGCCCGGTCGATCAGGCGTTCAACGAACACCTTGTCGCGCATCACGTAGAGCTGGAACCAGAACGGCGCATTCGTGTTCTCGGCGACGTCTTCGATCGAGCAGATGCTCATGGTCGAGAGGGTGAACGGCACGCCGGCCTTGGCCGCCGCCCGCGCCGCGAGGATCTCGCCGTCGGCGTGCTGCATCCCCGTGAGTCCGGTCGGCGCCAGGGCGAGCGGCATCGCCACCGGAATGCCGATCATGGTGCTCGCGAGGGTGCGGTCGCGCATGTCCACGGCGACGCGCTGGCGCAGCTTGATTCGGCCGAAATCGGTCTCGTTCGCCCGGTAGGTGCTCTCCGTCCACGCACCGGAATCCGCATAATCGTAGAACATTTTAGGCACGCGCCGCTTGGCGAGGCGGCGCAGGTCTTCGACGCAGGTGATGACGGGCATGGCAGGCCTTCGGAGGGACGTCTGACGGACGCGAAACGAACTACGTCCTCCTAACCGCAACGAATATTGCGCGCCGTCAAGAGGAGCGAAACCCATGAATTGGTCGCAGCAAGGATGAAGGAACGACATCACCGACCATGAGCCCGTCGGCATCCCCGCTCCACCCAAGATGGTATCGAGACTTCGCGCCAATTTTTACCGGGGCTTTCTGCATATCCGTCGAATTCGAGGAAGCGGCCGACCGTTCGTGCTATATTTTTCCAAATTGAAACAATCGCCGTGTGTTTCATTAGAATAAGTTCAATATACAATACTTGACGGTTCCGCGAATTCTTCCTAGCAGAAGACGGGGTCCGTGGTCCGCGGGGATTGAAATGTCGAACATCGAACGCACGTTGGGGTCCGGTAGAGCGTCGTCGCTCGGCCGCACGCGGTGGTCCGCGCTCGCCACCTATCTCGCCGTGATGGGGCCGGGCCTCGTCGTCATGCTGGCGGATACCGATGCGGGCAGCCTGATAACGGCGGCGCAGAGCGGCGCGCAGTGGGGTTACACCCTGTTGTCGGCCCAGATCATCCTGATCCCGATCGTCTACATGGTCCAGGAGCTGACGATTCGCCTCGGCGTCGTCACCGGCAAGGGCCATGGCGAGCTCATCGAGGCCCATTTCGGCCGCAAGTGGGCGTGGCTGTCGATCTCGACCCTCGTCATCGCCTGCACCGGCGCGATCATCTGCGAGATGAGCGGCGTCGCCGGCGTCGGGCTGATGTGGGGCGTCCCGATGTGGGCCTCGACCGGCGCCGTCACCCTTTTCCTCGTGGTGATGGTGGTGACCGGCTCCTACAAGCGCGTCGAGCGCATCGCGATCGGCGTCGGCCTGTTCGAACTCGTCTTCCTCGCCACCATGATCCTGTCCGGCCCGCAGACGGACCAGATGATCGCCGGGCTCAAGAGCTTCCCGGTCGGCAATTCGCAATATCTGTTTCTGGTCGCCGCCAATATCGGCGCCGTCGTGATGCCGTGGATGATCTTCTATCAACAGTCCGCGGTCGTCGACAAAGGCCTCACGACAGAGCACCTGAAGCACTCGCGGTGGGACACGGCGATCGGCTCGGTCGTCACCCAGCTCGTGATGATCGCGATGCTGGTCACCACCGCGGCGACTTTGTGGGCGCACAACGAAGGCGGCGTCGACCTCAACACCGTCGAGCAGATCAGCGACGCCATCACGCCGCATCTCGGCTACGACGCCGGCCGCATCCTCTTCTCGCTCGGCATCGTCGGCGCCTCCCTCGTCGCCGCCATCGTGGTCAGCCTCACTGCCGCCTGGGGCATGGGCGAAATCACCGGCTACCGCCGCAGCCTCGGCGACGGTGTGCAGCAGGCGCCGTGGTTCTACGTCGTCTACGCCGCGGTCCTGGTGGTCGGCGTCTCGATCGTGCTGTCTGGGGCGAACCTCATCGACATCAACATCTTCGTCCAGGTGCTGAACGCCCTGCTGTTGCCGATCGTACTCGGCTTCCTGGTACTCCTCTCGCAGAAGGCGCTACCGGACCCCTACCGGCTCAAGGGCCGCTACGCCGTGCTCGTCTGGAGCGTCACCGGCGTGATGTGCGTCCTCGGAGTTTATTCCGGCATCGCCGGCATCTTCCAGTCCTGAGGCCGAGCAACACCACCTTGGCGTGCAGATCGAAACCAACTCGACAATGCACGCCATTGCGCCGAAGATGCCGCCCTCGGCTTTGAGAGGGCGGGAACGGATGGGCACACGGCCTTCGATGACGATCTCGGTCCGGATCGAGCGCCCCGTCCGGCAGGTTTATGCCTACCTCTCGGACCCGACCAACTTCGCCGCGTGGGCGAGCGGCCTCGGCCGCCTCACCCACCAGAGCGGGAACCGTTGGATCGCGGAGACCACCGGCGGCGGCAGCGCCGAGATCCGTTTCAGCCCGCAGAACGCCTACGGGATCCTGGATCATCTGGTGCTGCTGCCCGACGGGCGCAGCGTGCCCGTGCCGATGCGCGTCATCCCCAACGGCGACGGCGCCGAGGTCCTCTTCACCCTGTTCCAGATCGAAGGCATGTCCGACGAGGTCTTTGCAGGCGACGCCGATTGGGTCGCCCGCGACCTCGCCCAGTTGAAGGCGGTGCTGGAGGAAGGCTGAGGCGCGCGAGGCCCCCTCCCCTCACCCCTCGATCGATTCCGTCGAATCGATGCTGATGCCGAAGCCGTCGAGGCCGACATAGCGGCGCTCGCGGGTGGCGAGCAGCCTGATCGAGGCGACCCCGAGATCCTTCAAAATCTGTGCGCCGATGCCGACCTCGCGCCACTGCTCATCGCGGTGGCGGGCGGTCGCGTGATCCTCCGCCTCGACGGGCGCGAAGCGGTCGCGGTGGCGGCCGGATTGCTGCGACACGCCGACCGCGCCCTCGCGCAGATAGACGATGATGCCGCGGCCCATCTCCGAGATGCGGCGCACCAGCTTGTCGACCGGCGGCGCCGGACCGAACACGTCGTCCACCACCGATTCGAGCTGGAGACGCACCGGGATGCCGTTGCCGTCGCGGATGTCGCCGAACACCACGGCGACGTGGTGCATCGGGTCGAACGGGGTCTGGTAGGTGACGACCTGCGCCGGACCGGCGATCGTTTCGATGCGCGCCTCGGAGACGCGCTCGATCAGCTTCTCGGTGCGCTGGCGCCAGGCGATCAGGTCGGCGACCGAAACCTGCTTCAGATTGTGCGCCTCGGCGAAGACGGCAATCTGCGGGC
The DNA here is from genome assembly GCF_009600605.1 of Segnochrobactrum spirostomi. Taxonomy (GTDB): domain Bacteria; phylum Pseudomonadota; class Alphaproteobacteria; order Rhizobiales; family Segnochrobactraceae; genus Segnochrobactrum; species Segnochrobactrum spirostomi. The sequence goes on along the minus strand of NZ_VWNA01000001.1, from coordinate 3,510,943 downwards.
CGCGCATCACCGTGCCGTCGTCGTTGACGAGCTCGCTGATGACGCCGACCTCCGGCAGGCCGGCGAGCCGGCAGAGATCGACCGCCGCTTCCGTGTGGCCGGAGCGGGTCAGCACGCCGCCGTCACGGGCGACGAGCGGGAAGATGTGGCCGGGCCGCACGAAATCGCCGGCGCCGACATTCGAATTGGCGAGGGCGCGCACGGTGCTGGTGCGCTCCTCCGCCGAGATGCCCGTCGTCGTGCCGTGGCGGTAATCGACCGAGACGGTGAAGGCGGTGCGGTGCGGCGCGTCGTTTTCCGAGACCATCGCCTGGAGACGCAGGCGCTCGGCGTCCTTGCGGGTCAGCGGCGTGCAGACGATGCCGGAGGTGTGGCGGATGATGAAGGCCATCTTCTCCGCCGTCGCATGGCTCGCGGCGACGATCAGGTCGCCCTCGTTCTCGCGGTCGTCGTCGTCGGTGACGACCACGATCTCGCCGCGCTCGAAGGCGCGGATCGCCTCCGCCACGCGGGTCATGTCGGCGCCCTTGGCTCCGGTCCTGGTCGCGGTCATGGCTGTTCTCCCCACTCGCTCACGCGCCGATCTGGCCGCGATGTCTCAGATAATGGTCGGCGAGCACGATCGCGAGCATGGCCTCGCCGACCGGCACCGCCCGGATGCCGACGCACGGATCGTGGCGGCCGCGGGTCATCACGTCGATCTCCTCGCCGGACGCCGTCACCGAGCGGCGCGGCGTCAGGATCGAGGACGTCGGCTTGACGGCGAAGCGGGCGACGATCGGCTGGCCGGTCGAGATGCCGCCGAGGATGCCGCCGGCATGGTTGGAGAGGAACACCGGCTTGCCGTCCGATCCCATCCGCATCTCGTCGGCATTGTCCTCGCCCGAAAGCGCTGCGGCGGCGAAGCCTTCGCCGATCTCCACGCCCTTCACGGCATTGATCGACATGAGGGCGGACGCGATGTCCTGGTCGAGCTTGCCGTAGAGCGGTGCGCCGAGACCGACCGGCACGCCTTCCGCGATCACCTCGACCACGGCGCCCGTCGACGAGCCCTCCTTGCGAACGCCGTCGAGGAAGATCTCCCACGACGCGGCCGCCTCGGCATCGGGGCAGAAGAAGGGATTGTTGTCGACCTCGTCCCAGGACCAGCGGCTGCGGTCGATGGCGTGCGGCCCCATCTGCACCAGCGCGCCGCGGATCGTGACGCCCGGCAGCACCTTGCGGGCGATCGCGCCGGCCGCGACGCGCATCGCCGTCTCGCGCGCCGAGGAACGCCCACCGCCGCGCGGATCGCGCAGTCCATATTTGGCGTCGTAGGTATAATCCGCGTGGCCGGGCCGGTAGCGGTCGGCAATGTTGGAATAATCCTTCGAGCGCTGATCGACGTTCTGGATCTCGAGCGCGATCGGCGTGCCCGTGGTCAGAAGGCCGTCCGGCCCCTCGACGACGCCCGACAGGATGCGCACCTCGTCCGGCTCGCGGCGCTGGGTGGTGAAGCGCGATTGGCCCGGACGGCGCTTGTCGAGAAAAGCCTGGATCTCCGCCTCGCTGATCGGCAGCCGCGGCGGACAGCCGTCGACGACGCAGCCGATCGCCGGACCGTGGCTCTCGCCCCAGGTGGTGACGCGGAAAAGATGACCGAAGGTGTTGTGCGACATGAAAGGCGGAACCCGAGGCCGCGCGGCGGGCGCCGGCGGTGCGCGTCCGTGTCTTAAGCGCCGGAAACCGTGCGGTCAAACCGGCGTGGGGCCGCAGCGCAGCCGTCGGCGCGCCGCGGCGCGCGCGAGCCGAAACGCGATCCGGCTCTGCAGGCCTCGAAGATGGCGGCATGCGCCCTCAGACCGCAATTTCATGCGCTTTTCGGTTGCCGACACCGCCCCGCTGCCCCAGCTTATTCAAATCGCCACGGATCGCGGACTCGGGGATGCCGATCACGCTCGCCCATCGCCTCGCGGCTCTGCTGCTGGCCAGCCTTACGGCGCCGGTCGCCCGCGCCGGAACGGTCGATGTGATGCCGAAATATGATATCGGGGTGAATTGCGCGCGCTTCGAAAGCGCGGAGGCGCGTCTCGAATGCATCTCGGTCGAGAAGGCCGCCTATGCGAACGCCGAGACGCTGTGGCCGTCGGTCGACGCGGATCGCCGGCGCAAGTGCGTCCGGCAGATGCTGTCCTCGGTCAACAAGAGGAAGCTGCTCTACGTGCTGCTCGACGGCTGCCTGAAGGACGAACTCGCCGATCAGAAGATCGACAAGGCCAAGGGCCTCGATCACGAATATGATTGAAGTCGGCGGCGGCGCCCGCAGACGCCGCCAGCCGACTTCAAGAGATCATTCGGCGCAAAATTACTCGGCGGCAGCCGACGGCCGCTGGCCCGGGCCGCCCATGCGGCCGGCCGCGCGCTTCGGCGCCGCGATCAGGCCTTCGCGCTGGGCGAGCTTGCGCGCCGCCTTGCGAGCGCGGCGAACCGCTTCCGCCTTCTCGCGCGTCTTGCGCTCGGACGGCTTCTCATAGGCGCGCCGCGCCTTCATCTCGCGGAAGATGCCTTCCCGCTGCATGCGCCGCTTCAGAACCTTGAGCGCCTGCTCGACATTGTTGTCGCGAACCAAGACCTGCAAAATCGATCCAATCTTTTGAGGAGAGCGCGCCCGGAACGTTGCCGTCCGAGCACTGCCACGCGGGACCCCGGCACCTTGGCCGGAGCCTGCGAGGCCCGGGAGGCGTGCCTCAGAAGCACGAAAATCGAGCGCCGGTCGCCCGACGCTCGGAAGTCCGCAGAGACGCGGACGACGGATGTGCCGCCTGGCCGGCGTAAGCCGGCGGCGACGGATCGCGTCAGTCGGCGGTCTTCAGATTTTCCGCAGACATCTTGCCGGTGCGGCGGTCGGCCACGAGGTCGTAGGTGACCTTCTGGCCTTCGTTCAGGCCGTAGAGGCCCGAGCGCTCGACGGCGCTGATGTGGACGAACGCGTCAGCACCGCCCTGATCCGGAGCGATGAAGCCGAAGCCCTTCTGGGCGTTGAACCATTTCACGGTTCCCGAAGCCATGGGAGACCCTTTTCAAGCAAGAATACATAGAGGCCCGAGGGTTGCTCGGGTGGATGGATTATCGATTTTCAGGAAAGAAAAAACTGGCTGAACGCAATTCCGCGCGCAAAACCAAATCGCCAGACCTCGTATCGATGACGCTAGTATGGGCCCAGGCAGGCCGAGATACAAGGGTTAATTGCCGGAGGATTGAGATGGGGCCCGGAGCGGGCATGATCGAGCAGGGCGCGGCCTGCAAGATCGAGCCTATCGTCATGCTCGCGCATAAGGTCCAGGAGATCGCTTCATAGTCCATCCCGACCCCAGAGAGCCTGCGCCGGATCGGACCGGCGCGGCCTTCGGCGGTCAGACGAGCGCCACCGCTGTCATCTCGACCCGCAGATCCGGGTCGGCCGCGCATCGGGCTCTGTCCGCGCGACGTGTCGGCCGGAGGTTAAGCAACAAGAAAATGGCTAGAGATCGATTCTGTCTTAATAGAGAGATAAATGCGATATGGTTCGAGGTCGAACTGCACCCGGGGAGCATTCAATGGCGGGAGATCTGTTGGACAAGTGCTTTGTCGTCGGCCCAATCGGGGATGAGGATAGCGACGTCAGAATTCATGCAGATTGGCTGTTTGACGGAATTATAGCTCCATCCATCAAGACGATCGCACCGGATATGGAGATCATCCGAGCAGACAAAATCGCAACGCCGGGAATCATAACGTCGCAGATAATTATAGAATTAATAAGGGCGAAATTAGTTATAGCAGATTTGACACACCTAAATCCGAATGCGCTATATGAGATCGGAATAAGACATGCCTTAAATACTCCGATCATACATATGCACATGGAGGGGACGAAACTACCGTTCGATGTAGCTTCGTTCCGCTCGATTCCTTATTCCTATAAAAGACATGGCGATATCGGCAAGGCGAAAGACGCACTCCAGGCATATGCCGCATCGACACTGGAAGAGAAGCACCAAGTCGACAATCCGGTCACGAGCGCTCGTGGCCGTATCGAGTTCTCCTCGCGCGCCACACCGCCTGAGCGCATGATCCAAGATGATCTCGACGCCCTTTCCACCAGAGTTCAGCGTTTAGAAGTTGATCTTGCAGAGAAAAATAACATCCTCGAAGCTCTTTATCCACCCACCCAATCAACAAGACGAATCGCAATACCGCGAGCCAGATCCGCGATGAATACACAAAATTCCGTGTCCATAAAATTCATCGGAGTTCGCAATGATATTGATGCAGGCGTAATTTCAGGTATTATAAAGAATTCAGGCGGAGTTATACTTGGAGATTTTAATAAATCGGATTCCGCATATTTCTGGATTGGATTCGACGGAAGCAGCTCGGATCTTGCTCACAAGATTTTGCGTTTGTTGCCGAAACACATTATTATGGAGGTTCAGGATGAGAAGCTGAGCGGAACGTTTGGTTGATTCCACTATCCCCCACATGAAAGCATGAAGGCCCGTTAGAATCGCGGTAAGAGGCATCGTGCGCGTGGACAGCCCGAGGCGCCCGTGCGCCTTGTCGCTCGCGCCCAGTCCGAAAGGGGTGTAGCGCGCCCAAAAGGCGACTGAGCCGCCTCCGTGCCGGGTTGCCCGCCCGTTCTACTCCCGCCGCCCCCCCGCCTACGGTCGGGGCATGACTGCCGCCAAATGGCAGCGCTCGCCCTTCTGGCGTGAGCTCGGCAAGGCAAGATGGTGCGGACGGCGGGGCTCGAACCCGCACTCCCGTTTGGGAAGCAGATTTTCGTACCACTTCGGCTTTCGCCGCCGCGGGGTCGATGCGCCCCACGTTCGTGGTCTGGACTGTCCCTTCGCCATGGCCGGCGATATGCCGCCGGCTTTAGGCGCCGCCCGTCCAGTCTCTACACCTTCCCCGGAAATCCGGGGCTTGGCTCGGGATTGGCACCGCCGCGACGCGCGGTCGCCGAGAGCGTTCCCCGACTTTGAGCGGTTCTGCACCGCGGATTTCCCCGCGGGCACTCCAATTGAAGTCTGCTGCGTCTACCGGTTTCGCCACGTCCGCGTGATCGTCGTGAGGCCCCGCCCCGCCTCGCGGCGGATCGGGGACCGGAGCCCGCTGTAGCGACGGCGCTCCCAAGATGCAAGGGCCGGCCGAACGGGTGTCCGGCCGGCCCTCGAGGTCGTGGTGGAAAGGCCGCGTCAGCCCTTGAGGGTGGCGGTCAGCTCCGGGACGACGGTGAAGATGTCGCCGACGAGGCCGTAATCGGCGACCTGGAAGATCGGCGCTTCCTCGTCCTTGTTGATGGCGACGATGACGCGGGAATCCTTCATGCCGGCGAGGTGCTGGATGGCGCCCGAGATGCCGCAGGCGACATAGAGCTCCGGCGCGACCACCTTGCCGGTCTGGCCGACCTGCCAATCGTTCGGGGCATAGCCCGCATCGACCGCGGCGCGGGAGGCGCCGACCGCCGCGCCCAGCGCATCGGCGAGCGGGATGATGACCTCCTGGAACTTCTCGGCCGAGCCGACCGCGCGGCCGCCGGAGACCACGATCTTGGCCGAGGCGAGTTCGGGCCGGTCGGACTTCGCGACCGCCTCGCCCTTGAACACGGACAGCGCCGGATCGGCGACCGCCGCGGCGGTCTCGATCGTGGCGGACCCGCCGTCGCCGGCGACCGCGAAGGACGCGGTGCGGACGGTGATGACCTTCTTCGCCTCGCCCGAGCGCACCGTCTCGATGGCGTTGCCGGCATAGATCGGCCGCTCGAAGGTGTCCGGCGCGACGACGGCGATGATGTCGGAGATCTGCGCGACGTCGAGCAGGGCGGCGACGCGCGGCAGCACGTTCTTGCCCGTCGAGGTGGAAGCCGCGATGATCGTGTCGTAGCCGCCGGCGAGCGACACGATGAGGTCGGCGAGCGGCTCGGCGAGCGCGTGGGCATAAGCCGGCGCATCGACGTGCACGACCTTGGCGACCCCGGCGAGGCCGGCGGCGGCCTGGGCGACGGCCCCGGCGCCCTCACCGGCGACGAGGACGTGAACCGGGGCGCCGATCGCGGACGCGGCCGAAAGGGCGCGGCGGGTCGCTTCGTTGAGGTGGGCGTTGTCGTGTTCGGCGAGAAGCAGCGTCGTCATCTCAGAGCACTCCCGCTTCCGTCTTGAGCTTCTGGACGAGCTCGGCGACCGAGCCGACCTTGACGCCCGCCTTGCGGCCCGAGGGCTCGACCGTCTTGAGCACCGTGAGGCGCGGCGTCACGTCGATGCCGAGATCGGCGGCGGCGATCTCCTCGAGCGGCTTCTTCTTCGCCTTCATGATGTTGGGGAGCGACGCATAACGCGGCTCGTTGAGGCGCAGGTCCGTCGTGATGATCGCCGGCAGGGCGAGCGAAACGGTCTGGAGGCCGCCGTCGACCTCGCGCGTCACCTCGACGGAACCGTCGCCGATGACGAGCTTGGAGGCGAAGGTGCCCTGCGGCCGGCGCGTCAGCGCGGCGAGCATCTGGCCGGTCTGGTTGGCGTCGTCGTCGATCGCCTGCTTGCCGAGGATGACGAGGCCAGGCCCCTCCTTCTCGACGAGCTTGGCGAGGATCTTGGCGACGGCGAGCGGCTCGACACGGCCTTCGGCCTTCACCAGGATGCCGCGGTCGGCGCCCATCGCGAGCGCGGTGCGGATCGTCTCCGAGGCCTGGGCCGGTCCGATCGAGACCACGACGACTTCGGTCGCCTTGCCGGCTTCCTTCAGACGGATCGCCTCTTCGACGGCGATCTCGTCGAACGGGTTCATCGACATCTTGACGTTGGCGAGCTCGACGCCCGATCCGTCCGGCTTGACCCGGATCTTCACGTTGTAATCGACCACCCGCTTCACGGGCACCAGGATCTTCATGAAAGCCCTACTCCTCCGGACCGCGCCTTGGAGCGCGCCCGGGCAGGATGGCGCCATCCGCCCCGCAAGCGCGCCCGATCAATGCGTTCGAAGCCGATTGATCGTTCGGATCCCTTGTCGATCCGAACGCCACGGGTTCTAGCGCTCGACGAAGGCCTTTTCGATCACGAAATGGCCCGCCTCGGCCTGGCTGCCTTCCGAGAACCCGCGGCCGTCGAGCAGCGCGCGCGTCTCCTGAATCATCGCCGGGCTGCCGCACAACATCACGCGATCCGCCTCCACGTCCAGAGGCGGGAGGCCGATATCCTCGAAGATTTTATACGACTGTATAAGATCGGTGATGCGGCCGGTGTTGCGGAACGCCTCGCGGGTCACGGTCGGGTAGTAGATGAGCTTCTCCCGCACCGCCTCGCCGAGATATTCGTCGTTCGGCAGGACCTCGGTGATCTGATCCCCGTAGGCGAGCTCGGCGACGGTCCGGCAGCCGTGGACGAGGATCACCTTCTCGTAGCGCTCGTAGGTTTCTGGATCGCGGATGATCGAGAGGAACGGGGCGAGCCCGGTGCCGGTGCCGAGCAGATAGAGGTGCTTGCCGGGCACCAGATTGTCGAGCACCAGCGTGCCGGTCGCCTTGCGGCCGACGATCAGCTTGTCGCCGACCTTGAGGTGCTGAAGCCGCGAGGTGAGCGGGCCGTTGGCGACCTTGATCGAGAAGAATTCGAGATTTTCGTCGTAGCTCGAGCTCACCATCGAATAGGCGCGCAGGAGCGGCCGCCCCTCCACCTCGATGCCGATCATCGTGAATTGGCCGTTGAGGAAGCGGAAGCTCGGGTCGCGGGTCGCGGTGAAGGAGAACAGCGAGTCGGTCCAGTGATGAACGCTGAGGACCTTCTCCTCATAGAAATTGCTCATGGGCGGGCTTTTCTGATTGGTCGATCCGACTGACGGGAGGCCCGGCTCGGCCGGACGGAGGAGCGCGGGAGGGCGCCCGAACTTCGGTCTCATATCTGCGTGCTCGCCTGCGCGATATCAAGCAAAGATCGCCTCGCCGAAGAGGTCTCACGTAGAATGAAATGCTGCAACGACCGCCAATCCGGCCCGCATTCCGGAAAAATTCCAGCTTGGCGGGAATGCTCGTGCTCCCGGCGCGCTCGCGGGCCTCGCGGGCCGCGTCGCGGAAGCGCCGGCCCGCGCCGTCATATTCGCCCCGTGCCCGCCGTACCCGCTTGCCAAATGCGCCGCTTCGCCGCGCAATGGCGAAAAGCCGTCCGGGCAACGGCAGGGATACGGCAAGGGGAAACGCCAATGACCGAAAAAGTCCAAGTGCTGGTGGCCGGGGCCGGCCCCGTGGGGCTCACGCTCGCGGCCGAACTGAAGCGCTTCGGCGTGAATGTCCGCATCGTCGACAAGGCGCCGGCGCCGACCGACAAATCGAAGGCCCTCGTGCTCTGGAGCCGCTCGCTCGAGCTCCTCGAACGGACCGGCAAGATCGCCGATTATCTCGCCGCGGGTCAGCCCGGCCACGGCACCCGCATCTCGAAGGGACGCGAGCTCATCGCCGAGATCGATCTCGACGGCATCGACAGCCCCTACCCCTACGCCCTGATGATCCCGCAGAACGAGACCGAGCGGGTGCTCGGCGAGACCCTCGCCGGCTTCGGCGGGGCGGTCGAGCGGCAGGTCGAACTCGTCGCCTTCGAAGACGGTCCGAACGGCGTCACCGCCACCCTGAAGCATCCCGACGATCGGCTGGAACAGGTCACCGCCGACTGGCTCGTCGGCTGCGACGGCGCCCATTCGACGGTCCGCCACGGCCTCGGCCTGCCGTTCGAGGGCTCGACCCAGCCGAGCGATTGGGTGCTCGCCGATCTCAAGGTGGAGGGCCTGAAGCCCGACAAGCTCGACCTCTATTGGCACGCCGAGGGCGTCCTCGCCTTCTTCCCGATCGTCGGCAACCGCTACCGCGTGATCGCCGACCTCGGGCCGACCGACGGTGCCGGCCGCAGCGGCGAACCGGCCCTCGCCGACATCCAGGCTTTGGTCGATGCCCGCGGCCCCGGCGGCCTCGTTCTCCACGACCCCTACTGGCTCGCTTATTTCCACATCAACGAGCGCAAGGTGAAGGATTATGGCCGCGGCCGCGTCTTCCTCGCCGGCGACGCCGCCCACATCCACAGCCCGGCCGGCGGCCAGGGCATGAACACCGGCATGCAGGACGCGTTCAACCTCGCCTGGAAGCTCGCCCTCGTCATCCGCGGCGCGGCGAAGGCGGACCTGCTCGCCTCCTATTCCCCCGAGCGCAGCGCCGTCGGCGACAGGGTGCTCGCCAACGCGACGCGGATGACCGACCTCGCCACCCTGCGCAATCCGGTCGCCCAGGCGGTGCGGAATCTGGCGGCGAAGGTCGTGCTCGGCCTCCATCAGGTGCAGCGCAAGATGTCCGAGGCTTTGTCCGAGACCGAGATCGCCTACCCGAAGAGCCCGCTCACCGTCGAAGGCCGCCACGCGCCGCACGGGCACGACCTGCCGCGGGCCGGCGAGCGCTGTCCGCCGGAGGCCGCCGGCGGGCTTCCCTTCGGCGCCGGTCCGGACCCGCGCTTCACCGTGCTCGGCGCGGGCTCCGCGGCGACGGCGCTCGCGGCCCGCTTCCCCGCCCTCGTCGACGCCCACGCGCGTCCCCCGCTCGGCGGCGACGGGCTCTGGCTGGTCCGTCCCGACGGCTATATCGGGTTCGCCGGGGCTGCCGACGACCTCGCGGGCGCGGAAGCCTATCTCGCCGCCATCGCGGTCTGACGGGGCGGCTTCCTTCGCCGTTCGCGGCCAGACTGGATTCCCGGCGAACGGATCGGCTATTGCTCGCGCGAACGCGCCCCGTCGGTTGAGAGATGCGGGCAGGAGAACGCCATGGCCGATCCGATCCTCGTCGAAGTCACCCGCGGTCCGCTGGTCGAGAGCACGCACGCCGGTCTTCTCGCGATCACGGACGCCGACGGCCGCCGCGTCGCCGCCTTCGGCGACGTCGAGCGCCCGACCTTCCCGCGCTCCTCGGCGAAGCTCATCCAGGCGCTGCCGCTCGTCGAATCCGGCGCCGCGGACAAGCTCGGCCTCACCGTCGAGGAGCTCGCCATCGCCGGCGCGTCCCACAACGGCGAGCAGGCCCATTGCGACACCGCCCACGCGATGCTGCGCAAGGCCGGGCTCGACACCGACGCCCTCGAATGCGGCGTGCATTGGCCCGAGCGGGCGGACGACGTGGCGCGCCTCAATCGCGCCGGGGCCGAGCCGAACGCGCTCCACAACAATTGCTCCGGCAAGCACGCCGGCTTCCTCTGCGTCGCCTGCGAGATGGGCGTCGATCACCACGGCTATGTCGGGCCGGACCATCCGGTGCAGCGGGAGGTGACGGCGGCGCTCGAAGGCCTCACCGACACCAAGCTCGACGAGCATGTGCGCGGCATCGACGGCTGCTCGATCCCGACCTTCGCGATCCCGCTCGACCGCCTCGCCCGCGCCTTCGCCCGCCTCGGCACCGGCGAGCGCCTCGCTCCGGTGCGCGCCGCCGCCGCGAAGCGCCTGCGCGAGGCCGCCGCCGCCGCGCCCTTCATGGTCGCCGGCACGGGGCGCTTCTGCACCGAAGTGATGGGCCGCTTCGGCACCCGCGCCTACGTGAAGACCGGCGCCGAGGGCGTGTTCTGCGCGAGCTTCCCCGAGATCGGCCTCGGCGTGACGCTGAAGGTCGACGACGGCGGCACCCGCGCGTCGGAGGCGCTGATGGCCGCCGTGATCCACCGCTTCGTCGCCAAGGACGACGAGGAGCGCGCCTTCCTCGACCGCTGGGCGCACCATGCGCTGTTGAACCGCCGCGGCCTCAAGGTCGGCGAGGTGCGCGTCGCCGACGACGTCGTGGCCGCCCTCGGCCGGTGAGCATGACCGGACGCCCCCGCCGCCTCGCGGCCGACGCGCTTCTCGAAAGCCCCGCGCTCACCGACGAGGTGGTCGCTGCGCTACGCGCCGGTGGCCTCGTCGGCGTGCCGACCGAGACGGTCTACGGCCTCGGCGCCGACGCGACCAACGCCGCGGGCGTCGCCGCGATTTACGCCGCCAAGGGGCGGCCGACGTTCAACCCGCTGATCGCCCACGCGGCCGATCTCCCCGGGGCCGAGACGCACGGCGTCTTCGATGCCGACGCCCGTGCCCTCGCCGAGGCGTTCTGGCCCGGTCCGCTCACGCTGGTGGTGCCGCGCCGGGCGGATTCGAAAGTGGCCCCCGGCGCGCTCGCCAGGCTCGCGACGATTGCGATCCGGGTGCCGGATTCGCCCGTCGTCCGCCATCTCGCCTCCCACCTCGGCGCGCCGATCGCCGCGCCGAGCGCCAACCGCTCCGGCCGCGTCAGCCCGACCAGCGCGGACGACGTGGTGGAAGAACTGGGCAGCGCCCTCGCGTTCGTGATCGACGGCGGCCCGTGCCGCATCGGCGTCGAATCGACCATCGTCGGCCTCACCGGCGGCGCGCCCATGCTGCTGCGCCCTGGCGGCCTGCCGCGCGAGGCGATCGAGGCGGTGCTCGGCCGGGCGCTGGCGCTCCCCGCCGCGGACCCGGACCGGCCCTCGGCGCCGGGCCAGCTCGCCTCCCATTATGCCCCCGCGCCGCGGTCCGCCTCGACGCGGACGACGTGCGGCCGGGCGAGGCCCTGCTCGCCTTCGGTCCGCGCCTGCCGCCCGGAGCCGAGCACGCCGCACAAATCCGCAATCTGAGCCCGACCGGCGACCTCGCCGAGGCGGCGGCGAACCTGTTCGCCATGCTCCGCGCCCTCGACGAGAGCGGTGCGGCGACGATCGCGGTCGCGCCGATCCCGGCCGGCGGCCTCGGCGACGCTGTCCGCGATCGGCTCTTCCGCGCCGCCGCCCCGCGGCCCAACGCGCTCCTGCCGGAATGAGACGCAGCCAACGGCGGCGGATTGACTTTTTCGCCCCGTAAGCCGCCTCATCGGCGACACGGTCCGGCGGAGAAGAGGCTGACGTGTCCACCCTGCTCGTGCATCACCCGATCTTTCTCCAGCATGCCACCCCGGAGGGTCACCCTGAGTGCCCCGACCGCATCCGCGCCATCGACCGCGCCCTCGAAGAGGAGCGGTTCCACGGCTTGGAGCGGGAGGCCGCGCGATCCGTCGATCTCGCCGCGATCCTGCGCGTTCACCCGCAAGATTATGTCGATCAGCTCCGCGAGGCGTCGCCCGAGGAAGGCCTCATCTTCCTCGACGGCGACACCGCGATGGGGCCGAAGAGCCTCGACGCCGCGCTCTATGCCTGCGGCGCCGCCACCCTCGCGGTGGACGAGGTGATGACCGGCAAGGTGAAGAACGCCTTCTGCGCCCTCCGCCCGCCCGGCCATCATGCCGAAGCCCGCCGCGCGATGGGCTTCTGCCTCTTCAACAACGCCGCCGTCGCCGCACGCCACGCCCAGGCGGTGCATGGTGCCGAGCGCGTCGCGATCGTCGATTTCGACGTCCATCACGGCAACGGCACCCAGGACATCTTCTGGTCCGATCCGAGCGTGCTCTATGCCTCGACCCACCAGAGCCCGCTCTTTCCGGGCACCGGCACCGCTGCGGAGCAGGGGGTCGGCAACATCGTCAACGTGCCGCTCCACGCTGGCGACGACGGACTGGTGTTCCGCGAGGCGATGGAGAGCGAGGTGCTGCCGCGCGTCGCCGCCTTTCACCCCGATCTCCTCGTCATCTCCGCCGGATTCGACGCCCACATCCGCGATCCGCTCGGCGAGATGCGCCTGACGGAAGCCGATTTCGCGTGGATTACCGAAAGGTTGATGGAGATCGCGGCACGCCGGTGCGCCGGGCGGGTCGTCTCGGTGCTCGAAGGCGGTTATGATCTGACCGCCCTCGCCCGCTCGGTCGCGACCCACGTCGCGACCCTGATGACCGCCTGAGGGCGGCGGCACGCCGGCCCTGTCCGGCGATCCCGCCCGCGTCCCAGTGGAGAAAGTTCGACCGTGTCCCAGCCTGCCGCCGCCCCCTCCGTTCCCGACGATATCCGCGCCCTGAGCTTCGAGGCCGCCTTGTCCGAACTCGAGGCGATCGTCGACAAGCTGGAGCGCGGCGCCGTGCCGCTCGAGCAATCGATCGCCGATTACGAGCGTGGCGAGGCGCTGAAGAAGCACTGCGAAGCGCTGCTGCGCCGGGCCGAGATGCGCGTCGAGAAGATCCAGCTCGGCGCCGACGGCACGCCGACCGGCCGGGAGCCGCTCGACGCCGAATAATCCCCCGAGCGCGGCCACGGCGAACCAGCCAGGACTCCGGAAAGGATCCCCATGAGCGTTCCCTTCGCCGACGAGCCGATCGCCGAACCCACCTTCGCGCCGCGGGAGGGCAGCCCGGTCGAGACCGTGATCCTCGGACGGTCGCGCGACCTCGGCGGCTTCGCGGTGCGCCGGGCCCTGCCCGCGCCCGGGCGGCGCATGGTCGGCCCCTTCATCTTCCTCGATCAGATGGGGCCGGCGGACTTTGCGCCGGGCGAAGGGCTCGACGTGCGCCCCCATCCACATATCGGCCTCGCCACCGTCACCTACCTGTTCGAAGGATCGATCTCCCACCGCGACAGCCTCGGATCGGTGAAGACGATCGAGCCGGGGGCGGTGAACTGGATGAGCGCCGGCCGCGGCATCGCCCATTCGGAGCGCACGGGCGGTGAGGCGCGCGCGCACGGCCAGCGCCTCTCCGGCCTGCAGATGTGGGTCGCCCTGCCGAAGGATCACGAGGACGCCGCGCCCTTTTTCGCGAGCCACGAGGCGTCCGATCTTCCGGTGCTCGCCGACCGCCTTCACAGCGTGCGCGTCGTCGTCGGGGCCGCCTACGGGGTCTCCTCGCCCGTCACCAGCGGCTGGGATACCCTCTATCTGGACGTCGCCCTCGAACCGACGGCGCGGCTGCCCGTCGATGCGGACGCGGAAGAGCGGGCGATCTACATCGCGAGCGGTGTCATCGAGATCGCCGGCGACCGCTTCGAGGCCGGCCAGCTTCTCATCCTGCGGCCCGGCGATCCGATCACCCTGACGGCCTTGACCGCGGCCCGCCTCGTCGTGGTCGGGGGCGCCACCATGGACGGCCCGCGCCACATCTGGTGGAATTTCGTCGCGTCGTCGAAGGACCGCATCGAGGCAGCGAAGGCGGATTGGAAGGCCGGCCGCTTCGCCGCGGTGCCGGGCGAGAACGAGTTCATCCCCCTGCCCGAGTGAGCGAGAGCCCACCCGGCCCCATCGCGCCCGAACATCAACGGGCCGAGCGTGGCCATTAAGGCACAACTTCGAGGCGTGCGTGTAGAACGCGACGCGTCCACCCTTTTCCGGCCGCGACCAAAACGCTAGCGTGTCATTCGGGATGGGGCGCAGACTGATGAAACCGAGCGGGCGGCTTGCGTTGAAAACGGCCGGAATTGCACTCGTGTGCATCCTTGGGGCGTTGGCAGGCTGCAAAGAGGAGCGCAAGCCGGAACAGGCCGCCCATGCTGCGGCACCGACGGCGAAGCCGCAGGTCGCGCTCGTGATGAAGACGCTGACGAACCCGTTCTTCGCCGAGATGGAACGGGGCGCCCGGCAAGCCGCCGCGGAAGAGGGAGCGAACATCCTCGTCAAGGCGGCTTCCAAAGAAACGTCCATCGATCAGCAGATCGGCATCATCGACGCCCTCGTTCACGACAAGGTCGCCGCGATCGTGGTGGCGCCCGGGGATTCCGTCCGCCTGATCCCTCCGCTGAAAACGGCGCAGGACGCCGGCATCGTCGTCGTCAACGTGGACAACCGGCTCGATCCCGCCTTTGCGAAGACGCTCGACTTCAAGGCTCCGCCGTTCGTCAGCATCGACAACGAGCGGGCCGCTTACGCCGTCACACGCCGCCTGATCGCCGCCCTCCCCGCCCGCACAACCGGCGCGGTCGAAGCGGCGGTGATCGAGGGCATTCCCGACGCGAACAACTCGGCCGAGCGCAAGGCGGGGGCCCTCAAGGCGTTCGGCGAGGCGCCCAATATCCGCGTCGTCGCGGTCCAGAGCGGGAACTGGCGGATCGAGGAAGGCTACGCCGCCGCGCGCACCATTCTCAGAGAACACCCGCATGTGAAGTTGATCTTCTGCGCCAATGATATGATGGCACTCGGGGTGGTCCGGTACCTTGCCGACAGCAAGACCAGCGGGGTTCTGGTCGCCGGTTTCGACGCGCTTCCAGAGGCGCGGCGGGCGATCGCGTCCGGCGCGCTCGTCGCCTCCGCAGATCAGAATGCGCGGCAGCAAGGCTATCTCGGCGTCAAGGCTGCGATGACGTTGCTCAAGGGCGCGCCGGTCGAGCCGGCAACGCAGCTCGATGCGACAGTGATCGACAGCGCCAACGCCGACGTGCCGACGACGCCGGCCACGGCACCACAGGTCACCGCACCATGAGCGAACGGCAGGTGCAAGAGACCCTTCCCACCCTCGCGGATGCGCCGGCGAGACTGCGGCCGCCATTCCTGGGTACAATCGCCAGCCGCTTCGTTCTGTTCGTCTTCTGCCTCACCTTCATTCCGCTCTTCATCCTCGGCGCGACCTCCTACAACGCGTCGCGCAAGGTCATCCTTTCGCTCACGGCGCAGTTCTCCGAGACAATCCTGTCCAATGAGCGGGACTATCTCGACCTGCAGTTCGAGCAGGTCGAGAACCTGCTCAACACGATCGCGAGCCTCGACGAATTGCGCCCCAGCCTGACCGATCCGAAGGTGGTTTCGGACGATTTCACCCGGCTCGCGACCCAGGAGCAGATCGGTGCGATCCTGAACGCCTATCTCTACCTGCGGGGCATCGCCTCGATCGACGTCATCGGCGCGAACGGAAGCTATTACCACATCGGCGAAACCGTGGCCGCGCCGCCCCTGTCGCCGGAGCGGCGCAAGGCGCTGTTCGAGCGCTTCAGCGGCACCGGCACCGACGTGGTCTGGTTCGGCATTGGCACGCCTCCCCTCGGCCGGCAGGACGATCTGCGCGCCATCAGCGCGGGCCGTGCGATCCAGGCGATCGATCGCCGGAATGTGGCGCGGGACATCTCCGGCGTCGCAATCGTCAACTATTCCGTCGCTTTCCTCTACGATCACCTTGTCGCCAGCACGCTGCCGAACGACGCCTATCTGCTGATCGCGGACGCCGACGGCAACCTCGTCTTCGACCCCGATCGTGATCGCCTGGGTAAGCCCGTCCCGAAGGCGATCGCGGCAACGCTCGGCGCCACGGCGTGGCCCCAGCAGCTCGATCTCGGCGACGAACCCGTGTTGCTCGATCGGGCCGTTTCGGCCGTGACCGGTTGGAGCCTCCTCAGCGTCACCCCGGCCGACGCCATCGCCGCCCTGACCCGGCCGATCGGCCTGATGACGCTTGTGCTGATCGGCCTCTGCATCGCCCTGCTATGCATCGCGAGCTACGTCGCCCTCGCCAACATCGTGCGCCCCTTGCGGGCAATCACCGCGCGCTTCCGGCAGTTCCAGAGCGGGGGATTCCGTGAGGACATCCTTCCGCTGCGAGCGACGGGGGACGGCGAGGTCGCGGATTTGACGCGCTGGTTCAACACCTTCCTCGCCAGCGAGCGGAAACGGCGGACGTCTGAAGAAGCGCTCATCGAGAGCGAAGAGCGCTATGCGCTCGCCGCCCGCGGCGCCAACGATGCCCTCTGGGATTGGGACCTGCGCGCCAACCGGGTCTATTATTCCCCCCGCTGGAAGGCGCTCGTCGGCGGCCGGGAGCAAGACATCGGGGATCGCCCGGCGAGCTGGATCGACCGCATCCATCCCGATGAGCGCGAGGACGTGCTGGCGCGGATCTCCGCCCACGTCGCCGGCAAGACCAGCCATCTCGAAGTGGAACACCGGCTGCGCCGGGCCGACGGCAGCTACATCTGGGTCCTGGTGCGCGCCGTCGCGGTGCGGGACGCGGCCGGCATCGGCTATCGGATGGCCGGCTCCCATGCCGACATCACCGCCCATAAGCGCGCGGAAGAGCAGCTCCGTCACGACGCCATGCACGACATGGTGACCGGCCTGCCCAACCGCCGGGCGATCTTCCGCACCATCAGTCAAGCGATCGCCTCGGCGAACCGGCGCGATCGGCTGTCCGGGCTCATCATCGCCGACATCGATCAGTTCAAGGACATCAACGACACCCTCGGCCATGAGGCCGGCGACTCCCTCCTCATGGCCGTCGCCGACCGCATCCGCCGAACGGTGCGCGACGACGGCGACGTCGTGGCGCGCCTCGGCGGAGACGAATTTGCGATCTTCTGCCCGAACCTGACCGCGCCGAGCGAACTCGGCCGCATGGCCGAGCGCATCCTCTCCGGGGTGAGCGAGCCGATCGAGAACCGCTCGGAGCGCTATCTCATCACCATGAGCGCCGGGCTTGCGGTGAGCCGGCGTCATTCGGGTGCCGACGACCTCATCCGCGAGGCGGACCTCGCCCTGTTCGAGGCCAAGCGCCAGGGCCGCAACCGGATGGCGTTCTTCAACGAGGTGCTCGAGAACGAGGCCCGCGAGCGGCTGGCGGTCGAGACCGCGCTCCGCAGCACCCCGGCCGCGGACTCGGTCTTCGTCCTGTTCCAGCCGCAGGTGGCGGCGGCGAACGGCGAGGTCGAGGGCTTCGAGGCCCTGGCACGGTGGCGGCGGCGGGACGGCAGCGTCATCCTGCCCACGCAGTTCATCCCGGCGGCCGAGCGCACCGGCATCATCCGCGACATCACGCGCGTCGTCATCGCCCGCGCCGTCTCGGCGCTCGAGGCGTTCGCGGCCACCGGCGCGCGGGCTTACACGGTCGCCGTCAACCTCTCGACCAGCGATCTCGAGCACGTCGATTTTGCGAGCGAGGTCGAGGCGATCCTCGCCGGCCACGGGCTCGACCCACGGTGCATCGGCTTCGAGATCACCGAAGGTGCCCTCCTGCGTTCGTCTCCCGTGGTGCTGGGCAACATGCGCCGGCTCGCGGATATCGGCTGCCGATTCGCCCTCGACGATTTCGGCACCGGCTTCTCATCGCTCTCCTATCTCTGGCAGTTCCCGATTTCGGTCCTCAAGATCGACAAGTCCTTTGTACAAGGCATCGGGGTCAGCCTCGAATCCGAGACCCTGACGCGCGCCGTGATCGGCCTCGGCCGCGCGATGACGAAGACGGTGATCGCGGAGGGCGTCGAGACGACGGCCCAGGCCGAGTTCCTGCGCACGGCCGGCTGCGACACCTTCCAGGGCTTTCTCTATGCGAAGCCCATGGAGATCGACGCCGTGGCGGCCTATCTGCGGGACAAGGCAACGGTCGCCGCCCCGTTGCGCCCCCAGGTCGTTCCGATCCGCGGCGGACGCTGAGCGACCCCCGCTCAAAGCGTCGGCACGAAGGGAACACGGGGCAGCCTGAACTTTCCCGTACCGGGGACGTTATCGACGCGTCAGGTCGCGTCTGTCGCGACGCTCGCAGGAGGTTACGTCATGATGGGCTGGGCCATCACCTTTCTCGTCATTGCCCTGATTGCCGCAGTGCTCGGCTTCGGGGGCATTGCCGGGACCGCCATCGGTATCGCCAAGATTATCTTCGCGGTCGCGTTGGTTCTTTTCGTCATCTCGCTGGTCTACGGCCTCGTCGCAGGACGCCGGCCACCGGTGCTCTAAGCGGCAAGGGATCGGCGAAGCACACGAAAGGCCTCCGGCGGTAGCGCTGGAGGCCTTTTCGCATGGACCAGAGAGAGGAGCGGGCACGACCCCGGGTCGCGTGTCAGATCGCTTTGGCAGCCCTCGTGGACGACATTTGGATGCGGATCTCGAAACGGCTCGCGGCGAAATCCGCCTCAACCTCGGCCTTGAGCTGTCGGCGAAACGCCTCGATGAGACGGGCTCCGAGTTCCTTCGGCGATTCAGCACCGGGGCCTCGCGCCTTGAGGATAACGTCCCCCTGTTCCTCGAAGATGAGTTCCACCACGACTTGCGACCGCTCGTCGGCAGCGACCCTGAGCGCGGCGCGGAGAAGCTCGGTGAGAAGCAGCGCGAACGGGATCGCGGTATCGAGGTCGAGCATCCATGGCGCGGCGCCGGTGACCGTCAGATCGAGGAGATCGTTCGGCAGTCCCGCGCTCTGACGCAGCGCCCGAAGGACCTCCTGGACGAGGAGATCGACGGGAACGCCGCCGACTTCCCCCGTCGCATAGGCGACGCGATGCGCGATGGCGAGCGCATGCACGCGATCCTGCTGCGCGCCGAGGGCCGCTTGCAGAACCGCGTCGGCGTCACGCGCCTCGAGGCTGAGGAGGCTCGCGACGAGCTGAAAATTGTTCTTCACCCGGTGGTGGAGTTCGCGGAGGAGATCCGTCTTGGCTCGCACCGCCATCTCGAGCTCCTGTGAGCGGCGCTCGATGCGGTCCGCCATCTCGTCGAACGTCGAGCCGAGGGCGTTCATCTCGCGCGGCGCGCCATCGAGCGACCCCACCCGGACGGAAAGCCGGCCGGCGCCGTAGAGTGCCGCGACCCTCCCGAGCCGCGACACCCAACGCACCACGAGCCGGTCGATGCCATACCAAGCGACCGTCACGGCGATCAGGAGGAAGCCGAGCGGCAGACCGACGGCGAGCGCGAAGTCCCGCCACGCGGCGGTTTGGATATCGATCAGCGGCGACAGGGCGACGACGCTGAGCGACGTATCGGCGACCGGGCTCACCGCCGCGAACATCCACCCGCCGTCAGGCAGACGCAGTTCGAGGCGGCTCGAGCGGGTCTTCTCGATGGCGGCGATGAGACCCGGCACATCGGCAAGCGCTGGGTTGGCGGTGGTGGTGCCGACGAGATGCCCCGATCGATCGAGAATCGCGATGACGACGCCGGCGGGCGGATCGAGCCCGTCGGTGACGCGGCGTTCTTCCGCCGCGCTGATGGTGAGCGTGAGGCGACCGCCGCCGCTCACCGGCGCCTCGACCGAGAAGGCACCGTCGCCCGCGCCAGCACCGGTCGCCGGCTCGCTCCCCTCGGCGCAGACCGGGCCGGTGGCGCCCGCAACTTCGATGCGCTGGACCGCGGTGCTGCGGTTCGCCAATTCCTCCATCAATCGGGCGCAGAGGCCGGCATCGCCTGCGTTGAGATCGCCCGGCGCAAGAGCCAGCGTGTCCGCCATGCCCCGCACGCGCGCGGCAAGCAGCGCCTGCCGGGCGGCTGCAAGCGCGGCGGCCTGCTCGATCGTGCGCTTCGCCTCTTCGACCCGCTCGCCGTGAACCGCGAGGCCGGAAGCGACCGCGAGAACGGTGATCGGGATATTGGCGAGAATGAGCAGGATCGCGAGCAGGAAGCCGAGGCGATGCGGGCGCGTCGTCATATCGGCGCTCGTCGCCTAGCGGGCGCGCGCCGACACGTCGGGTCCTGCTGCGATGACGGCGCGTGTCGCATGATCGGGGCCGAAGTCCTCTTCATCCTCGATCCCGAGCATGGTCATAAGGCGGCGGCGGGCACGATTGACGCGGCTCTTGACCGTGCCGACGGCGCATTGGCAGATTTCCGCGACCTCCTCATACGAAAATCCCGAGGCGCCGATCAAAATCAAGGCTTCACGCTGATCGTCGGGCAGACGAGCAAGCGCGACCCGGAAATCCTCCATGTCCATGTGCCCGTTCTGGGCGCCGTGGGTGGAGAGGCGGGCTGCATAATCTCCGTCGGCATCCTCGACCTCGCGCCGACGCTTCCGCAGTTCCGAATAATAGACGTTGCGGAGAATGGTGAAGAGCCACGCCTTGAGGTTGGTCCCGACCGTGAACGAGGCGAGGTTCGCCCACGCCTTGACGAGCGTTTCCTGAACCAGATCGTCGGCGAGCGTGGACTGGCCGCACAGCGACACCGCGAAGGCGCGCAAATTGGGGATCGCGGCGATCAGCTCGTGACGCACCGAGGCGTCCCCATGGGCCTTGGCCTGGGCGTCGCCGGTCATCGGTCGCCCTCCTTGATCGAGAGGCCGTCGGTGGCGGGCTCGCCGCCCGTCGCCGCGTCGCCGGCCTCCGTCTCTGCCTCCTTGCCATCGAGATCGGCAAGAAGCTGGAGGAAACGGTCCGGCACCGGCTCTTGCAGCAGATCGTTGTACATCGAGCGCAGTTGCCGCCCGATGGACGATTGAAGGTCGCTGCCGAAGGCTGCGGCCTCGCGACCCGGAGGCGACCCGCCAGCCGGCTTCCCAGCGCCCGCCGGAGTTCCGCCATCTGAGCGCCCACTCATTTCCATGTCACTCATACGCTGCAAATTCCTTTGTCCGCGGCCGCGCTCCTCGCTTTGCGCATGTGCCTCGCCGGTCTGCCTCGCGCGGTCCTCGGTCCATTGCCTGCCCACGTCTTCCCTGCCCAGTTCGTCCCACCCAATTCGCCCTACGGCGTCGGCCACGCCCCCGCGCGTACTGAAACGCCGCCAACCCTAACGGACGCACGGCGGGTTGGTTCCGCCTCGCTACACATTTTCGCCCGTGATTTTCACGCGGCGCCGTGACGGGAACACGATGGCGTGAACGCTACGAAGCGGTGGAACCGACCGCACGAGGCCGACGTTCAACGGACGCGTACCGGTGCCGTCTCGCGTGCCGGGGACCAACAAGGCTCTACACGCCGCACGGAGGCCTAATGTCGATCTCGCATGCCATCGCCCCGCACCTGCCCTATCTTCGGCGCTTCGCCCGCGCGCTGGCGGGCAATCAGAAGAGCGGCGATGCCTATGTCGTCGCGGCTCTCGAAGCCCTCGTCGCGGACCCGGCGTCCTTCGACCAGACGCTTGCCCCGAAGGCCGCCCTCTATCGCCATTTCATTGCCGTTTGGACCGCGCTTCGAGCGCATAACGAACGGACGGACGATGACGTTCCAGACGGCGAGCTCTCGTTGGCGGCGATGACCCCGCCAAGCCGTCAGGCCTTCCTGCTCACCACCGTCGAAGGCTTCGATGTGGAGGATGTTGCGGTCATCCTCGGCAAGGATGCCGGAGAGGTGCGCACTCTGCTCGCCCGGGCGGGCGAGGAGATCATCTCGCAGGTCGCGACGGAGGTTCTCATCATCGAGGACGAGCCGATCATCGCGATGGACCTCGAGGCTCTCGTGGAATCCCTCGGCCACCGGGTCGTCGGCGTCGCCCGCACACATTCGGAGGCACTCGACATCGTCAAGGGCCAGCGGCCGGGTCTGGTGCTTGCCGACATCCAGCTCGCCGACGGCTCATCCGGCCTCGATGCCGTCAACGATATCCTCGGCGACTTCGACGTGCCGGTGATCTTCGTCACCGCCTATCCCGAGCGTCTCCTTACCGGTGATCGGCCGGAGCCGGCCTTCCTCATCACCAAACCGTTCCAGACCGACACCCTCAAGGCAGTGATCTCTCAGGCACTTTTCTTCCGGGCGAAGGCCCACCGCGGCAGCAGCCGGGTCGCCGCGAGCGTGTGAGCGTGGACCGGTGAATATGAGCCCCCTTAAGGAACTCCGACACCGTCCGGTCGTTGGCGGAAATAGGCTCGGCTGGACAAGTGGCACGGCCGAGCGCGGTGGTTCCGGCTGCGCCCGACCGCCGCCCCCGACGGAGGCATGAACGATGACGCAGCTCTCGCCGAACTGGCGGGAAGACCGACCGGCGGCGCCACCGCAAGTCGGCCCCTCACCGTGGTCCGATGCGGCGGGATCGGTGCCGGGCGGCCGCGACGAACGGTTCGATCTCAAGGCGCGCCGGCGCCCCGGCAACCGCCAGGGGGGAATTTTGGTGATCCTGATCGGCCTGGCGCTCGCCGGCGCCACCCTGTTCGGCTGGCTGCAATACCAATCGGATGCGCGTCTCGACCCTCAGATCTGGCTGTCCGGATCACCGGATCGTTAGCGGACAGGAACGCCTCGCCCGCCCCGAGAGGTGTGCCGATGCTTGCGGGCGCATCCGCCACTTCCTAAAAGCTGAGGTGGGCAGGCGAACTCCATTCGGGGCAGACCGATGGGATCATACCGTTCGCCGTCGTCGCGCCTTCATGCGCTCGGATGCACATTTCGTGACCGATGCATGCGGCCCGCGACGCGTTCTTCACATCTGCGCACCGACCGCCACGCGCGGTGGCTTTGCCTGGCCGGCCCCCTTTTGCGGTCGCCGGAACATATTTGCGTGCCAGATTGGCTGTTCGGACAATCGCACCCAAGCGGTGGAACCGATCTCTCGCCCCACCATTATCCGACCAGGATCGGATCCACTGACCCATCGTCCGTGGTCCGAGCCTGCCCCCACCACGATGGGTCGGGGATGTCGGCGGCGCGGGTGCCTGTCGTCCGCGCCGCCGATCCTAGCCAGGGGCGCGCGAAACATGCCGCTTCCGCGCAGGAGGCCGCATTCGCTCCAGGCGCGATTTCCCGTCCAAACGGGAAGGTCCCCCGAACCCGGGCCCTGGCAATCTCTCGACACAAAATCGATATTAGCGCAGCGAAGCGGCTTCTCAGGACCGATCCGGGCTGCGATCATGCGATCCACGCCGCGACGCAGCAGACCGCGAGACTCCATGCCGTCCGGAGCGCGGGCGATCGATCGGCTCCTTCGGGCGACATGACCGGACCGCGGCAATGACCATGACCTTGCACTTCGCTGCCCTGCTCGGGGCCGCAGGGGCGTGCGCGCTGGCCGCATTCACCGTCCTGAGCGTGCTCGCGCAGCGCCGCATTTCCGGCGTTCAGGGCCGCGCCGGAGCGCTCATCGGCATCCTCCTCGGTGCAGTCGCCGCCGTCGCGCTCCTTCAGGCGACCGGACCGGAGGCCTCCGTCGGAACAACGGACCTCGTGGCCTGGCTCCAACTCCCCCTCGCGCTCGTCGCGATCGGCTGTGCCGTCGCTGTCCTTTCGCTGCGGGCCCCGCTGCGCACCTTCCCCTCGGTAAGCGACCTCGTGGCGCGTCGCGACGCGCTCGTCGAGGAAATCGCCCACCTCGCCGAAGAGCTTCAGGACGTCGAGCGGGCCCGCGACGCCGACAACCGCGAGGCGCTCGCGATCCAGGGCCGCTTCGAAGCCGCCTTGCAGGACACCGGCGTCACCATCGTCAAGCAGAACACCGACCTCGTCTACACCTGGGCCTTCAACCCACGCTCGAAGCTGGACGCCGACACCATTCTGGGCAAATCCGAGGTGGAGGCTCTGCCGCCCGACGTCGCGCAGCAGGTCATCCCCGCCAAGAAGCGGGCGCTCGAGACGGGCCAGCCGGAAGAGCTCGAGGTGCGCCTCGACGAGGGCGACGGTTCGGTCTCCTGGCTCCGCCTCCAAGTGACACCGAACCGGGATGAACGCGGCACGATCGTCGGCATCACCTCGACGGCGATCGACATCACCGCCGAGCGGCGCCAGAACGAGCTCCTGGAGAGCCTCACGCGGGAGATCGCCGTCGCCTACGAACGCTTCGACACCGCGCTCTCCGCCTCGCCGGTCACCGTGATGTGGCAGGATCTCGAGGGCCGCTACGAGTGGGTGTTCAACCTGCCGCCCGGCCTCGGCCCGACGACCTTCATAGGCCGCACCGATGCGGAGGTTCTGCCCGCGGCGATCGCCGACACAGTTGGCGCCGCCAAGGCCCGGGTGATCGAGACAGGGCGCACGGAGCATGTCGAGCTGCCGATCACCGTCGAGAGCACGACCCGCTGGTACGATTGTCACATCGAGCCACGCCGCGAGAACGACGTCATCGTCGGCACCAGCAGCGTCGTCGTCGACGTCACCGACCGCAAGCGTGCCGAGCAGCATCTGCGACTCGTCATGCGCGAGCTCACTCACCGCTCCAAGAACCTGCTCGCCGTGATCCAGGCGATGGCGCGGCAGACCGCGGCGAACACCGAAGGGACGCAAGCCTTCCTCGATCGGTTCGGGGCGCGGCTTCGGGCTTTGGGCGAGGCCAACGATCTCCTCGTTGCCGAGCAATGGCGCGGGGCCGATCTCCACGAATTGGTGCGAACTCAGCTCGCCCATCAGATCGAGGGCGTCGAAGGACGGGTGCGGCTCTCGGGTCCCACCCTCGTCCTTTCCCCCGAAGCGACCCAGAATCTCGGTCTCGCAATCCACGAACTGTCGACGAACGCCACGAAATACGGTGCGCTTTCGAGCCTCCAAGGCTCGATCGATCTCGAGTGGGCCTTCACCACAGACGGCGGCACGGAGCGCTTCGTCATGACGTGGCGCGAGATCGGCGGTCCGACGGTGGTGGAGCCCTCACGCCGCGGCTTCGGCCGGACCATGATCGAGACCATCGTGCCGCGGGCGCTGAACGGCAAAGCGGTGCTGTCGTTCGACCCGGCCGGACTAAGCTGGCACCTCGACGCATCGGCCGACGCGATCCGGGTGGACGAAGACGCATAGACCTTCCAAACGCAGCGCGAAAAACGGCAGACGGACGGCCCCGGAACCGGCCGGCCATCTCGACGTTAACGAAGCGTGAATGCAGCCGACCGGCTGGACGGCCCGCAGATGGGTCCGCGGCGGATCGGCGCCCCTTGATCGACATCGCGACGGCAACAGCCGGCGGCCCACCAGGGCCGCCGATCGGTCGGGCGCGTCACGGTGGAAGAGGAGACTGAGATGGATTCGCGCAGCAAGGCTATCCACCCGGACCTCCGGCTCGTGCGAGCCACAGCCGCCCCGCGCCGTCGGCCCAATGAATGGCAGAGCGACGGTTGGGAGCGCTCGCCGCGCACCCTGCCCCGCCACATCGCCGGACCCGTCGCGCTCCTGACAGCAGTCGCCCTGTGCGTCGCCTTCTCGCATGGCACGGCGCCGGCCCGCGATCTCGGTGACGGTGCCGATACGGTGCCCGTCAGCGTCTCGATGCCGGTGGCGTCGCAGAAGGACGCGGCGCGTCTCGCGTCTTCTGTGCGGACCGGCGGCGGCGCAACCGACATCAAGGTGCTGCCGAACCACCAGCTCGACATCACGATGACGGACCGCGAGGGCCGCGTGCTCTACCGCCAGGATCCGAGCCGCGCCGAGACGGTCGTCGCCCGCAACGTGGTCGTGCCGAGCCTCAGCAACGCCCAGCGCTGACGAGAACCGTCATTCGATGATGATGCGTCCCTCGCCCGAGGGGGAGATGGTCTTCGCCGCGGTGATATAGTTCATCACCACCGTCGCGATGAGTTCGCCGTCGGTTTCCCCGATGAGGGTCTTGCCGGCGGCGAGCATCTTGTAACCGTCGCCGCCTCCGAACATGAAATTGTTCGCCCCGACCTTGTAGAAGCGCTCCGGCGAGAGGGGCTCTCCCCCGACTGTCACCGACACGACGCGCGAGCCAGCGGGCTTCGCCGGATCGACCGTCACGACGAGGCCCGAGACCTGCGGAAACCGGCCTGCGCCGCTGTCCATCATCGAGAAGCCGTTCTCCAGCGCCGCCCGCACGTCCGCCCCCGAAATCTCCACGAGCACCGTCGTGTTGCCGAACGGAAGCTCGGTCAGGATGTCCCGCCGGGTCAGCGTCGTGCCGGGGGGATAGATCGTGTCGGCGCGGATCGACCCACCGTTGACGATCGCGATCTCCGCCTCGGTCGAGGCTCGCACGGCATCGGCGAGCAGGTCGCCGAAAGCGGATTCGCGCGACCTGACCGTGCTCGTCCGTGTGTCGAGTTCGGTCGCCGTCGTGCCGATATCGACGTCGAGCGCCTTCGAAAGCTGGGTCTCGTAGACCGCGACGGCGGCGGCGACGTCCGGGTCCGGATCCACCGACGTGGTGTCGTGGATGCGGAAGCTCGGAAACCAGCTCACCTTCCGCGTCTTGCCGTCGTCCTTGATGGTGACGGCGACGTCGATCGCGGTGACGAAGTTGGCGTCTTCGTTCGATTCGACATGGACCACGTCGCCGTCGTAGCCGATCGAGAGATCGTGGATGTGGCCGGTGACCAGGATATCGACGAGGCGCCGGCGCATGATGGCGTCGTCGAGGGCACGCTCGGCGTGGGCGACGGCGAGGATGAGATCGGCGCCCTTGCCCCGCAACGCCGCCGCCTCGGCCTTGAGCACCTCGAGGGCCGGCAGGAACTTGAGAGTACCGGGCTGCGACATCGTCGGCGTGTCTTCGAGCGCGAGACCGATCACGCCGAGCTTCACGCCGCCCAGTTCGACGATTTCCGAGCGCTTCATCCCCGGGACGGGCGCGCCGTCGGCGGTCGTCATGTTGGCGGCATAGACGGGAAACTCCGCCGCCTTCAACCGCTCGAAATAGACCGCCTCGCCGAAATCGAATTCGTGATTGCCGGGCACAAAGACATCCGGCTTGACCATGTTGGTGAGGGCGATGATGTGCGCGCCCTTGTCGAACCCCGACATCAACGAGGGCGACAGAGTGTCGCCTCCGTGGGTGAACAGGGTCGGCACGCCGCGCGCCCGCTCCGCCTTTACGACCGCCGCAAGCTTCGGGAAACCGCCGCGGCCTTTGACATCGCCCATGCGGTAGATGTCGTTGACGTGCACGATCGTGAAGGTCGGTGGCGGCGGCGGAGCCGCGTCCGCCGGCTTGGCACTGCCCGAGACGAAGGTGACGGCGAGGCCGCCGGCGAGACCGAGACCGAAAGTTTCACGGCGGGTGACGGACGGCATGGAATATCCTCGGAAGTCTGTCGCAGCGCACCCTCTCCCGATGGGCTGGGATTGAGCGCGCCGAGAGCATACATCGTGACCAGCGTCGGCGACACGACGTCCCCGACACCGCGATCCGCGCCGGCGTTCCGCACGCCGGGCGCCCCTGAGCCGAAAGCCGGAGCCGAGACCTCATGACGAGCGCGAACGAAAGCGCCGCCCCGCCGAGCCGCAAGCCGGTGCTGATCGTGACCAACGGCGACACTGTCGCGGACACCCTCGCCGACCTCCGTCCGGAGGCGGAGATCCTGCCCTGGCGCGATCCTCTGATGGACGGGCCGGTTCCGCCGGGCCTCGACGATGTCTCCCTGCGCTCGCTGCGGGCCGCCTTCCTCGGCGAGGCCATGGCCTTTCCCGGCCGCGACGTGATCGGCGAACTCACCGCGCGCGATGCGATGATCGAGCGCCACGCCGCGTTCGAGCGGGTGGAGATCTGGTTCGAGCCCGACGCGGCGGACCAGATCCAGCTCGCCCAGGTGCTCGACGCGCTGCGCCGCTGGGGCCGCACCGAGGACGTCTTCCTGCTGCCCGCCCCGTTCCATCTTGGCCCCCTCGGCGCCGAGCGCCTCGCCGGCCTCGCCGAGACGCTGCTCGTGCTGCCGCCGGAGGGCTTCGAGACGGCCCGGACCCTCTGGGCGGCCTTCCGCGCGCCGACGCCGGAATCCCTCTATGCCCTCGACGGCCAGCCCCAGGCCGGCCTTCCCTTCGCCCGTGCCGCCGTGCGCCGCATTCTAGAGGAACTCCCCTCGCCCGCCGCCGGTATCGGCCGCACCGAGCGCCAGATCCTCTATTCCATCGATCGCGGCGTCGGCCGCGTCGGCTTCCTGTTCGCCCGCGTGCTGGCGATGGAAGAGGCCGCCTTCCTCGGCGACATCTCCTTCTTCCATCTCCTGTCGCGGCTCACACTGGGGCCGACGCCGCTCGTCGCCGGGCTGCCGGAGCCGTTCTCGATGGCGGTGCTCGCCGATCCCGACCGGCGCAAGGCCTTCATCACCGCCGACGTGTCGCTGACCGACGCCGGCCGTTCCGTGCTCGCCGGCCGCGCCGACCGCGTCGGGCTGATCGGGCTCGACCGTTGGATCGGCGGCACGCACCTCACGCCGTTCGCCGATTGGCGCTTCGATGCCGAGACCGCGACGCTCGGCCTGCCGACAGGAACCAATCGGCAACGATCTCATTGACTGATGCGCCGGGTCGCCTTGCCGCCGCGTCTCGGCTCGGCTAGTGCTCGCGCCGGCCGGACGCGAGCCTCGCGCAGCGGCACGCCGGCCGCGCCCCCGGCGATCCACCCATCGGAGGATACCCCATGCCCCAGAAGCGGATCCGCAAGGCGATCATCCCGGTCGCCGGCCTTGGAACTCGCTTTCTGCCCGCCACCAAGTCGATGCCGAAGGAGATGCTGACGGTCGTCGACAAGCCGGCGATCCAATATGTCTTCGACGAAGCGCGCGAAGCCGGCATCGAGCACATCGTCTTCGTCACGGGCCGCAACAAGGGCGTGATCGAGGACCATTTCGACATCGCCTTCGAACTCGAAGAGACGCTGCACCGGCGCAACAAGCAGGAGGCGCTGAACACCGTCATCGCCGCCCGGCCGCAGCCCGGCCAGACGAGCTTCACCCGCCAGCAGGAGCCGCTCGGGCTCGGCCACGCGGTGTGGTGCGCCCGGGATATCGTCGGCAACGAGCCGTTCGCCCTCCTCCTGCCGGACGTGCTGATCCAGGCCGAGCGCGGCTGCCTCTCGCAGATGATGGACGTCTACGCCTCGCACGGCGGCAACGTCATCGCCGTCGAGGAAGTGCCTGCCGACAAGACGGACCAATACGGCGTCGTCGAGATCGGCGACGGCGACGACCGCGTCTTCGGCGTCACCGGCATGGTCGAGAAGCCGGCTCCGGGCACCGCGCCGTCGAACCTGATCATCACCGGGCGCTACATCCTCCAGCCGGAAATCTTCGATCTCCTGGCCAACCAGGAAAAGGGCGCCGGCGGCGAGATCCAGCTCACCGACGCGATGCGCCCCCTGATGAAGACCCAGCCGTTCACCGGCCTGCGCTTCGAAGGGACCACCTACGATTGCGGCTCGAAGATCGGCTTCCTGTCGGCGAACGTGGCCTTCGCCCTCGCCCGCCAGGACCTGGGCGCCGACTTCCACGCCGCCGTCCAGAAACTCCTGACGAAAGCGTGACATCGCAAAGTCCGACGCGTGGCCCCCGGGTGAACGCTTCGGAAACCGCAACGGACGGCCGCGGATCGGCGGCATGGACAGAGGAACCGGCTTGCGCCATCCTCCGGCCTCGCTGACCGCCCGTTCGGGCGACCAACAATCGGGTTCCTGACCACATGAGAATGCTCTCGCTCGCGCGTCCGTTGACCCTGGTGGCGATCCTCCTGGCCGCTTATCCGGCAGCCGCCCAGGACAACACGGCCCAGCCGAGCCAGCCGCAGGCCGCTCCGGCGCAGCCGGCTCCTCCCGCGCCCCAGCCCGCTGCGGCGGCCCCGCAGCCTCCGAAGCCCGAGCAGCAGCCGGAATGCGCCTGGGCGGGCGAGCGCATCCTGAGCCTCCTGTGGCGCGACGACATCCGCACCGCGAGCGACTTCATCGACCTCTACGACCGCTTCTCCTGCCCGTCGCAGCACATTCCGGCGGCGTTCCGCTGCCTGATCCGCGTCGGCGTGACGCCCGAGCAGGGCGATGCCGGCCTGCCGCTGCGCGCCCGCGCCTGCTGGGCCGACCCCGCCCTCGACCCGGCGACCCTCAAGGTGCCGGCGGCGGAGACGAAGCCCGACGCCCAGAAGGGCGGCGACCAGAGCGCGGCGAAGCCGGCGGACGCTCAGCCCGCCAAGCCGGCCGAGCAGCCGAAATAATCGCTCTTCCCCGTCCGATCGACGGACCTGAGACGCCCGGTCGCAAGCCGGGCGTTAACTTTTTTGGCGATCCCTCCCGTCGCTCCTCTGGACGGATTGTCGCAAGCCGCTATCATTCGGCACTGCAACAATTTCTCTGCACATTCAGCGTCCATTCAGCTCGCGCGCACTAGAAGCTCGACCGAAATTCGGTGCTGTGTCCGGACGGAACCGGGACACAGATCAGCAGTTTAGTGGTGCGGGTTCGATGGGTTCGAGGAGCTTCCTGCCGATGTCGATCGTCAGAGCCGCGCGGCGCGCCGTGCCGGGGGTGTTGGCCGCAGTCGTGGTGGCCGCCCTCGCGCATGCTGCGGTATGGCTGGTCAATGAGCAGCAGGTGCACGCACCGGATGTGAGCGGCAAGCTCGAGAGCTTGTCCTTCGCTCCCTACAACGCCGCGGAGAACCCCGAAAAGGGCGACATCATCTCCCCGCAGCGGCTGCGCGAGGACATGGAGGTAGTCGCGCCCTATACGAAGTCGATCCGCACCTACGCCGCGACCGGCGGCCTCGAGAAGATCCCCGAGATCGCCAACCAGTACGGCATCAAGGTGATGCAGGGGATCTGGATCTCGAACGACGAGAAGCGCAACGAGATCGAGATCAAGAACGGCCTCGACCTCGCCCGCCGCTATCCGAACGTGACCTCCCTCGTCGTCGGCAACGAAAGCGTGCTGCGCGGCGAAAAGACCGCCAAGGAGCTCGGCGAGATCCTGCGCAAGGTCCGCGCGGAAAGCCCGGTTCCGGTTACCACCGGTGAAATCTGGTCGACTTGGCTCGAGCATCCCGAGCTCGCCGCGAACGTCGATTTCATCGCCGCCCACATCCTGAGCTACTGGGAAGGCGTGCCCCGCGAGCAGGCGGTGCAGACCGCCGTCGACGTCTACGACCGCATGCGCGCCGCCTTCCCGGGCAAGCACATCGTCGTCGCCGAGTTCGGCTGGCCGTCCGGCGGCTACAACATGAAGGGCGCCGAGCCGGGCCCCGTGGCCCAGGCCGAAATCCTGCGCGACTTCGTCAACCGCGCCCGCGACCACGGCATGGACTACAACATCGTCGAGGCGTTCGATCAGGTCTGGAAGACCAACGAAGGCTCGGTCGGCGCCTATTGGGGTCTGTTCAACGCCGATCGCAAGCTGAAGTTCGACCTCGCCGGAGCGATCCGTGAGCCGAACAAGGAGCGCATCGTCGGCGCGGCCCTGCTCGTCGGCACCCTGCTGTCGCTGATCGCCTTCGCCCTGCGCCGCCCGACCTTCTGGCACGCGCTGATGGTCGCCGGCGCCGCCCAGGCGGTCGGCGCGTGGCTCGCGGTCACGATCGCCCACCCGCTGTCCCATTATCTGGTGGTCGGCAGCGCGGTGATGTGGGTCGCGGGCCTCATCCTGCTCGTCCCGCTCGCCCTCCTGTCGCTCGCCCGCATCGAGGAGATCGCCGCGATCGCCCTCGGCCGCGGCCCGACCCGGCTGCTGCCCGAGCGCATCGAGCCGGAGGCGTTCGGCCCGGTGCCGGAAGGCTCGCTGGAGGCGCTCGGCCTCACCGAGCGGCCGAAGGTGTCGATCCACATCCCGGCCTATCGCGAGCCGCCGGAGATGCTGAAGCAGACGCTCGACAGCGTCGCCGCGCTCAACTACCCGAACTTCGAGTGCGTGGTCATCATCAACAACACCCCCGATCCAGCCTTCGTGAAGCCGATCGAGGAGCACTGCAAGCGGCTCGGCTCGCACTTCAAGTTCGTCAATGTCGAGAAGCTCGAGGGCTTCAAGGCCGGTGCCCTGCGCGTTGCGCTGCAGCACACCGCGCCCGACGCCGAGGTGATCGGCCTGCTCGACGCCGATTATGTCGTGAGCCCGGATTGGCTGAGCGACCTCGCCCCGCTGTTCTCCGATCCGCGCGTCGGCCTCGTCCAGGCCCCGCAGGACCACCGCGACGGCCACCGTTCGATCTTCCACGCCATCATGAACGCCGAATATGCCGGCTTCTTCGATATCGGCATGGTGGAGCGCAACGAGATCAATGCCATCGTCGTCCACGGCACGATGTGTCTGATCCGCCGCCTCGCGCTGGAGGAAGCCGGCGGCTGGTCGAGCGACACCATCACCGAGGACACCGATCTCGGCCTGTCGATCCTCGAGCAGGGCTGGACCGCGCACTATACCCGCCGTCGCTACGGCCACGGCATGCTCCCGGACGATTATCGCTCGTTCAAAACGCAGCGTCACCGCTGGGCCTATGGCGGCTTCCAGATCGCCAAGAAGCATTGGCGCCGGTTCGCCCCGGGCGGCACGCGGCTCACGCTCGGTCAGCGCGCGCAGTTCATGATGGGCTGGATCAACTGGATGGGGGCCGAGGCGCTCGGCGTCGCCGCCGCGATCCTCAACCTGCTCTGGGTTCCGGTGGTGGCGTTCGGCGGCATCGCCCTTCCCGACAGCGTGCTGACGCTGCCGGTGGTGGTGGTGTTCCTCATCAACATCATCCACTTCGCCCTGCTCTACCGGCTCAGGGTCAAGCTGCCGTTCCGCCATTGCATGGGCGCCGGCGTCGCCGCCATGAGCCTGCAATTCACCATCGCCCGGGCGGTCGCCCTCGGCCTTTTCAAGGACTCCCTGCCCTTCCTGCGCACCGACAAAGGCTCGGGCAAGAAGCGGACGGCGGGGGCCTTCCCGGCGAAGTGGGAAGCGATCCTCGGCTCGCTCCTCCTCCTCGGCGCGGTACTTCTCGCCGCCACCAACAAGGACGAGGTCCGCGAGATCTATGTGTTCGCGATCGTCCTGGTGGTGCAGTCGCTGCCCTTCATGGCGACGGTCGTGATGGCCTTCATCGAGCGCCGCGCCATCGCCGCGCTCGCCGCCGCCGACAGCGACACCGAGACGGTGGCCGAGCCGATCGCCGTCCC
This sequence comes from Segnochrobactrum spirostomi, assembly GCF_009600605.1. Lineage (GTDB taxonomy): Bacteria > Pseudomonadota > Alphaproteobacteria > Rhizobiales > Segnochrobactraceae > Segnochrobactrum > Segnochrobactrum spirostomi. Next base: position 3,477,602 of record NZ_VWNA01000001.1, on the reverse strand, counting down.
GGCCTCGGCCCTGACACCCGCCGGTGCCGTCAGCGCCACGCCGAGCGCGTAAGGCCCCGCCGCACCGGTCCGTTAGCCGGCGCGGTCCCCAAATGAAAAAGGAGCCCGGGGGCGACCCCGGGCTCCTTTTTTTTGTCGTCTCGGTCGAGTGTTGCGAGCCGGGGGATCCGCCTATCGGGCCGAGCCCCCTTCGGCATTCGCTCAGTCGATATCCTGCACCTGCTTGTCGGCGGTGCCGGCGATGCGCTGGGCGAGCGAGGCCTCCATGAAGGGATCGAGGTCTCCGTTCAGCACGTCGTCGGGGGCGGTGCTTTCGACGCCGGTGCGCAGGTCCTTCACGAGCTGATAGGGTTGCAGCACGTAGGAGCGGATCTGGTGGCCCCAGCCGATCTCCGTCTTGGACGCGGCCTCGGCCATCGCCTTCTCTTCCCGCAGCTTCAGCTCGCGCTCGTAGAGGCGGGCGCGGAGCATCTGCCAGGCGGTCGCCCGGTTCTTATGCTGCGAGCGCTCGTTCTGACAGGCGACCGCGATGCCGGTCGGGATGTGGGTGAGGCGGACGGCGGAGTCCGTCGTGTTGACGTGCTGGCCGCCGGCGCCCGAGGACCGATAGGTGTCGACGCGCACATCGCTCTCGTTGATGTCGATGTTGATGGCGTCGTCCACCACCGGATAGACCCACACGCTCGCGAAGCTCGTCTGGCGACGGGCGTTGGCGTCGAACGGCGAGATGCGCACGAGGCGATGCACGCCGGATTCGGTCTTGAGCCAGCCGTAGGCGTTGTCGCCCTTGACCAGGATCGTGGCCGATTTGACGCCCGCCTGCTCGCCCGCGCTCTCTTCCATGAGCTCGACTTTGCAGCCGTGCTGCTCGGCCCAGCGCGTGTACATGCGCATCAGCATGAGCGCCCAATCCTGGGACTCGGTGCCGCCCGCGCCGGCGTGGACTTCGAGATAGCTGTCGTTGCCGTCGGCCTCGCCGGAGAGCAGCGCCTGAACCTGCCGCTTGGCGAGCTCAGAGCGCAGCGTCTTAAGGGTCGCCTCGGCGTCCTCGACGATCGAAGCCTCACCCTCGGCCTCGCCGAGCTCGATGAGTTCGACCGCCTCATTGAGGTCCCGGCTGAGCTTCGAGACGGCGCCGATCTGCTGATCGAGCCGGTTGCGCTCACGCAGGAGCTTCTGCGCCTTCTCCTGGTCGTTCCAGAGATCGGGCGATTCCGAGAGGGCGTTCAGTTCCTGGAGGCGCTTCGTTGCGACATCCCAGTCAAAGATGCCTCCTCAGCAGGCTTATGGCCTGCTGGATTTCGTCGATGATCGACTGCGTTTCCGCACGCATCGCGGATCCTTCCTCGCGTCAGGGAAAGGGGAAAACCGGCGACCGAAAAGGCCGCGGCATCGGCGCGGACCATAAGGGACCGCCGCCGCCGATGCAAACTCGGAGGGCGTCGCACCGGTTCGGCGCAGCGCCGAGGCTCGCTCTCTCACGACGCCGCGGGCGAGACCGCCCGATGGCGTCAGTAGAGGCCGCCGGTGCCGGAATAGACGGCCTTTTCCTGCTCCGCCGTCGCCTTGTCCGGCTGCGCCGAGGCGCCCGCGGCGAAGGAGAAGCCCGATTCGCCCGGCGCGGTGCCCGGCTTGAAGGCCTCGATCACGATGCCGGCGCCGGAGCCCGAGGCCGGCTGGCCGGTCAGGTGGTTGACCGGCACCAGCTTGATGCCGTCCGGCACACGGAAATCGACCGGCGGCTTGTCGGCGAGCGCGTCTTCCATGAAGTCGGTGAAGATCGGCGCCGCGACCACGCCACCCGCCACGCCCTTGCCCATCGGACGCGGCTGATCGTAGCCGACGAACACACCCGCAACCAGGTCGGGGGAGAACCCGATGAACCAGACGTCCTTGGAATCGTTGGTCGTTCCTGTCTTGCCGGCGATCGGCTTGCCAATCGCGAGCGCCCGACGGCCGGTGCCGTACTTGACGACACCTTCCATCATCGAGGTGATCTGGTAGGCGGTCATCGGGTCGAGGATCTGCTCGGCATTGTCGATCAGGGTCGGCTCGGCCTGGTTCGACCAATTCTCGGCGACGCAGCCTTCGCAAATGCGGTCGTCGTGCTTGTAGATCGTGTTGCCGTAGCGGTCCTGGATGCGGTCGATCAGGGTCGGCACGATCTTCTTGCCGCCGTTGGCGATGATCGCATAGGCGGTCGTCATGCGCAGCACGGTCGTCTCGCCCGCGCCGATGGCCATCGGCAGATAAGGCGGCAGATCGTCATAGATGCCGAAGCGCTTCGCATATTCGACGACGAGCGGCATGCCCATCTCGTTGGCGAGGCGGATCGTCACCAGATTGCGCGAGTGTTCAAGCGCCTGACGCAGGGTGGACGGGCCGGCGACCTTGCCGCCGTCGTTCTTAGGCGCCCACACCTTGCCGTTCGCGTCGGTGAACGAGATCGGCGCGTCCATGACGATCGAGGACGGCGTGTAGCCGTTGTCGAGCGCCGCCGAGTAGACGATCGGTTTGAACGACGAGCCGGGCTGCCGGTAGGCCTGGGTGGCGCGGTTGAACTCGCTCTGGGCGTAGGAGAAGCCGCCGACGAGCGCGAGCACGCGGCCGGTGTGCGGGTCCATGGCGACGAGCGCGCCGCCGACCTCCGGCACCTGGCGCAGGCGCCACACGCCGTCGGGGTCGTCGGCGACGTGCTCGACATAGATGACGTCGCCGGGCTTCAGCATGTCGGTGAGCTTCGGCGCCGGACGCACGGGCTTGTCGCCGCGGCCGTCCTTCATGCGCTTCCAGGGCACATCCTTATAGAGAAGCCGGCCGCGCTCACGCGCCGTCGAGAGACGCCCGCCGTCGTTGCGCGCCGGCTGGAGGCCGATCTCGGCCTCGGTCGCGTTGACCGACAGGACGACCGCGAGGTGCCATTCCGGCAGGTCGTAATAAGACGGGATGTCGCCGATCTTGACGCCCCAATCCTCGCCCGCCGTCAGATCGACGTGGGTGACGGGGCCCATCCACGAGCCGCGGGCATAATCGAAGCGCAAGAGGCCGGCATTGAGGGCCTTGCGGGCTTCCACCTGCATCTTGGGATCGAGCGTGGCGCGGACCGACAGGCCCCCCTCATAGAGGCGCTTCTCGCCATAGAGGTCGGCGATCTTGCGGCGCACCTCCTCGGCGAAATAGTCGGCGGCGAACATGTGCGGCGCGGCGGCGCGGACGGTGATCTCGAGCGGCTCGGCCTTGGCCTTCTCGCCGTCTTCCTTCGAGATCATCTTGTCCTCGACCATGCGGTCGATGACCCAGTTGCGGCGGTCGAGCGCGCGCTCCTTGTAGCGGAACGGGTTGTAATTGTTCGGCGCCTTCGGCAGCGCGGCGAGGTAGGCGCACTGCGCGATGCTCAGTTCCTGAACCGACTTGCCGAAATAGTCGAGCGCCGCGGCGGCGACGCCGTAGGCACCGAAGCCGAGATAGATCTCGTTCAGATAGAGCTCGAGGATCTTGTCCTTCGAATAGGCCTGCTCGATGCGCAACGAGAGCAGCATCTCCTTGATCTTGCGATCGATGCTGACCTCGTTGGTGAGGAAGAAGTTCTTCGCGACCTGCTGGGTGATGGTCGAGGCGCCGATCGGGCGCTTGCCGCTCCCCTGATTGCGGTAATTGGTGATGAGCGCGCGCAGCACGCCGGACGGATCGACGCCCGAGTGGGTATAGAAGTTCTTGTCCTCGGCGGCGATGAAGGCGTTCTTGACGCGGTCGGGGATGGTCTGGATCGGCAGGAACAGGCGCCGCTCGATCGAATATTCCGCCATCAGACTGCCGTCCGAGGCATGGACGCGCGTCATCACCGGCGGCTCGTACTTGCGCAGCGCCGTGTAGTCCGGCAGCGAGGCCGACATGTGCGAGATGTACCAGGCGACACCCCCGGCCGCGATCAATGCAAGAATGACCGCGATTCCAAAGATGTACCCGATCGAACGCAGGATGAACGTCATCAAATCGGCTCGCTCGTCGTGGCCCCCGACGCGGTATTGAACGACCGGCTCGGCCCTCGCGTCAGGAGGAGGCCGGAACCGAGGACCACCGCTGCGGCTGGCCCACCGCTCGGACATCCCTGGAGCGGCCTTTCGGCCGAACTATGACCAAGACGTTAACGCCCGGACGCGCCGTCGCGTGTTGCCGGTCAGCCACCGCGCCGCGACCGCCTGTCGTGCTCCGTTTCGGCTCGAGTTCCCGGGCCGCCACGGCTCGCGCTGTGCAGTTACGCTCGCGATCCGGCCTTTGCAAGAGACGTGATTCGTACGCGCAACGGCCCGTTGCCCGTTCGCAACGCTATGGTGAGGGAACCATCACTTTCCGCCGAATTCGCGACCTTGCGCCAAGCGGGGACCAAAAAAGATCTCGATCGCGCCGACCATCGCCACCGCCGTCTTCTCACGCCACGCCGCATCCTCGAGCCGCGCCTCGTCGTCCTTGTTGGTGAGATAGCCGAGCTCGACGAGGACGGAGGGTACGTCGTGCGCCCTGAGCACGCGAAAACCGGCGGCACGCTGCGGATTGGCGTTGAGCTTCGTCGTCGTCTTCATCTCGGTGACGAGCGCATTCGAGATTTGCCGGGAGAAATTGCGCGTCTCGCGGCGGGCGAGGTCGAGCAGGATGTCGGCGACCTCGTCGGAGGCGTTGGGCAGGTCGACGCCGGCGATGATGTCCGACTTGTTCTCGAGCGCCGCCGTCGCCGCCGCCTCGGCGTCCGAGGCGCGGTCCGACACCGTATAGACGGTCGCGCCGCGCACGTAGGGCTGCGGCGCCGAGTCGGTGTGGATGGAGATGAAGAGGTCGGCGGCGAGTTCGCGGGCGATCTCGACGCGCCGGTCGAGGGGCAGGAAGGTGTCGTCGTCGCGGGTGAGCTTGACCTCGAACTTGCCGGTCTCGGCGAGCTTCTGGGCCAGCAATTGGGCGAACGGCAGCGTGATCGTCTTCTCTTCCCGACCGTCGGTCGCGACCGCGCCGGTGTCGAGGCCGCCATGGCCGGGATCGAGCACGATCAGCGGGCGGGTGCGGCGGGTGCGGTCGGCGGTGACACCGCTGTCCGGCGCGATCCCGTCCGGGGTCGTGGTCGGGGCGCCGCGCGCCGCGCGCGCCTCGGCGACCTTCGCCGCGAAGGCGGCCGCCGTGGTCGGCACCAGATCGACCACGAGCCGGGCCGGCTGGCCGTCGGCCGCCGGGAGAACGAAGGTGCGGTCGATCGCGACGGGCCCCGTGGTGTCGACGACGATGCGCGACTTGCCGGGCGCAAACAGGCCGTAGCGCCAGGTCGTGATGAGCCCCCGCCCCTCCTCGCCCGTCCCGTTCGGGAGGTCGAAGCGGATCTCGGGGAGATCGATCACCACCCGGTTCGGATCGGCGAGCGGAAAGACGGTCGCCTGCAGCCCGGACGAGAGGTCGATGACGAGGCGGGTGCGCTCGGTGTCGCCGGCGACGCGGGCGCCGAGCGCGATCGGCAGGCCGGACGGGGCGACGGGTTCGGTGCGCGGCGCGGTCGCCGCCGGATCGGACGCCGCGTCCCCCGCAGCGGCCGAGGCCCTACCCGCGCCCACGAGAGACAGACCCAAGAGAGAAAAGAGAAGCGCCGCCGCAGCGAGGGCGAACACCCGATTCGGTCGGCGCATCCTGCCGAGCTCGAAGCCGTGCTGCACTCGCGTCCTCCCTCATCCCGCGGTCCGCCGTAGAGTGCGGGACCGGTTCTAGACCATCACGGCAAAGTGTTGGCGCCGCGGTTTCCGCCGCAGCGTGCGGCAGCAGGCTTAACCAAAACTTATGACGGAGACCATCGCGGTCCTCACGTCGGCGCGGCGACGAGGGCAGCGCTTGCCAAGCAGCCGATGCGTTCGTAAATAAGGCGGGTGGCGACAGCGAACAAATTTTGTGCGCCGACGCCGCCTTCCTCACGCCCGGCCGTCCGCCGTTCGGAGCTCCGCCCCGGGAATTCACATTTCCCGCCGTGACGGCTCCTTGAGGCGAAGGTTCAGGTCCGCCGCTCGACCGGGAAGCCGGTGCGATTCGGATCTGCCCGGCCCCGGAGGTGGCTTCCCGTGGCGCCCGCAAGGGCGCGGGACAGCGCCTCGGAACCGCGGCACCGGCCCCGTCTCGGGTCGACGTCCGCGGAGGCTCCGGAACGGCCTGCGGAACGATCCGTCGTTCCGTCCCGGCAATCGCCGGTGCCGCCGTCCGGCTCCCGCCCGGTTTCCGTGCGGAGGTCGACTTTCGAGGACACCGGACCGGTGTCCGCCACGCATTCCCGATCCCATCCGGATCGGCAGACGGATTAGAGCACGCGCCTCTTTATGACCGGGTTCGCACGAGCGTTCGTTCCTCATGACAGCACGGCCCAGGCCGTGCGGGGAATGATCGTCGCAGCAGGGATCGCTTCGGCCTCCCGCCCGGTACGCGCGGCGATGTCCGTCCCGCTCACACCCCTTTCTTCTGACCCATCCCAACCAGGCGGCTCTTTCGAGCGAGCCTCGCATCGGCGCATGACGCCCGCGACGGCTTGCCGGAGCCGCGGAGACTGCCTCTCATGGCCAACAAGATGCTCATCGACGCGACCCACTCGGAGGAGACCCGGGTAGTCGTCGTCCGCGGCAACCGCGTCGAAGAATTCGATTTCGAGTCCGCCAACCGCAAGCCGCTGCGCGGCAACATCTATCTCGCGAAGGTGACCCGCGTGGAGCCTTCGCTCCAGGCCGCCTTCGTCGATTACGGCGGCAACCGGCACGGTTTCCTCGCCTTCAGCGAAATTCACCCCGATTATTACCAGATCCCCTATTCCGACCGGCAGGCGCTGATCGAAGCCGACGAAGCGGAAGCCCGCGAGGAAGCGGAAGCTGCCCGCGCCGAAGAGCGCGCCGAGGCCGAGCGCGTGAAGTCCGCCCCCGTGGGCGAGGCGGCGTCGGAGAGCGGCGAGACCGCGGCGGACGAAGACGGCGAGGACGGCTCGTCCGAAGCGGCGGCGCACGACGGCGAGGCGGGCGACAACCTGCCCCCCGCGCACCGCAACGAGGCCGAGCAGGTCGAGATCGAGGATTCGGTCGAGTCCGTCGGCGCCGAGGATGCCCTCGAGGAGGTTCCCGAGCGCCGTCCGCAGCGCAACCGCCGGGTCTACAAGATCCAGGAGGTGATCAAGCGCCGCCAGGTTCTGCTCGTTCAGGTCGTCAAGGAAGAGCGCGGCAACAAGGGTGCGGCGCTGACCACCTATCTGTCGCTCGCCGGCCGCTATTCGGTGCTCATGCCGAACACCGCACGGGGCGGCGGCATCAGCCGCAAGATCACCTCGGCGGTCGATCGCAAGCGCCTGAAGAAGATCGCGAGCGACCTGGAGGTGCCGGAGGGGATGGGCGTCATCCTGCGCACCGCCGGCGCCAACCGCACCAAGGTCGAAGTCAAGCGCGACTTCGAATATCTGCTGCGTCTGTGGGAGAGCGTGCGCGAACTGACGCTGAAATCCGCGGCGCCGGCCCTCGTCTATGAGGAGGGCAGCCTCGTCAAGCGCTCGATCCGCGACCTCTACAACAAGGACATCGACGAGGTCCTGGTCGCCGGCGACGACGGCTACCGCGAGGCCAAGGACTTCATGCGCATGCTCATGCCGAGCCATGCGAAGAACGTGAAGCTCTACCGCGATCCCTCCCCGCTGTTCACGCGGTTCGGCGTCGAGGCCCAGCTCGACGCGATGTTCTCGCCCCAGGTCACGCTGAAGTCCGGCGGCTACATCGTCATCAACCAGACCGAGGCGCTGGTTTCGATCGACGTGAACTCCGGCCGCTCGACCCGCGAGCACAACATCGAGGACACCGCCCTCCAGACGAATCTCGAGGCCTCCGACGAGGTGGCCCGGCAGTTGCGCCTGCGCGACCTCGCCGGCCTCATCGTCATCGACTTCATCGATATGGAGGAGAACAAGAACAACCGCTCCGTCGAGCGGCGCCTCAAGGAGGCGCTGAAGTCGGACCGCGCGCGCATCCAGGTCGGCCGGATCTCCCATTTCGGCCTGATGGAAATGTCGCGCCAGCGCATCCGCACCGGCGTCGTCGAGAGCTCCACCCAGGTCTGCCCGCACTGCTTCGGCACCGGCCTGGTGCGCTCGACCGAGTCGGTCGCGCTGCATGTCCTGCGCACGCTCGAGGAGAGCCTGCTCAAGAGCGCCTCGCACAATCTCATCGTGCGGACCCGCACGGCGGTGGCGCTCTACATCCTCAACCAGAAGCGCAGCCACCTCGCCGACGTCGAGCACCGCTTCGGCGTGCAGATCACGATCGCGGCGGACGAGAGCCTCGGCACCCATCACCTCGCGGTGGAGCGCGGCGAGCCGGCGGTTCGCGGCCCGAACGAGGTGCCGCCGCAGCTCTCGACCTCGGTCCGGGTCGATTCGATCGATCCCGACGAGATGGAACCGGAGGTCGAGCCGGACGTCGAGGACGAGGAAAATGAGGAAGAGGCCCGTTCCGAAGCGCCGCGCGAGCGCGAGGCGGACGGGGATGGCCAGGGCCGCAAGCGTCGGCGGCGGCGTCGGCGGCGGCGTGGCGGCGGTGAGGGTGGCCAGGCCCAGTCCGCCGGCAGCGAGAGCGACGGCGACGATGACGACGAGAACGGCGCCGAAGACGGCGGGTCTGAGGGCGGCGGCTCCGATGAGGACGGCGTCGGCGAGGCCGCGACGGAGGCGACATCTGGCGAAGCGACAGCCGAGCCTGCCGAGGACGACGATGCCGGCCAGCGTCGCCGTCGCCGTGGCCGCCGGGGCGGACGCCGCCGGCGCGAGGGCGAAGGCGAGGCGAACGGTGCCGACGAAACCGACGGCGAGGTCGAGACCTCGGTCGTCGATCTGGTGCCGCTGACGACCGACGTTCTCGGCTCCGCCGAGCCGGCCGCCGCGAGCGAGCCCACCGAAGATGCCTTCGCGGCCCCCGAGACCGCCGAAGTCAACGAGGCTACGGAAGACAGCGTCCAGGTGCCCCTGACCCCGCCCTGGGAAGAGGCCGAAACCCCGGCTCCCGCGACCGAGGTGGAAGCGCCGCAGGTCGAGGTGTCTTCGGAGGTGGCTCCCGTCGAAGCCCCGCTGACGCCTGAGCCCGCCGAAGCGGCGACGGAGGCTGCGCCCGCCGAGACCGCCGCGACGGAGACCGTCGCGAGCGCGCCCGAAGCGACCGAGACGGCAGAACCGGAAGCCGTTGCGGCCGAGCCGGCTGCGAGCGCGGCATCCGAGAACGACAATGCCGCCCCGGTGGTGAGCGAGGAACTTGCGAAGCCCCAGGCGCCGGTCGAGGACGAAGGTCCGAAGCGCACCGGCTGGTGGCAGCGCCGCTCGTTCTTCTGAGGCGGGCGGTCGCTTTAGGCGCGCTCCCAAACGAACATCTCGATGGCCCGGCTCGCCGGGCCATCGTCGTTTTGATGGGTCTCATCGCCCCGAGCCGGCGGATCGCTTATCTCGGCACCCCCGCTTGTTCTCCCCGCGAGCGCGGAGAAGGGCGGGACGGCGCGGTGGTTGCTTCGCCCGCCCCGGCGGCTCAGCCGCGCGTGAGCCAGCGCTCGAGGCGGTCCATCGCCTCGACCATGTCCGCGGTCGAACCGGCGATCGAGAAGCGGATATAGGCGTGGCCGCGGGTGCGATCGAAATCCGCGCCCGGCGTCGCCGCGACGCCCGCCTCGGCGAGCATCGCGCGGGCGAAATCGTGGCTGTCGTTCGAAAAGCGGCGCACGCTCGCATAGACGTAGAAGGCACCGTCCGCGGGCAGGATCTCGTCGAAGCCGAGCGCCGGCAGCCGCCCGAGCAGAATCTCGCGGTTGCGGGCATAGACCGCCTTCACCGCCTCGAGCTCCTCCCCCGCATCGAAGGCGGCGAGCGCCGCGCGCTGGGAGATTTCCGGCACCGAAATGAAGAGATTCTGGGCGATCCGCTCGATCGGCCGGACGAGCCGCTCCGGCACCACCATCCAGCCGACGCGCCAGCCGGTCATGCAGAAATATTTGGAGAACGAGTTGATGACGATCGCCTCGTCCGAGACGGCGAGCGCGCTCGTCTCCTCACCCTCGTAGACGAGGCCGTGATAGATCTCGTCGGAGATGAACCACAGGCCCCGCTCCGCCGCGGCGGCGGTGAGATCGGTCAGCGCCGTGCGCCCGATCACGGTGCCGGTCGGGTTGTTGGGGCTTGCGACCAGCACGCCGGCGAGCGGCGCCTCCGCATGGGCCCGCGCGATCGCACCCGCATCGAGGCTCCAGCGCGTCGCAGCCTGGGTCTCCACCTCGACGGGCATCAGCCCGAGCACGGACAGCACGTTGCGATAGGCGGGATATCCCGGCGCCGGCAAGAGGATGCGGTCGCCGGCATCGAAGGCGGCGAGGAAGGCGAGGTTGAACCCGCCCGACGAGCCGGTGGTGACGACGACGCGATCGGGCGAAACGTCGAGGCCGTAGCGCTCGCCATAATGGCGGGCGATGCGGGCGCGCAGCGCCTTGAGCCCGAGCGCCTCGGTATAGCCGATGCGGCCGCCGGCGACCGCGGCCTGGGCGGCGGCGATCACCGCCTGCGGCGCCGGCGCCGAGGGCTGGCCAACCTCCATCCGCACCACGCTGGCCCCGGTCGCCTCGCGGGCGACGGCGGCGCTCATCACGTCCATGGCGATGAACGGATCGACGGCGCTGCGGCGCGAGGCCCGTGGGGTCCGGGACGCCGCCGAAGGGGGGCTCGTAATGCCGCTCGTCACGGTGCGAAGTCTCCTGAGCCGGCATGGAGGGGCTGCGCCCCGCTGCCGCCGCATTTGCTGTCTTCCGTCGGGCAGGGTATTCCGATCCGGATCGATCGTCCGAGGTCGGTGCGCCGCGCGGCGGGGGTGAAGCCGTTCTTTCGGACCAATTGCGCCGAGAGGAAAGGGCTTCGCGGGACAAATCGGCGGGGGGATCGCGGCGAAAAGACCGCGAAGGCTCGGCCGAGCCCTCGACGACGCGCGGGCTGACGAGCGAGCCTGACATGATGCTGAAGCGTTGCCTGAGCCGCCTCTCTCCCGTCCGAACCCTGCGGTTCGCGCCGCTGCCGGCAGCGCGCCGTGCGGCAGCCGGGTTGTGCCTCGCGGCCGCGTCACACCTCGCCGTGGCGCCGGCCCTCGCCCAGGAAACCAACATGGCGGGCCGCGGCCTGCCGCTGGTGCGCGACGCCGAGACCGAACAGCTCCTGCGCGATTATCTCAATCCGATCCTGAAGGCGGCCGGCGTGCCCGGCGGCAGCACCGAGATCGTGCTCATCAACGATCCGCGCTTCAACGCCTTCGTCGCCGATTCGCACCGGGTGTTCATCAACACCGGCGTCATCATGCAATCGAAGACGCCGAACGAGGTGATCGGCGTACTCGCCCACGAAACCGGCCACATGGCCGGCAACCATCTCATCAAGCTCCACGAGGAGATGGCGAAGGCGCAGCTCATCGCCGCCGTTGGGATGCTCGTCGGCGCAGGCGCGGTCGCCGCCGGCGCGGCGAGCGGAAGCACCTCGATGGGCAACGGTGGCGCCGCCGCCATGTCCGGCGGCCTCGGCATCGCCCAGCGCACGCTGCTCGCCTACCAACGCTCGGAGGAAGAGGCGGCCGACCGTGCCGCGCTCAAATATCTCCTGATGACCAAGCAATCGGCGAAAGGCATGGTCGAGACCTTCCGCCGACTCGCCAACGAAGAGATCATGGTCACGCGCTACGCGGACCCCTATGCGCAGACCCATCCGTTCTCCCGCGAGCGCCTCGCCGCGGTGGAGACCCTCGCCGAACAGAGCCCCTATTGGAACGCCAAGGACCCGCCGGCGCTCCAGGCACGCCACGACATGGTGCGCGCCAAGCTGACGGCCTTCACCGGTCAGCCCTCCCTCGTCTCCCGGCAATATCCGCCGACCGACAAGAGCCTGCCGGCCCAATATGCCCGCGCCATCATCGCCTACCGGATCGGCGATCCGCAGGGCGCGCTCCAGCAGATCGACGCGCTCATCAAGCAGCAGCCCAAGAACCCCTATTTCTGGGAGCTGAAGGGCCAGGCCCTGCTCGAGGGCGGCCGTCCGCGCGAGGCCGTCGCGCCGCTGCGTCAGGCCGTCTCGCTCGCGCCCAGTGCCGGCCCGATCCGCATCATGTATGGCCAGGCGCTGGCGAATTCCGGCGACCCGGCGATGGTGAAGCAGGCGGTCGTGGAATTGCAGCGCGCCGCGCAGCAGGAACCCGACGACACCGCCCTGTTCCGCAGCCTCGCCACCGCCTATGCGGCGCAGGGCAACATCCCGATGGCCGACCTCTCGACCGCGCGGGGCATCATGGCGGCGGGATCGTGCTCCGAGGCGCGTCGCTACGCAGCCCGCGCCCAAGCAGCGCTCAAGCCCGGCACCCCGGCTTGGCTCCAGGCCGACGACATCATCTCCTGCAAACCGCCGCGGCTCGGCCGCGGCTGACGCTCTCGCCGGCGGTCGGGGTCGCGCTCGCCGATCCCCCTCCGGCCTCCCCTCTGAACAGGACCGCGTACCATGCCCACGATCCGTCGCCGCCTCCTCGCCGCCGCCGCCGCTCTCTCCGTCGGCGCCGCCGTCGCGGCCACGCCGACCCTCACCGCGTTCGCGGCCGATGCCCCCGCCCCCGCGGGCCAGGAATCGAAGGCCTTCTCCGATCTTCAGACGCGCGAGATCGAGACCATCATCCACCAATATCTCGTGACGCACCCGGAGGTGCTCCAGGAGGCCTATGTCGCGCTGAAGAAGCGTGAGGAGGCCGACGCCGCCAAGCAACAGAAGGAGATCATCGCGAGCCAGAGCGATCTCCTCTTCAATTCCAAGCACCAGGTGGTGCTCGGCAATCCGAAGGGCGACGTCACCATGGTGGAGTTCTTCGACTACAATTGCGGCTATTGCCGCCGCGCCGTCGCCGACACCTTCAAGCTGATCGAGGCCGATCCGAAGCTGCGCGTGGTGCTGAAGGAATATCCGATCCTGAGCCAGGGCTCGGTCGAAGCGGCCCAAGTCGCGATCGCGATCAAGGACGTCGCCCCGGACCGCTATGCCGACTTCCACCGCGCCATGTTCGAGACGGACGGACCGGCGGATCGCGCCCGGGCGCTCGCCGTCGCGGAGAAGCTCGGCCTGCCGATGGACAAGATCAAGGCGGCGATGAAGGGCCCGGACGTCGCGGCGACCCTCGAGGAGACCCACAATCTCGCCGATCTCCTCCAGATCAGCGGCACGCCGTCCTACGTCATCGCCGACAGCGTGATGCCCGGTGCGGTCGGCTACGACGCCCTGAAGCAGCAGGTGGACACGGTGCGCCATTGCGGCGGCACGACAAGTTCGTGCTGAGCGTGGGAAAACCGCGATCCTGAGCGATTTGCAGGCATTCCATCCGTCTCCGCAAATCCCTATAAGGAGGCGACCGGCCGAGGCGCCGCGGCATCTGCCCGCAGCCTCGGCGACGTTGATGTGGTGTGACGGATGGCAATTCCGGCGTTCGTGCTGAACGGACCCAATCTGAACCGGCTCGGCAAGCGAGAGCCGGCGATCTACGGATCGACGACGCTGGACGAGATCGCGGCCCGTTGCGTCGCGGCCGGCAAGCGTCACGATCTCGACGTCACGTTCCGCCAGTCCAACCACGAGGGCGTCCTCGTCGATTGGATTCACGAGGCGGCGGACACCGGCGTCGGCGGCATCATCCTGAACGCGGGTGCCTACACGCACACCTCCGTCGCGCTGCACGACGCGATCCGCGCCGTCGGCCTGCCCGTGATCGAGGTGCATCTCTCGAACGTGCATGCCCGCGAGGCCTTCCGCCACCATTCCTACATCTCGCCGGCGGCTGCCGGGGTGATTCTCGGCTTCGGCGCCGCGAGCTACGAGCTCGCGATCGACGCCCTCGCCGGTCTCATCCGACGCTGACGCCGCCTTCCCGCCCACGCGATTGCGCTCACCGGAAGCCATGTCCCAGAAGAAGCCGACGATAGACCAGACGCTGATCCGCGAACTCGCGGAACTCCTGAAGGAAACCGACCTCACCGAGATCGAGGTCGAGCAGGAGGGCATGCGCCTCAGGATCGCCCGCCACGGCACCCCGGCGACCTATGTCGCCCCCGTGGTGTCCGGCCCGGTCCCGGCGCAGACCGTGGTCGCGGTGCCGACGACGGCCGCCGCCCCCGCCGACCCTCTCCAGCACCCCGGCGTCGTGAAGTCGCCGATGGTCGGCACCGCCTATCTGGCACCGGAGCCCGGCGCAAAGGCGTTCATCGAGGTCGGCGACAAGGTAACCGTCGGCCAGACCCTCCTCATCGTCGAGGCGATGAAGACGATGAACCAGATCCCCGCCCCGCATGCCGGCACCGTCACCCAGATCCTCGTCGCCGACGGCCGGCCCGTCGAATACGGCGAGCCTTTGGTGATCGTCGAATAATGTTCTCGAAGATCCTCATCGCCAATCGCGGCGAGATCGCCTTGCGGGTGCTGCGCGCCTGCAAGGAGCTCGGCGTCGCGACCGTGGCCGTCCACTCGACGGCGGATGCCGACGCCATGCACGTGCGCCTCGCCGACGAGAGCGTGTGCATCGGCCCGCCGCCGGCGCGCGACAGCTATCTCAACATCCCCTCGCTGCTCGCCGCCTGCGAGATCACCGGGGCGGACGCCGTCCATCCCGGCTACGGCTTCCTGTCGGAAAATGCCCGCTTCGCCGAGATCCTCGAAGCGCATAACATCAAGTTCATCGGCCCCCGGCGGAACACATCCGCATCATGGGCGACAAGATCGAGGCCAAGCACACCGCCAAGCGCCTCGGCATCCCGGTGGTGCCGGGCTCCGAGGGCGAGGTGCGCACCGACGCCGAGGCCCGCAAGGTCGCCGAGGAGATCGGCTATCCGCTGCTCGTGAAGGCGGCGGCCGGCGGCGGCGGACGCGGCATGAAGGTCGCCCGCACCGCGGCCGACCTCGAGACCGCCCTCGCGACGGCCCGCTCCGAAGCCAAGGCCGCCTTCGGCGACGACGCGGTCTATCTGGAGCGCTACCTCTCCAAGCCCCGCCACATCGAGATCCAGGTGTTCGGCGACGGCCAGGGCAACGCCATCCACCTCGGCGAGCGCGATTGCTCGCTCCAGCGCCGCCATCAGAAGGTGTGGGAGGAGGCGCTGTCGCCGGCCCTCAATGCCGAGCAGCGCGAGGCGATCGGCGAGCGGGTCGCGCGCGCCATGCGCGAGCTGAAGTACGAGGGCGCCGGCACCGTCGAGTTCCTCTACGAGGACGGCGAGTTCTATTTCATCGAAATGAACACCCGCCTCCAGGTCGAGCATCCGGTGACCGAGATGATCACCGGCATCGACCTCGTCAACGAGCAGATCCGGGTCGCCGCCGGCGGCACGCTCGGCTTGCAGCAGAGCGACGTGCGCTTCAACGGCCACGCCATCGAATGCCGCATCAACGCCGAGGACCCGCGCACCTTCACGCCCTCGCCCGGCAAGATCACCTATTTCCACCCGCCCGGCGGCCTCGGCGTGCGCGTCGATTCCGGCGTCTACCAGGGCTATTCGATCCCGCCGAACTACGACAGCCTGATCGGCAAGCTCATCGTGCACGGCCGCAACCGCGTCGAGTGCATGATGCGCCTGAAGCGCTGCCTGGACGAATTCGTCGTCGACGGCATCAACACCACGATCCCGCTGTTCCGCCGGCTCGTCGAAGACCCGGAGATCGCCGACGGGATGTACGACATCCACTGGCTCGAAGGCTTCCTCGCCCGCGACGGCGAGTAAGAGACGGCAAATGAGACGGCCACGGGGCTCGCGCGACAGCGCGAGCCTCGTGGCGTTTCAGGGTTGTCCTGCGGCCTCGGCGAGCGAGGCCGCGATATCGGGCAGCGAGCGGAACAGGACGAGCGGATCGTCCTTGGACGCCAGAAAGCCGCGCCGCCGCCAGAACGCGGCCGCCCCTTCGTCGACGGCATTCACCATCAAGGCGCGCCCGCCGATCAGCCGTGCGGCCTCCACACAGCGTTGCAGGGCGTGCTTGACGAGGCCGGTGCCGATACCGCGGCCCGCCCAACGGGCATCCGTCGCGAGTTGCCCCAGCAGAAGACAGGGCACCGGATCTGGCGGCTGGCCGGTACGGATCGCGCGCGGCAGGCTTGCCGCCACCACTGCGGCCGGCGCCAGCCCATAATAGCCGACGACCCGCCCCGCCTCGTGTACCACCATGACCGCGGTGAAGCCCCTGCGATGATTGGAGAGCGCACGCGCCTTCAGCCAATGGTCGAGGGCGGGATGGCCGCAGTAAAAATCAGGGACGTCGTGATGGGCGGCGATCGGCTCCGGAGCCGAGATCGCCATCGCTCATCGCTCCGCCCGGTATCCGGGCTCCCACGGCGCGGGACGCTCGGCGAGGTCCACCATCTCGGCGACCGGCGCGGCCGGGCGCGCCACGGCGTCCAGGAAGGCGTCGAAACCGTCCTCGCTCATGCGGATCAGGCGATTCTCCAGAATCGCCTCTTCGGCGGCCCGCACCGCCGCCTCACGGACGAAGTCGGTGCGCGAACGGCCCCTGAGGCTCGCGGCGCGATCGATCATGGCGACGTCCGCGTCCGGCAGCCGCATCGAGATCGGATAATCCTTACGCTCCCCGTTCGCCATCGCCGCCGCCTCGCAATCGCGCCCGCGTCGTTCGACGGGCCTCTCCGTCACCTAGGACCGCGTAGCGCCAATTGCAATACACCCGCTCGTCACCGCAGCGCGCGGATGACCTGGATGTCGAGGTCGCGGATCTTCTTGCGCAGGGTGTTGCGGTTCACGCCGAGGAGTTCGGCCGCCTTGATCTGATTGCCGCGTGTCGCGGCGAGCGCCGCGCCAATCAAGGGCTGCTCCACGTCGCGCAGGATGCGGTGATAGAGGCCGGGGGCGGCAGGTCGTCGCCGAAGCCGGCGAAATAGGTCGCGAGGTGGCGCTCGACCGAGGACGCCAGGGTGTCCTGCCCGTCGGGCTGCGGCAGCGCCGGGGTCGGCTCGTCGAGCTCGTGCTCGATCAGAGCGGCCGAGATGACGTCCTGGGGATAGAGCGCCGTCAGGCGCCGCACCAGGTTCTCGAGCTCGCGCACATTGCCCGGCCAGCGATGCTGCTTCAGCCTGTCGAGCGCCGCCTGCTCGATCTGCTTCGCCGGCAGCCCCTCCTTCTCGGTGACCGTGAAGAAGTGGCGGACGAGGTCCGGAATATCCTCGGCGCGCTCGCGCAGGGGCGGCAGCCGGATCGGGACCACGTTGAGGCGGAAGAACAGGTCCTCGCGGAACAGGCCCTGATTGATGAGCTGCCGCAGGTCCTTGTTGGTGGCGGCGACGATGCGGACATTCGTCTTGATCGGGGTGCGGCCGCCGACCGTCGTGTACTCGCCCTGCTGGAGCACGCGCAGAAGGCGGGTCTGCGCCTCCATCGGCATGTCGCCGATTTCGTCGAGGAAGAGCGTGCCGCCCTCGGCCTGCTCGAAGCGGCCGGCGGAGCGCGCGGCGGCACCGGTGAAGGCGCCCTTCTCGTGGCCGAATAGTTCGGATTCGATGAGGTCGCGGGGGATCGCCGCCATGTTGATGGCGACGAACGGCCCTTTGCGGCGCTTGCCGTAATCATGAAGTGCGCGGGCGACCAGTTCCTTGCCGGTGCCGGACTCGCCGACGATCATCACGGTCAGGTCGGTCTGCATCAGCCGGGCGAGCACCCGGTAGATGTCCTGCATCGCCGGCGAGCGGCCGACGAGCGGCATGTTCTCGGTGCCCTCGTCGTCGGGGGCGAGGTTGCGCTTCGCCCGCGGCTCGGCGAGCGCCCGGCCGACGATCGAGATCAGCTCCTTCAGATCGAACGGCTTCGGCAGATATTCGTAGGCGCCGCGCTCGGAGGCGCGGATCGCCGTCATGAAGGTGTTCTGCGCGCTCATCACCACGACCGGCAGATCCGGCCGCGCCTTCTTGATGCGCGGCAGGAGGTCGAAGGCGTTCTCGTCGGGCATCACCACGTCGGTGATGATGAGATCGCCCTCGCCCTGGCTCACCCAGCGCCAGAGCGTCGCGGCATTGGAGGTCAGGCGCACCTCGTAGCCGGCCCGGGACAGGGCCTGGTTGAGGACGGTGCGGATGGCGGCATCGTCGTCCGCCACCAGGATCTTGCCGGTGGTCATGCTCGGGTGCTCACGGCTCTGAAGGTCGCGGCGCGGGACGCGCGGACGGGGCGTTCGGCCTCTCGCGGGCGGCCACGGCCGCCGGCATGAGGATGCGGAACTGGGTGCGGCGCGGCTGGGATTCGCATTCGATGACGCCGCCGTGGTCGCCGACGATCTTGGCGACCAAGGCGAGGCCGAGGCCGGTGCCGTTCGGCTTCGTCGTCACGAACGGGTCGAACAGATGCGGCATCAGGTCGGACGGCACGCCCGGCCCGTTGTCGCGCACGCAGAATTCGAGCGGCAGGCTGACGCGCTCGGCGGTGCCCGGCACCGAGAGGCGGATGCCCGGGCGGAAGGCGGTGGAGAGCACGATCTCGCCGTCCGGGTCCGAGCCGATCGCCTCGGTCGCGTTCTTCACGAGGTTGAGGAAGACCTGGATCAGTTGGTCGCGGTTGGCGAACACCGGCGGCAGCGAGGGGTCGTAATCCTCCGAGATGCGGATCGAACGGGCGAAGCCGCTCAAGGCGAGCCGCTTCACGTGGTCGAGCACGACGTGGATGTTGACCGGCTCGCGCTCGATGGGGCGCTCGTCGGAGAAGACCTCCATGCGATCGACCAGCTTCTTGATGCGGTCGGTCTCGTCGGTGATGAGGCGGGTCAGGGCCCGGTCGTCCTCGTTCACCGTGGTTTCGAGAAGCTGCGCCGCGCCGCGGATGCCCGAGAGCGGATTGCGGATCTCGTGGGCCAGCATGGCGGCGAGGCCGGTCACCGTGCGCGCGGCGCCGCGGGACGTCAGTTGCCGGTCGATCTTGTCGGCCATGGTGCGCTCCTGGAGCATCACCACGACCGACCCCGGCCGCTCGGGCAGCGGCGAGGCGTAGAGATCGACGATGCGCTCGGCGCCGATGCGCGGCGAGCCGAGATCGACCTTGTACTCGGCGACCGCGGAATCCCGCTCGCGCACCTGCTCGATCAGCACGACGAGCGGGCTCGAGAACGGCACCACGTCGGCGAGCTTGTGCCGGGAGAGCACCGGAGCGCTCGCCTGGAAGAATTCCTCGGCCGCATCGTTCGCCTCGACGATCATATCGTCGGGGCCGACGAGCAGGACGGGATGCGGCAGGGCGTCGATCAGCGCCATGCCGAGATCGGGCACCGGCTTCGACGCGGAGCGGGTCGGGAGACGCAACTTCAGGCTCATGCGGCGATCCTCGATTCGGTCGCAGGCGCGGCGAACCAACGCGTCAGGTTGGCGATCACGGCGTCCGGGTCGTCCGCGGTGACGATCGCGGTGCGCAGGCTCGGCGGCTCGGTCGAGGGGCAATCGTCCATCGCCCAGCCGAGGTGCTTGCGCGCCATCCGCCCGCCGACTGCGGTGCCGTGGAGCGACAGCATCGCCTCGTATTGCTCGATCAGGTCGGCGAGGCGCGTTGCCGCGTCCGGGCCGTTCCAGCGCTCGCCGGTCGCGAGAAAGCGCGCCACGGCGCCCGGAAACCACGGTCGTCCGCAGGCCCCGCGCCCGATCATCACCGCATCGGCGCCGGAGGCTTCGAGCATCGCCGGGGCGTCGCGGTAGGCGGTCAGGTCGCCATTCGCCACGACCGGGATCGAGACCGCCGCCTTGACCGCGCGGATCGCGGCCCAATCGGCGCTTCCCTTGTAGAACTGCGCTCGGGTGCGGCCGTGCACCGTGACCATCGCGACGCCGGCCGCCTCGGCCCGGCGGGCGAGGTCGGGGGCATTGAGCGACGTCGCGTCCCAGCCGAGCCGCATCTTCACCGTGACCGGCACGTCGACGGCGCCGACGACGGCCTCGATGAGGGCCAGGGCATGGTCGGGCTCGCGCATCAGGGCGGAGCCGGACCAGCCGTTGACCACGCGCTTCGCCGGGCAGCCCATGTTGATGTCGATGATCTGTGCCCCCGCCCCGGCGGCGATGCGCGCCGCCTCGGCCATCGGGGCGGCCTCGCAGCCCGCAAGCTGCACGGCATGGGGCTCGACACCGCCACCTTGAGCGCGTACCACGAATTCGGTCTCGCCCTCGGCGAGGGCCCCGCCGGCGACCATTTCCGACACGACGAGCCCCGCCCCGTAGCGCGCGGCGATCCGACGGAACGGCAGATCGGTGATCCCGGCCATCGGGGCGAGCAGGACGCGGCTGCCGAGCGTGAGGGGACCGACCCTCAACGGTTCGGCCGGGAGCGGAAACGGAACATGGGATCCCACGCGGTCCTCGCCGAAAGCGCCATCAGTCGATGCGCAGGAAGTAGGCATAAACGTCATTTGCCCATATTCTAGACAAGCTGCCTAGTCTCGCAAGCCCCATTCGTAGGCTGTGCGTTGCAACACTTGTGGGCGGGCCCCCGCAGCCGTAAAGGGGGCGGCTGAAGAAAAGGATCGCGCCCGCCGATGTCCGGCATCCCAGCATCTTCCGCAGATCGGCCGTCGCCGCGCACGGCGCTGCTCGTCGTCGCCGCCGGACGGGGCACGCGGGCCGCGCGCCATGCTGTTGCGATGCCGAAACAATATGTTCCGATCGGCGGCCGCCCGGTGCTCGCCGAGACGCTCGCGACGCTGTCTGCCCACCCCCGCATCAGCCGCACCATCGTCGTCATCCATCCCGACGACATGGAGAGCTACCACGCGGCGAGCCACGGCATTGCGGGCCTCGACGAGCCGGTGACGGGCGGCGCGACGCGCCAGCTTTCGGTGCTCGCAGGGCTCGAGCGCCTCGCCGACGATCCCCCGGACATGGTGCTGATCCACGACGGCGTGCGCCCGTTCTGCCCACCCGAGGTGATCGAGCGGGTGATCGACAGCCTGTCGAACCACGACGGGGCGATCGCCGCCCTGCCCGTCGCCGATACCATGAAGCGGGTCGATGCCGTCGAGCGCATCGTCGAAACCGTGCCCCGCGCCGGCCTGTGGGCCGCGCAGACGCCGCAGGGTTTCCGCTTCGAGCCCATCCTCACCGCCCACCGCCGCGCCCATGCGAGCCGGCGTTTCGACCTCACCGACGATGCCGCGGTCGCCGAATGGGCGGGCCTCAGGGTCGCGGTCGTTCCGGGAGACGCGGAGAACGTGAAGATCACCACCGCCGCCGATCTCGATCGCGCCGACCACAAGCTCGCCGCCGCCCACCTCGCCGCCCTCGCCGACGTGCGCATCGGCAACGGCTTCGACGTGCACCGCTTCGGCCCCGGCGATTCCGTCGTGCTCGGCGGGGTCCGGATCGACCACGATGCCGGCCTCGTCGGCCATTCGGATGCCGACGTCGCGCTGCACGCCATCACCGACGCCATCCTCGGCGCCATCGGCGACGGTGACATCGGCCAGCACTTCCCGCCCTCCGAGGAGCGCTGGCGCGGCGCCGATTCCGCCGTGTTCCTCGCCGACGCCGTGGCTCGGGTGACCGCCCGCGGCGGCATCGTCGGCAACATCGATCTCACCATCGTCTGCGAGCGGCCGAAGATCGGCCCCCACCGCGAAGCGATGCGGGCGCGGATCGCCGAGATCTGCGGCATGGTCATCGACCGCATCGGCGTCAAGGCGACGACCAGCGAGGGGCTCGGCTTCACCGGGCGGCGCGAGGGCATCGTCGCGATGGCGAGCGCCGTCGTCCGCCTGCCGTGGACCGGCCATCAGCCGGGAGCCACCCTATGAGCGACCGCCAAGCCCTCGAAGCCGCCGCCGCCGACCTCCTCGCCCGCGCCCGCGCGGCGGGGCTGACGATCGCGACGGCCGAATCGTGCACCGGCGGCCTCATCGCCGGCACCCTGACCGAAATCGCCGGGTCCTCGGCGGTCGTCGATCGCGGCTTCGTCACCTATTCGAACGCCGCCAAGACCGAGATGCTCGGCGTCGACGCCGACCTGATCGAGAGCCGCGGCGCGGTCTCCCGCGAGGTCGCGCTCGCCATGGTCGAGGGCGTGTTCGCCATGAGCCCGGTCGATCTCGCCGTCGCCGTCACCGGCATCGCCGGGCCGGGCGGCGGCAGCGCGGAGAAGCCGGTCGGCCTCGTTCATCTCGCCGCGGGGCGTCGCGGCCACGATCCCGTGCACATCGAGCGGCGCTTCGGCGACATCGGCCGCGCCGGCGTGCGCACCGCCACGATCGCCGCCGCCTTCGAGCTCGTCGCGAGCCTGCTGCCGCGCTGATCCGGCGCCCCGCCGCGACGGCGCGCCTTTTGCGCCGGAGACGGCGACAAAGGCCGGGGCGTCGGCTATAGGAGGAAGCGTCATGACCTCTTCCTCCACGCCCCCTATCATCACCACGACGGTCGACCTCGCCGATGCCTGCAAGCGGCTCGCGGCGCATCCGTTCGTCACCGTCGACACCGAGTTCCTACGCGAGACGACCTTCTGGCCGAAGCTCTGCGTCGTGCAGATCGCGAGCCCGGACGAGGCGGTTCTCGTCGACGCGCTCGCGCCGGATCTCGACCTCGCGCCCATCATGGCCCTGATGACCGATACGCGGGTCGTGAAGGTGTTCCACGCGGCGCGGCAGGACGTCGAGATCTTCCACCATCTCGGCGACGTGATCCCGGTCCCGCTATTCGACACCCAGATCGCCGCGATGGTCTGCGGCTTCGGCGATTCGATCTCCTACGACCAGTTGGTCGCCAAGGTGACGGGCGCTCGCATCGACAAGACGATGCGCTTCACCGATTGGTCGCAGCGCCCGCTCAGCCCCGTGCAGCTCGAATATGCCGTCGCCGACGTGACGCATCTGCGCGACGTCTACCTGCACCTCCAGCGCATCCTCGAAGATCAGGGCCGTACCGGCTGGGTCTCGGAAGAGCTCGCCGTGCTGACCTCGCCGTCGACCTATCGGGTGGCGCCCGAGGATGCCTGGCAGCGGCTCAAGCTCCGGGTCAAGAAGGCGTCGGAACTCGCCGTGCTCCAGGAGGTCGCCGCCTGGCGCGAGCGCGAGGCGCAGAGCCGGGACGTGCCGCGCGGCCGCATCCTCAAGGACGACGCGATCTACGAGATCGCCGCCCGCCAGCCCCAGGACGTCGCGACGCTCGGCACCCTGCGGGCCCTGCCGCGCGGTATGGAGCGCTCGCGCACCGGCACCGAGATCATCGCCGCGGTGAAGCGCGCGTTGGCGCGACCGGCGTCCGAAATGCCGGTGCTGCCCGCGGCTCGGCCGGTGCCCGACGGCGCGAGCGCCGCGACGGAACTGCTCAAGGTGCTTCTGCGCCTCGTCGCCGAGAAGCACGGCGTCGCCGCCAAGGTGATCGCGAGCGTCGACGAACTCGAGGCGATCGCCGCCGAGGGCGAGGATGCCGATGTCGGTGCGCTCGAAGGCTGGCGGCGCGAAATGTTCGGCGATGCCGCTCTCGCTCTGCGCTCGGGCCGCCTCGCGCTCGGCTTCGACGGCCGCAAGGTCGTCATCCTGCCGCTCGACGAGACCATCGCCGTCGCCGCCCCGGCGCCGCGCGCGAAATCCCGCCGCCGCCGTCGCGGCGGCCGCCCCAACGGGGCGGCGAGCGAGGACACCGCGGTGGACGTCGAGGCGATCGCCGAGGCCGAATCGGCGGAGTGAGCCGGGGGAGGAGCAAGCGAGGGCTCGGGCGGAGCACGCCAGGGCTCGGCTGAACAATCAGCGGCACTTTTCTGACTGCAACTGCCCGCAATCACGGCCTATCCCCACCCACACCGCCCAAAGTCCCTCCCCTGCCAGGGGAGGGACAGACCGGCGCAGCCGGTCAGGGTGGGGTCCGGCGCCGCCAGGCGCCGTCGCGGCGGGAACGACCCGTTGTTGCATTTTCACGCAAGTCTCGCCCAGCCGGACCCCACCCCGGCGCTGCGCGCCACCCCTCCCCCTGGCAGGAGAGGGGTTCGGCACGCGTCTCGCAACGAACAAGATTCCGGCCGCGGCCCTGTCACCACTCCACGTCCGGCGGCCCTATCACCACCCTTGCGTCCGGCGCCCTCTCAAAATCCCCTACGCCCCGCCCGCTCCCTCCGCGCGGCCTGCCCCCCTCACGCCGCCCGTTCGCGCAGAAAGCGGGCGCGGTATTCGGTGGGGCTGAGGCCGATGCGGCGGCGGAAATGGTGCCGCAGGCCGTCGGCCGAGCCGAGGCCGGCCGCGGCGGCGATCTCGTCCATCGCGAGCCCGCCCTCCCGCAGCAGCGTCTTGGCGGCCTCGATACGCTCCGCCGCCAGCCACTCCCCCGGAGAACTGCCGGTCGCCTCGGCGAAGCGGCGCGCGAAGGTGCGCACGCTCATGCGGCAGGCCGCCGCCATGCGCGGCAGCGTCCAGTCTGCCGCGAGGTCGGCGCGGACGACGTCGAGCAGAGGCGCGATCTCGGCCTTGTCGCGCTGCCGCACCGGCCGCTCCAGGAACTGCGCCTGACCGCCGGACCGATGCGCCGGCATGACGAGCCGCCGCGCCACGCTGTTGGCGGCGGCGGCCCCGAAATCCTGGCGGACGATCTCGATCATGAGGTCGATGCCCGCGGCGCTGCCGGCCGACGTGAAGATCCGGCCATGCCTTCGGTAGAGCGCCGCCGCGTCGACCTCGATCACCGGATGACGCTGCCGCAGAGCGTCCGCATAGCGCCAGTGGGTCGTCGCCGTCGCGCCGTCGAGAAGCCCCGTGGCGGCAAGAACGAAGACGCCCGAACAGATCGAGGCGAGACGGGCGCCGCGGGCGTGGGCCGCTTTGAGGCGCTCGACGAGCGCGCCCGGCACCGGTGCGTCGATGCCACGCCAGCCCGGCACCACGATCAGGTCGGCCTCGTCCAGGATCGCCGCGTCCGCCGTCGCCTGCACGACGAGGCCGCCGTGGGCCCGCATCGGCCCGTCGTCGACCGGCGCGCTCGCGAAGCGATACCAGCCCTCCCCCATTTCCGGGCGCGCAAGGCCGAAGATCTCGGCGACGATGCCGAATTCGAACGTGCACAGCCCGTCGTAGAGGAGCGCGACGACGAGAGGGCCGGAGACGGGAGGACCGGAGACGGGCGGGTGAGACACGAGGCGGCCGGATGCGATTGGCATGATCTTCACGATCGTTGTCGTTCGCGCCAATTGCAAGCCCGGCGAAGGAAAGCGCACAAAGGAAGCCGTCAGATCCAGCTTGGAGATCCTCGATGCCCTCCGCCGTCACCGCCGTTCCCGCCGCGCCGAGCGACGAGGCGCGCGCCCATTTCGCCGCCGAGTTCCGCTTCGAGACGGATTGCTGGGACGTCCACGACGCCCTCGCGCGGGGGCCGGACTTCGTCCTCCTCGACGTCCGCAGCCCGGCCCTGTTCGCGAAGGGCCACGTGCCGGGTGCGATCAACCTGCCGCACGGCAAGATCATCGCCTCGAAGCTCGCCGCCTGGCCGGCCGAAACGCTGTTCGTGACCTATTGCGCCGGCCCGCATTGCAACGGCGCCGCCCGCGGCGCCCTTCGCCTCGCCGAGCTCGGGCGGCCGGTCAAGATCATGGCCGGCGGCATCACCGGCTGGCTCGACGAGGGTTTCGCGCTCGCGACCGGCGACGGGGACGCCGGCTGAATCGCGCCCCGGCGGGAAGGACGCCCGCCGGAGTCCCGCTGCCTGCCTCGGTACGGCCTTCCAATTTGCCGCCCTGTCGTCGAAGAGCATCCTTCAGGCGGCGAATGGGGTCTCGTCAGTCCGCCCCGACGGCCTGCCATACCGCCGCGAACCCTCCCGTGAGCATCAGGCGTCTCGCCTCGTCGGACGGACTTGGCTTGCAAAGATGCCACTGGAAATGCGGCGTGTCCGGCTTAGTCCAGTCGCCGCCCCATTTGCAGCGGTGCTGCTTGAAGATGTCCGCCACGTGCCGAAACCACGCCTCGCCTCCCGGAGGTTCCCAAAATTTCGTTCGGTGCACGATATCGACGGCCAATCCGTAGCCGTGCCAGCTATGGAGGTTGGTCGGTGCGTTGGTCACGGTGTGCACGGGCGGGATGATCGTCCGCCCCCGCGCATAATAGAGGGCCTGGAGTTCCTGGCTCCGGTGCGCCTCGTAAACCACGGCATCGAGGCCTGCCGCGTTGGTGGCCCCGAGGGCCTCTCGCACGGCGACCGCAAATTTCGGTGCCAAGAGACTGAGGTCCTTGGAGACTTTTGGGCTCGGCGCCCCCCCTCGCGCGCTCATAGCAAACCTCCTTGCGGTCCATCGGGATCGCCGACCCACGCGTGAGGCTCGAACACGCCGTCACGCACCGCCAAGGCGGCGGCAGCGGCCGCATCCCCCTGCGGGCCGGTGCCCGGAGATCGGGGCGGCGCCGCAGCCGCGGGATCGCTTCCCGGGTTCGCCGGCCCTCCGTCACCCAGCTTCGGTGCCGTATGCTCGGCCGGCTTGAGCGTGGAGCGGATGTCGACGAACTTGTTGAGGAGATCGAACCAGAAAGGCGCTCCGAAGCTGATCGCGATGGCGGTCGCGATCCATCCGAGCAAGCGGAGAGCGCCTTCCTGGATGGTGCGCGGCGTGTTCGCGTCATTCCACCCGATTGGCAGGGTCGTCGCCTCGAGCTGGTCGCGAATGCAGCCCATGGTCGCTTTGGGCTGTCCCCCGGTCACCGAACCGGTCCCCCCGCAATCCGAACCGCCGGTCTTCACATAGTCAGCGGCCTGAGACACGACGATATCGCGTAGCGCCGGGCCATTGAGGAGCCCGTTCGCGACGCTTAGGGCATCCACATTCATCACGATGGCGGCCGCAAGCCCAACCGCCGCGGCGATCATTCTGCTCCGCCGCGCATACCATCCCGAAACACGGTCCATCGTGCTGTCGTAGAGGCGCTCGATGTTCTTCTCGATCGCATGGATGTCGTCGACACCCGCATCGATCATGTCCGCGCATAGCCTTGCCACGGGACTGCCGTTCGCGCTCTTGGCCAAGCTCGCCCTCAATGCCTGGATCGCTGGTTGCCCGACCGTCTCGGCACCGCCGATCGCGCTGAGAGCCGCGAGGACAAAATTCTCGGTGGGTATATAAGAGGGGAGATTCCGCGATCCGCTGCCAAGAGCGCCCTTGAACAACGGGAATATTGCGGGGTGATCGTAGAATTTTTTCAGGACGTCCTCCTCAGTGGGGAGGGACGACACCGTGATGAGCCCTGAAATACCATCTCTCAGGTCACGGGCTCGGCTTTTCACGATAACTTCGATGAACTCATTGGCCGCCGTCGCGAAAAGACTGAGAAATCCAAACAAGAATGCCATGCCGATACCGACATCCAACATCTCCAAGCCGAACATGCCCCCTCCCCATTCTGTCCCGAAACGCCGCGCCGGCGCACCTGGACCTTGGACAAAAGACGACGCGACGCGAGAACAAACTCGCGCAAAACTAGAGACTTGAAATTGTAATAGGCGCTCCAACGCCGGCAGACACCGACGTAAGCGGAATAGAGTTCCGCTCGTCTTTGGACATGAAACTAATGCGCAAGACGCAAATAGCCTTCCGCGCCCTCACCGCACGCGCGAAGGGCACAACACAACATCATTCCAGAGAAAAGTGTGCGTCCGAGACGTTCCACGACCCAACACTAGAAGTAGCTGCTTGCGCTTCGGTTCGCAACAGGATTTCGCAACCATGGATTGCCGATTCGCGCCGCCGTGCCAGGAACACGCGGTCGCGCGGCGCAGCGGGCCGTCCGTGGGGCAATCAAGGGGACCAGCGCGAGACGCGCGGCCCGGCCGAGCGCGAGATGCGGTTCAGAGCCCCGCGAAGCGGAAGCGGTAGGTGGTTTCGAGCGGCGTCTCGGGGTCGAAATGCTGGGCGGTCGCGATGCCCCGCGCCTTGAAGGGCGAAGTGGGGTTCATGGCGTGGGCGTAGCCGAGTTCGAACGGCGCGCACACCGGCTCGACGCCGAGGCCGAGGAAGCGGCCGTTCCACGGATGATAGGTGCGGCCGCGGTTGGAAATCCACAACACCAGCGACGGGAACACCGTCTCGTCCCACTCCATGCGCGTCACATAGCGCTCGGCCCGGTTGGTGAGGCGGACCTTGCCGCCGTGACCATTGACGACGACGAGCTCTTCCGTGTCGAACGGCAGCGGCAGCGCGGCGAACGAGACCGTACCACCGGTCTCGAGCGGCACCGCCTTGAGCGTGTCCGCGACCTGCCCCGGCGCCGCCTTCGACACGCCGAGCTCGAACCGGCCCGGATAGGTCGAGACCTTCACCGGCGCCTCGAAATCGATCTCGAAGGAGCCGGTCGCCTGGGGCAGTTGGAAGGTCGGGTGGAGGCCCCACGGCAGATCGCAGGCCGCGCGGGCGAAGACGCGCACGGTGACGGTGATGTCCGGAGAGCCGTCCTTGACATTGATGGTGCGCTCGATGCGGCGGATCGGCACCGGCGCCGGCGGCTCGAAACTGATCGACAGCACCCGGGGACCAACCCGGTCGAGCTGCCAGAAGCCGTGCGAGGCGGCGCCGTGCTGGGCCGGATCGGGGCTCCTCAACGTCGCATCGAGGCCGGCCATCCATTCCGGCAGAAGGTCGGTGCGGGCCTCGGTGAGGCCGAACGGGATGCAGGTCCAGTCGCCCCTGAGCCCGGCGAGCATCGGCGGCAGCGGTTCGCCGCCGTGCTCGTTCGCCCACGGCGCGACGAGAAAGGGGCTGACCCGGCGCCCGTCGTCGAGCTCGATCTCGGCCGGGGCCATCATGCCGCCCATCGGGCGAACCGCGAGGTGGCCGCGATCCCAGCTCAGCGTCCAGTGGCTCATCGAAAGGATTCCCGAGTTCGGAAATGAGGGCGTCAGGAGACGGGACGATGGGGCGGATCGCCGGCGGACGCAACGCCGCCCGCCGGTCGCACCGCGCGGCCCGGGAGACCCGAGACCTACTCGGCCGCGCCGAGGGCGCGCAGGACCTCGTAGCAATTCGAGATCGCGTGGTAGTCCGTCTTGTAGGGCGGGCTCTTCGGATCGTCCGGATAACGCTGGTTGTTCTCGTCGACGCGGACATACCAGCCGCCGCGCTCGCGATCGATCATGTGGGCCCAGGTCCAGGTCCAAATCTTGTTGTACCAGTCGAGGAAGCGCGCTTCCCCGGTCGCCTTGTAGAGCAGGAAGGCGGCCGAGAACGCCTCCGAGACGAGCCAGTGGTGCTTGTCCTTGTCGATCGGCTGCAAGGCCTCGTCGAAGGTATAGTAGAAGCCGCCGCCGCGGGCCTCGTCCCAGAACGGGGCGACCGCGAGATCGAAGATCTCGACGGAGCGGGTCTTGTAGATCTCTTCGCCGGTCAGCCGGTAGAGGGTGAGGAGTAGCTTGCACCATTCCGCATGGTGGCCGGGCTGGAAGCCCTCGGGGCGGAAGGTGTGGTCGTTGGCGCGGCGGGCGGCCTCGCGGTCGACCTTCCAGTCGCTGGTGAAATGTTCGTGGATGAAGCCGCCGTTGTCGGCCGGGAAGTCGATCGCGATGCGCCGCGCGATGTGGGCGGCGCGGTCGAGATAGGCCTTGTCGCCGGTCGCCTCGTAGGCCGCGATCATGGCCTCGCAGAGGTGCATGTTGGCGTTCTGGCCGCGATAGGTGTCCGGGTTCGTCCAGCCGGCATCGTAAGCCTCGAGGGCGAGTTGCTCCGGCCCCTCGATGAAGCGGTCGACGATGAGGTCGGCGACATCGGCGATGCGGGCGCCCTTCGCCCCGGCGAGGCGGGCGGCGATCGAATGGGCGAGCAGGACGAAGGCGTGGCCGTAGGCCTTGAGCGAGCCGTCCACGACGGTGCGGTCGCGCAGCGCCCACGCATAGCCGCGCGAGACCGGGTCGCGCTGGGCCGTCTCCAGGAAATCCAGGCCGTGATCGACGGCGCCGCGCAGCACGGGATCGTCGAACAGCGCGGTGCCGACCGAGGCGATGTAGGTGAAGCGCGTCATGCCGACGATGTGGCGGACATGGCGGTCGTAGATGGTGCCGTCGACGGCGTAGGCGTTGAAGAAGCCGCCCGCCTCGCGGTCGATCGCCCGCGGGAAATAGAAGTCGAGGGTCTGGCGGATGTGGCTCTTGAGGAAGTCGGCCGAGGCGAAATCGGGATTCGCGGTGAGCGTGGACAAGGGGGCTCCTCCCAGGTGCCGCCGGGGCTGATCGCCGCCCGGTTCGGTGCCCGCTCAATAGGCTTTCTCGCGCAGCCGGTCCAGACCGGGCGGTCGACGGCGTCCACCGCCCCCCGGCGCGGGCGGGCGTGACGGGGGGCGGCATGCGGGGCCGCGGCTTGAAGGGCATTGACCGCTGTGCCATAGGAGGCCGACCCGGTACGGGTAATAGAGCCTTGAAGAGAGTGATTTGACATGGCGGAGACGCACGGGCTGTTGCACGGCAAGCGGGGCCTCATCATGGGCGTCGCGAACAACCGGTCCATCGCCTGGGGCATCGCCAAGTCCGCCCATGCGCACGGCGCCGAGATCGCGCTTACCTACCAGGGCGACGCCCTGAAGAAGCGCGTCGAGCCGCTCGCCGCCGAGATCGACGGCCTGATCGCCGGCCATTGCGACGTGACCGACCCGGCCACCATCGACGCCGTGTTCGCCGAGATCGAGGCCCGCTGGGGCCGGCTCGACTTCCTCGTCCACGCCATCGCGTTTTCCGACAAGGACGAGTTGACCGGCCGCTACGTCGATACCAGTGCGGACAATTTCTCCCGCACGATGCTGATCTCCTGCTATTCGCTGACCGCGGTCGCCCAGCGCGCCGAGAAGCTGATGACGGACGGCGGCTCGATCCTGACCATGACCTATTACGGCGCCGAGAAGTGGATGCCGCATTACAACGTCATGGGCGTCGCCAAGGCCGCGCTCGAGGCGAGTGTGCGTTATCTCGCGGCCGATCTCGGCCCGAAGAACATCCGCGTCAACGCCATCTCGGCCGGCCCGATCAAGACGCTGGCTGCCTCCGGCATCGGCGACTTCCGCTATATCCTGAAGTGGAACGAGTACAACGCGCCGCTGCGCCGGACGGTGACGACCGAAGAGGTCGGCGATGCGGGCGTCTATTTCCTCTCCGATTTCTCGCGCGGCGTGACCGGCGAGATCCACCACGTCGATTCCGGCTATCACGTCGTCGGCATGAAGGCCGTCGATGCGCCGGACATTTCCGTCCTGAAGGACTGATTTCGGCGGGCACGCGTGGGGCCGGCCGGTCGCGGTCCGCCCCCACGCCGCGCCCGATCGCACGGCCTTCCCTCCAGCGAGGTTCCTATGCTCGGCGGCTTCACCCTGATCCACGTCCGCCACGGGCAGACGGACTGGAACGCAGAAGGCCGCCTGCAAGGCCAGCAGGACATTCCCCTCAACCCGACCGGCCGCGGCCAGGCGGCGCGCAACGGCCGCGCCCTCGCCGGCTATTTCGAGCAGCACCGAATCGATCCGGAAGATCTCGACTGGATCGCCTCCCCCCTGTCCCGCTCCCGCGAGACGATGGAGATCATCCGCGACACGCTCCACCTCGATCCCTCCGATTATCGGATCGAGCCCACGGTGCGCGAGGTGACGTTCGGGACCTGGGAAGGCTTCACTCTCGACGAGATCAAGGCGCGCGACCCGGAAGGCGCCGCGGCGCGCAAGGCCGACAAGTGGGGGTTCGTACCGCCGGGCGGCGAGAGCTATGCCCTGCTGTCGGCGCGGGTCGGCCACTGGCTCAAGACCGTAGAGCACGACACGGTGCTCGTCTCCCACGGCGGGGTGCAGCGCGTTCTCGAAGGGCTGTTGCGCGGCGTCGCCCCAGCCGACCAGCCGAACCTGCCGGTGCCGCAGGACAAGGTCTTCCGTTACGGCGACGACGGCGCGTCCTGGTTCTGAGCAGGCGGCTCCGCGCGACGTCCGATCGGAGAGGCTGAACGCCCCCGACGGAGCGCCGTACACCAGACGCCCCCTGACGGCCCGGTGCGGGGTGGTCTCGTTTCATCGTGCTGCGAAGTGGGCGCGGGGCTCGACGAGCAGCGGCTCGGAGCGCTCTCCCTTGGCGCACTTGGCGTCGCCCGGAGCGTGGAGGCAGCGGCCGTGCGGCCCTCGCGGCGGCGCCGGAATAGCCGCCGAACAAACCGGCCCGACCTCAAGCCGGACACGTCGCGGTCAATTCACCCGAGGCGGCCGCGTGCGACGCTCGCGGCTCCAGGGTCCTCGAGAGCGATCCGAGGATGATCGTGGAGCGGGGATATCCCCCTGAAGACCCGGTGCCGGAGCGTCAGCCGACGCGCAGGTTGCCGGCCGAAGTCTTGCCGCGCTCGGTCACGAGTTCGTAAGTGACCCTCTGCCCTTCCACGAGATTGGCGATGCCCGCGCGCTGCAGCGCGGTGATGTGCACGAAGACGTCGCGCGAATTGTCGCTCGGCTGAATAAAGCCGTATCCCTTCTGCGCATTAAACCACTTCACGGTCCCGGTAGCCATGTCGATCTCCTCAAGGGGTCGTCTGATCGTGCCGACGCGGAAAGCCCGGGAGGACCGCCCGAACGCCAGCGGGTCTGCAGTTCCGCGGTAGGCTTTAACCGCGTCGCCCCTCACAGAGGCACGCACGTGGCAGGCCGGAGAACGGATCGCAACACGAGATTATATTCGACTGCGATCAAGTCAACCGACGTGTTAAACCGCCCAAGCGAAGCACCTTCGGTCGCTGAGATCGCTGAATTCAGAACAGTTTGTGGGACTTCTTGCATTCGCCTCCATTTCAGCCCGGGCAAGGGACAGGGGGTGATCGATCGCGACATCGCTCGCGGTATCGATCGCGGCGTGGGGAACCGAGCCGCCCCGTCGCGGCTTTAGGGAAACGGGCGGGTAGTGTCGGGCGACGTGCGGCTGCGCGCGCCGGATGCGATCGGACAGAAAAGGAATTCGCCATGCGCAAGCTCATTCTGGTCGCGGCTCTCTCGCTGATGGCCGCAGCCTGCACCTCGGAACAGAGCAATCGGGCCGTCACCGGCGGCGCCATCGGTGCCGCGGCGGGCGCCGCCACCGGCGCTCTGGTGACCCGCAACGCGGGCGGCGCCCTGACCGGTGCGGCGATCGGTGGCGTCGGCGGCGCGGCGATCGGCGCCGCCACCGCGCCGAAGACCTGCACCGCCTACGACGCCTACGGCCGCGCCTACCAGACGACCTGCTGACGGCGGAGCCGAACGCGGACACCCTCCCGCCCTGCGCGGGAGGGTGGCGCGCGAGGGAGGGAAAACGGACAGGCCCGAGCGAAGACCCGGAGGCTCCCATCACGGAGCCTCTTTTCTTTTGCCGCGTGGTCCGCTTTTGTTCCCCCTGCCGGAATCGCCGCGGACCTCCCGTCCCGGTTCGCCGGCCGTGAGGAGATGCTCCCATCGCCACCGTGCCGGAATGGTCGCCCCAGCAGGAGGCCGCGCTCAAGGCCGCGGCCCGTTGGATGCGCGATCCATCGTCCCAGGTCTTCCGCCTGTTCGGCTATGCCGGAACGGGAAAGACGACGCTCGCCCGCACCCTCGCCGAGGATGTCGGCGGGGACGTCGCCTATGCCGCCTTCACCGGCAAGGCCGCGCTCGTGATGCAGGCACGCGGCTGCGAGGGCGCGGCGACCATCCATTCCCTCATCTACCGCCTCGAGGACGAGAACGACGGCGCTCCGAAATTCGTCCTCAACAAGGACAGCTCCATCCGCAAGGTCGATCTCGTCATCATCGACGAGGTGTCGATGGTGGACGAGGCGCTCGGGCGCGATCTCCTGAGCTTCGGCTCCAAGGTTTTGGTGCTCGGCGATCCGGCCCAGCTTCCGCCCGTGGGCGGCGGCGGCTTCTTCACCCGCGAAGAGCCGGACGTGATGCTGACCGAGGTCCATCGTCAGGCCAAGGACGACCCGATCATCCGCCTGTCCCTCGACGTGCGCGAGGGGCGGTCGCTGGCGCGCGGCACCTACGGGGCGAGCCGGGTCATCGGCCGCGACGAACTCGATCCCGAGGACGTGCTCGGCGCCGATCAGGTTCTCGTCGGCACCAACCGCACGCGCCACCTCTACAATGGCCGCCTGCGCGCCCTGAAGGGCTTCCAGGGCGCCGTGCCGGCAGCCGGCGAGCGGCTCGTCTGCCTCCGCAACAACCGCCAGAAGGGGCTCCTCAACGGCGGCGTCTGGTCGGTCAAGGAGGTCCTGGGCGCCACCGAGCACGCCGTGAAGATGCAGATCACGCCGGAAGATGCCGGCTCGTCGAAGCGCCGCGTCAAGGTTGCGGTCCATCCCCTGTTCTTCGAGGGGCGCGAGGGCGAGCTCTCCTGGGAGCAGATCCGCTTCATGGACGAGTTCACCTACGGCTATGCCCTCACCGTCCACAAGGCGCAGGGCTCGCAGTGGGACCGCATCATGCTGTTCGACGAGAGCCGGGCCTTCCGCGAGGACCGCGCGCGCTGGCTCTATACCGGGCTCACCCGGGCGGCGAAGGCGATCACCGTCGTCCTGTGAGCCTCAGAGGAAGGCGCGCACGAGGACGACCACGCCGAAGACGAACAACAATCCCGCGGCCGCGTGGTTGATGCGCTCGAGCCAGCGATCGTCGAGCCGCGAGCGGAACATCGTCACGAGCCCGGCGATCAGCATCCACCAGCTCAGGCTGCCGACGACGAGGCCACCGACGAGTTGCAGCGCGCCGAGCCAATCCCCGGGCGCCGGCGCGAGATCGCCGAGCCCGCCGATCAGCGCGATGAAGCCGAACACCGCACCGGGATTGGTGATCGTCAGCAGGAAGGCGGTCGGGATGCCGGAGAAGAGCCCGCCGCCGGTGTCGTTGCGGTCGTTGAGGTGGGGATGGGTGCGGTAGATGCGCCAGCCGAACCAGAACATCACCAGGGCACCGATCACCTGGATGATCCGCACGTGGTCGGTGATGAAGGTCGAGACCGCGGTAACGCCGAACGCGGCGAGCGAGGCGTAGAGCGCGTCGGCGATGACCGCGCCGATGCCGGCCGAGAGCCCGGCGAAGAAGCCGTGCCGGAACGCTCGCTGGATCGTCATGATGTTCACGGGGCCGACCGGTGCCGTCGCGACGACGCCGATCACGAAGCCCGTCGCCACCAGACCCACATCCAACAAGGTCGTTCCTTTTCGCTCACGTGGGCTCCGGCCGCCCGCCCGAGCCATAGAAGATGCGGCGGGTCGCGACAACCGTGGGAGACGGTTTTTTCCGCCTTCCGACGCACGGCGCGGACGCTAGAATGCGGCACCTGACCCGGGAGCTTCGAGCCTGCCATGTATCGTTTGTCCGCACGCACGCTCATCGGGCTCGGACTGGCCTGTGGGCTGGGACCGGCCGCGGCCCTGGCGCCGCAGTCCGCCTGGGCCGCCGACTCATCGAACGCCGCCGCTACGACGAGCATCACCGCCGCCCCTGATTCGGCGGCGGCCCATGCCCTCGCCTGGACGATGAAGGACGCGCGGCGCGCGCGGGACGGATCGGTGCCGTTGGTGCGCCTCGCCGCCGCGGCCGCCGGCACCGAGACGGCCGTGCTCGGCACCCCGCCCTCGACCGGTGGCGACACCCGGCCGGGCTTCGGCGAGAGCCCCGCGCTCGGCGGAGAGAAGCTCTCGCCCGAGCCCGCCGACCCCGGAGCCGTCGACCCCGGAGCCGTCGAGCCGGGACCAGCCTCGCCCGACGCGCCCTCCCCCGACGTCGCGCCGCAGTCTGAAGAGCCCGACGAGGGCGCCAACGCGCCGGCCGGCCGGCCGCAGGACCCGAACAAGCCGATCCCGGAGATCCATTACGGCGCCGACGGCCTGCCGCCCGCGGTGGCGAAGACGCGCCAGGCGCTGCTCGACGCCGCCAAGACCGGGGACATCGGCAAGCTCAAGGACGTCATCGCCGCGAACAAGGTCGCCCCCTCCTTCGGCAAAGAGAAGCCGGCCGATCCGGTCGCCTACCTGAAGTCCCAATCGGGCGACCCGGAAGGCCGCGAGGTGCTCGCCATCCTGACCGATCTGCTGGAGACCGGCTGGGTGCACATCAACGTCGGCAAGCCGGACGAAATGTATGTCTGGCCCTATTTCGCCGAGGTGCCGATCGAAAAGCTGACGCCGCCGCAGCTCGTGGAACTCTACCGCATCCTCACCGCGACCGACGTCGAGGAGATGCGGGCCTACGACGAGTACCTTTTCTTCAAGGTCGGCATCGCGCCCGACGGCACCTGGAAATTCTTCAAGGTCGCTGACGATCAGTGAGGGGGCGAATTGAAGGCGAGCCGCCGGCGGGCGGGAGGTTCGCTGGGCGAGTTCCGGCCCGTGTGCGAAAGGGCATTGCCGGCGACAACCCACTCCCCCTCCGTCGTCATCCCCGCCCTTGTGGCGGGGACCCAGGGGCGGCGGACCCAGCGTTCGCGGCTCGTGGTTTCGACACCGCCCCAGGGTCGCCGCCCCTTCCTTCGCCCCTCTGGGGAGAAGGTGCCCCGAAGGGGCGGATGAGGGGAATTTCTTATAACACTGAATAAGTTATCGGAGAGCGCGACGAATTAAGGGACCCCTCATCCGGCCCTATCGGGCCACCTTCTCCCGGCCTGCGGGGAGAAGGGAGGGGCCGGTCATCTGCCTCCCCTATCCGCCGCCGGAAAGAACCGCCTCGAGCCCGCGGTCCCAATAGGGCTCGGCATAGAGCACGGCGAGGTGGTCGATGAAGAGGCGCACCTTGGCCGGCAGGAAGGTGCGGCTCGGATAGACTGCATGCACCGCGACCCGCCGGGAGCCTCGGAAGGCCGGCAGCACGATCTCGAGCCGGCCGTCGGACAGTTCGGCGCCGACGTCCCAGGTCGAGCGGAGCGCGATGCCGAGCCCGGCGATCACCGCCTCGCGCACCACCTCGCTCGAATTGGTGGCGATCGGCCCCGATGCCCGCACGACGACAGGCCCCTCCGGCCCTTCGAGCCGCCACGGGTCCTGGTGGCGGGCGGCGAGGCAGACGTGGCGGGCGAGCGCCGCGACGCCGTCGGGCCGGCCGGCGCGGTCGAGATAGCCAGGCGCGGCGCACAACACCCGGTGGACGTCCGCGAGACGGCGCGCGACAAGGCTCGAATCGTCGAGCTCGCCGATGCGGATCGCCACGTCGAAGCCCTCGCCGACGATGTCCACGAACTCGTCCGAGAGATCGAGATCGACCGAGAGGTTGGGATGGGCGGCGAGGAACGGCCCGAGATGGGGGGCGACGTGCATGCGCCCGAACGAGGTCGGGGCCGAGACCCTGAGCAGTCCCTCGGCGCGGTCCGAGCGGCGGGTGACGAAGGCCTCCGCCTCGCCGACCGCCGCCATGATGGCGACCACGCGCTCGTAGAAGCCCTGCCCGGCCTCGGTGAGCGCGATCTGCCGGGTGGTGCGCTGAATCAGCCGGGTGCCGAGCCGGTCCTCGAGCTTGCGCAGGCGCTTCGACACCACCGCAGGCGACAGGCCCATCTCCCGCCCCGCCGCCGACAGGCTGCCCGCATTGACCACGCGGGCGAAGATCTCGAGATCGGTCAGGTCCATTTTCGCTTCGCCGGAACAGGCGCTTCGCCCGCGATGTCCTTGAGTCGGCAACGACTGTGCCATAATCCGGGAGCACGGAGCGAGAGCGGCGGCGCGCCTGCCTGAGATCGCCGCCCGAGGGAGCGAACGGACGACCATGACCGGGCTCGTGATGCCGGACCTCGACCGCGCGGTGCTCGCGCGCCGCGACGGGATCGTCCACGCCCTCAGGGCGATCGTGCCCGGCGAGGGGGTCGTCGCCGATCCGACGTCGATGCGCGTCTACGAATCGGATGGGCTGACCGCCTACCGCCAGATGCCGATGGTCGTCGTGCTGCCCGAGACCGTCGATCAGGTCTCCCGGGTGCTGGCTTATTGTCACGCCGAGGGAATCAAGGTGGTGCCGCGCGGCGCCGGCACCTCGCTCTCCGGCGGGGCGCTGCCGCTCGGTGACGCGGTGCTCCTCTCGATGATGAAGTTCAACCGCGTCCTCGATGTCGATTTTCCGAACCGCGTCGCCGTGGTGCAGCCGGGCGTCACCAATCTCGGCATCACCCGCGCGGTCGAGGAGCGCGGCTTCTACTATGCCCCCGACCCCTCCTCCCAGATCGCCTGCTCGATCGGCGGCAACGTCGCGGAGAATTCGGGCGGGGTTCATTCCCTGAAATACGGGCTCACCACGAACAACGTGCTGGGCCTCGAAATGGTGCTGATGACCGGCGAGGTGGTCCGCATCGGCGGCCGCCATCTCGATTCCGAGGGCTACGACCTGCTCGGCCTGATGGTCGGCTCCGAGGGGCTGCTCGCGGTCGTCACCGAGGTCACCGTGCGCATCCTCCAGAAGCCGGAGACGGCGCGCGCCGCGCTCATCGGCTTTCCGTCGAGCGAGCAGGCCGGGGCGGCGGTCGCCGCGATCATCGCCGCCGGCATCATCCCGGGCGGCATGGAGATGATGGACAAGCCGGCGATCGCGGCGGCGGAGGCGTTCGTGCACGCCGGTTATCCGCTCGACGTCGAGGCGCTCCTCATCGTCGAACTGGACGGGCCGGCGGTCGAGGTCGCCGACCTCCTCGTCCGCGTCGAGGCGATCGCCAACACCCACGGCGCGACCGAGTGCCGGCTCTCGACGAGCGAAGCGGAAAGGCTGTCGTTCTGGGCCGGGCGCAAGGCAGCATTTCCGGCGGTCGGCCGCCTGTCGCCCGATTATTATTGCATGGACGGCACCATTCCCCGCGCCGCCCTGCCCTTGGTGCTGCGCCGCATGGGCGAACTCTCTCAGACCCACGGCCTTCGCGTGGCGAACGTCTTTCACGCCGGCGACGGCAACCTGCACCCGCTCATCCTCTACGACGCCAACATCCCCGGCGAACTCGAACGCGCGGAAGCCTTCGGCGCCGACATCCTGCGGCTCTGCGTCGAGGTGGGCGGCGTGCTGACCGGCGAGCACGGCGTCGGCGTCGAGAAGCGCGACCTGATGGGCACGATGTTCGGCGAGGACGACCTCAAGCAGCAGCAGCGCGTCAAGTGCGCCTTCGACGAGAAGCAATTGCTCAATCCGGGCAAGGTCTTCCCCGAACTGCACCGGTGCGCCGAACTGGGCCGCCTCCACGTCCATGGCGGCGCCCTGCCGCATCCCGACATTCCGCGGTTCTGAGGACGGGCGCCCGATGACGATCCTCTCCCCCCGCGATCCCGAGGCCGTGCGCGTCGCGATCGCCGACGCGCTCGCCGCCGACGCCACGATCGAGGTGGTCGGCGCCGGCTCGAAGCGCGCCCTCGGCCGGCCGGTCGCCGCCGCGCGCACGCTCGACCTCTCCGCCCTCGCCGGAATCACGCTCTACGAGCCGGATGAACTGGTGCTCTCCGCCCGCGCCGGCACGCCGATCGCCGAAATCGAGACGCTGCTGGCCGAGCGCCACCAGGAGCTCGCATTCGACCCTCTGGATTACGGCCCGCTGCTCGGCCTACCCGCCGGGCGTGGCACCCTCGGCGGCGTCCTCGCCGCCAACCTCTCCGGCCCGCGCCGCATCCGCGCCGGCGCCGCGCGCGACCACGTTCTCGGCATCGAGGCGGTGTCCGGGCGCGGTGAGATCTTCAAGGCCGGCGGCCGCGTGGTGAAGAACGTCACAGGCTACGACCTGCCACGCGGGCTCGCCGGTTCCTGGGGCACCCTCGCCGTCTTCACCGAGATCACCTTCAAGGTGCTGCCGAAGGCCGAGACCGAGGCGACTCTCGTGGTTCCCGGCCTCGCGGACGACGCCGCGGTGCGCGTCCTCGCCGAAGCCATGGGATCACCCGCCGACGTCTCCGGCGCGGCGCACCTGCCCGAGGCGTCGGCCCGGCGGCTCGGCTTCGATCGCGCCGCGACGGCGATCCGCCTCGAAGGCATCCCCTCCTCCGTCGCGGCCCGGTTCGATCATCTGGCGAAGCGGATCGGCGCCGGCTGCGAGCGGCTCGAGGCGGACGCATCCACCGCGCTCTGGCGCGCGGTCCGCGACGTCGCCCCGCTCTGCGCGGCGGGAGACGGCGCGGCGCCCAGGGTGCCGCACTCCCATCTCGTCTGGCGGGTGTCCGTGGCGCCGACCGCCGGTCCGGACCTCGTCGCCGCGCTCGCCGCGGACGGCCTCGCGCCCGAGGTCGTCTACGATTGGGCCGGCGGGCTCGTCTGGATCGCGCTCGCGCTCGCCGACGACGCCCATGCGCTCCGCCTGCGGCGCCTGGTGGCGGCGGCCGGCGGCGGCCACGCCACCCTCGTCCGCGCGCCCGAGGCGACGCGGTCCCGCGTCCCCGTCTTCGAGCCGCAACCGGCCGGCCTCGCCGCCCTGTCGAACCGGCTGCGCACGGCCTTCGATCCCCGCGGCCTCCTCAATCCCGGCCGCATGCACGCCCCCGCCGCCGTGCTCGACGCCGCCTGAGAGAGCGAACGCCCATGCAAACCAACTTCTCGCTCGCTCAGCTCGCCGACCCGACCACTGCCGAGGCGAACGACATCCTGCGCAAGTGCGTGCATTGCGGCTTCTGCACCGCGACCTGCCCGACCTTCGTGCTCCTCGGCGACGAACTCGACAGCCCGCGCGGCCGCATCTACCTCATGAAGGAGATGCTGGAGCAGGATCGCCCCGCAACGCGGGAGGACGCGCTCCACATCGACCGCTGCCTGTCGTGCCTGTCCTGCACCACGACCTGCCCATCGGGCGTCGATTACAAACACCTGATCGACATCGGCCGCCAGCATGTCGAGAAGACGTGGCGACGGCCCCTCGCCGACCGCCTGATGCGTGCCCTCATCGCCAACGTGCTGCCGAACCGCGAGCGTTTCCGCGCGGCGCTGGCGATGCGCGCCCTCGCCGCCCCGTTCCGCGGCCTGATCGCGCGCGCTGCGGCGGGCGCACCGGCGCTGCGCCCGGTCGCCGCCATGCTGAAGCTCGGCCCGGCGACGCTGCCGACGCCGGCCCCGCGCCCCCGCGGGCGGTCGCGGGTCGCGCCGGCGAACGGCCCGCGGCGCGGGCGGGTCGCGATCCTCCAGGGGTGCGCGCAGGCCGTGCTCGCCCCCGGCATCAACGCCGCCGCGGCGCGCCTCCTCACCCGTGCCGGCTACGACGTGGTCGAGGTCGCGGGCGAGGAATGCTGCGGCTCGCTCACGCTCCACATGGGCCGCGACGCCGCCGCCCGGGAGACGGCGCGGCAGACCATCGATGCCTGGATGCGCGAGATCGACGGCGATGGGCTCGATTTCATCGTCGTCACCGCCTCGGGCTGCGGCACGACCATCAAGGATTATGGCCACCTGTTCGCGCAGGATCCCGCCTACGCGGAGAAGGCGAGCCGCGTCGCCGCCCTCGCCCGCGACGTCACCGAGATCCTCGACAGCGCCGACCTCGGCGCGCCTGAGCGCGGGCACGGCCGCGTCGTCGCCTACCATTCAGCCTGTTCGATGCAGCACGGGCAGAAGATCGGCCGCGAGCCGAAGGCGCTGCTTACGAAGGCCGGTTTCGTGGTCAAGGACGTGCCGGAGGGCCACCTCTGCTGCGGCTCGGCCGGCACCTACAACATCCTGCAACCGGCCATCGCCGAGCGCCTGCGCGACCGCAAATTGGCGAACATCGCCAAGGTGACCCCCGACGTGATCGCGACCGGCAATATCGGCTGCATGACCCAACTCGCCGCCGGCCCGACCCCGATCGTCCACACCGTCGAACTGCTCGACTGGGCCTATGGCGGCGCGGCCCCGGCGGGGATGGCCTGAGGGCGGGGGATTACGCGGCGAAGATGTTCAGGCCTTCTCGGGTTGCGGCTTCGATCATGCGCTTGTCGCACGATGCCAAGGCAAGCCCCCGCCGCAGGGCCAGCTCCAGATAGGACGCATCGTAGGGCGTCAGTTGATGACGGCTCGACAAATCCCGCGTCGCGCCCCAGGCCTGCGTCGCGGTAAGACCGTCGACAACCAGCGGAAGCCGCGCGAGGCGGCCGAGGCTCTCGCCGACATAGGCGTCGTCGCAGCGCCCCCGACGAACCGCACTCCTGAGGCCGTTCGCGACCTCCAGATGCCAAATTGACGGCACGAACGCGCCTTCGGCCGATACTTGCAACAAAACGGTTCGACCGGCGTCCGTCCACTCGTCTTCGAAGAGCCAGGACAGCGCAATCGAAGCGTCCAGCACCCAGGCTCACGTCCGCCGCCCATCCCCGATGAGGTCGCGCAGCGCCACACCGCCCAGCCGACGACCGCGCGCAGCCTGCAGGATTTCGTCGGCGACAGTCGTGTTGCCCGCGTCCGAGGCACGGCCCGCGCGGCGCAGCAGAAGTTCGCCCTCGCGGCTCTCGATTTCGAGGATTTGTCCGGCAGCGAGACCGAACTCCCGAGCGACGTCCTCGGGAAGCGTAATCGCGAGGCCACGGCCCCATCGGTCGATCTTGATCTCGGTCATCGGAAGGACCTCCAACCCGCACGATATCATGATGCGGCGTCACGTCCCAATCGCGCGGCTCGCTCCTGGTTCGGCGCTACCCCGAAACGAAAACGCCCGGCACGAGGCCGGGCGTTGCGACGGGGAGCGGAGGCTCCGATCCGGAGAGCTTCGAGCGGAGGCTCCGATCAGGAGAGCTTCACCTTCTGCAGCGCGTAGCACATCTTCAGGTGCATCTCGATGATCGGCAGCGTCTTCTTGGCGAAGGCGCGGAACTGGGCGTTCTCGCCGCCCTTCGCATAGGCCGAGAAGAGCTGATAGGCGGCCTCGTGGCCCTTGGTCTGGACCGCGATGTAGTCGCGCTCGAAAGTCACGCCGACTTCGCCGTTGAGGCGGGCCATCACCTTGTCGAGGTCCGGGCCGAGGCCGGCCGGCGGCGTCAGGCCGGTGCCGGACTTCTTCAGCGTCGCGACGAACGCCTTGCCGATCGCGGTATGGTCGTGGACCATCCGCTTGGCGAACGAAGCGACCGGCGGGAAGTGCGTCTTCTTCAGCGCGAGTTCGCTCGAGGCGATCTCGAAGCCGTTGGCGGCCGCGGCGGTGTCGACGAAGT
Organism: Segnochrobactrum spirostomi; assembly: GCF_009600605.1. Lineage (GTDB taxonomy): Bacteria > Pseudomonadota > Alphaproteobacteria > Rhizobiales > Segnochrobactraceae > Segnochrobactrum > Segnochrobactrum spirostomi. The sequence continues at coordinate 3,434,528 of NZ_VWNA01000001.1, read as the reverse complement.
CCTTCGTCGAGGGCGTCGGGATCGCCGGCAGGTTGATGGCGGCGCCGCTGTGCTGCATGGCGGCGTGGCCGGTCATGGAGTCCGCATAGGCTCCGGTCGAAACGGCGCCGGCGAGCACGAGCGCCGCGGCGGAGATCGCGAATTTGTTCATCTTTTGAAACCCCAATGGCGGCTGCACCGAGCGAACCGCACGAAATCGTCGCCCCTCAGGCTCTCGGGCGGCTTGCGACCGCCCGAGATTGCCACGCACGTCTTACAACGCCTTGACGATTTCTTCCGTCATTTTCTTCGCGTCGCCGAACAGCATCATCGTGTTGTCGCGGAAGAACAGCTCGTTCTCGACGCCGGCATAGCCCGAGCCCATGCCGCGCTTGATGAACAGCACGGTCTTCGCCTTCTCGACGTCGAGGATCGGCATGCCGAAGATCGGCGACGAGCGGTCGGTCTTCGCGGCCGGGTTCGTCACGTCGTTCGCGCCGATCACGTAGGCGACGTCGGCCTGGGCGAATTCCGAGTTGATGTCCTCGAGCTCGAACACCTCGTCGTAGGGCACGTTGGCCTCGGCGAGCAGCACGTTCATGTGGCCCGGCATGCGGCCCGCGACCGGATGGATCGCGTACTTCACCTCGACGCCTTCCGCCTTCAGCTTGTCGGCGAGCTCGCGCACCGCGTGCTGCGCCTGGGCGACCGCCATGCCGTAGCCCGGCACGATGATGACCTTCGAGGCGTTCTTCATGATGAAGGCGGCGTCGTCGGCCGAGCCCTGCTTGACCGGCCGGCTCTCCTTCGCCCCGGCCGGGCCGCCGGCGGTCTCGCCGCCGAAGCCACCGAGGATGACCGAGATGAACGAGCGGTTCATCCCCTTGCACATGATGTAGGAGAGGATCGCGCCCGACGAGCCGACGAGGGCGCCGGTGATGATGAGCGCGGTGTTGCCCAGCGTGAAGCCGATGCCGGCCGCCGCCCAGCCCGAATAGGAGTTCAGCATCGAGACGACGACGGGCATGTCGGCGCCGCCGATCGGCACGATGATGAGCCCGCCGAGCACCAGCGAGACCAGCACGATCAGCCAGAACACGCCGTGGCTTTCGGTGCCGACCAGAACGGAGATCAGCACCACGAGCAGGATGGCGAGGCCGGCGTTGATGGCATGGCGCATCGGCAGCAGGATCGGCTTGCCCGACATGTTGCCGTTGAGCTTCAGGAAGGCGATGACCGAGCCCGTGAAGGTGATCGCGCCGATGGCGACGCCGAGGCTCATCTCGATCAGCGCCTGGTGGTGGATCGAGCCCGGATCGCCGATACCGAGGGCTTCCGGCGCATAGAGCGCGCCCGCCGCCACGAACACCGCGGCGAGGCCGACGAGCGAGTGGAAGGCGGCGACGAGCTGCGGCATCGCCGTCATCGCGATGCGGCGGGCGGTGACCGCGCCGATGCCGCCGCCGATGGCGAGCGCCAGCACGATGAGCGCGATCGAGCCGAGCGACGGCCGCGCCACCGCAAGCGTGGTGACGATGGCGATCGCCATGCCGACCATGCCGAGCAGGTTGCCGCGGCGGGAGGTCGCCGGGCTCGACAGGCCGCGCAGCGCCAGGATGAACAGGACGCCCGAGACGAGGTAGAGGACGGCCGAGAGATTGGCGTTCATGGGACCGTCCTCAACTCTTCTTGCGGTACATGGCGAGCATGCGGCTCGTCACCAGGAAGCCGCCGAAGATGTTCACGGAGGCCATGACGAGGGCGAGGAAGCCGAGGCCGCGCGCCCACCAGGCTCCCGCGCCGACCGAGAGATCGACGCCGACGGCGAGCAGCGCGCCGACGACGATCACCGAGGAAATCGCGTTCGTCACCGCCATCAGCGGCGTGTGCAAAGCCGGCGTGACCGACCACACGACGTAGTAGCCGACGAAGATCGCGAGCACGAAGATCGCGAGGCGGAACACGAACGGGTCGACGACGCCGCCGGTCGCCGCGTGTACCGCGTGGCCGATGGTGTCGAGGGGGCCGCCGCCAGCGGCGGCGTGGGCGATCTGGTCAGCATAGGCTTGCGCGGTATCCGCGGCGGCGCGAGCCTGGTCGGCGGCGGCCCGTGCGGCTTCCGCCGCCGCGCGCGCCTGATCAGCAGCATCACTCATCTGGATCTCCTCCGTCAGGCCGCCTGGAAGGCCGGGTGCACCACCGCGCCGTCGCGGGTGATGAGGGTGGCCTTGACGAGTTCGTCGTCCCAATTGATCGCGAGCGCCTTCTGCGCCTTGTCGATCAGCGTCTCGACGAAGGCGTAGAGGTTCTTGGCGTAGAGCTGCGAGGCCGAGGCGGCGACGCGGCCCGGAACGTTGGCGTAGCCGATGACCTTCACCGCGCCGATCTTGGTGACGCCGCCGGCGACCGAACCCTCGACGTTGCCGCCGCGCTCGACCGCGAGATCGACGACGACCGAGCCCGGCTTCATCGACGCGAGCATCTCAGCGCTGACGAGCCGCGGCGCGGGACGCCCGGGGATCAGCGCGGTGGTGATGACGATGTCCTGCTTCTTGATGTGCTCGGCGACCAAAGCCGCCTGCTTCGCCTGATATTCGGCCGACATCGGCTTGGCATAGCCGGCCGCGGTCTCGGCCTGCTTGAACTCCTCGTCCTCGACGGCGACGAACTTTGCGCCCAGGGACTCGACCTGCTCCTTGGCGGCCGGGCGCACGTCGGTCGCGGTCACCACGGCGCCGAGGCGGCGGGCGGTCGCGATCGCCTGGAGGCCGGCGACGCCGGCGCCCATCACAAAGGCGCGAGCGGCCGGAACGGTCCCGGCAGCCGTCATCATCATCGGCAGGACGCGATCATATTCCGCGGCGGCGTCGATGACGGCGCGGTAGCCGGCGAGGTTCGCCTGGGAGGACAGCACGTCCATCACCTGGGCGCGGGTGATGCGCGGCATCAGCTCCATGGCGAAGGTATTGAGCCCCGCCTCCGCGAGCGCCTTGAGCGCCTCGGTCTGGCCGTAGGGATCGAGGATCGCCACCACGGTCGCGCCACGCTTGAGGAGCGGGATCTCGGCGGCGCTCGGGCGCCGCACCTTGAGCACGACGTCGGCGTCGGCATAGGCCGCTGCGGCATCGGGGGCGATCACCGCACCAACCGCCTCGTAGTCGCCGTCGGGGATACCGGAGGCGACGCCGGCACCGGTCTCGATCACCATGGTGGCGCCGAGAGCGGTGAAACGCTTCACCGTGTCGGGCGTCGCCGCGACCCGCGGTTCCGCCTCGACCACTTCACGAGGAACAGCGATCCTCATTGATCAACTCCGCTCGGCGGAGCCGGCAGCCCCGCACCCAAGGATACTTGCGCAAGAGAATGCCTGCGCCAGGCCGCAACAAAGGGGCGCGGCGCAAGGGGCGCGCCACGCGCGTGGACGTCCGCACGGACGGCGGTGTCAGGTCAGAAAGAAGCCCATGAGAGCGAGGAGGACGACGCAGAAAATGACCCCCCACTTCGCGAGCCCCAGGAAATGGCGGTACGTCGCCTCGTGGGCGGCGTAATCCATCGCCGACATGTGGTCCGGCGTCGCCTCGTAATAGCCCGCGGCGTGGTCGTCTCCGTGCGCCATTTTTGTCATCCTTGGCACTTGCGGCAGCCGGCCTCGGCCGCAGGGCGCGGAACGGACCGGAAGCCTTTTCTTCCCTCATGGCGTTGTAACCTTCGGGACGGCGACCGGCAACGCCATGTCGCATCGGTTCAAATGCCGTGCGCCACCGTGACGCGTGCTTTCGAGCGCGATCGCAGGGGAGGATTTCGCCGCGCCCCGGCCCGCCAAACAAAACGCCCGCCAGAGCGGCGGGCGTTGAGATGGCGCAATGTCGGACGAATTTTTACGGAAGCGACGCCGTCATCGGCGGGTTCGACGACCCGGAGAAGTGATCGATGTCGGGCGATGTCACGTTCGCCGTCGAGAAGCTCGTCACACCCGAGCTCGGCTCGGCGGAGAGGAGCTGCGGCATCGAATCCCGATCCGGCGCGCTCATCGGCGCGAAGGAGGCGGAACGTACGGTCTGGTCGTTCGCCAGCACCTTGGGGTCCTGACGGTCCGGCAGGCCGGCGGCGCCGCCGAAGCCGACGAACGGATCGTTCGGCGAGAGCACGGCGACGGGCATGTCCTCCGGCGGGAAGGCCGGGCGGCTCGCCGGCAGTGCCGTCATGCCGGAATGGCTGCCGTTCTGGCCGCGACGCAACATCGAGCGCGCGGTCTCGGCGAGCACATCGCCGCCATAGCCCGAGGCGAGCGTCGGGTCGGCGCCGCCGGCATAGCCGAGCGCGGGCGGCGGCGGCGCATCGCCGGTGTCGGCGCTCGCGATGACCGGGTCGAACGAGACCGCGGGCTTGGCGCGCGGCATCTCGTCCGAGTTGAAGGCGACAGCGGTCGGCTCGGGCGCCTCCTCGGCGCGGGGCGCGGCGAGCGGCAGGGGCACGTTGGCGGCGACCGGAGCCGGCGCGGGATCATCGGACGTATCGGCGCTCGCGACGTCGGTCGCGGTGTCGGCCTGGGCTTCAGCCGGCTTCTGCGGCGGCGTCGCCACGGCGACGGCCGCGCCGGTGCCGGTGCCGACCGGCTCGGGCGAGGTGGCGAACGGAAGCGAAGCGGGCTTGGGCGGCGCCACGACCGGAACGATCTTCGGCTGGTCGAGCGCGCCGTTGCCCTCGTCGGCGGGCGCCGAGGGCGGCGCGGCCGCCGCGGCGGTTCCGACCGGCGGAGGTGCCGCCTCGAGATTGACGCCCGGCAGCGAATTGGCGGCCGTCGCCGGCGCGGGGGCCGCTGCCGGCGCCTTGACCGGGGCCGGCGCGCCGCCGCCCTCGTCACTCGTGTTCGCGCCGTCTTCTTCCTCGTCGGCCCCGCCGAAGATTGCAGCGAGGAGCGTCTTGCCCTTGCCCGGCGCCGGGCGGACGATGCCGCTGTCGTCGCCGCCGGCCGAGCGCGCGGCGGAGGAGGCGTTGCCGAGGAAGGCAAACAAGCCACCACCATTATTGCCGCCGCCACCGCCGCCGGAGATCGAGGCGACCGAACGCAACTCGGCCTCCTTGCGGACCTTGTACTCGGCCGCCGCCTGCTCATAGCCCGGCAGCGGCTTGCCGTTGGAGGGCAGATACATCGACTTGCCGTCGGGGAAGACCCGGGCGAGCTGGTCATAGGTCATGCGCGGCCAATAGCGCACGGGACCCGTATCCATGTGAACGAAGGGCTGGCCCGAGGTCGGATAGAAGCCGACGCCGCCCATCTGCAGGTGAAGACCAGTCTCGCGGATGCGCGCCAACGGCACGTCCGGGAGGAAGAAGTCCATCGCCTTGCCGTAGGTGTGCATGCTGTTCTTCGCGACGCCGCGGGTGCGGCTGCGCAGCATGTTGTTCGTCGCCGGCGAGCGATAGGCCGAAACCACGTGGATGACTTCGCGGGAGCCGGTCTTCTGGTACATCTCCCAGATCAGGTCGAACAGCGCCGGGTCCATGCGAGTGGACTCGTTGCGGCGCCAATCGCGCAGGAACTGGTTGAGCTGGCGCAGGCCGGCGGGAATGAACTTGCCGTCGCGCTTGAAGGTGATGGTCGCGGACTCGCCGGTGTGGACGAAATAAAGCCGCAGGGTCCGGGTCTCGGCCTTGGCCGCCCCGGCAGTCGCCGCCAGCCCCGAGAAGGCCAGCGCAGAGAGCATGGCCACCGCCGCCTTGCGGCTTTTGGCGAGCCTCACGATCTGTCGCGTTATCTGGTTCACTTAGCTGTACCGTCTCCCGGGCGACGCCGACGCGCCGCAAGCCCCGTCACCGCTCGATACACCGGAACCCTTTAAAGAGCGTTTACCGTACCGAAGGGTTGTTGGAAAGCGTTGCGATTATGCATCCCGCGAGGCTCTTTTGAAGCCCCTTGCGAAACCCGGCAGCACCGCCCTTCGGGCATGACGTTCTGGAACAGGTACAAAGTCGTCACCACAGATTGGAACTTATCCAGCCTGATGTGGGTGTTCCTTTCTAGAATTTCTATACTTAAAATCCAGTTCAACAGTTCACATTTCGCCCGTTCTTGACAATCGCTCGCAGCGATTACAGTTTGCGAATGCGTCGCGGGCGGAAAACGCCTGAACGAAAGCCTTTGCGGCTACGGCCGCCACTCGGCGACGCAGGCACGGCGGCCGGTCGGGCCGCACAGCGGGCCAGCCAGACGCAGCGGCCGCTTTCGGGACGGAGTCTTGACGAATGCGCAGAAAAGAGCCGCGGGACCACCGCCACCCTCAGCATCGTCCGATGCGCCACGGCGCGACCCTGCTCGCCTCCGCATGGTGGATCGCGACGGCCGCGCTCGCGCCAGACTCCGCCCTTGCCACCGAAGCGCAGACGGCGCCGGTGCGGATCGAACTCAACAAGCTCGAGGCTCAGCCGAACGGCTGCCGGGTCTATTTCCTGATCGAGAATGCCAAGGGGCCGGCGATCAAGACGCTGAAGCTCGATCTGTTCGTGATGGGACGCGACGGCGTCGTCGAGAAGCGGCTCGCCGTCGAGACCGCACCGATCGCCGCCTCCAAGACGATCGTGAAGCTCTTCGACCTCGCCGGCGTCCCCTGCGACCGGGTCGGCAAGGTGCTGCTCAACGACGTGATGACCTGCGACGAGGCGGCGCAGGCTCCCGCGGGCATCTGCCTCGACCGGGTTCAGACCGCCTCGCGCGCCCCCGAGGTGCCGTTCGTCCGCTGACGCGGATCGCCTGTTGCTCGGAACGAGGCCTCGCCTCGGACGGAGATGGATATGGAACCGACCACCCCGGCCCCCGCTGCCGGCGCCTCGTTCGCCGCGCCGCCGGCGGCTCCGCTCGGCGCTCCGCCGGACGCGCTGTCGCACGCCGGCAGCCTGCCGATGCTCTCGGTGCCGCACGATCTGTCCCCGATCGGGCTGTTCATGACCGCCGATATCGTCGTCAAGGGCGTGATGGGAATCCTGATCCTCGCCTCGCTGCTGACCTGGACGATCCTGCTCTTCAAATCCGTCGAACTCGCCCGCGCCAAGGCCCGCGTCCGCCGCGCGCTGCGCCTGCTCGCCACCGCCCCTTCGCTCGAGGAGGGCGCCGCGGCCCTGGCCCATCGCGGCCCGGTCGGCCTGCTCGCCGAGGCCGCGCTCACCGAGCGGCGGCTGTCGGCGAGCCTGCCGGCGTCGGGCATCAAGGAGCGCGTCGACAGCGCCCTCGCCCGGCTCGAAGCCGCCGAGGCGCGGCGCATCAATGTCGGAACCGGCGTCCTCGCCTCGATCGGCTCCACGGCCCCCTTCATCGGCCTGTTCGGCACGGTGTGGGGCATCATGAACGCCTTCATCAGCATCAGCCGGACCCAGACGACGAACCTCTCCGTCGTCGCACCGGGCATCGCGGAGGCGCTGTTCGCGACCGCGATCGGCCTCGTCGCGGCGATCCCGGCCGTCGTCGTCTACAACCACTTCGCCCGCGGCATCGGCGGCTACAAGGCGATGCTGGCGGACGCCGGCGCAGCGATCGGCCGGCTCCTCAGCCGCGATCTCGACCGCGCGCATCATCGGGCGGCGACCGAGCGCGGCCTGCGGCTCACACCGGCGGCGGAGTGAGGGCGATGGCGGCGCGGCTCGATGACGGCGACGATCTCGCCGAGAACCACGACATCAACGTCACGCCTTTCATCGACGTGATGCTCGTCCTCCTCATCATCTTCATGGTGACGGCGCCGCTTTCGACGGTCGACGTGCCGGTGGACCTGCCCTCCTCCACCGCCCCGCCGCAACCACGGCCGGACAAGCCGGTGTTCGTCTCGGTGAAGGCGGATCGCTCGGTCGTGCTCGGCAACGACACGATCTCCCCGGAGACACTGCCGGCGGCGCTCGACGGCCTGACGGGCGGGGACAAGTCCACCCGCATCTTCCTGCGCGGCGACAAGGCGCTGCCCTACGGCGATCTGATGGCGGCGATGAACGGCCTGCGTGCGGCCGGCTACCTGAAGATCGCCCTCGTCGGCATCGAAGCCGTACCGCCGGGGCCATGAGAGCAGGGTGAATCGCGCGATGTCCTCAGCCACCGCCCTGATCCATCCGTCCGGACACCGCGGGCAGGCCACCGCGCACGGCCCCGAACCCGCTCCGTCCGCCGATTTCGCCCCGCTCGATTTCGCGACCCTCGCCGCCGTGCGCCGTCATCCTCTGCGCACGGGGTGGTGTCTCGCCGCCGCGGCCGTGCTCGCCATCCATGGCGCGCTCTATTGGTGGGCGACCGCCGAACGGTCGGCGCCGCCCACCGCCGGCGACGCCCTCCCCGCGATCGAAATGGACCTCTCTCCCATTGCTCTCGAGGAAGCCGCGGCGAGCGAAGCCGCCCAATCGATCGAGAGCATCGGCCCGACCGAAACGCTGACCGCGACCCCGACCGAAACGGCAGAGGCGAAGCCGGTTGAAGCGGAAGCCGTGACGCCGGACGCCGTGGCCGCCGTCCCCCTCGCGACCGACGCGCCGGAGACGCCTCCCGATGCGACGGCCGAAGCCGTGCCGACCGAAACCGCGGTCGCCGAGACGGAGGCCGTCGATCCCGCCGCCGAGGCGGCGGCGGTGGCGGAGGTCGCCGCCGTGCCCGCGCCGGTCGAGAAGCCCGTCCCGCCGGAGACGGTGGAGGCCAAGCCGGTCGAGCCCGAGCCGACGAAGACGGCGACGCGGACGACCCGCCGAGCGCTGCGGGAAACCAAGGTCGGCCGGGCCTCGACCCGTAATGTCGAGGGCAGCGCCTCCGCGACGAGCCGCGCCTCCGTCGGCGAGGCGGAGACCGGGACCCGCGCCGCGTCCGCCGCGGCGGCCCGCGATTTCGGATCGCGGGTGCGCGCCGCCATCGAGCGGCGCAAGCAATGGCCGGTGGGCGCGAGTGGCGGCGGGCTCGCGACGGTGCGCTTCACCCTCGCCCAGGGCGGCGCGGTCGTAGCCGCGGCGATCGTGCGCTCGACCGGGTCCGGCGCCTTCGACGCCGCAGCACTTCAGGCCGTCCGCAGCGCCCGGATGCCTGACATCCCGCCGGAAATGGGCGTTTCCCGCATCACCATCAGCGTTCCCATCAACTTCCGCCGCTGACGATCCAGCCCGCGGCCTCGCGTTCGGGCGGGCGGCGTGGGATGATGGCGGGATCATCGATCGCGGAGGGCAGAGCGTGGGCGGACGGCGGACAACGGAACGGGCGGAGATCGAACGGCGCATCGATCAGGGGCGCGGCCTGGTTCCCGCGGACCTCGTGATCCGGGATGTCCGGCTGTTCGACCTCGTCACCGGCCTGATGTTCGAGACCGATATCGCGATTACCGGCGACACCATCGTCGGCACCTACGGCCGCTACGAGGGCCGCCGGGTCATCGAGGGTCGCGGCCGGATCGCGGTGCCGGGCTTCATCGACACCCATCTCCACGTCGAATCCTCGCTCGTCACCCCGCTCGAATTCGACCGCTGCGTGCTCCCCCACGGCGTCACCACGGCGCTGTGCGATCCCCACGAGATCGCCAACGTGCTCGGCCTCGAGGGGCTGCATTATTTTCTCGCGTGCGCGCTCGCGACCGCGATGGACCTGCGCGTCAACCTGCCCTCCTGCGTGCCCGCGACCCACATGGAGACGGCAGGCGCGCGGCTGTCGGCCGCCGATCTCCTCGGCCTCGCCGATCACCCCAAGGTGCTCGATCTCGCCGAGGTGATGAACTTTCCCGGCGTCCTCGCCAAGGACCCGGACATGATGGAGAAGCTCGCCGCCTTCTCCGACCGCACCCGTGACGGCCATGCGCCCCTCGTCCGCGGCCTCGACCTCAACGGCTACATCGCCGCCGGCATCGCCAATGACCACGAATCGACCGGCGCCGAAGAGGCGCTCGAGAAGATCCGCAAGGGCATGCACGTGCTCATCCGCGAGGGCTCAGTCTGCAAGGATCTCAAGGCGCTCGCCCCGATCCTCAATGTCGCGACCTCGCCCTTCCTGGCCTTCTGCACCGACGACCGCAATCCGCTCGAGATCGCCCACGAAGGCCATCTCGATTTCATGATCCGCACGGCGATCGCCTCAGGCGTGCCGGCACTCGCCGCCTACCGCGCCGCCTCGACGAGCGCGGCGACCGCCTTCGGCCTGACCGACCGCGGCCTCGTCGCGCCCGGGCGGCGGGCCGACATCGTCCTCCTCGATGACCTCGACGGCTGTGCCGTGTCGGACGTCGTCGCGGCCGGCCGGCTGGTCGGGCCGGACCTCTTCGCCGCACGGCCGAGTGTGGCCCCGGTGGGGCTCGATTCGATGCGCGCGCCGACGGTCAGCGCCACGGATTTCCGCACCCCGGCGAGCCGCGCCGAGGGGCCGGTGATCGGCATCATCCCCGGCAAGATCATCACCGACCACCTGACCCTGACCCTGCCCTACGCCGACGGCGAGCGGCGCATCGACCTCGACCAGGACGTCGTGAAGGTCGCGGTCGTCGAACGGCACGGGGTGAACGGCAATATCGGCCGGGGCTTCGTGAAGGGCTTCGGCCTCAAGCGCGGCGCCATCGCCTCCTCGGTCGGCCACGACAGCCACAACATCACGGTGATCGGTGCCGACGAAGCGGATATGGCGCGCGCCGTGAACCGGCTCGGCGAGATCCGTGGCGGCTTCGTCGTCGTCGAGGACGGCCGCGTCACCGCCGAGATCGCCTTGCCGGTGGCCGGCCTCATGAGCCTCTCCTCGTTCGAGACGGTGACGGAGGAATTGCTGCCGCTGCGCGCCGCGGCGAAGGCGCTGGGCTGCACCCTGGCCGAGCCCTTCCTCCAGGTCGCGTTCCTGCCGCTCCTCGTGATCCCCCACCTCAAGATCGGTGATTTCGGCCTCGTCGACGTCGACCGCTTCACCATTCTGCAGAGCTGAGCCTGCGCGGGCGACGACGGGCTTTCGCTTCAATCCCGAAGGCCCGCTTCACACGTGGGTGATGGCGCGTCGGCAGCGACACGCCGTCACCTTCCCGCCTTGATGGCGCTGCTATAGTCAAAACGGACATTCCTCCCGTCGTGCCTCGATTCGTGCCGTCCTCCCGCGGCGCGGCATCTTGTTGTTTTGGCTGCTCCGATGCCCATTGCTCTGCTTGCGCTCGCCATCGCCTCGTTCGGCATTGGCACGAGCGAGTTCATCATCATGGGCATCCTGCCCGACGTGGCGCGGGACCTTTCGGTGTCGATCCCGCGGGCGGGCCTTCTCGTTACGGCCTATGCGCTGACCGTGACCCTCGGTGGGCCGTTCGTCGCGGTCGCGGCCGGGCGGCTGCCGCGCAAGACGGCGCTGATCCTTCTCATGGGCGTGTTCACCGCCGGCAACGTCGCCTGCGCGCTCGCTGGCGATTATTGGATGCTGCTTGCCGGCCGCATTCTCGCCGCGCTCTCCCACGGCTCGTTCTTCGGCATCGGCGTCGTGGTGGCGGCCTCGGTGGTGCCGCGCGAGCGCCGCTCGATGGCGATCGCGCTGATGTTCTCCGGCCTCACCTTCGCCAACGTGACGGGCGTGCCGCTCGGCGCCATGCTCGGCCACTGGGCCGGCTGGCGCTCGACCTTCTGGGCGATCGTGCCGATCGGCCTCATCAGCGCCGCCGCCTTGGTCGCCTTCGTGCCGAAGACCGAGAAGCCGGCGGAGGGAGACGGCTCGCTCGCCGATTTCCGCATTCTCGGCCGGCCGCAGATCCTGCTCACGGTCGCGATCAGCGTCGCCGGGTCGGCCGCTTTGTTCGCGGTGCTGACCTACATCGCGCCGCTTCTCACCAGCACCGCGAACCTCTCCCAGCAGGTCATCTCGGTCGCGCTCCTCCTCTTCGGCGTGGGCAACTTCGTCGGCATGCTCGCCGGCGGCCGGCTCGCCGATTGGCGGCAGATGCCGGCGATCCTCGGCCTTCTCGGCCTCCTCGTCGTGATCTATGCGAGCTTCGCCTTCACGAGCCACGCGACGATCCCGGCGGTCGCCTCGATGCTCCTCATCGGCGCGGTGAGCTTCGCCACGAGCCCGGGCCTGCAGACGCGGGCGATCGAGTTCGCCCCGGAGGCGCCGGGCGTGTCGGCGACGCTGATGCAGAGCGGCTTCAATCTCGGCAACGCCCTCGGCGCGTGGATCGGCGGCATGGCCCTCGAAGCCGGCCTCGAATACGGCCAGTTGCCGTGGCTCGCGACCGCCCTCACCGTCGTCGCCCTCGTCATCGCCCTCGCCTCGGTGGCGCTCGAGCGCCGCAACCCGAAACCGCAATTCGCAGCGTAAGACGGCCCGCCCCCGCGCGACGTTTCCGCCGGCTCGCGGCGATGCTTCGTTGCCGCGAAGCCGCCGCGAAAGACTCAGGTTCTCTTAACTTCAGGTGGGCATTGTGCCCTGATGGAGTTGAACCGTCGGCGGATCTGGCTGCGCGTCTTGTCCCTCGGGCTCGTCGGAGCGAGCCTGGGCGGCTGCGGCATGTTCCGAACCAGCGACGAGCACGAGTGCATGGCGCGGGTGCTCTATTTCGAATCCAACCGCTCCAGCGAAGAGGGCATGCTCGCGGTCGGCACCGTGGTGATGAACCGCGTCCAATCCGGAAAGTATCCCCGCTCCATTTGCGGCGTCGTCGCCCAGCAGGGGCAGTTCGCGCCCCACGCGCTGAGCGCGCCGATGACCGGCACCGCCAAGGTGCGCGCCGAGCGCGTGGCCTCGGCGGTGATGTCCGGCCGCCGCCATCCGGCGCTGAAGGACGTCTATTTCTTCCACACGGCCAATGCGAGCTATCCGCGGCCGAACCTGCAATATGTGGCGATCGCCGGCGGTAACGCGTTCTACAAGCGGCCGCCGCGCGGGGCGCCGTATCGCGCCTCGCCGAACATCATGCTCGCCTCGAGCACGTCCTATGGCGGCTCGCGCGCGGCGACGCTCCAGCCGCGCTACGCCCTGCCGCCCTCGACGAAGCCGCAGACCGAGCAACAATGGGCGCTGCCGCCGGCGACGCTGCCGGAGAGCCCGGCGGGCCTGCCGCCCGATCCGCCCGTCGAGACCGCAGGCGCCGTGCCGCTGCCGCCGGCCTCCCCCTACGATCTGGCCCAGGCCGCGGGCGAAGCCCCCGCCCCGACCCGGATCGCGCCGGTGCAGGCGCAAGCGAAGCCGCGCTCGATCAACGACATCCTGGCCATGACCGAGGGCGGCGGCGTTCCGCTGAACTGAGAGCAGCGCGCGGCCCGTCGCCGACGATCCACCGGCGGCGCGACCGGGCGCGCCCTCCACGCCTTGCCCGCGCCGCCGACCTCCCTTATCTCCCCAACTCGACCAGTCCCGACGCGATCCTCCTCGATCGCGCCTCGGCACTCGTGCATGGCGCGGGCGTGCTTCGGCACCGGCGATGTGCGGGGCCACAGCGCCAGAGATCGGAGCCAAAGATGGGTGGAGCCTTCGTCACCGAGCTCACCGACCGCGCCGTGGTGCGGATCTCGGGACCCGACACGCGCCCGTTCCTTCAGGCGCTCGTCACCTCCGACGTGCTCGCACTGTCCGACAGCCGCGCCGGCTACGCGGCTCTGCTGACGCCGCAGGGCAAGATCCTGTTCGATTTCCTCATCGCGCCGACGAGCGACGGGGTGGTGCTCGACGTCGCGGCGCCGCTCGCGGCCGATCTCGTCCGCCGGCTCGGCTTCTACAAATTGCGGGCGAAAATCGAGATCCGCGACACCAGCGCCGACGAAACCGTGCTCGCCTTCTGGGCCGGCGATCCCCCGCCGATCCTGCCCGGCGTGGTTTTCCAGGACCCTCGGCTGGCCGCGCTCGGCCACCGCGCGATCGTGCCGCGGGCCGCACTCGCCACGGTCTATGCGCTGCCCCTCTTGAGCCGCGCCGTCGAAAGCGCCTGGCATGCCCACCGCATCGCCCTCGGCGTGCCGGAGGGCGGCCGCGATTTCGGCTATGGCGAGACCTTCCCCCACGATGCCGACATGGATGCGCTCGCAGGCGTCGACTTCCGCAAGGGCTGCTATGTCGGCCAGGAGGTCGTCTCGCGCATGCAGCACCGGGCGACGGCGCGGCGGCGGATCGTGCAGGTCGAGAGCGCCGGCGGCGCCCTGCCCGCCCCCGGCACGCCGCTCACCGCCGGAGACCGACCGCTCGGCGTGCTCGGCTCCGCGGCCGGCGCGGCGGGCCTCGCCCTCGTCCGCCTCGACCGCGCCAAGGAGGCGGCGGACGGCGGCACGCCGGTCATGGCCGGCGACGTGCCGGTCGCCCTGAAATTGCCGGCGTGGGCAACCTTTGGCTGGCCCGAGACGGGCGCGGCCTCGGCGGCGGACTGATCCCATGGCCGACCGCACCGGCGCGCCGCCCCGAGCCTGGCAGCGCATGCTCTCCGGCCGCCGGCTGGACCTCATCACCCCCTCGCCGCTCGACATCGAGATCGCCGACATCGCCCACGGCCTCGCCCGCGTCGCCCGCTGGAACGGCCAGACGACGGGGCCGCACGCCTACTCGGTCGGCCAGCACGCGCTTCTCGTCGAGCATCTTACCCGGCTCGCGAAGCCGGACCTCTCCCCCGTCTGCCAGATGCTGGCGCTGCTTCACGACGCCCCGGAATATGTGATCGGCGACATGATCTCGCCGTTCAAGGCGGTGCTCGGCGACGGTTACAAATCGATCGAGCGGCGCCTCGCCGCGGCGGTTCATCTGCGCTTCGGCCTGCCGGCCGAGCCGAGCGCGGAGGTCCACAAGCTCATCAAGCGGGCCGATCTCGTCTCCGCCTATCTCGAGGCGACACGGCTCGCCGGCTTCACCGAAGCGGAGGCGCGCAGCCTGTTCGGCACGCCGCGCAATCTCGACCCGTCGCAGCCGGCCCTGGTCGATCTCGTCACCCCCTGGCCGGCGGCCGAGGTGGAGCGGCGCTTCCTCGCCCGCTTCGCCGAAATCGACGCCGCGCTCTGAGCCGCCATCAAAATCCCGTCATTGCTTCCTCTCTGGGCTTCGACCCCCATGCCCCCGCAACGAGGCCCATCCGTGACGAGATCGACGCGAGACCGATATGTGGCGGGGACACGGCGAGACGCCTCGCGCAGCAAGGGGCGCGGCCGGACGCTGATCCTCGCGGCCTCGCTGATCGCGCTCTCGGGCTGCATCACCGACGGCTTCATGCCCGGCGGCGACACCTATGCCTGGACGAAGCCCAACACGACCCGGGCGCAGCGGCGCCTCGACATCAACGAATGCACGCTGGCCGCCGCCCGCGAGGTTCCGCCGGTGATGGGCACGGAGATCGTCCCCGGCATCTACGACCCGGGCCCGGTCTTCTGCACCGGCGCGGGCTTCTTCATGACCTGCTCGCAATCGATGGGCATGAGCATCCCGCCGATGGCGGTTCCCGTCGATTACAATGTCAAGCTCCGCCAGAAATATGTCGACGTCTGCTTGCAGAAGAAGGGATATGCCCTCGCCAAGGTGAAATTCTGCCAGTCGAAGGACGACCTCGTCACCGAGGACTGCGTCTCCGCCGACAAGCTTTAGGACTTTTCCGATGATCCATGTCTGCTCGCTCGCCCGCCTGCACTCAACCGTGAAGACGACCGGCGCCCGTCACATCGTGACGCTCATCAACGCCGATACGCCGGTCGAGCGGCCGCAGAGCGTCGCCGCCGCCGATCACCTCTTCCTCGGCTTCAACGACATCATCGAGCCGATGGAGGGCATGACGCCCCCCGCCCCGGAGCATGTCGAGGCGCTGCTCGGCTTCGTCGGGCGCTGGGAGCGGACGAGCCCGATCGTCATCCATTGCTTTGCCGGGATCAGCCGGTCCACCGCGGCAGCCTTCATCACCGCCTGCGCGCTCACGCCCGAGCGGGACGAGGCGGAGATCGCCAACCGGCTGCGCGCCGCTTCGCCGTCGGCGACGCCGAACGCGCTCCTCGTGCGCTACGCGGACGAACAGCTCGGACGCAACGGCCGCATGGTGCGGGCGATCGACGCCATCGGCCGCGGCCGCACGGCCTTCGAGGGCACGCCGTTCCGCCTCGACATCGCCTGAGCGGACGCCGGAAGGCTCACGGATCGGGCGGCCGGGCTCAGCTCCAGCCGCCGCCGTAGGTCTGGTAGAAGATGTGGCGGCCGATCTGCTTCTGCCGCTTCATCAGGTCCGCCCAGTGCGGATGGACATAATCCGCGTGATAGTGCGTCACGGTGACGAGCTCCGGCACCTTCAGCCGACCCGCGGTGACCTCGCGGGCGATGAACTGGGCCTGCCGCCACGCCGCGTTGTCGACGACCCGGTCCGGGTTGAGGTCGCAGGCGAAGGAGAACTGGCAGCGGTTGCGCATCTCTTTGTTCTGATAGACCACGCCGCAGATCGTCTTCGGGAAGACCGGATTGCGAACCCGATTCAGAACGACCTGGGCGACGCCGACCTGCCCGTCGAAGGGCTCGGTCGCCGCCTCGAAATAGACCGCCTCGGCGAGGCAGCGCTGCTCGCTCGCCCGCACCGCGCTCACCGGCAGCGGATTGTTGATCCAAGCGTGAGGGTCGACGGCCAGTTCTTCCGGCGTCACCACCTCTTCGTCCGGCGGCTCGAGCCCGGTCTCGCCGAGCAGAGAGCGGAACGGTGCCTCCACGTCGAAGCCCGAATCGCTCGCATAGGCCGAGGCGATGGAGGCGCTCGCGGCGGCGACCGCGCGGGCCGCGATGCGCTTCTTGCGGTCGATGCCGGAGATCTGGAGGTCGTCGCGCTCGTCGGTGCGCAGCGCGAGATAGGCTTTCGGGTCGTCCTGCGGCACCGGTCGGGTGCGAATGAAGGCGGCGCGCGGGGCGCTGTCGTCGCCGAGCGCGCCGTAGAGGCTCGACACCCGGTAGAGGGTTCCGGCGGCGATCTCGCCGTCCCCGGTGCGGGCGAGCTGGGTGATCAGCCGCTCGCCCTTGCGCGAGCGGTCGATGGGAAAGCCCGCGTCGGCGACTTTGTCGGAGGCGACGAGTCCGGTGACCTGAAGGGGGCGCCGCCGCCGGCAAGCGTCACCTTGGGGCCGTCGTCGGTACGGAAGGCGAAGGTCGGCAGCTTGTCGCTTTCGCCCGGCGTCGAGACCAGGCGGGCGGTCCAGCGCGGGGCGGTATCCTCGCGCGCCGCCACGAGATCGCGGATATCCTGGAAGGCGACCGGATTCGTGAGCACCAGGAAGAGGCCGGCGGCCGTCACCGCCCGGCGGACCATCTTGGCGCCGCCCGTCATGGCGTGGCCGACGAGACGCTGCGCCCGGGAGCGCGGCCGCGGAACGTGGAGCTTCGACCAATGCTGCACACCACCCGTCAACTCGACGAAGATGTGGGGTGCGACCACCCGTTCCATACGCGACTCCCGGCGAATCGGAGGGGCGGTGGGGCCTGTTGCCGCACCGCCGCGCCGGCGAGAATGTCGCCGTTAACCTTGCCGCCGGGTTAACGCAGACAGATGTGATCGCCCAACGGCGCAACGCGGCGCCGCCGGGACATCGAACCGCCGATATCTACACGTCGTGGGAAAGGGGCCTTTGCCCGACGATCGGCATCTTCGCCAGCCTCAGGACCGCATTCAAGCCGGACTGCAGCGCTCCCTCCATGTAACCAAAAAAGCCTGGCGACGTGTGCTCACCCGCATAAGCAAAGCGCCCCGCGACAACGTCATTCAGGTCCTTCATTTTGCCGGAGACCTCCCCAATTCCCGGAGACGAGTAGCCCGCAAGCAGAGCCTTCTCTATATTTTTGCCGGATCTCGCGGTGTTTACTTGCGAGTATACAAACTTTATATTGTTCTTCTTCCATACCGGCATCACAGAATCCAGCATAGGCTTGTAATAAGCCTCCTTATCTGGCGCAGTGATCGCCCTATCGGCTCCATTTGAGCCTGTGAAGACCGAAAGGACGACAGGCGCTCCCTGGCCCGGCAGTGATGCAGCTTGATTGCCGCTCGCCTCCCACATTTGGCCCACGCCGGTCTTCGCCGTGTCCTTTTCGTAGAAGAGATTGCCGTCTGGCGATAAGCGCTCGCGAAGCCAGAAGCGATCTTCCGATGACATATGCGCCTTGACTGCATGGCCGCTCTGCAAAACGGGCATTTTTATCTGAGTCCCCCCTCAAATAGGGTAACGTTGTTATTTACGCTCAAGCTTGTTGGCGCGGCAAAAACAACATAATTATGCGGGTTAGGCGTTCCCCAATAGCTATTTCCAAACTCGTAACGAACAAATCCATAAAGATCGACCTTTGCTTCCGCCGCCGTCGGAATTACGATCTTGCCAATCGGCATAGACCGCATGATTTCCATCTTCTTGGCTTCGATCGCGTTCAGAAGGCTCTCTGCAAGCGCCTGATTGCCTTGGTCGCAGCGAAACAGCTCTACATCGGCAAAGAAACGCGCTTCTCCCGTGGCCGTTGCACCGCCCGCCGCGATCTGGGCGAGGAAGCCCAAGGCGCTCTGCTGGTCTGTCGGCATAACGTTGTCGTTCTCCATCTCCGCCAGGAACATGGCGAGGGAGCGCGGATACTTTTGTATATATCCGTCCAACGCCTTAACAATCCAATCCTTGAACGAAATTCCGTCCAAATCGCGCCCGCTATCCCAGGGTCGTAACGGATCAATATCTTTCGCTGACTCCCAAATTACACTCTGGAAGTGCGTGTAATCCTCGTATAGCGAGGAAAGATTAGCTGATTCAATTTTCTCACCATTGAGAAATATCTCGGGCACGATGTCGACGGCGTCCAGATACGTCCCCGTATCGATGCTGACCATTCCGAGGCCGAACAACCGCGCATAAAAGAGCCACACGGGATGGATCAAGCCGATCAGCTCCGCGCCGCGCTCGACAATACGTGCCGGCGCTAATGCTCCATAATCCGATTGCACCCGGCCACCGACATTCGGGGTCGCCTCATACAGCGTCACATAGGCGCCACCGACCGCCGCCGCATAAGCAGCCGAGAGGCCGGCAAATCCGCCGCCAATGACTGCTAATGTCTTGCCACTGAAGGGTTTCTTCTCGGCCAAGGTGCCGAAGATTGCTTCGATCTCATCGACGTCCGACGCGAATTTGCCTGCTGCAACGCGACTGGCCCGCTCGCCAGCAGCAAGTCCGGGTCGGGCGGCGCTTATACGGTTGAGGACACCGCTCGTCGTTCCGTAGCGGCGGTGCAAAAGGCGGTAAATGGATCGAGGCATATGTTCCCCCTGTAAGCGCATGCCGGCACCGCCTCGCCAAGGGGCATGGCAGGGCGCCGGTGCCGAAGGGGGCGGACCGTGAGCTGCAAGCAAGTCCGACGTCTGCACCAACGTGGATCGGTAGATGTACCGCTCTTCCAATGCTCGGGACGCGAGCGAGCCGATACCACGTTATTCTATTATAGGATGCATCTTCGAAATTATTCAATCGAAAGAGTCGGCGCGTTGCGGCCGGTCCGGCTTTCGCGTCGTCGCAGCGCCCCCTACCCGAGCTGGCCCTTGAACTGGCCGCGATAGACCTGGTCGGGAACGCCCAGGGTCTGCTCGACGATGAACTGGCAGATGCGCATCGCGCGCCGCAGCACGATCGGCCGCGGGCCGTGATTGACGATCTCGAGCTGGATCTGCCCGCTCGAGCCCGCATGGATCGTCGGCGCGGTGACGTGGACGGCGAGACCGATCCTCGCCAGCGCACTCTTACCCTCGAGCCGGCCGACGAGGCGGGAGTTGGGGTCGAGCAGCACCGTCTCGAGCGTCCAGGCGAGCACGAGTTGCTGCGGGGCGAGCAGGAAACCCTGCTCGGTGATCTCAATCGGAGACGTGATCTTGTCGATCGCCTCCGCGAACACGTAGCCATCGGCGGCGGGATCGATCGGGGTCGCCTCGCCCGTCTCCGGCGTTCGGAAAACGCGCAGCCGGCTGTGGAGACGGAGATCGATGGAGGTTGGCCCGAACGCTGCTTCGGCCGGCCGCGGCTCGATCACGACGCCACCGGTCTCCAGGGAATGGCGAAGCTCGCGGTCGGTCAGGATCATTGAAACTCCCCCGGGAGGTCCGCGACGCCGGGAGAGGCGACGCCATCCCGTCGAGTGTGAGGCGGGAGGGACGGCGACCGGACGAAGTCGGCCCCGTCCCTCGATTGGATATCAGCCCTTCCGGGCGGCGATCGCGGCCTGGGCGGCGGCGAGGCGGGCGATCGGCACGCGGAACGGCGAGCAGGACACATAATCGAGTCCGACGCCCTCGCAGAAGCCGATCGAGGCGGGGTCGCCGCCGTGCTCGCCGCAGATGCCGAGCTTGATGTCGGGCCGGGTCGCCCGGCCGCGCTCGGCCGCGATCTTGACGAGTTCGCCGACGCCGTCCTGGTCGAGCGTGACGAACGGGTCCTGCTCCAGGATACCGCGGGCCTGATAGGCGCCCAGGAAGGAGGCCGCGTCGTCGCGCGAGATGCCGAAGGTCGTCTGGGTGAGGTCGTTGGTGCCGAACGAGAAGAACTCGGCCGATTGGGCGATCTCGCCCGCGCGCAGGGCGGCGCGCGGCAGTTCCACCATGGTGCCGACCTTGTAGACCAGCGCCCGGCCGGTCTCGCGCTTGACGAGCTCGGCCATCGCATCGATGCGCGCCTTGACGAGGTCGAGTTCGGCCTTGAGGCCGACGAGCGGCACCATCACCTCCGGCTCGACCGGCTTGCCGGTCTTGTCGGCGGCCTCGATCGCCGCCTCGAAGATGGCACGCGCCTGCATCTCGGCGATCTCCGGATAGGAGACGGCGAGGCGGCAGCCGCGATGGCCGAGCATCGGATTGAACTCGTGCAGCGCGTCGGCGCGCTCCTTGAGCTTCGCCGGATCGACGTTCATCGCCCGGGCGACCTCGGCGATCTCCTCGTCCGTCTTCGGCACGAACTCGTGCAGCGGCGGATCGAGCAGGCGGATCGTCACCGGCAGGCCGGCCATGATCTCGAACAGCGCCACGAAATCGGAGCGCTGCATCGGCAGCAGCTTGGCGAGTGCCGCGCGGCGGCCCGCCTCGGTGTCGGCGAGGATCATCTCGCGCACCGCGACGATGCGGCCCTCGTCGAAGAACATGTGCTCGGTACGGCAGAGGCCGATGCCCTCGGCCCCGAACTCGCGAGCGGTGCGGGCGTCGAGCGGCGTCTCGGCGTTCGCCCGCACCTTCATGCGGCGGACGTCGTCGGCCCAGGCGATCAGGGTCGCAAAGTCGCCGGACAGGTCCGGCTTCAGCATCGGCAGGGAGCCGGCGAAGACTTGGCCGCTCGCGCCGTCGAGGGTGACGATGTCGCCCGCCTTGAAGATTTCGCCCCCGGCGGAGAGCGTCTGGCGGGCATAATCGACGCGGATCGTGCCGGCGCCCGAAACGCAGGGTTTGCCCATGCCGCGTGCCACCACCGCGGCGTGGCTGGTCATGCCGCCACGCGTCGTCACGATGCCCTCGGCGGCGTGCATGCCGTGGATGTCCTCCGGGCTCGTCTCGATGCGGACGAGGATGACCTTGCGGCCCATGCCCTTCAGCCGCTCGGCCTCTTCGGAGGTGAACACGATCTCGCCGGACGCCGCGCCGGGAGACGCCGGCAGGCCCGTCGCGATGAGCTTGCCCTCGGCTTTCGGGTCGATGGTCGGATGCAGGAGCTGATCGAGCGCGGCGGGATCGATGCGGCCGATCGCCTCCTCGCGGGTGATGAGGCCCTCGGCCGCCATCTCGACCGCCGTGCGCAGCGCCGCCTTGGCGGTGCGCTTGCCCGAGCGGGTCTGCAGCATCCAGAGCTTGCCGCGCTCGATGGTGAACTCGAGGTCCTGCATGTCGCGGTAGTGCTTCTCGAGCGCGTCGCAGATGCGGCGGAACTCGGCGAAGGCCTCCGGCATCACGCGCTCGAGCGAGGGCTTGTCGGAGCCGGCGGCGATGCGGGCGGCCTCGGTGATGTTCTGCGGGGTGCGGATGCCCGCCACCACGTCCTCGCCCTGGGCGTTGACCAGGAACTCGCCGTACAGCGCATTCTCGCCGGTCGACGGGTTGCGGGTGAAGGCGACGCCGGTCGCCGAGGTCTCACCCATGTTGCCGAACACCATGGCCTGGACGCTGACGGCGGTGCCCCAGCCTTCCGGAATCGTGTGCAGGCGGCGGTAGGTGATGGCGCGGGCGTTCTGCCAGGAGCCGAACACGGCGCCGACCGCGCCCCAGAGCTGTTCGCGCGGGTCCTGCGGGAAGGGCTTGCCGAGATGTTCCTCGACGAGCGCCTTGTAGCGCACGATCAACGCCTTCCAGTCCTCGGCCGAGAGATCGGTGTCGAGAACGAAGCCGTGGTCGTCCTTATGGGTCTCGAGGATCTCCTCGAAATGATGGTGCTCAACGCCGAGCACGACGTCGCCGTACATCTGGATGAAGCGGCGATAGGAATCGTAGGCGAAGCGGGCATCGCCCGACGATTTCGCGAGCGCTTCCACCGTCTCGTCGTTGAGGCCGAGATTGAGGACGGTGTCCATCATGCCCGGCATCGAGACGCGGGCGCCCGAGCGCACCGACACGAGCAGCGGCTCGGCCTTGTCGCCGAAGCGACGGCCCGTCAACGCGGAGACGTGATCGAGCGCGGCATCGACCTGGCCCGCGAGCTCCGGCGGGTAAGCGTGGCCGTTGGCGTAATAATAGGTGCAGACCTCGGTGGTCACGGTGAAGCCGGGCGGCACGGGCAGGCCCAGATTGGCCATTTCCGCGAGGTTCGCCCCTTTTCCGCCCAGGAGATTGCGCAGGCTGGAATTCCCTTCCGCCTTACCATCCCCGAAGGTGTAGACCCACTTGGACATTTCGGTCTCCCTTGACGCGCCGGTCGCCTGCGCCGAATGCTACGCCGCGACGCGGAAGGCAAGCTCAGAACTTTTTTTCGCAACGCGAAAGAAATGGCTCCGCTGCTTGCGGGCGATGAGCTGACGCGCCATCCTGCACAAATGTCTGAGAATGCCGCCATGCCAGCCACGAAGCCGCCCGCGACAGCCACCGCCCGCGCCCAGCGACTCCGCCGCTCCGTCGCCGCGATCGCGCTCGGTTTCGCGGTCGCCGTCACGGCGGCGCCGTCTTTCGCCGAGACGCGCAACGATCCGGGGCTGACCTCGCTCGCCGGCAATTATCTCGCCGCGCGCCTCGCCGCCGAAGAAACCGACATCGACGCGGCGGCGGTGTTCTACCGCGCCGCACTCGACGACGACCCGATGAACCCAATCCTGATGGAGCGCGCTTTCACCCTCGGGCTCGCGAGCGGCAATCTCGACGACGCGGTCGATCTCGCGGCGTCACTCCCCGATTCCGTCGACGTCAACCGGCTCGCCCACCTGACCCGAGCCGTCGACGCCTTCCTCAAGGGCGAACCGGCGAAGGCGCGCGACTATCTCGCGACCAAATCGCGCAGCCCGCTGATCGAGTTGACGAGCAGCCTGATCACGTCGTGGACCTTCGCGGAGCAGCGCAACGAGGCGGACGCACTGAAGGCGCTCGACCGGCTCGGCAACGCCGACGTGTTCCGCGCCTTCACGACCTACAACGGCGGTCTCGTCGCCGATCTCCTCGGCGACGAGGTCGAAGCGCGCCAGCGCATGAAGGACGCCTACGACGCCGATCCGAACGCGACCCGGATCGTCATCGCCTATGCCCGCATCCTGACGCGGGCGGGCGACCCGGCCGCGGCGAAGGCGGTGGTCGATCGCTTCGCCGGCATGGTCGGCGACCAGCCTCTGGTCGACGAATTGCGGACGATGCTGAAGGCCGGCAAGAAGGCGCCGCCGGTGGTGCCGAACGCCCGGGCCGGCGCCGCCGCGGCACTCGCCGCGATCGGCGCCACGATCGGACGGGAGGGATCGACTGAGCTTTCGGCGGCCTATCTCCAGCTCGCGCTCTATCTCGACCCCAAGGCCGAGTTCGCCGCGATCGCCCTCGCCGAGCTCTACGAGCGGCTCGACCGCCCGGCCCACGCCATCGAGATCTACCGAACCATCGCTTCGAACTCGCCGTTCTACCGCGACGCCGAAATCCAGATCGGCCTCAACCTCAATTCCCTCGACAAGTTCGAGGAGGCGAAGCGGGTGCTGTCCCGCGTCGTCCAGCAGAATCCCGGCGATGTCGAGCCGGTGCTCGCCTACGGCGCCGTGCTGCGCAGTCACGAGAAGTTCGTCGACGCCGCCAAGGTCTATTCGAACGAAATTTCGCGCATCACGATGCCGAAGCCGCGCGACTGGATCCTGTTCTACAATCGCGGCATCTGCTACGAGCGCACCAACCAGTGGCCCAAGGCGGAAGCGGACTTCAGGCAGGCCCTGAAGCTGTCGCCGAACCAGCCGGAAGTGTTGAATTATCTCGGCTATTCTTGGGCCGACCGCGGCGTGAACCTCGACGAGGCACTCGCCATGATCCGCAAGGCGGCCGAGCTTCGGCCGACAGACGGGGCCATCATCGACAGCCTCGGCTGGGCGCTCTACAAGCTCGGCCACTATCAGGAGGCGGTGCCGCAGCTCGAGCGCGCCGTCGATCTCGTCCCCGGCGATCCTGTCCTCAACGACCATCTCGGCGATGCCTATTGGCGCGTCGGCCGCACCGTCGAGGCGCGCTTCCAATGGGCCCACGCCCGCGACATGAAGCCCTCGCCGGACCAGCTCAAGATCATCGAGGAAAAGCTCAAGAACGGTCTGCCGCCGCTCGCCGGAGAGCCCTCCCAATCGGCGAAGACGACGCCGATTTCGGCCGATCCCAAGAAGACGCCGAAGAGTGATGCGACGCCCGGCACGGCCCCGGACGCGACGGTGCCCGACGCCGCGGCGCCCGACGGCGCGAACCCGGGCGGGGATGCGCCGGCCGAGCAGCCCTGAGCCGCCGGCATGTTCGCGGAGGTCGCGCGGGCCAAGGTCAATCTGGCGCTCCATATCACCGGCCGCCGAGCCGATGGCTACCACGACGTCGATACGCTCGTGGCCTTTCCGGAGGTCGGTGATCGCCTCGTCGTGGAGCCGGCCGGCGAAATCTCGCTCGAAGTCGACGGCCCGTTCGCGGCCGCGGTGCCGACCGACGGCGCCAATCTGGTGCTGCGAGCCGCGCGGCTCCTCGCCGAGGCGGTCGGTGTCCCGGCCCGCGGCGCGCGGTTCCGCCTGACCAAGGCCCTGCCCGTCGCCTCCGGCATCGGCGGCGGCTCGGCCGATGCCGCGGCGGCCCTGCGCCTCCTCAACCGTCTGTGGGGCCTCGATCTCGCCCTCGAAGCGCTCGCGGCCCTGTCGCGGCCGCTCGGCGCCGACCTACCGATCTGCGTGCTCTCGACCCCGGCCCGGGCGACCGGCATCGGACACGACATCGCGCCGCTGCCGGCGCTGCCGAACATCGCCTTCCTGCTCGTCAATCCGGGCGTGCCGGTCGCGACCCCGGACGTTTTTCGCGCGCTCGAGCGGCGCGACAACGCCCCACTGCCCGCCGGCGCCGCCGCGTGGCGCGACGCCCGCGATCTCGCCGAATGGCTGGCGGCGACGCGCAACGACCTCGAACCGGCGGCGCAGCGCGTCGCCCCGGTGATCGGCGAGGTGGTCGCCGACCTCGCCGCCACGTCGGGTGCCCTCCTCGCCCGACTGTCCGGCTCCGGCGCCACGGCCTTCGCCTTGTTCGCCACCGCCGACGAAGCCGCCGCCGCCGCGACCCGCCTCGCCCGGACTCGTCCTTCGTGGTGGATCAAGGCTGCCGACGGGGGCGCGACGAACGCGGCGATGGTGGCTTAGGCGGGTGTCGGGCGTTGTTAGGCTGGCACGTCGGCGAGCAGCGAGCGTTGTGAGGCGGCAGATGTCGTGGGGCGGCGCCTGCGGCACCGGACCCCACCCCGGCGCTCCGCGCCACCCCTCCCCCTGGCAGGGGAGGGGCTGCCTGCGGCACTCGTCGTGCTAGAACAGTGTCCTCACCCCTCCACCCGCATCGTCGTTTCACAGCTTTCGGTGCCCTCAGCACTGTCGTGGAACAGACCTCCCCACAAAATCAGCGCCTTAGTCCCTCCCCTGCCAGGGGGAGGGACAGACCGCCGGAGGCGGTCAGGGTGGGGTGATGCTGGGCGAGACCCATCGGAAGCCAGAACCCGGTGAGGCGTGGGCTTAACTCGCCCCCGCGCGCCCTCCGAAGCCCCGCCCCCTCAATCCACCCCACAGCCCGGCAGCGGCGCGCCGTCTTCGAGGATGGCGCGGGCGGCGGCGGTCGGGCGGCCATCGGGCTCGTGGAGCACCAAAGCCGGGGCAAGCGCCAGCGGGGCGCGGCTGCCCTTGCGTCCGGTGACGACGATGCGGATCGCCGCCGCGTCGGCGCGCGCCTGAACCGGCACGACGACCACGGCGCCGAAGCGGCCGGCGAGCGAATCGAGCACGTCCTTCAGGCCGGCAGCCGGAAAGATGATCGCGACCCGCCCGTCCGGTGCGGCGAGCGCCGCCGCGAGCTTGAGCCAGGGCTCGAGCCCCTCGGGTCCGAGCACATGGGCACCGGCCCGCGCGACATCCGGCGAGGCCCGAACGGTGCCGGCGCGGTGGAAGGGCGGGTTGGTGACGACCATCGCGGCGCTGCCGGGGATCAGGCCGTGCTCCGCCCGCGCGGCGGCGGGCATCAGGATATCGGCCTCGATCACCCGGGCGCGGGTGACGATCCCGGCATTCTCGGGCTCGTCGAGCGTCAGGCGCGCGGCGGCGAGCGCGGCCGGATCGCGTTCGACGAGATCGACCGCAAGCCCCGGCGCGCGAAGGCCCGCGCACAGCCCGGCGACGCCGGCACCGGCGCCGAGATCGTAGAGGCGGCCGACGAGGCCCGCCGGCACCGCGGCCGCGAGCAGCACGGCATCGTGGCCGGAGCGGTGGGCGCCGCCGGACGGCTGGCGCACGATCAGCCGGCCGCCGAGAAAGGCATCGCGGGTGAAGGGCCCCTCGCCGCCCGCGTTCATCGCGCGGCGCTCACCACCGACCCGCGCCCGCGGCCGGCTTCAGCTCGGCGGCGAGGCCGGCGTCGATCAGCAGCCGGCGCGCCTGGGCCTCCTCGTCCTGCCCGACCAGAACCCGGCGCGCCAGGATGCCGAGCGAGCCTTCGACAACGCTCATGTTGAGATCGGTGACGAGGTGTGCGATGCCCGCCTCGGTGAGAAGCGCCTCCACGAAGGAGATCAGCACGGCATCGTTCGTGCGCAGGATCTCTTTCATGCGGGCGACCTCCTCGCGGGTTCGGGCAGGCCGCCTCGGCGGCGGCCCGGTCCCTTCCCCCATCGCATGCCGAGCGGGCCGCTTCAATCGGGGGCCGGTCCGGCGGCGACGGTGCGTTCAACGGGAGCGTCCCTTGCCGGGGCGGGACGGCCTCCCTATTCTCCGCCCCGGACCTCGATCTCGCGTCCGCGAGACACGGCTTTTCAGGAGTTCCGCCGCGTGGCTTTCGCTCAACCGGCTCAGACGTCGCAGGCGACCGCGGCGGGTTCCGAGGACAACAGCCCCGTGCCGGCGAGCCTCGCCCGGGCCGGCGCCGCGCCCGGCAGCATCGACGCCCTCGTCGCGCTCGTCACCCCCGACATGAAGCGCGTTAACGAGCTCATCCTGTCGCGGACGGGCTCCGATGTCCTGATGATCCCCGAGGTCGCGAACCACCTCATCTCGTCGGGCGGCAAGCGCCTGCGGCCGATGGTGACGCTCGCGACCGCCGGCCACTTCGGCTATGGCGGCGACGGGCACATCCGCCTCGCCGCGAGCGTCGAGTTCATGCACAGCGCGACGCTGCTGCACGACGACGTGGTGGACGACAGCGACATGCGTCGCGGCAAGCCCGCGGCCCGGCTCGTCTGGGGCAACCAGGCGAGCGTACTCGTCGGCGACTTCCTGCTCGGCCAGGCCTTCAAGATGATGGTCGAGGCGGGCTCGCTCGAATGCCTCGCGATCCTGTCGAACGCCGCCGCCGTGATCGCCGAGGGCGAGGTGATGCAGCTCGCCGCCGCCAAGGACCTCGAGACCGAGCGCGAGACCTATCTCAAGGTCATCAACGCCAAGACGGCGGCGCTGTTCGCCGCCGCGGCCGAGGTCGGTCCGGTGATCGCCGGGGCGAGCGACGCCGAGCGCGCCGCCTTCCGCGATTTCGGTGAATATCTCGGCCTCGCCTTCCAGCTCGTCGACGACGCCCTCGATTATGGCGGCTCGGCCGGCGCGCTCGGCAAGAATGTCGGCGACGATTTCCGCGAGGGGAAGATCACGCTCCCCGTCATCACCGCCTATCAGGCGGGCGATGCGGAGGAGAAGGCGTTCTGGAAGCGCTGCATCGAGGAGGGCGCGATCGCCGACGGCGACCTCGAGCACGCCATCGTGCTGCTCGGCCGCCACGGCGCGCTGAAGGCGACCGTCGATGAGGCGCTCGCCTACGGCGCCCGCGCCAAGGCCTCGCTCGCCCCCCTCGCCGACACGCCGCTCAAGGCGGCCTTGATCGAGGTCGTGGATTTCTCGATCGCCCGCGCGCACTGAGCGGGCGCCCAACCGTCCATTCCAGTTTTGAGGGAGCCGCGGCGGCGACGCCGCGGCGCCTCCGCATCACGCGCCGGCTTCGAAGGCGGCCAGCTTGGCGCGTCCGGCTTCCGCGATCAGCGCGGCGTCGATCCCGAGCGAGATGAAGGTGAACCCGGCCGCCTGCGCCGTGCGGGCGTCTTCGACGCTCGGCGCGAAATAGCCCGCGATCCGCCCCGCCGCCCGCGCCGCCGCGGCGATCTTCGCAGCCGCCGCATGGGTCGATTCGGCCGACGGCGCGACATGGGCGCCGTTCGACAGGGCGATTGAGAGGTCGGCCGGCCCGACGAAGACGCCGTCGAGCCCCGGCACGGCGAGGATGTCGTCGATTCCCTCGAAGGCGGCACGGGTCTCGATCATCGCGAAAGCGAGCGTCGCGCGGTTCGCCGTTTCGAGCCAGCCGAGCGGATCCGTCACGCCGGCGAGCGCCATCGCCGAGGCCGGGCCCCAGCTCCGCTCGCCGAGCGGGGGATATTTGATCTGGGCGACGAAGCGCCGGGCGGTCTCCACATCGTCGATCATCGGGGCGATCACCGCGGCCGCGCCCGCATCGACGGCCCGGCTCGCGGTGGCGAACTCACCGACCGGCACGCGGACGACCGGCGTGCCGCCCGCCGCGACGATCGCGGGGATGGTGGCGGCGACGGAGGCGAAATCGTGCTCGCCGTGCTGCATGTCGAGCGTCACCGCCGGATAGCCGGCGCGGGCGAGCAACTGCGCCACATGGCGGCCGGGCAAGCAGGACCACGCGCTCAGGATCGTCTCACCGGCGCGCAGGCGCTCGGCGAAATCGTAGGGTTCACGGAAGACGGACAAGGATGCACTCCCCGATGGCCGCCCGGCGCGCGGGTGGACCGCCCCGCGCCGGCTGCGGCGCCGTGGGCACTTTGGCACGGCCGTCGCGCCCGTATCAACGCGACAGGCCCGCGCGTGGAGCATCCCTCTCCGCCCGCCTATGCACACCGAGAATTGTTTTCCGGGCGCGGATCGGCTAGGGTCGAACGGTAAGCGTGGGTGGGGCCTCCGGGTGAGGCTGTTGCCCGCGCATTCGTCGTTGCCGCGGCGGCTTTGAACGGTTCGGCACCAATAGGCTCTTGGCTCGCCAGCGGAGACCCCGGCTCGACATGGATTTCCTCAAGCATTCACGGTACATCCCCATGAACCGTCGCCGCCGCATCTATGAAGGCAAGGCAAAGATTCTCTACGAGGGCCCGGAGCCCGGTACGCTCATTCAGCACTTCAAGGACGATGCCACGGCCTTCAATGCGAAAAAGCATGAGATCGTCGACGGCAAGGGCGTGCTGAACAACCGGATCTCCGAGTACGTCTTCACCCACCTGAACAACATGGGCATCCCGACGCACTTCATCCGTCGGCTGAACATGCGCGAGCAGCTCATCCGTGAGGTTGAGATCATCCCGCTCGAGGTGGTGGTCCGCAACGTCGCGGCCGGTTCGCTCTCGACGCGCCTCGGCATCGAGGAAGGCACGCAACTGCCGCGCTCGATCATCGAGTTCTATTACAAGAACGACAAGCTCGGCGACCCGATGGTCTCCGAGGAGCACATCACCGCGTTCGGCTGGGCGACGCCCCAGGAAATCGACGACATCATGGCGCTCGCCATCCGCGTCAACGATTTCCTCGCCGGCCTCTTCCTCGGCGTCGGCATCCGTCTCGTCGATTTCAAGATGGAATGCGGCCGCCTCTGGGAAGGCGACATGATGCGCATCGTCGTCGCCGACGAGATCTCCCCGGATTCGTGCCGTCTGTGGGACATCGTCACCAACGACAAGATGGACAAGGACCGCTTCCGGCGCGACATGGGCGGCCTGCTCGAGGCCTACCAGGAAGTCGCGCGCCGGCTCGGCATCCTCAACGACAACGAGCGCAACACCACCCAGGGCCCCGTCCTGGTGAAGTGATGCCTGCGGGGGGCTCCCGGCCCTCCTCTCCACGTCCGGCGGCCTCGCGACGAGGCCGCCGCGCCGCCCGGCCACGCGCCGGCGCGGATTTCGCGATCGATCATCAAGCCCATCCGAGAGCCCGACATGAAAGCGCGCGTCACCGTCACCCTGAAGAACGGCGTCCTCGATCCCCAGGGCAAGGCGATCGGCGGCGCGCTCTCCGCGCTCGGATTCGGCGGCGTCGAGAGCGTGCGCCAGGGCAAGGTGATCGACCTCGAGCTCGCCGACCAGGACGCAGCCGCGGCCCGTACCCGCATCGCCGAGATGTGCGAGAAGCTGCTCGCCAACACGGTGATCGAATCCTACGCGATCGACATCGTCGGCTGACCCGCGCGGCAAACCCGGAGGCCTCCCGATGAAATCGGCCGTCGTCGTCTTCCCCGGCTCCAACCGCGAACGTGACGTGATGCGCGCCCTCGAGAGCGTGACGGGCGTCGCGCCGAAGGCGGTGTGGCACGCCGACACCGAACTGCCGGCGGTCGATCTCGTCGTGCTGCCGGGCGGCTTCTCCTACGGCGATTATCTGCGCTCCGGCGCGATCGCCGCCCGTGCCGCCATCATGGATGCGGTGCGCGCCCACGCGGCCCGCGGCGGCCTCGTGCTCGGCATCTGCAACGGCTTCCAGATCCTCACCGAAGGCGGCCTCCTGCCGGGCGCGCTGATGCGCAATGCCGGGCTGAAGTTCGTCTGCCGCGAGGTCAAGCTCGAGGCGGTGGCGGTCGATACCCCGTTCACCCGCGCCTACGCCAAGGGCGATGTGCTGCGCTGCCCGGTCGCCCACCACGACGGCAACTATTTCGCCGACGGCGAGACGCTGGCGCGCCTCGAGGGCGAGAACCGCATCGCCTTCCGCTATGCCGAGGGCACCAATCCGAACGGCTCGATCGCCGACATCGCCGGCATCCTGAGCGACAATCGCCGGGTGCTCGGCATGATGCCGCATCCGGAAAATCTGATCGAGCCGCTCCAGGGCGGCACCGACGGCCGGCCGCTGTTCGAAAGCCTCATCGCGGCCTGAGTCCATTTCGCCGGGCGCCTCCGCCCGGCCCTTGGTCCGCGCACGACGCGGCAGCCGGGGCTCGCATGACCGACGCGGCCAGAGGCGATCGAGCGAGGCTCAAGGCGCGCACCGGATTGGTCCCGCTCGCGCTTGCGGCCGGCCTCCTCGCCCTCCCGGCGCTCCCAGGCGGCACCGATGCCGCCGAGACGGTGCTCGCGGCGGGCAAGCCGGCGGTGACCGGAGCGTCCGTGAGCGGCGACGCGACGCGCACCCGCCTCACCCTCACCATCAACCACGTCATCGAGATCTATCCGAAGGTCGAGGACGGCGGGCGGCGGGTCGTCATCGACATTCCGCCGATCGCCTTCGCCCTGCCGGCCGGGTTCACGCCGAAGCCGGCCGGGCTCGTGACGGCGTGGAGCTACGGCTACGTGCTGTTCGGCAATTCGCGCATCGTGCTGGAGACGGCGCGCCCCGTCGCCGTCGCCTATCAGGCGGTGCTGCCGCCGCTCGCCGACGAGCCGGGCACGGCGATCGTCGATCTCGTGCCGGCCGACGGCGACGCCGCCACGCCACCCGCCCCCTGAACGACCCGACCTGCAAATAAAAAGGGCGGACGCTCGCGCGCCCGCCCGATGTGGTCCCGCGGAGGCGGGGCTGCACTCAGCCCGGCGTCGCCAAGGCGGCCGCAGCACCCTGCTGCTGGGCGATCGCCGCGGCCACGGCCTGCTGTTCCTGCTCCGGCGTCAGAGCCGGGCCCGAATTCTCGATGCGCACCGTCATCGCATTGTTCGGGAACTCGAGCTTCGCCTCCAGGAACGCCTCGTGGAGCCGCGCGAGCACCATGCGGGTGGCCATGGAGGTGTCCATCGGCGAGGTCATGAACTTCACCCGAACGGTGACGCCGTTGCCCGAGACCTGGGACACGCCCTGCGACTTCAGCGGCATCAGGAAGAGATGCGCGGTCGCCGGATCGGTGGCGAGTTCCTGCCCGACCCGCTTGACGATCTTGCGCACCTTCTCGATGTCCGTCCCGAGCGCGAACTGGAACGGGATCTTGCTGAGCGCCCAATCCCGCGAGAAGTTGGTGACCTGCTTGATGTTGCCGAACTGGATGGTGTGCAGCGGGCCGTTCTGGTGGCGGAGCTGGAAGGAGCGGATCGAGATCTTCTCGACCGTGCCCTTGATGCCCCCGCCGAGATCGACGTACTCGCCGACGCGGAAGGCGTCGTCCACCAGGAAGAACGCGCCGGACAGCACGTCGTGGACGAGCGTCTGCGAGCCGAAGCCGATCGCGAGGCCGAAGATCGAGGCGCCGGCGAGAAGCGGTGCGACCTGCACGCCGAGTTCGGACAGCACCATCATCACGATCAGGCTCGCGATGATGGACAGCACGAACACGCGGATGAGCGGGAGCAGCGTCGCGATCCGCGACTTGCCGGTACGGATCGGCGCCTCGTCGTCCTCGCCGTCGTCGGCGTAGATCGCGCCCATGCCGCCTTCGACGGCGAGCTTGCGATCGATCGCGATCCGCACGCCGTCATAGAGAATGGCGCCCGCCACGAGGATGAGGCCGACCTTGACGATGATGCTGCCGAAGCCGCCCGATTCGAAGGTGACACCCCAGGCGCGCGCGAGATCGACGAAGCAGAGAAACACGATGATCCACGCCGCCGCATCATAGGCGAGATCGAGATAATCGCGCAGCCGGCGCGCCTGCGCTCCAGTGCCGACACGCAGCACCGTGCTCTGTTTGACGATCTTGGCGAGCACCAACCGGGCGACGCCGTAACCGATGAAACCGACGACGAGGAGCATCAGCGGCGTGGTGACGAGGCCGGAGCCCCCCTTAATGCCGAGCAGGACGTTGACGCAGCGAAGCCCCCAACCGAGCAGGAAATAGGCGACCGCGATGAGCCACCAGATGCGGGCGAGCCCGCGGATCAGCGGATTGATGGTGCTGCCGGGAGCCACCAGAATGTGGCTGATCATGCGGCGGTGAACGATGCAGACCAAGGAAATCAGAATGACGAGCACGAGCGACAGCGAGATCGCGACGAGGCTCCGATTCTCGGCCGGAAGCGAAAGAACCTCGAGCCACCAATCGAAGCCCGCGATCGCAGCCGCGGCGACGACGAAGATCGCGAAGTCGCGGTAAAGCCCCGGGCTTGCTGGGTGTCGACGTGCACCAGCCGATATTGCGGCAGCGCGGGCGTGAAGAGCGTCCGGAAAACGCTGAGCAAGGAGCGCGCGATGCCGACGCAGACGAGAGGGATCAACGCCGTTCGCCGCTCGATCGGGACGCCCTTGTCGAGCAATTCGAGAACGAGAAAGCCGACCCCGACGAGGATCGCGCTGCCGATAACCCACACGAGCAGGCGACGCAGCAGAAAGGCGATCCGCGTGTTGGTGTCGAAGCCTTCCGCGGTCTGCGGAGCCGGCTTGGCGGCCTTCTGCACATAATGCTCGAAGAGGCGCGCCGCGGCATAGCCGATCGCGATCGCGAGAACCGCCGAGAGGGCGGCGCGGCCGAGCCAGCCGTCGCCGTCGCCCGGAACCTCGCGGGCGACCGCGTTCGAGAACTCGCCCGGAAGCTGCGGCAAACTCGCCATGGCCGCCCGGAAGCGGACACCGAGCTCGGCCGCGATGTCGGCGAGTTCCATCTCCTCGAGATGGACATCGGCCGAGATGTCTTTCCCAAGGCTCGCGGGGGCCGGGGTTGAAGACGTCGAAGCCGCCGCCGGCTTCGCCGGCTCGGCCGCCGATGCGGGGATCGGCGCGGCGGCGAGCCAAGCCGCCGTGAGCGCACCGATAATCACGGCAAACGCCCACGCGGAAAGTCTTTTTAAGTGTACGGTCATGTCCCTATCCCCAGCACGGCAGTCGTCCCATGCATCACAGATGGCTTGAAGCAGGTCAAGTCAGCGTGAGGGCTTACGGCTGTAAGCCGTGAGGGCTTACGGCTGTGGGAGGCCTTCGTCCTCTTCCTCGGCGGTCTGGAGGATCGCCTCATCCTCCACCACGGGCGCGATCGCGGCGCCGGCCGCAGCCTTCTGGGCGGGCGTCACGGGCTGCCCGTCGAGGCTTCCGACGAAGACGGTGACGTTGCGGTGGGCGAACTTGATGCCTTCGGCGTGGAAGGTCTCGCGAATCTTGGCGTACACGGCGCGGCGGACGAGGAATTGGTCGTTCGGCCGCGTCATGAACTTGACGCGGATGACCATCGCCGAATCCTCCATGTCGTAGACGCCCTGCGACTTGAGCGGCTGGAGGAACAGCGGCCCGACGTCCTCGTCCTCGAGCAGTTCCGCGCTGATGCGCTTCACCACCTTGTTCAGATGCGAGACCGAGGTGTCGTAGGTGACGCGGATCGGCAGCTTCACGATCACCCAATCGCGCGAATAGTTGGTCAGCTTCTTGATCTCGCCGAACGGCACCGTGTTCAGCGGACCGTTCTGGTGCCGGAGCTGGAAGGAGCGGATCGAGATCTTCTCCACCGTGCCCTTGACGAGGCCGATGTCGATATATTCGCCGGTCCGGAAGGCGTCGTCGATCAGGTAGAACATGCCCGAGAACATGTCCTTGATGAGGGACTGGGAGCCGAAGCTGACGGCGATGCCGATGAGGCCGGCGCCGGCGAA
Organism: Segnochrobactrum spirostomi; assembly: GCF_009600605.1. Lineage (GTDB taxonomy): Bacteria > Pseudomonadota > Alphaproteobacteria > Rhizobiales > Segnochrobactraceae > Segnochrobactrum > Segnochrobactrum spirostomi. The sequence continues at coordinate 3,399,440 of NZ_VWNA01000001.1, read as the reverse complement.
CAGGGGCCCGATGTTCACCCCGAGTTCGTCGAGGGCGATCATGATGGCGACGATGAAGATGCTCGCGAGCAGGAAGCCGCGCACGATGCCGAGCAGGGTGCCGAGGCGCGTCGTCGAACCGATCGCCGCCGCCGTCGCGCCCTGCCCTTCCTCTTCGGTCGCCGCCCAGCGCTCGAGAGCGATCTCCTGGTCGAGCCACAGCTTGACGGCGCGATAGGCGGTGGTGGCCAGCAGAATGGCGATGAACAAGCCGGCCGATCGGCCGATCGGTCCGCGGGGGTCGAACACGTCGATGCCCCACACCGCGAGCACGCCCACCACCGCAGAGGCGATCGCGATAACGAGGGCGACATGCTCGGCGACGCCGCGCGCGATCTCGCGCCGGCGCACCGAGACCTGCGAGGCCGCGACGTCGTCGAGGGTCGTCGGGATCGGCGCAACGACGCGGTCGACGAACAGGATCATCGCGGCATAGACGAACATGCCGCCGAACACGGCACCGACCGGCCCGATGATCGGCGTGATCGGGTTGGTGTGGTCGAGCAGCACGCGGACCGTGCCGAGCGTCGCGGCGATCAGGAGCGCGATCGTCGTCAGCAGCGCCCAATGGCGCACGATGAGGTCGCGGGCCGGAAAGCGGCTGGCGCTGCGTAGATTGCGGGCGAGTTCCTGCGCCGAGGGGGGCTGCGGCGCGATCGCATGACCCAGCATCGGATCGAACCCGGCGTGGGCGTGCTGGACGGCCGAGGCCGGCGCGGCGTGATCCGCCGGCGCGGGGGCGACATGCACCCCGCCCTCTCCTGCGCCTGCGGCGGGCCCGGACGGCACCGCGGCGGCGCCGTGTTCTTGGGCACCACGTTCTCCGGCGCCATGTTCTCCGGCGCCATGTTCATGGGAATGCGCCGTTCCGCCGAGACGGGCGTGCAAGATGCGGGCGTGAAGCCGGGTGGCGATCAGCGAGAGCCAGATGCACGGCACCAGGAGGCCGACGATCTTCGACAGCCGCTGGATCGACCGGGCGACGTCCATGATCTCGCCGTAGGCGACGCATCCGCTGGCGATCGCCGCGAAGACGACGACGGCGAAAAGCTGAGCCGCCAGCCAGCGCGCGTCGCGGTCGCGCAATCGGATGACGCGGTGGGCGGGCTCCCGCGGGGCGACGATGGCGACGATGACCGTGAAGCCGACGAGGATCTCGGTTGCCGGAACCAGGAAGACGAGGAAGGTCTTGCGCGTCTCCTCGACCTCGTGGCTGAGCGCCGTCACCACCGCACCGCTGACGACCACGAAGACGGCGACGCCCACGACCATGAGGAAGCCGCGCGCGAGGAGGAAACTCACCCGGTCGGCGCGATCGCGCACCGGCTTCGCCGCGAGCCGAATGAGCGCGCGGACGCTCCAGCGCCGATAGAGCAGCAAAGCGAGCCCGCCGAACACGGCGGAGATGGCGGCGTTGCGCGCGCCCCACACCACGCGGTCGAGGTCGCCGCTCGCCTGCTCCTCGGCGAGGCTGTCGGCGAAGGTCGCGACGTGCATCGGAATGTCGGCCGCGAGATCGGCGATGGCGATCTTCAGGTGGTGCAGCATGCGCACGAAATTGCGCGTCTTGCCCGTCGGCTGCTGCTGGGTTGGCGCCGGTGTCGCCGTCGCCGCGGCGGTGCCCGAGGCCGGCGTGATCACCATGATGGTGGCGCCGGACGACTTCGCGGCATCGATGACCGATTGCAGGGCGGCGGCCTCGGTTGGCGCCGCGGTGGCATCCTTCCCAGATGCGTCCTTCGCCGGCGCGGCCGCGCTCGATTTGCCTTCGACGCTCTCGATGGCGCCGAGCAGCGGCAGCTCGGCCGAGGCGGCCCGGCCGGCATCCGAGAAGACGACGAGGCTGAGCGCGAACAACAGAACGATCGGCGCCAGACCCGCCAGGCGCCCCAAACCCCAACGCCCCATCGTTCGCTCCTCGTTTCGGGCCGGCTGATCGGCCCGCCCGAGCCCCTGATTAGCACGCGCCGGGCGGCGGTGCAGTGCCTTCGTCGGACCGTCGGAGCCCTGCCATGCGCTGTGCGGCGTTGACGCCGTCGCACCCCCTCGGTATCCCGACCACAACGCGCGAGCCTCGTTGAGGACGCGGCCGACGGTGAGCTCCAGGACCCTCCGCCCCATGATCCCCAACGACATCGCGATCACCCCCGAGCTCGTGGCCGAGCATGGTCTCAAGCCGGACGAATATCAGCGCATCCTCGACCTCGTCGGTCGTGAGCCGACGCTGACCGAGCTCGGCATCTTCTCGGCGATGTGGAACGAGCATTGTTCCTACAAATCCTCGAAGAAATGGTTGCGCACCCTGCCGACCAAGGGGCCGCGGGTGATCCAGGGGCCGGGCGAGAACGCCGGCGTCGTCGACATCGGTGACGGGCTCGCGGTGGTCTTCAAGATGGAGAGCCACAACCACCCGTCCTACATCGAGCCCTATCAGGGCGCGACGACGGGCGTCGGCGGCATCCTGCGCGACGTCTTCACCATGGGCGCACGGCCTGTCGCGGCGCTGAACGCCCTGCGCTTCGGCGAGCCCGACCATCCGAAGACCCGCCACATCGTGTCCGGCGTGGTCGCCGGCGTCGGCGGCTACGGCAATTCGTTCGGCGTGCCGACCGTCGGCGGCGAGGTCAATTTCGACCGCCGCTACAACGGCAACTGCCTCGTCAACGCGATGGCCGTCGGCCTCGCGCGCACGGACGGCATCTTCCTGTCCGCCGCCTCGGGCGTCGGCATGCCGATCGTCTATCTTGGTTCCAAGACCGGCCGCGACGGCATCCACGGCGCCACGATGGCCTCGGCGGAGTTCGACGAGGGCTCGGAGGAGAAGCGCCCGACCGTGCAGGTCGGCGACCCGTTCTCGGAGAAGCTGCTGCTCGAAGCGTGCCTCGAACTGATGGCCTCGGGCGCCGTCATCGCGATCCAGGACATGGGCGCGGCCGGCCTCACCTGCTCGGCGGTCGAAATGGGCGCCAAGGGCGACCTCGGCGTCGAGCTCGACCTCGACAAGGTGCCCTGCCGCGAGGAGGGCATGACCGCCTACGAGATGATGCTCTCGGAGAGCCAGGAGCGCATGCTCATGGTGCTGCACCCCGAGCTCGAGGCTGAGGCCAAGGCGATCTTTGTGAAGTGGGGCCTCGATTTCGCGGTGATCGGCCACACCACCGACACGCTGCGCTTCATCGTCCGCCACCAGGGCGAGGTGATGGCCGATCTCCCGATCAAGGAGCTCGGCGACATGGCGCCCGAATATGACCGCCCCTGGGTGCGTCGTCCGGCGCCCGCGCCGCTGCCGGCCGAGGCCGTGCCGGCGCCGGCCGATCTCGGCGCGACTCTGCTCGACCTCGTCGGCTCCCCCGATCTCGCCTCGCGCCGCTGGGTGTGGGAGCAATACGACCACCTCATCCAGGGCAACACCGCGATCCGCCCGGGCGGCGACGCCGGCGTCATCCGCGTCGACGGCACCAACAAGGGCCTCGCGATGAGCGTCGACGTGACGCCGCGTTATTGCCGCGCCGATCCCGTCCAGGGCGGAGCCCAGGCCGTGGCCGAGGCGTGGCGCAACCTGAGCGCCGTCGGCGCCACCCCGATCGCGCTCACCGACAACCTCAATTTCGGCAATCCCGAGCGCCCGGAGATCATGGGCGAGTTCGTCGGCTGCATCGAAGGCATCGGCGCCGCGGCCCGCGCCCTCGACTTCCCGATCGTCTCCGGCAACGTGTCGCTCTACAACGAGACCCTCGGCGAGGCGATCCTGCCGACGCCCGCGATCGGCGGCGTCGGCCTCATCGACGACGTGGACGTCGCGCTCGGCATCGCCTTCAAGGCGGCGGGCGAGACGGTTCTCCTCGTCGGCGGCCACGGCAGCCACCTCGGCCAGTCGATCTATCTGCGCGACGTGCTCGGCCGCGAGGATGGTCCGCCGCCGCCGGTCGATCTCGCGATCGAGAAGCGCAACGGCGATTTCGTCCGCGGCCTCATCGGCGCGCGCCGCCTCACCGCCTGCCACGACATCTCGGACGGCGGCCTCGCGATCGCGCTCGCCGAAATGGCGATGGCCGGCCGAATCGGCGCCCGCGTCGCCGTGCCCGGTCCCGCCCACGTCGCCCTCTTCGCCGAGGATCAGGCCCGCTATGTGGTCACGGTCGGCGCCGATCAGGCCGCGGCGATCGAGGCGGATGCCGCGAAAGCCGGCGTTCCGGTCGTCCGGCTCGGCGAAACCGGCGGCGAGGCGTTGATCGTCGACGGTGCGCTCTCCATATCGGTTGAAAAGCTCGTCGGCCGGCATGAAGATTGGTTCCCGCGCTTCATGGGCGCGCCCGGCGCGGCCTGAGGCAAGGGCCTGAGACGAAGGTCTCGGGCAAGGCCGCCGGCCCCACATTCTGGAGGACGCTCGACCGATGGCGATGGATGCGCACGAGATCGAAACTCTGATCAAGGCGGCTCTTCCGGACGCCCGGATCGAGATCCGCGATCTCGCGGGAGACGGCGACCATTATGCCGCCGTCGTCGTGTCGTCAGCCTTCAAGGGCAAGAGCAGGGTGCAGCAGCACCAGATGGTCTACGAGGCGCTGCGGGGCAACATGGGCGGTCAGCTCCATGCCCTCGCGTTGCAGACGTCGGCACCGGACGCTTGAGCGGCCGGCGGCATCAAGGATTTCGCGACATGAGCACGATCCACGACTTCATCGACGGCGAGATCAAGGGCACCGACGTGGTGCTCTTCATGAAGGGCTCGCCGAGCTTCCCGCAGTGCGGCTTCTCGGGCCAGGTCGTCCAGATCCTCGATTATCTCGGCGTGCCCTATAAGGGCATCAACGTGCTCGAGTCGGTCGAGCTGCGCCAGGGCATCAAGGATTATTCCAACTGGCCGACCATCCCGCAGCTCTACGTCAAGGGCGAGTTCCTCGGCGGCTGCGACATCGTCCGCGAGATGTTCCAGGCGGGCGAGCTTCAGGACTTCCTGAAGGAGAAGGGCGTTCCGGTCCGCGACGCCGCGTAACGCGCCTCGCCTCCCGACCGTTTCAGCGCCCTGCGCGGCCGACCGGCCCGCAGGGCGTCTCCATTTGGCGGCCGCCCGTGGCGGCGCCGACCACCGTCACGCAAGCGTGACGGCCGCGCCTCTGGCTTGAACGGCCGCTGGCGCGCAGATATGCCTCCATCGATCTGGTTCGATCCCTCGGACGCGCTGGCGACGGCCTCCCCCCGTCGAAGCGCACGCGAGACATGACATGACAGGCGTTCAGAACGCATCCGCGGCCCCGTCCGGCCCGGAGGCGCCGCATCCCATTTCCGGTGGGCTCACCTTCGTCCTGGCGCTCGCCTGCGGGCTGATCGCCTCCAACCTCTATTATTCCCAGCCGCTGATCGCCCCGATCAGCGCGGCGCTCCACGTCAGCGACGAACAGGCCGGCCTGATCGTCACCCTGACCCAGATCGGCTACGGCCTCGGGCTCCTGTTCGTCGTGCCGCTCGGCGACATCGTCGAGAACAAGCGGCTGATCCTCACCCTCCTCGCGCTCAGCGTGGTGGCCGTTTCGGCGCTCGCCGTCGCGCCGACCGCCCACATCTTCCTGTTCGCCGCCGCCCTCGTCGGCGTCACCTCGGTCGCGGTGCAGACGATCGTGCCCTATGCGGCGCATTTCGCCCCCGAGGCGACCCGCGGCCGCGTCGTCGGCAACGTCATGAGCGGGCTCATGTTCGGCATCATGCTGGCGCGGCCGATGGCGAGTTTCGTCGCCGCCGCGGCGGGCTGGCGCGCCGTGTTCCTGTGCGCGGCGGTCGCGCTCGCGGCTTTGTGGGGCCTGCTCGCCGTCACGCTGCGCCGCCGCGCGCCGCATCCGGGCACGAGCTATGCCCGCGTCCTGAAATCGCTGTGGCCGACCTTGCGCGACACCCGCGTGCTGCGCCGCCGCGCCCGCTATCATTCGCTGCTGTTCGGCTGCTTCAGCCTGTTCTGGACCGCGGTGCCGCTGCTCCTCGCGAGCCCCGCCTTCGGGCTTGGCCAGGGCGGCATCGGCCTGTTCGCCCTCGTCGGGGCGGCCGGCGCCATCGCCGCGCCGTTCGCCGGCCGCGCCGCCGACCGCGGCTGGAGCAACGCGATCTCGATCGCCTCGATCGCCGCGGTCGCCCTCGCCTTCCCGCTGGCGCTCTACGCCGCCCACGCCGGGTCCGTGGTGCTGCTCGGCGCGGCGGCGGTTCTGATCGACATGGGGATTTCCGGCCACCTGATCCCGAGCCAACGCGCCCTATTCTCCATCGGCGCCCACATGCGCGGGCGCCTCAACGGCATCTTCATGGCGCTGTTCTTCACCGGCGGCGCGATCGGCTCGGCGCTCGCGAGCTACACCTTCGCGACCGGCGGCTGGCGGCTCACCGCCGAGGTCGGCTTCGGCGCCGGCCTCCTTGCGTTGGGGCTCTACGCCCTCGACAGCGCCCGCGACGCGATCACGGCCCGGGACGAGATGGAGAAGGCCCGCCCTGCGCGGTGAACGCCGGGCACACAGCACCTAGCCCGGTCAGTCGGCCGGCTTCGGCGCAAGTTGCGTCTTGAAGAAGGCGACCACCTCGGCGTCGAAGGCCTTGTGGAACGCGGCGCGGTCGAAGCCCGGCGGATCGGCGCAGATCTCCGGCGCCGCCTTGGCGAGCTCCGGCGGGCAGACCGTCAGGAATGCGAAATGGTTCGCCCCGGGTACGACGTGGAGCGCGGGGTGCCCCGGCAGATCGGCGGCGACCCGGGCGACATCCGCAGGCGCGACACCGTCGCCGCCGAATTCAGATCCCCAGAGAGCGATCGGCGCCGAGACGCCCTGCAAGGTCTCCTTGGTCGGGAAGACGCTGCTCAGCGGATCGGCGATCACGTAGGCCTTGATGCGGGGCTCGTGGAGGGACGGCGCCGGCGGCGCCCACGAAGGGTCGATCCGCCCGCACTGTGCCCCGGTCGGGTCGCCGCAGCGCGCCTTGAGCGCCGGCAGGTCCGGCGACGCGCCGGCGAGCCCAAGACCGGTATAGCCGCCCCGTGAAAAGCCGAAGAAGCCGATGCGCTCGGGATCGATCTTGGCCGCGTCGGGGGCCTTGTGCAGCATGTAATCGATCAGCCGCTTGATGTCGGTCGGCCGGCTCGCCAGCGCAGCGAGCGAACGCTCCTTGTCGGGATTCGAAGCGGTGTCGTCCGGATGATTGAGGGCGACCACGATGAAGCCCGCATCGGCGAGCACCTCGGCGGTGTCGTGATGCACGAGGCTGGTGCCGCCGAACCCGTGGGAGACGACGATGAGCGGCAGTTTGTCGCCCGCGACCGGGCAATCGCGCACCGCGGGAAGCGCGAACGGGCCGAGGGTCACGGTCCCCGCCGGCACGGCGCAGGGCGACCATTCGGCGACCTTGATAGCCGGGCCTTCGGCGTCCGCAGGAATCTGAAAGACCTTGAGGCCGGCGGCGTGGGCGAGGCTCGTGGTGCAACTCAACACCGCCGCGAGCCAGAAATTGCGAAGCCGCATCGTGTTCCCTCTCCCGTGCTCCCAGCCGACGTCTGCTTAGCCCAGGCATCGGGGAGAACGGAAGGTCGGGAAACGAAAAGGCCGCCGAGGGGGACCCCGGCGGCCTTTTCCATTCGAACGATCGAACCGATCAGCGCGAGTAGAACTCGACGACCAGGTTCGGCTCCATCTGCACCGGGTACGGCACATCGCCGAGGGCCGGAACGCGGACGAACTTGGCGGTCAGCTTGTTCTGATCGACCTCGAGATAATCCGGCACGTCGCGCTCGCCAGACTGCACGGCCTCGAGCACAAGCGCCATCTCGCGCGACTTCTCACGAACCTCGACGACGTCGCCCGGACGGACGCGGTAGGAGCCGATGTTGACGCGCTTGCCGTTCACCTTGACGTGGCCGTGGCTCACGAACTGACGGGCGGCGAACACGGTCGGCACGAACTTGGCGCGATAGACGAGGGCGTCGAGACGGCTCTCGAGCAGGCCGATCAGGCGCTCCGAGGTGTCACCGCGCTGGCGCGAGGCTTCCTCGTAGACCGCATAGAACTGCTTCTCGGAGATGTTGCCGTAATAGCCCTTGAGCTTCTGCTTGGCGCGCAGCTGCACGCCGAAGTCGGAGAGCTTGCCCTTGCGGCGCTGGCCGTGCTGGCCGGGGCCGTATTCACGGCGGTTCACGGGGCTCTTCGGACGACCCCAGATATTCTCGCCAAGACGGCGATCGATCTTGTGCTTGGCGCTATGGCGCTTGGACATTCGCAGTTTCCAAATAAGAGCTTCGCTGGAAACGCGCCCTCCTCTGCGCGAACCGGCAAGCGGTTCGGCCGACAGGTCCCCGGCAAAAGCGCTTCGCTCGGGGTTCCACGGGTGCGTCAACGGCCTTCCCCGCAGCGACAGCCGCGTGGAAACCGGATCGCGGCGTGCTACAGCAATCGGCCGCCCGGCGCAAGGGCAAAGGCGCGCTCGGTGCGCAGGGGGTCGTGGGCTACGGCCGCGGCGAAGGCTCCGCCCAAGGTCTGCCCCTCGTCCCAAGCCAGATGGCGGCGCGCCAGGGCCATTTCGAGCGCAGGCTCCGGACGGTGGCCGGAGGTGAAGATCGCCCGGCCGGGCCGCAAGCCCTCTGCAATGGGATCGGCGACGGCGGGCGACGCCGGGGCGAGCCCGAGCACCTCGACGGTGCGCCGGGCGATCGCCGGCGACGGGTCGATCCACGTCACCGGCCACGGAGCGAGCCGGGCGAAGACGTCGGCAAGGAAGGGATAATGCGTGCAGGCGAGCACGACCGCGTCGGTCCGGCGGCGGTCGTGCTCGACGAAGCAGGGCGCGATTTCCTCGGCGATCGCCGCCTCGTCGATGCCAAGACCGCGCAGGCGCGCCTCCGCGAGCGCCGCGAGCCGGCGCGAGCCGACAAGCGTCACCTCCACGCCGTGGGCGTGTTTCTCGATCAGGGCACGGGTATAATCCCGGGCGACGGTCCCAGGCGTCGCGAGCACGCTCACGAGGCCGCTCTTGGTGCGCTCCGCCGCCGGCTTGATCGCCGGTACGGTGCCGACGACCGGCACCGCGAGCGCGGCCCGCAGGGTCGGCAGCACCAAGGTCGAGGCTGTGTTGCAGGCGATGACGACGATGTCGGGCGTGATCGCCGCGACGAGGCGGATCATCAAGGCCGCGACGCGGGCCGTCAGCGCCGCCTCGTCCCAGGCGCCGTAGGGGAATCCGGCATCGTCGGCGACGAACACAGTCTCGGCCTCAGGCAGCCGGGCGGCGATCTCGCCCTGCACGGACAGACCGCCGATGCCGGAATCGAAGACGAGGACGATCGGATCTTTTCGGGGCGACGGGGCGGACATGACCGAAGCGATAGCGCGTTACCGCCCGCGCGTCACGCCGAACGGCAGCCGATCCCCCGAAGGGCGCCCCCTCATCGTGACGCGTTCCATCCGTCTTGGTGCGGAAACGCACCAAGACGGTACATAAAAGACCGAATATCAAAAAGTGGAGCCTACAAAAAGCTGCCATTGCCAGATGCTACCACTAGTGTAGCGATGCTAACGGGCGACGAAGCAGGCTATGGATGGCCGGTGTGCTCGCGCTGTTGTCGGGTCAGGCATGGAGCAGACGATGAGCGATATTGTGGGGGCCGACGTCCTCGTCCGGAATCTGAAGGCGCAAGGCGTGCGTCACGTCTTCGGTGTGCCCGGCGCAAAGATCGACCGCGTGTTCGAATGCCTGAAGGGCTCCGCCATCGAGACGGTGGTCTGCCGCCATGAGCAGAATGCCGCCTTCATCGCCGCCGGGATCGGCAAGATGACCGGCAAAGCCGGGGTCTGCCTGGTCACCTCCGGACCGGGCGCGACCAACCTCGTCACCGGCTTCGCCACCGCCAACTCCGAAGGCATGCCGGTCGTCGGCTTCGCCGGCACCGTACCGCGCCACGAACTTCTGAAGCAGACCCACCAGAGCCTCGATTCGGTCAGCCTGTTCCGCCCCGTCACCCGCTATTCGGCGGAGGTCGAGACCCAGGAGGTGATCGGCGAGGTGGTCGCCAACGCCTTCCGTGCCGCCGAATCGGGCCGCCGCGGTGCCGCCTATGTCAGCCTGCCGACCGACGTGATGAACGGCCCGGCCTCGGACGTGGTGCTGACGCCGGTCGGCGTGCCGACCTTTGGGCCCGCGCCCGCCGAAGCCGTCGCCGCCGCAGCCGCGCTGATCGCCAAGGCCCAGCTTCCGGTTCTCGTCCTCGGCATGGATGCGAGCCGCCCGGCGAACGCAAGCGCGGTGCGCACCCTCCTCGCCGCCCATCCGATCCCGACCGTGTGCACCTATCAGGGCGCCGGCGTGGTTCCCCGTGCACTGCTCGATTGCTTCGCGGGCCGCATCGGCCTGTTCCACAACCAGCCGTCCGACGTCGTGCTCGACGCCGCCGACCTCGTCATCACCGTCGGCTACAACCCGATCGAGTACGATCCGGACTTGTGGAATGCCGGCAAGACCCGGCCGATCGTCCACATCGACCACGTCCTCGCGTCGATCGACCGGGATTATCGCCCGACGATCGAGCTCCAGGGCGACATCGCCGCGACGATCGCCGCCCTCTCGGCCGCCCTGCCGCCCCAGTTGCGGCGCGATGCCCACCCGGCGCTTCGCCAAGCCCGCCAAGAGCTCGAGGAGGTTCGCGCCCGCGGCGCCGGCCACGGCGGCACGCCGCTGCATCCGCTGCGCATCATCGCCGACCTGCAGACGGTCCTCTCGGACGACGTCACGCTCGCCCTCGACATGGGCTCGTTCTACATCTGGCACTCGCGCTATCTTTATTCCTTCCGACCCGAGCAGATCCTCGTCTCGAACGGTCAGCAGACGCTCGGCGTCGGCCTCCCTTGGGCGATCGCGGCGTGCCTGGCCCGGCCGAACGACAAGGTGCTCTCCGTCTCCGGAGACGGCGGCTTCCTGTTCTCCGCCCAGGAGCTCGAGACCGCCGTGCGCCTCAAGTGCAACTTCGTCCACATGATCTGGCGGGACGGCACCTACAACATGGTCGCCTTCCAGGAGGGCCTGAAATACGGCGAGACCGCCGGCGTGGATTTCGGCCCCGTCGACACCGTGAAATATGCCGAAGCCTTCGGTGCCACCGGCTTCGCCGTCCGCAGCGCCGACGAGTTCCTGCCGACGCTGCGCCGCGCGATGGAAACCCCCGGCCCGGTGCTGATCGACATCCCCGTCGATTACCGCTTCAACGCCGACCTCGGCCGCGCCATGCACCAGGGCGTCATCGCCTGAACGGAGGGCGCGGACGCGCCTGCGGAGACCGGATCATGCCGACCCTGACTTGCGAGATTTCCCAATCGCTGTGGACCGCGCTCCAGCGCAAATCCGAGGAGACGGGGGAAAGCGTGTCCCACCTCGTCTCCCGCGCCCTCGCCGACAGCCTTCAGGTCGAGCACGGAACCCTGTTCCAGGTCTCGACCTCCGGCGCCCTCGTCGAGGGCGTGTTCGGCGGCGTCGTCTCGGTGGGTACGCTGCGCGAGCACGGTGATTTCGGCCTCGGCACCTTCATCGACCTCGACGGGGAGATGATCGTGCTCGATGGCGAGGTCTACCAGATGCGCAGCGACGGCACGATCCGCATCCCCGACGACCGTGAGCAGGTGCCCTTCGCGATCGTCACCCACTTCTCGCCGGACGCGACGGCGGCGCTGCCGCCCTTCGCGTCCTTCAAGGCTCTCACCGCGGATCTCGACGCCCGGCGCGGCACGGACAATCTCTTCTTCGCCGCGCTCATCCGCGGCCGCTTCGCGCGCCTGCATGTCCGCATCGCCTGCAAGGCCGACGCGCACGAATCCCTTGTCGAGGCGACCGGCCATCAGGCCGAGTTCACCCACACCGACATCGACGGCACCCTGCTCGGCTTCTGGACGCCCGCTTTCGCCAAGGGATTCGGCATTCCGGGCTGGCATCTCCACTTCATCAGCGACGACCGCAAGCACGGCGGCCATGTGCTCGATTGCACCGCCGAGGGGCTGACGGTCGCGCTCGAACACATCGACGATTTCCGCGTCGCGATCCCCGAGACGGCCGCCTTCCTCGCCGCCGATCTGTCCGGCGACACCACCGCCGCGCTCGACAAGGCCGAACGCGCCCACTGAGGCCCGATGCAGGGGCCGAGGGCCTTCGCGCCCCTTCCGGGGCGGACGGGCCATCGGTCCGTGTGCGGTCTTCGGCTGCTGAAGCCGGGGCGCCCCCGCTTTGCTCAGAGACGGACGCGGCGCACCTTGGTGCCGCGCAGCGCGACCGGCGCGTCGTCGATCACCCAATGGCAGTAGGTCGAGACACGGGTCCGGTGCTCGAGGTCCACATGGATGTGGTTCTCATGATAGCCATCCGAGCCCGGACCCAGCACCGTCATGAAGCGGGCGCAGGCGGTGTCGCGCATGGTGACGCGGAACGCCATCGGCAGATCGTGGCCCTTGGTCGTGAAGGTGCGCCCGTCGGCCAGCACGAAGCCGCTGACGTCGACCGCACCGCCCTTGGCGTGCTCGCTGAGCTTCGCCCCACGCACCCGGTTGCGCGGCCGGCAGCTATAGGAATCTGCGATCTTGACGCTCTGGAGCGGCGCACCGAGCTTGGCGACGGCGCCCGACATGTCGTCGCGCATCCAGTTCACCACCGCGACGGCGACCTCGCAGCGCACCTCCGCCGGCGGGTCCAAGGTCACCACATGGCCGTCCGGTGCACGGAAGGCGCTGAGCTTGGTCGCCTCGGTGACGCCGCAGGCGCCGGCCTTCGGCAGATCGGGATCGAACTTCATCTCGGCGAGCCCCCGCCGCACCAGGGCGGCGCAGGCGGGCGCGAGCCCGAGGGTACTTTCGACGAGGGGCGGCGCCGCATAGGGCGGCACCTTGGAACTCAACGGTCGCGGCACGCTTGGCGTGTTCCAATCCTTCGGGCTCGTCGCGCCTTTCGGGTTGATCGAGGCGAGCATCACCGGGTTCGCGGCCTCCGTGTCCGGCTCCGGCCGCGGCTCGGGCAGGCTGAGGCGCTGCCCCGGCGCGGGCTTGCCCTCGAGATCCGCGGGGGAATCGTCGTCATCGTCGGCGGCGGTCGCCGAGGCGTTCGCGGTCATCACGGGCTTGCGTGCCGGCAGGGCGAGGCCGAGGAACGTGGCGCCCGCATCCGGGGCATCCTCGGAAGTGTCCGCAGCGGGAGGCGCAGCGGCGGCGGCAGACGCGGTCGTGGCAGGCCGCGGATCGGGCCGCGGCAGCGCGACGGGCCCGCCGATCGCACCAGCGGACCCCGAGCCGGTGGCGGCCGAGCCGGCAAGTCCGGCGCCGCCGAGGCCCGTGGCGGTCGCAGCGGCGTCCGGGCCGGTCGTCGTCAGGCTGGCGGTGCGCACCCCCGGCTTCGGCGCCGGCACGGCGACCGGGCCGGCGAGCCCGGTGGCGCCATTCGGCCCTGCGGCGCCGGGCACCGCACCCGATCCGACGCGCGCCACGCCACCTTCCGCCGCGTCTGAGGCCGCCGCCCCCGGCCCTCCCGAGCCCGCTGCGCCCGGCTGAGTCCCCGGTGCGCCGCCGGCCCCCGCCGCGGCGGCTGCGGCGTTGCCGGCAGCGACATCGGGCGGCGGAATCAGGGCGACGCCCGAGGGTGCATAGCCTTCCGCCGCGAAGCCCGGGAGCGCACCGAAGCGGCGGCCGAGTTCGGTCGCGAGCGCAGCCTTCGCCGCCGCCATCGCCGCGGCCTGGGCCGGATCGGGCGCGGCCGCGAGGCTCGAGGCCGACGGCTTCGGTGCGGTGCGGTCGCCTTTGGCCGACTTCCCCTGATGGGGCGCATCGGGCAGCGGCGGCAGAATGAGCGTCGTCGGCGCCGGCCCCGTCACCTGCCCCTGCGGCACGATACTGACCGCAATGCTGACACCCTCCCCCGCCGTCTGCGCGAGGGCGGGGGATGGGGTGAGGGCGGGCTGTCCCCCCCAAATCACCGCCACTAACAACAAGCGCCGAACGCCATATGATCCCAAACCCGAAGACACCTCTGCTGCCATGCTGCACGAGACCTGGATCTGCTAGGAATGTCACTACAGCGAGGTTCCCTACTGCGCCTCGGGTTCGGCCAGTCTGGCCCCCAGAAGGTGACAGCCCATCGATACAGGTTCGCCGCGTGCGCTGAGAGCTGACAAGGCACCTTAGCATCCCTGGATCGGATCCGCCGCGTAGTACAGAATTACGTCGTTGCCCGCAACGCCACCTGCACGCCACCGCTAGCTAGCATACCAAAATCCCAACACCCGACAACAAGATCTACCAGGCCACCGCCGCGTCGAAAATTCAAAAAACACAATTACTTAATACACAGAAACACAAATCACCAGAATTAACTCCAAAGAGCGATTAAATACAAACACCAATGCCATCCCGGAGGCACCACACCCAATAAATACATAAGAAAAAGGAAAATAACATAATTTTCACATTTCAAGCCTAATATGGAAAGGAAGCAGTGTTTCTCCTTAGCGTTCTACCTCGCAACGACACCAGAGGTGACGCAACGATAGCCACAAGGGTACGATGCAAGATGAATTCTCTCTAATACCCTTTATTTCACGGGATGAAGAAAATACAGCCGCATTCACACATGAAGAGTATATTATCCATGAATTCAAAAATCATCCATAAGCCACGCTATCTATTTGTCCTCGCCTCATCAAGTCAACTTTACTCCGGAACAGGCACAGCAATATTTGAATGGATAAAATATGCTAGAAATCACTTCGATTTCGCGATATGCATAGACAATGATAATCCGTATAACTATAGAATAGCGCGCACCTTTTGCCAAGATAACGGATTGCCATTTCTACCTAGCGCTCCATTCGCGTGGGACGGCGGGCCAGATCCAGGAAACGCATGGGCATCGACCCACCTGAACTCGGGTTACTGGCAGCTCGTTGAGGCTGTAAGCTGGGCCAACGCAACTTTAAACCATGAGATTGTCGACGCCTGCAACTCTCGCGTGCCCATTATTTACACCCCGCACACTCAACCGGCGTGGACGATGCCAAACTCTGACCGTTATTGGGCACTAGAAGGGAGTTTCGTACGGATGCTGGAGGCAGCGTCGCTTATTTGCTGCGATTCGCCCGCCGAGCTTGAGACCATTACAGATCTCGCCCCAGGCGCGAAGGCAAAATACATTCCAATTGGAGTCAATACTGCGGAATTTTGCCCGTCTACGGATACGCGAAAAAGCCAAATACTGATTGTGGCTGATTTCAACGAGAAGAGAAAACGCACAGACCTGAGCCTTGCGGCTATAGATCGCCTCTTTAGCCGAAGCAAGCTCCACAGTGCGGTACTTGCGGGTAAGAACTCAGAACACGTTTCGATTCCGACTTCGCAAGAAGCCCGGATTCTCCGCGCCGGATATATCGACAAACAGAAGCTTATTGAACTCTACGCATCGTCACAGCTATTTCTTCTGCTATCTGATTACGAAGCATTTGGAATCCCGATTGTGGAGGCCCTCTCCTGCGGAACACCCGTCGTTACGACAGACACACGAGAGGCGCGTTCTCTCTTCGGCAATCTTCCCGGTTGCCACTTGGTGGACAACACTGATGAGAATGCGGTAGATGCAGCTATTGATCGCGCGCTTCAAGAGACCGACCACTTGAACATCTCACGAAGCACCGCCAACCAGTTCAATCTTGAGGCAACATTCTCACTGAAGATGAATGCAATCCAATCTATTTTGAATCGCTTAGAGCGCCCACAGAGCAATATGATCGGCACTCAAAAACATTCAAAACGCAGCCTAAGTTCACTATATTAACTACGAGCGAATTATTAAATCATGCGAATTCTTCAAGCAACACCTACATTTTTCAGCGACAATTCCGTAATCGGCGGAGGTGAACGCTATGTAGATTATATATGCGGCGCCGTGCGTCACCACCTCAATGGCGATAGCATTAGGTGCGACGTTCTGTCGTTTGGGCACCACCAAGCCAGAATCGAACGCGGCGCTCAGAGTGACATGGTGATTTGCCCGGGAAACCCCACCGACTGGCCATCGTGCGCAGGCGACGCGCTAGATGGGCTCCTCTCCGAATATGACGTCGTTCATATCCATCAATGCCTGACGCCTTGGGGAATCTTCGTAGCCGCGCGCGCGCGGATGGCCGGTGCCATCGTGCTTGGAACCGATCATGGGGGCGGCGAGGAGAGGCATCTGGAGCACTTTCCCGCCATCGCCAATGTTTTCGATGCCTTCCATGCCCAATCCAATTTTGCTAAATCGACGTTTAGCAGCCTACGTGTTCCCTGTCACGTTATATTCGGCCCAATTGATGAGAGCTTGTTTTCAATAAATAGATCACGTCGCAATAATTCGAAGATCGTCGCTCTCGGGCGAATATTGCCCCACAAAGGCTACGAACACGCCATTGCAGCTCTACCAGCGGCCGCCGAATTGACAATTATTGGAAGGAACTACGATAAGGCGTATTTTCACCATCTCATTCAATGCAGTGTGGGGAAGAATGTTAAATTCGCAACAGATCTAAACGACGAGGAAATGATCGAAACAATAAGCCGGGCAGGCTTACTTCTGCATACGGGAGTGCACGTAGGGTATACTGGAACATTCTACGCGAAGCCGGAGCTACTTTCCCTCGCCCCCCTAGAAGCGATGTGCGTTGGAACCCCGGTCGTAGTTAGCCAGGCCGGCGCCTTACCTGAGCTCGCGAAGGTCTGCGGGTGCAAATCATATCGGACGTCGACCGAACTATCGAGGATGCTCGAGTTACATCTGGCCGATGAACTGTTCGACGCGACGCCGGAGCAAGTTCGCACTGATGTTATCGCCGAATATGGGCTAACCCAGTTCGGCCGGAATTATATTCGCATCATTGAAGCCCTTCAGGTCGCAAAGCGAAAATAATGCGCATCCTATTGATCTCGAATCTATTTCCGCCCGAGATTATCGGCGGGTACGAACTCGTCGCTTGGGAGTTAGCAGAGAGGTTGACTCACAAGGGCCATCAGGTTGAGGTCGCGACATCCCCTCTCGTGAACTACCACGCGGAGCTTCCAGCTACGTCCGTGCGAGTTCACCGAAATCTAAACTACACAGGTCTCTCAATTGACCACGGCGGTCGAGAGGAGCGTCTCTTTCGCTCTGAGATCATTCAGTTTAATAATATATCCAACCTCAGAATTATTATTGAAGAATTCAATCCCGATCAGATTCTTCTGTGCAATATAAACGGGCTTGGGTCTCTTGGTGTTATTGTATTTCTATGTTCCATAGGGTTTCAGCCCTCCATATATCTAGGGGATAATTTCATACAAGAACTTTCAGGAAGAGAGCACTTACGAGATACATTCTATCGGCTATTTAGCGTAAGGCGTGCCTTGCAAACGGTCCGACCGATCGTGGTCAGCCGTCTCGTCTTGGAAGAAGCCGAGAATGCGCTGGCTGCGAGATTTTCCGATCCTCTCTTTGTGCCAGGATGGGTGCCGAAGAGCGCCGCTCCCGACCAGATTGAACTACGGGAGGGACCCCTTAAATTAGTATATTCATCCCGCATTGCGCCACACAAGGGAATTTGGATACTCCTTGGCGCAGTGAAGCATCTGCTCGCCTGCGGCGACGACAACTTCGTAATTGATGTCTACGGCGCCGGCCAGACAGCAGAGCTTATACAGCGTGTTCACGCGGCTGGCTTATCAGATTATATCCGCTACTTAGGCGCAAAGAGCCGCTCAGAAATGATAGCTCTCTTCGCACAATACGACGCCCTTCTGTTTCCGACATGGGAACGCGAACCCCTTGGCCTGGTCCCCTTTGAAGCTGCGGCAGCAGGGTGTGTGCCGATTATCACGGCCCAAATTGGTGCGGCTGAGTGGTTGACTAGCAACGAGTCTATCAAGATCGAACGCTCAGTTGAGGCGCTAGCCGGCGCAGTCCAGTGTCTTTTGACCATGCCTGCTGGCGAGCGGCTAGCTTGGCGCCGCGCGATATCGCAAAACATCATAAGGCGCTATAATGCTGACCTTTGGGTGAACAAGATCGAGCAGCTACTCCAGACTTTGCCTTGCCGAGCCCAGACTATAAGTCCCTTGCAAGCGCAGGACGCGATGTTGGCAATGCTCAGGATTTGGAGAAATTGAACATGTCGAAAATCGATCTCGGATCCATTCAGTACAGGTTGCGCGTTGAGGGGATCAAATCAAAGCGTGCTCCCTTGATAGTAGGCGCCGTGAGGCGCATTTTATGGCCCTTTATTAGATCCTATCATTATATCACACTCGACTGGGTGCGAGAAGTTGTTGTACAGAACACTCCACGCGCGGACGTCGATCTTGAGCGCTTAAGCGGGCGTCTAAGGGCCTTTCGCGCCGAAATACTCGCACAGGCCCGCGTCCAAGGTGATTTACAATCTTCGATCGAAGCGGCCGACATGCTGCTCCGAGAGTTGGAGGCTCGCGTTCAGCACGTCGAAGCCCTTCCGCGCTACGAGGCGCCTCCGTCAGAGGAGTATGCACGCCAGCTTCGCGCGCTGGAAGCAGTCATTGAAAGTATGCGCGGGGAGATTCAACGCTCCGATTTTCGCATCGCACAACTTGAGGCGCTTCATGAGGGGCGAGATCCGCAGCTGGGCGAAATTGTAACTGAGGGTGAGGCTGCGTCCGCATTCCCGATAGGCAATGCAATCTGTTGCAGGACACCATTCGGTCCCGTCGTCATGAAGAGGGGCGACTTGATTACGAACGAGGTACTAGAGCACGGTACCTGGGACTCTCATCTTATTCCTTGGCTCAAGGCGGGGGCTAAGCGCGGGACCGTCGCCATTGATGCAGGCGCCCACTTTGGCACAATTACATGCGCAATGGCTAAATACTTCGCACAGGTCCATGCTTTCGAGCCGAATTTTGAGAACTATACCTATCTTTGCGCTAATGCCGCTATCAGACCCAGAGCCAAAATTCGACCGCACAATACAGCACTTTATTCTCGAGAGACCGAACTTTCTTTGGCAAGGCCGGAAGAGCAAGAGGTATCTATCGATCAAGAACTCCCACTTGAGCTCGCGTTTAGCAGTGTTAACAATACTGGCGGCCTCGTTTTTTCCGATGAGGGGTCAGGTATCAATAAAATTTCAGCAAGAACAGTGGATTCGTTTTCACTTAGCGATGTTGGAATTATAAAAATAGACTGTCAGGGAAGTGATGCGCATGTTATATTTGGCGCAATCGAAACGATACGCCGCTGCCGGCCGCTTGTTGTATTTGAATGGGAGGAAAATCTCTCTCAGGCGCACGGGGTGACTTTTCAACAAGCAAAAGATTTTCTCGCCGCTGAGGATTATGATGTTTTTGTTCTATATAGGCACAATGATAAGCAGATAGATTACATAGCCATACCTAATTAGAGTTCTACTTGTCTTCGTGGTGTTGAATGTATAAAAAAATCAGACTACGGACACGTCGAATGTGAGTGCTATTTCGAATGATAGTAGGGGGCTCCGGGCGTAGCGTGAGTTCGCCTTGAGGATTGAGGGGCTCCGTGGCCGTGGCTCGCGGGCCGCTGGAAGCGCTCGCCTCGACAGCTTCGCCCCGGCAATGCTAGGACACGATCGATCGTTCAGCGCAGCCCCTCCCCCTGCGTCGAGGCTCCGGCTGCGGAAATGCGGGCCCTTGACCTGCTTTCCCCAAAAGAAAGTGGACATGTCGAAAGGCGAGCGAACCCGTTCCGTGAACTCAGCGCCCGATGAGGTCTCGTCCGCCATCGCTACCGCGTTCGGGGGCTCCGGCTTCTATGTTCGCCTGGGTGGGGGCGCGCCATCCGGTCTGCTCGACCTCCTCCTGGCCGAAGGTTGGCGCGGGGTGGACATCTCCCTGGACGGGCCCAACAACCAACTGGACAGCGCTCTTCTGCACGATGTCGCAGGAGGGCAGATCGTTCACCTCCTGCATCTCCGTCCCGGCCTCGATGCCAGCCTGCGCGTTCTCGGCGCCGTGGAAGTCAGCACGCGGCCAGCCATCGTCGTCGTCGAGCAGCACGACGGAGAGCCCGAAGCCGGCGGGGAACCGATCAGGCCCGTCGGCTATCGGCTCGCCCGCGCTACGGGGCCGAGCCGAATCTATGTCTCCACCGAACATGGGACGCTCCAAGCCGCCATCGAAGCGGCGGCACGGAAAGACACCGTGCAAGGCGACGCCCTCCAAGTTAAGGCCAATGCGGTCGGTGCGAACGCCAGTGAAGATGCATCTGAGGCGCGGCAGCGTCTGATAGACCTCAGGGCGGACTTCGACCGCCAACAGGGAGAGGCTGAACGTTACCGGCTTGAGAACGCCGCTTTGCGTTCACAGTTGGAGTTGCAGGAGCGCGAGCGCCAAGCGATCCTCAACTCGACCAGTTGGCGGGTGCTCGCGGTCCTCCGGCGCGCGTCGAGCGCGATATCTCCGGGGCAGCGGCAACTGATCAAGCGTGCACTGAAAGCGGCTTGGTGGCTGGCCACCCCGTGGAGGCTCCCGGCTCGCCTTCGGCAGCGCCGAGCAGCGCTGCGCCAAGCGCAATCTTTCCAGGTCGTGGAGACGACCAGCGAACGCTCCATCGCCGCATCCCTTGCCTTCGTGGAGGGCGAGGTGAAGGCAACTCATCCGGGCTCCACCCGGCCCATCCTCAGCTTTCTCCTGCTGACCGAGGGGGATCACGCGGCGGCGGCCGTTACGGTGCGGTCCCTGCGTCAGCAGACCGCCCTGCGCACCGAAGTGCTCGTATCAGGCCCCGGACTCGAAGCCCACGAGCTCGTCCGTTTGGCCGGCCCGTGTTGCGAGATCCGCTACGCAGGACCGAGTCTTGGTCCGGTCGGCTTGAACGATGCTCTGCTCGCAGCGCGCGGCGCCTATATCGTGGTGGTTCGAGCTGGGGACCAAATTGCGGATGGGGCCTTGAAGGCCATCGCCGCCCGGCTCGCCATCGGCGCGTTCGAGATCGGCTATGGCGACGAAGAGACGACTACTGCAGACGGCGTCACGGCGGCCCCCTTTCTGAAGCCCTCGTGGTCGCCTGAATTGCTGACGACGTTCAACTATTTCGGCCGCCTCACGCTTCTGGACAGGAACCTGATCCTCCGCCTCGGCGGGTTTGACGAGAATGCGGCAAGTGCAGCCGAATGGGACATGAACCTGCGGGCGAGCGACGTCGCGCAAGCGATCTCACGCATCCCCGCCATCCTCTGTCGGCGACGCCCTGGAGACGCCGGCGATCGCCCATCGCCCGACTCGGCGGCGGCAGCGGACGCACGTCGGACGATCGAGACCTATTGGCAGCGCCGCGGCCTCGCCGCGCGCGCTGAGACGATGAGTGATGGAACACAGGCGGTGACGTGGCCCTTGGAGCGCCCTCCCCGCGTTTCGATCATCATCCCGACGAAAGACAAGGCCCACCTTCTCCGCGTGGTGACGAAAGGTATCCTCGACAACACCGATTATCCGAACATCGAGGTGGTCATCGTCGATACGGGCTCCGGCGATGAAGCGACGCATGTGCTCTACGGCGAGCTCCGCCGCGATCCGCGCGTTGTCTTCATCGATTATCGTCGCCCCTTCAATTATTCCGCGGCCTGCAACGACGGCGCGGCGGCCGCGACGGGGCAGATCCTACTTTTCCTGAACAACGACATTGAGATCGTCACACCCGACTGGCTCACCGAAATGGTGCGTTTCGCGCTGCGGCCGGGAGTGGGCGTAGTCGGCACCAAGCTGCTTTATCCGTCGCGCGAACCTCAACACGGCGGCGTCGTGATCGGACCCAATCTCGCCTCGCTCATCTACCAGGGGAGCGAAAGCGCTGGTTGGGGCGTGTTCGGGTCTTCGGATCACCCGCGCAACTGGCTCGCCATCATGGGCGCGTGCCAGATGGTGACGCGCGAGGCTTTCGACGCGGTGGGTGGCTTCGATGAAGCCTATCAGCTGGCGATGAGCGACGTCGCCTTGTGCATGGCCGCTTGGCGCGCCGGTTATCGGACGGCATATGCGCCGGCGGCAGCTTTGATCCACCACGAGGGCGCGACGCGCGGCCACACCAATCCGCCCGCCGATCTGACCCGTCTCGCAGACGATATCCGGCGGTTCGGGCTCGATGGCGACCCATATCTCCATCCAGAACTCGACGGGACCTCGCCCAACCCGCGGCCTCGCGCGTCGGGCGGGATCGGGGCCTACGAGGCGCTGCAGCGCAACGTGGCCACGACCGGCACATTCGTCCTACCCTCCCACGCCCTCGACCTCTGGGACGACGGCGAGTGTCTCGCCGCGGCGGACTTGCCGCGCGAGGCGGTGTTGTGGTGGCCCCAGGCGGCCCACAAGGTGGTCGATGTCTGGAGTGCCGCACGCTGGTGTCTCGACCTGCTGCGCTGCCGGGCGGATATCCGCACCCGTTTCCCCACCGCCTTGTCGGACGGGATCGAGGGACCGTTCGCGACGTGGCTGATCGCCGAGGGACCGGCATTGTTCGGCCTTCCCGAGACGATCGGGACGACGCTGCGCGATCTCTTCGCGGGCAGGATCGGCGGGCGGGCGAGGCGAGCCTTCCTGTGGCGCGAAGACGTCCGCGCGCGCTGGCCGCACGGGCTGACGCCGGCCGGTCGCCGCGAGATTCTGCGATGGTTCCTGCGCGACGGCCGCCGCGAGGAGAACCTCCGGCTCGAGGAAATCTGGTGGCTCCTTTGGTCCGCCGCGGAACGCCCGGAGCAGGAACTCGTCTGGGCTTATCTGGTCACGCCCGCATGGCAGGCGAGTTTCCCCGACGCCATGAGCCGGTTCGGCGCGGAGCGCTTCGCGCGCTGGTTCGCCGCCGCCTTCCACGTGGACGGTGCCTGGATCGATCCGAGCCGGTGGCCGCTGCCGGGCTCCGCGTCCGATCAGATCCGGGTCGGCTACGTCGCTCACCAGCGCTGGCGGGACCTCCACCCCGACGCCCTCGCGGACGAGGCGGCGGCAAGGGCGTTCCTCGCCTGGCTTCTGGAGCAGAACGCTCTTGCTCCCTGGGCGCGGGGCTGGCTCGGAACTCTCGATCTCGGCGCCGTCGCGGTGGAGCTCGCTCGGCCCGGCGCGAACATGATCGCCCATTTCCGCTATCCGTCGGGCCTCAGGGTCTCGGCCGAGAGCATCGCCGAAGGATTGGCGGCGGTCGGTGCCGGCGTCTCGCTCCGCGACGCGCGCACCCAGCCGAACGACGATCCCGGACACGAACTCGTCAGCGGCCTCGAAATCTATGACACCACGATCATTCATCTCCAGCCGGAGCCGCTGTTCGACGCCGCCTATCTCCGCGCCGATCTCTCCGAACGACGTCCCCGCACCTATCGCATCGCCTATTGGTATTGGGAGTTCGACACCATCCCGGCGAGCTGGCGCGAACAGGCCGAGACGGCCGACGAGGTTTGGGCGGCGAGCGAGTTCGTCGCCAAGGGCCTGCGCGAGCGCCTCGATCTGCCCGTCCGCACTGAATTCCCCGGCGTCTCGCTGGCGCCGTTCCACGCCCGCCCGCGCAGCCATTTCGGCGTGCCCGAGGAGGAGTTCGTCTTCCTCTTCACGTTCCACATGATGAGCGTGATGGAGCGGAAGAACCCTCTCGGGCTCATCCGCGCCTTCAGGCGCGCGTTCACGGAACCAGAGCCGGCTCGCCTCGTTATCAAGACATCTTTCGGTCAGCGTTATCCGGATCAGATCGCCGCACTGCGCGACGCGGCGCAAGGGTCCCGGATCACGATCATCGACGAGATCTATTCGCCGGAGGACGTGCTGGCGCTGACGGACGTCTGCGACGTCTATGTCTCGCTGCACCGAAGCGAGGGGCTGGGGTTGACTATGGCGGAGGCGATGCTTCTCGGAAAGCCGGTGATCGCCACCGGCTATTCGGGCAACATGGAATTCATGACGCCGGACAACAGCCTTCTCGTCGATTACCGCCTGGTGACCCTCGGCGAGGAGATCCCGCCCTACGAGGCGGATTATCAGTGGGCAGAACCCTCCGAAGACCATGCCGCCGCACTGATGCGGCGCCTGTTCGAGGACAGGGCATTCGCACGGGACCTCGGCGCGCGGGCGAAGGCCGACGCCGGCGAGCGTCTCTCCGTCGTGGCCGCCGGTCGCCGCATCGCATCACGGCTCGCCGAAATCCAGGCGCTTCGTAAGGCCTCACGCCATCCGGGAACACCCACGTGACCGAAGCTCGGATCGAAGAGGCACTCGCGAAATCCCTAATCGCACTGCCCTCCGTCAACGGCGGACGGCTCCTGAAGCGCATGCTGCCGACGCTGCGCGTGCCTCCCGAGCTTGTGGTCGTGATCGATCAGGCGAGCACAGACGACACGGCGGAGGTCTGCGCCGAGGCGGGCGTCACGCTGCATCAGGCGGGCGAACGGCTGACCTACACCCAGGCCTGCAATCTCGGCGCGAAGATCGGCCGGGAGCGGGGGGCGGAATTTCTCTTCGTCGGCAACAACGACATCACGTTCACGACCGACGTCGCGCGCGAGATGCTCGCGGAGATGCTGCGCGACCCGAAGCTCGGCATCGTCGCCCCGACGCAGATCATCGTGAACGAGGTCACGGACGAGCGGCACATCGCCTATCGCGTCCATTGGCAACTCGAAACGCTGCTCTTCCACCACGACTTCACCGCACCGCCGTTCCGGGCGACACGGATCGAGGCCGATTTCTGTGAGCTGACCTTCGTCCTCGTTCGCCTCAGCGTCCTCGAAGAAATCGGGTTCCTGGACGACGAATACGGGTTCTACCACGAGGACGCCGATTTCTGCTTCCGGCTCGGACGCGCCGGCTATTCCTGCGCCTACCTTCCGCATTCGCAGATCGAGCACTTCGCGAGTTCCTCCTTCGCGGTCGAACCGAGCCCGATGAAGCTCGCCTACCAGACCAAGAACCGAAAGCTCTTCGCGAGCCGCTACCAAGGCTTCGGCATCGACCACCGCCGCCCGGACGAACGCTTCGCCGACGGGCTCGCCGGGATCGAGCGCCGCTTCCACACCTATTTGCGCCATCACGGCCTCGTGGATCCGTTGCGGCCGAGACTCGCGGTCGGCACGGTCGCGACCTCCGACGCGCCTTTTCTCGTCACGTCGCCCGCCGGCGCGCCGCCACCGCATTGGCAGCTTTGGGCCGGCCAGCCCCAGACCGTGTTCATGAACTCGGCGTGGGGCGTCGAGACGCTGCGCAGAGCCGGTTTCGCGGATGTGCGCTACATACCGGTCGCGGTCGAGCCGGACATCTTCCACCCTTGGGGCCCTGCCGAAAGCGCGGGCGAGGGTCCGGTCATCGCCTGGTTCCGCACCGATCCCGGCAATGACGGGCTCGTGGCCCTTCTGTCGGCGTGGCGGCGGATCGTCGGGCGTGATCCGACAGCCCGCCTGCTGATGATCGGCGGGATCGTTCCGGACGTGATTGGGCAAAAGGCGAAGCTCGAATGGTCGTGGGAAGGCCATCTTGTGCGCGAATGGCCAGACCTCGGCCTGATCGTGGTCGAGCCTGAAGAGCCGCTCGACGAGGAGGTCCGCGCCAGGCTGCTGCGCAGCGTCGACGTCACGGTGTGGACAGGACGCGGCGGCGTTGCCATGACGGGCGCCGTCGAGTCGATGGCGTGCGGCACACCCGCCCTGATCCCAGACCATCCGGAATGGGCGGAGCTCCTTCCACCGGGCGGGCTCGCGATCCGCGGCGCGATCGACCCCGAGACGACGGATCCGCTGCGGGCCCGATGGATCCCGGATGCGGCGGATCTGGCAGACCGTCTCGAGGTGTCCATCAATCTGGCGCCTGACGCGCGCAAGCGCCTGTCCGAAGCGGGCGTCCTCCATGTGCGCCAGCACTTCACCTGGCGGCACGCGATGTTCGCCCTGCGCGAAGCCCTCGAAGCCACGCAGTCGCGCGGCGAGGCGTCCGCCGACCCGCTGCCGCAGACGACGACGGCGCGCTTTGACAACGCGGTCGGCCGTAACGCCATGGTCGCACGCCAGCTTCGTCGCGCGTCTGACCTCGCAGCCCGGTTCGCGGATGATCTCGAACGCTTCGGCGTGCGCCACGCCGTCGGCAAGACGTCACGCCGCATCAAGACCTTCCTGCGCAAGCGGTTGCCCGCCCGCTTCACCAAGATCGGCGGCGGTGGCGATCGTGCGCCGCGATCGATCGGCCGGCCCGGAGCGATCGTCGAAAAGCACGGCGTGCTCTTTCTCGGCTATGTCGAAGCCGGTCTCGGCCTCGGGGAATCCTTGCGCGGCCTCGTCCGAGCCTATTCGACGGGCACCAAGCCCTTCGGCGTTTATCCCTTCCTCGAGGGTGTCGAGAGCCGCCTGATCGGCGCGTTCATGCCGGAAACGTACGACACCACGAGTGCCTACGGGGTGACGGTCCTCGAAATCGCCACCGATCAAGTGCCGGTCGTCTACGACACTCTCGATCATAGGCTTCTCGCCGACACCTATGTCGTGCTGCGGACCTACTGGGAGTTGCCGGCCGCGCCGGCGGTTTGGAAGCCCATGCTCTCCAAGGTCCGGGAGATCTGGGCGCCCAACACCTATGTCGCGGATGCCTTCCGCGAAATTTTCTCCGGTCCGATCATCGTCGTGCCGCCGTGCGTCGAGCCCGAAGCGACCGACCTGCCTCCCCGTGCCGAATTCGGGCTCGAAGACGGCCGGTTCTATTTCCTGTTCAGCTTCGACTATTATTCGTTCCCGACCCGAAAGAACCCCGAGGCCGTCATCGCCGCCTTCCAGCAGGCGTTCCCCGATGCCGCGGAACGGGTCGGCCTCATCGTCAAATCGACCGGTGCGCCGGACCACTATCCCGACATCAAGCGGTCGATGCTGGCCGCCGCAGATGCCGATCCCCGCATCCGCATCCTCGATACGCGGATGTCGCGCCGGGAGATTCACGGCCTCATCAACGCCTGCGATTGCTACGTTTCATTGCATCGCGCCGAGGGTTTCGGCTTCGGCATGGCAGAAGCGATGTATTTCGGGCGGCCTGTGATTGCGACCGCCTTTTCCGGCAATGCGGACTTCGTCACCGAGGAAACGGCGTTCCCGGTGTCCTACACCCTGCGGCCCGTCACAGCCGACGAATATGTCTGGCCGGCGGGACAGGTCTGGGCGGAGCCCGATCTCGGCTCCGCCGTCGAGGCCTTCCAGACCGTCTATCGGAACGACGAATTGCGCCGCCAACGCGCGGCGGCGGGTGCGGCGTTCGTGCGCGAGCATTACGGCCCAGCGGCGGTGCGCGCGATCGCCGAAGCGCGGGTCGCGGCGATCTCGCAGATGAGCCGATCAGAAGACGCACCCTCAGAGTCCTCCATCTGAGCGCGCGCGCCGTCAGTGGCCCGCCATTGACGATATCGGCGGATATGGCTACGCAGCCTCAACCCAACGCTTGCGGAGACAATTGCCGATGAAGACGGCGCTGATTACGGGCATCACCGGCCAGGATGGGGCCTATCTCGCCCAGCTTCTGCTCTCCAAGGGTTACGCCGTTCACGGCCTTCTGCGCCGGAGCGCCTCCGCAGACGTCATCGGGGCGCGGCTGAGTTTTCTCGGCATTCTGCAGGACGTGCAGATGCACGACGCGAACCTCACCGACATCACCAGCCTCATCCGCGTGATCGAGGCGGTGAGGCCGGACGAGGTCTACAATCTTGGCGCGCAGTCATTCGTGAAGACGTCCTGGCAGCAGCCGATCCTGACCGGTACGGTGTCCGGCCTCGGTGCCGTAAACGTGCTCGAAGCGATCCGCATCATCGCGCCGAAGACCCGCTTCTATCAGGCCTCCACCTCGGAGATGTACGGCCTCATCCAGGAGCCGCGCCAGTCCGAGAAGACGCCGTTCTATCCGCGCTCGCCCTATGCCGCCGCCAAGCTCTACGCCCACTGGATGACGGTGAATTACCGCGAGAGCTTCGGCCTGCATGCCTCGAGCGGCATCCTCTTCAATCACGAATCCCCGCTGCGCGGCATCGAGTTCGTGACGCGCAAGATCACCGACGGCGTCGCCCGCATCAAGCTCGGCCTCGCCGACAAGCTCCTGCTCGGCAATCTCGACGCCAAGCGCGACTGGGGCCACGCCCGCGATTATGTCGAAGCGATGTGGCTGATGCTGCAGCAGGAGACGCCGGACGATTATGTCGTGGCGACGGGCCGCACCACGTCGGTGCGCGACTTCTGCGAGCTCGCCTTCAGCCATGTCGGCCTGAAGGCCGCCGACCACATCGCCATGGATGAGCGTTACCTTCGCCCCGCCGAGGTCGAGGTTCTGCTCGGCAACGCCGACAAGGCGAAGGCGAAGCTCGGCTGGGAAGCCACGACGACACTCGAGCAACTGGTCGTCGAAATGGTAGAGGCGGATCTGAAGCGTCTGTCGCGCTGAAGCCGCATGGGTGCACGCCCCCTGGGTCGACCCGATGCGCCGGAAATCCAACGGCAGAATTGTGCTGGGGAACTGCGCATCAGCCATAGGATCGCCGCCAGCCGGACGCTAACATTGTGCCGAGTTGCGGTCTGACGTCCGCCTCGGCGGGACGGAACTGTTGCGTTCGAGAGGCGAAGCCCGATGCGTATTCTCCTGACTGGCGCGCTCGGGTTCGTCGCGCCCTTCGCCCAGCAGGCGATCGCGGACAGGCTCGGCGGAGATATCGAGTGGCTGCCGACGTCCCAACGGAGCGGCACAACCGCGCTCGGTGAGGCGACGACCGCTCTCGACATCACCGCCGCTGACGACGCCGCCGAGCTCGTCCGCCGCTTTCGCCCCCACGCCGTCCTTCATCTTGCCGGCGTCACAAGCCTCGCGGACGCGGCCGGTGACCCGTTCGGCGCTTGGCGCGTCAACGTGTTCGGCACGCTGAACCTCCTCAATGCCCTGATCGCCCACGCGCCGGGCAGTCTGTTCGTCTCCGTTGGCACCGGGCTCGCCTATGGCGCGGCGGCGCGTCACGGCCGGCCGCTCGGGGAGCAGGATCTTCTCGAACCCCAGAACGAATACGGCGTGACGAAAGCCGCGGCGGACCTCGCAGTCGGCGCCGCCGCGAACCGTGGTGTCAAGGTGATCCGGCTTCGGCCGTTCAACCACACCGGCCGGGGGCAGCCCGAGAAGTTCGTCGTGCCGAGCTTCGTCGGCCAGATCGCCCGCATCGAGCGCGGCGTCGTCCCGCCGGTCATGCGGGTCGGAAATCTCGACGTGATCCGCGACTTCCTCGACGTCCGCGACGTGGCCGCCTGCTACGCCGAGGTGATCGCGCGGGCCGGCGACGTGCCGAGCGGCACCATCTTCAACATCGCATCCGGCGCGCCTCGCACCGTGCGCTCGATCCTCGAGATGCTCATCGCCGCGAGCGGTGCAGAGATCACCGTGGAGACCGATCCCGCCCTGGTGCGGCCGAACGAACTCGCCACCTATGTCGGCGACGCGACGGCCATCCGCGACAGCCTCGGCTGGGCGCCGCGGATCGATTTCGCCGACACCCTGCGCGACATGCTCGCCGCCGCGCGCGACCGCGTCTGAGACTGCGTCCCTGCACCCGAAAACAGAACGCCCGAGCCGATCGGCCCGGGCGCTGAGGGATTGCGTGTGCGACGTGGAACGCGCTCGCGCGGGCCGGCTCAAGACCGGCGCGCCTTCAGTGCTCCACGTTGCGCCAGATCTTGTTCTTGGTCAGGTACAAGAGAACGGCGAAGGCGATAAGGAAGATCATCACCTTGAAGCCGGTTTCCTTGCGCGCCTCGAGCTTCGGCTCGGCCGCCCACATGAGGAAGGCCGCAACGTCGCGCGAATATTGATCGACGGTCTGCGGCGCACCGTCGGCATAGGTCACCTGACCGTCCGAGAGCGGCGGCGGCATCGCCAGGAAGTGCCCGGAGATGAAGTTCGGATTGTAATGCAGGCCCGGCGGCACCTGGATGTCGGCCGGCGGGTCCTTGTAGCCGGTCAGGAGGGCGTGGATATAATCCGGCCCGGCCTCCTGATATTGCGTCACGGCGTCGAACACGAACCAGGGGAAGCCCCGCTGAACCGCGCGCGCCTTCGCCATCAGCGACAGATCCGGCGGCGCCTTGCCATTGTTCGCCGCGGCGGCCGCTTCCGGGTTCGGGAAGGGCGGCGGGAAATGATCCGACGGCCGGCCCGGCCGCTGGAACATGTCGCCGTTCGCATCCGGCCCGTCGGTGATCTGGTACTCGGACGCGATCGTCTTGACCTGCGCCTCGTTGTAGCCGAGGCCGCCGGGCTGGCCGAGATTGCGGAAGGCCACATAATTCAGCGAATGGCAGGCCGAGCAGACTTCCTTGTAGACCTGGAAGCCGCGCTGCAACTGCGCCTCGTCAAAATGGCCGAAGGGGCCGGCGAAGCTCCAGCTCTCCCGCGGCACATGGGGGCCTTCGTGCTCTTGCGCCAGCGCCGGCGCACCGTGCGCCGCCAGCAGCATCGCCCCCGCCGCCAGGGCCGCGCGCAAGGGGAAGCCGCGTCCCGTGCGCACCGTCGCGCGCCCTCTGTTCGATCCGTCGCTCATGATCCCTCGCCCCTGCCCCGTGCATTCGCCTGAGGTTGCCGCGCCCATCATGGTCAGCCCTTGCTCTCTGGCGCCCCGACGGCGCCGGCCGGGCGACCGCCGCCGTGCTTGCCGAGCACCGATTCCGAAATCGAGGCAGGCAGAGGCTTCGGCGTCTCGAACAGGCCGAGCAGCGGCAGGATCACGAGGAAGTGGACGAAATAATAGGCGGTGCAGAGCCGGCCGATCACCACGTAGATGCCCTCGGGCGGCTTCGAACCGAGCCAGCCGAGCAGCACCGCGACGCAGACGAGGATCCAGAAGAAGATCTTGTAGACCGGACGGAACGTGGCCGAGCGCACCTTCGAGGTGTCGAGCCACGGCAGGAAGAACAGCACCGCAATCGCGCCGAACATCGCGATCACGCCGCCGAGCTTGGAGGGGATGGAGCGCAGGATCGCGTAGAACGGCAGGAAGTACCATTCGGGCACGATGTGGGCCGGCGTCACCATCGGGTCGGCCGGGATGTAGTTGTCCGGATGGCCCATATAGTTTGGGATATAGAACACGAACCAGGCGTAGAGGATGAAGAACACGATGATCGCGAAACCGTCTTTCATCGTGTAGTACGGATGGAACGGCACCGTATCCTGCTTCGACTTCACCGAGATGCCGGTCGGATTGTTGTTGCCGGCGACGTGGAGCGCCCAGATGTGGAGGACAACCACGCCGGCGATGACGAACGGCAGGAGATAATGCAGCGAGAAGAAGCGGTTCAGCGTGGCGTTGTCGACCGCGAAGCCGCCCCACAGCCACGTCACGATCGTCTCACCGACCACCGGGATCGCCGAGAAGAGGTTGGTGATGACGGTGGCGCCCCAGAACGACATCTGACCCCAGGGCAGCACGTAGCCCATGAAGGCCGTCGCCATCATCAGAAGGAAGATGATCACGCCGAGGATCCACAGAACCTCGCGGGGCTCCTTGTAGGAGCCGAAATAGAGCCCGCGGAAGATGTGGATGTAGACGGCGACGAAGAACATCGAGGCGCCGTTCGAATGCAGGTAGCGCAAGAGCCACCCGTAATTCACGTCGCGCATGATGCCTTCGACGCCGGAGAACGCGATGAGCACGTTCGGCGCATAATGCATCACGAGGACGATTCCGGTGATGATCTGCACCACCAGCATGACGGCGAGGATGCCGCCGAAGGTCCACCAATAATTGAGGTTCTTCGGGGTGGGGAAATCGATCGCCTGCCCCTTAAGGAGCCCGATGATCGGCAGCCGGCTCTCCAGCCATTTGGCGGCGGGGTGCTGCGGCTCGTAGGTGGAATGTCCAGCCATTGTGCGCGCTCCTGTCCGGTCAGCCGATCGTGATCACGGAATCGGAGGTGAACTTGTAGGGCGGGATTTCCATGTTCATGGGCGCCGGCCCGTGGCGGACGCGGCCCGCGCTGTCATATTGCGAGCCGTGGCAGGGGCAGAACCAGCCGTCGTAGTCGCCCTGCTGGCCCAGCGGCACGCAGCCGAGATGGGTGCAGATCTGCACCATCACCAGCCACTGCTCCTTGCCGGGCGCGGCGCGGTTGGCGTCGGTCGCCGGGGCGTCGTCGGGCAGGTTCTGGTTACGGGCTACGGGATCGATGAGCTGGTTGAGCTCGACCGTCTTCGCCTCGTCGATTTCCTTGGCCGTCCGGTTGCGGACCACCACCGGCTTGCCGCGCCATTTGATGATGACGGACTGGCCCTCGGCGATGTTCGCGACGTTCACCTCGCTCGTCGCAAGCGCGAGCGACGCGGCGTCGGGGTTCATCTGATCGATCAGAGGCCACGCGACCGCTCCCACCCCCACGGCCGCAAAAGCGCCGGTGGCGATGTAGAGAAAATCGCGCCGCGTGGGTTCGGATGACTCGATGCTCGCCAAAATCAGGCTCCTCCCGATGCCGAAGGTATCCAATGCCTGGAAGCGGCGCCGGCGAGGCAGATCGAGAAAAGCACGACTCGCGGATAGAATCAGGGTGTCCGCGAGACGAGCCTATCGAGCGTTTCCAGGACGGGGCCGATCTTTCGAACGCGGTTGTGCACAAAAGGTGCCACGCATCGCATCAGCCCCCTTCGCGCAGTCCGCGAACCGCGGCCCTCGTACTAGACTTTCTTGCATCGTCGCTAGAACTTGTCCAGCCTCGGACCCGGCGCGCGGACCGAATGTCGCAAGACGCTTCACGACGGCGTGTGCTCTTCAGGCGATCGTCCCAACACCTTGTGATCCCCGAGGAAAGCCGATGCGCCTCGCGCTCTACCAGCCGGACATCCCGCAGAACACCGGCACCATGCTGCGCCTGTGCGCCTGCCTCGCCGTCGCGGTCGACATCATCGAGCCCGCCGGCTTCCCCGTCAGCGACCGCGCCTTCCGCCGCGCCGGCCTCGATTATCTCGATGCGGTGGCGATCACACGGCACGTGTCCTGGGCCGCCTTCGAGGCCGCGCGCCGCGCCGAGGGCCGCCGGCTCGTCCTCGCGACGACGCGGGCGGAGACGTCCTACCCCGCCTTCGCCTTCGCGCCGGGCGACATTCTGCTCGTCGGACGGGAATCGGCGGGCGTGCCCGACGACGTGCACGACGCCGCCGACGCCCGCGTTACGATCCCGATGCACAACGGCCTGCGGTCGCTCAACGTCGCCGTCGCCGCCGGCATGATCCTCGGCGAGGCGCTGCGCCAGACCGGCGGCCTCGCCGTCTGATCAGGCTGCCTCGCCGCGGTTTCCGCCGCCGAGGAAGCCGCCCGACTGGCGGCGCCATAGGTCCGCATAGAGTCCGCCGCGGCGAATCAGCTCGTCGTGACGCCCCTCCTCGAGGATCGCCCCGCGATCGAGCACGACGAGGCGGTCCATGCGGGCGATGGTCGAGAGCCGGTGGGCGATGGCGATCACCGTCTTGCCGACCATCAGCGTCTCGAGGTCCTCCTGGATCGCCGCCTCGACCTCGGAATCGAGCGCCGAGGTCGCCTCGTCGAGGATCAGGATCGGCGCGTCCTTGAGCAGCACGCGGGCGATGGCGATGCGCTGGCGCTGTCCGCCGGAGAGCTTCACCCCGCGCTCGCCGACATGGGCGTCGTAGCCCTGCCGGCCGGCCGGATCGACCAGGCTCGCGATGAACTCGCCGGCATGGGCGCGCGCCGCCGCCGCCTCGATCGCCGCCTGATCGGCATCGGGACGGCCGTAGGTGATGTTGTCGCGCACGGAGCGGTGCAGGAGCGAGGTGTCCTGGGTGACGACGCCGATCGCCGCGCGCAGGCTCTCCTGCCGCACGCCGGCGATGTCCTGGCCGTCGATGAGGATCCGGCCGCCTTCGAGATCGTGGAAGCGCAGGAGGAGGTTGACGAGCGTCGACTTGCCGGCGCCGGAGCGTCCGACGAGCCCGACACGCTCGCCGGGGCGCACCGACAGCGACAGCTCATCGATGATCCCGGAGCCCTTGCCGTAGTGGAAGCGAACGCGCTCGAAGCGCACCTCGCCGCGAGAGACCGCGAGCGGCACGGCGTCGGGCTTGTCGACGACGGTCAGGGGCTTGGCGATCGTCATCATGCCCTCCTGGACCTGCCCGACATTCTCGAAGATGCCGTTGACCTCCCACATGATCCAGCCGGACATGTTGACGATGCGGATGGCGAGCCCGGTCGCGAAGGCGATGGCGCCGAGACCGACCGATCCGGCCTGCCAGAGCAGCACTGCGACCGTCCCGGTCGCACCGAGCATCAACGAATTGAGCACGGCGATCGACAGCGTCATCGCCGTGATCGCCCGCAATTGCCGGCGAAACGCGCCGAGCTGGGCGTCCATCGCCTCGCGGACATAGACCTCCTCCCGCTCGGCGTGGGCAAACATCTTGACGGTCGCGATGTTGGTGTAGCCGTCGACGATGCGGCCGGTGAGCAGGGAATTGGCTTCGGACACCGACTTCGAGAGCCCACGCAGCCGCGGCACAAACCAGCGCAGCACGAGGACGTAGCCGATCACCCAAAGGAACAGCGGCGTCGCGAGCCACAGGTCGGCCTGGGCGAAAAGGAGGAGCGCGCTGCCGGCGTAGATGCCGGCGAACCACAGCGCATCGACCACATTGACGACGGATTCGCGCAAGGCCGGCCCGGTCTGCATGACGCGGCTCGACAGCCGGCCGGCGAAATCGTTCTGGAAGAAGGACAGGCTCTGGCGGATCACGTGGCGGTGCGATTGCCAGCGCACCAGGGCCGTGAACTGCGGCACGATCGCCTGCCGCACGACGAGATCGTGCAGGGCGGTGGCGAGCGGGCGGGCGAACAGCACGACGCCGAGCATCCAGGCGAGCGTCGGGCCATATTCGATGAAGACGCGCTCCGGGCTCGTCTTGCCGAGAACATCGACGATCGCGCCGACATAGCGGAACATCGAGACCTCGACGCCCGCGACGATCGCGCCGGCGGCGAGCACCGCGAGGAACCACGGTCCGGCCTGACGAACGAAATACCAATAGAACGCGCCGAGCCCCGGCGGCGGCGTCCCCTCGGGCGGCACCCGGAAGGGATCGATACGGGACTCGAACCAGGAAACGATACGCATGTCGATCTCCGACCGGGCGCGAGGCATGGCCCCGCCCGCGTGACGTCTCCTATAGCTGATGGATCAGCCGGACGAATTTAAGTTCTGCGCGAGTGCCGTTCGCGGGCCCCGCGCGATGAGACCGATCGTCCCGAACAGCCCCGCGTGCGATGTCCTCCCTTGACGGCGCGGCGTCGGGCCGATTGGAAGCGTTCTGAGACAGGTGCCGCGGAGGCTGCGGCGATCCGAGCCGGGAGAAGACGGATGGCCGACAAAGAGGGCGCCCGCGCGCCGACGCCGCTCGGCGAGATCGAACCCGCGAAGGACGCCGCGAAGGCCTGGTTCCAGAGCCTGCGTGATCGCCTCCACGCCGCCTTCGACGCCCTCGAGGCCGAGGCGGAGGGCGTGGCGGGGGTCGCCGATCAGCCGGCGAACCGCTTCGTCCGCAGCCCATGGGCACGCACCGACTGGACGGGCGAACCGGGTGGCGGCGGCGAAATGGGCATCCTGAAGGGACGGCTGTTCGAGAAGGCCGGCATCCACATCTCGACCGTGCACGGGGAATTCTCGCCGGAATTCCGCGCCGCGATGCCGGGCGCGAGCGAAGATCCGCGCTTCTGGGCGTCGGGCATCTCGCTCATCGCCCACCCCTGGAGCCCGCACATCCCGACGGTTCACATGAACACGCGGATGGTGGTGACGACGCGGGCGTGGTTCGGCGGCGGCGCCGATCTCACCCCCATGCTCGACCGGCGCCGCACCCAGGAGGACCCGGATACGCGGGCCTTCCACGCCGCGATGGAAGGCGCCTGCGCGCCCCACCCGGTCGCCGATTACGCCCGCTACAAGGCGTGGTGCGACGATTATTTCTTCCTGAAGCACCGCAACGAGCCGCGCGGCATCGGCGGCATTTTCTACGATTATCTCGACAGCGGCGACCGCAGCGCCGATTTCGCCTTCACCCGCGCCGTCGGCGAGGCCTTTCTGGCGATCTATCCCGCGATCGTGCGGGCGAACTGGGACAAGCCCTGGACGGAGGACGAGCGCCACGAGCAACTCGTCCGCCGCGGCCGCTATGTCGAGTTCAATCTGGTCTACGACCGCGGCACGCTGTTCGGCCTCAAGACCGGCGGCAATGTCGAAGCGATCCTCTCCTCGATGCCTCCGACCGTCGCGTTCCCGTGAGTGGAGCGGCGGCGGAGCCAGAGAGCCCGCCGCGGCCGGTCGCGGAGCGGCGCCGGCGCCCCACGTCCCTATTCACCGACCGACATCGGCCGGTTGACGCGGTTCTCCTCCGGCTCGCGGATCGTCTCGCGGAAGGGCGAGGCCGGATAGACGCCGAGGATGCGCAATTCGGCCGAGAAGAAGGTCAGCTCCTCCACCGCGAGCGCCACTGCCGGATCGTCGAGGTGGCCCTCGATGTCGGCGTAGAACTGGGTCGCGAAGAACTGCCCGGCGAGCTGGTAGGATTCGAGCTTAGTGATGTTGACGCCGTTCGTCGCGAAGCCGCCGAGCGCCTTGTAGAGCGCGGCCGGCACGTTGCGCACCCGGAACAGGATCGAGGTCACCGTGGGGCCGGCGCCGACGCGGGGGCGGTTGTCCTCGCGGGAGAAAATCACGAAGCGCGTCGTGTTGTGGGCTTCGTCCTCGACGTCGGCGGCGAGGATGTCGAGGCCGTAGATCTCGGCGGCGAGGCGGGAGGCAAGCGCGCCGCGCGTCGGATCGCCGAGCTCGGCGATCTCGCGGGCGGAGCCGGCGGTGTCGGCGCCGACCACCGGCTCGAGCCCGAGCCTGCGCAGGGTGCGGCGGCACTGGCCGAGGGCCTGGACATGGCTCTGCACCACCTTCAGCCCGCCGAGCGAAGAGCCCTTGAGGCCGAGAAGCTGGTGGTGCACCGGCAGGAAATGCTCGCCGATGATCGAGGCCTTCGCCTGGGGCAGCAGATGGTGGATGTCGGCGACGCGGCCGGCGACCGAGTTCTCGATCGGGATCATCGCGAGATCGACCGCGCCCGATTCGAGGGCGGCGAAGCAATCCTCGAACGTGGCCGACGGAACGGCCTCGTAGTCCGGGAACACCTCGTGGCAGGCGATGTGGGAATTGGCCCCGGGTTCGCCCTGATAGGCCACCCGCTTCGGGTTCGACATCGGTCTCGTCTCGTCTCTAGGCGCCGTGCGGCTCTCGGATGAGGGCGACGGCGGGATCATCGGCTCCGGAGCGCCGCGCGGGCGTGCTCCAGATCGTCGGCTGTATCCACCCCGAGGGGCACCGTGTCCACCACCGCGATGTCGATGCGCATGCCGGCCTCGAGCGCGCGCAATTGTTCGAGGCGCTCGCGGCGCTCCAGCGGGGACGGCGGCAGGGCGACGAAGCGTTCGAGCGCGGCCCGGCGATAGGCGTAGAGGCCGATGTGGTGGAACAGCGGGCCGTCGCCCCAGGGAGCGGTCGCCCGGGTGAAGTAGAGTGCGCGGAGCCGGCCGGGGGCAATCTCGGTGCCGACCGCCTTCACGACGTTCGGGTTGGTGCGCTCGGCCTCGATTCGAATC
Source organism: Segnochrobactrum spirostomi (assembly GCF_009600605.1). Lineage (GTDB taxonomy): Bacteria > Pseudomonadota > Alphaproteobacteria > Rhizobiales > Segnochrobactraceae > Segnochrobactrum > Segnochrobactrum spirostomi. Next base: position 3,361,745 of record NZ_VWNA01000001.1, on the reverse strand, counting down.
TCGGCGGCGAGCGTCCCGATCGCGACGTCTTCGTCCGCGAGGAGCGCCGCGGCAGCCCGGATCGGTGCCGGTTCGATGGTCGGCAGGTCACCCTGAACGTTCACGATCACGTCATGACGGCCGTCCGGGTCGAACCGACCGATCGCCTCGAAGATGCGGTCCGAGCCCGACGGGTGATCCGCCCGCGTCAGCACGGCGAAGCCGCCCGCGGCCGTGACGATCTCGGCGACGCCGGCATCGTCGCAGGCGACCACCACCGGTCCGAGATCGGCCTCCCGCGCGCGATCGAGCACGTGGACGATCATCGGCTTGCCGGCGATGTCGGCGAGCGGCTTGTTGGGCAGCCGCGTCGAGGCGAGGCGGGCGGGAATAAGCAGGAGCGGACGGGAGGACATCGCAGGCGAACGGGTTGCGGAGCGCAACGGCACGGCTCTCGACGAGGTGCGCGCAGGCCCGGGGAACGGAAGCCGGATCGGGAGATTGATGCGGCGGCAGAGGCGCTTCGAGCCTTCGCGTCCGTTTCGGCTCTCCGCCGTCGGTGTCGAATTGTCTCACGCCTTGGAACGCTTATAGGCATGGACAGGGGCGAGTTGAAGCGTTTACCTACTCAACTCATCATACGTCTTTCGACGTCACTGCCTCTGGGAGGGGGTGGGGCGCCCGGAAAAAGCGAGACGTGATGGACACATTCGAAATAAACAAAATAAGCGGCGCCATCCTCGGAACTCTCGTCTTCGCAATGGCCATCGGTGTGGTGGCCGGGCTCGTCTTCGAGCGCGAAGTGCCTGAGAAGCCGGGCTATCCGATCACTGTCGCGGAGGCACCGGCCGAATCGGCCGGTGGCGGCGCGCCTGCGGCTCCGGCCGTTCCGCTTCCCGTCCTGCTCGCCAAAGCGGACGTGAACGAGGGCGCCAACGTCTCCAAGAAGTGCCAGGCCTGCCACAGCCTGGAGAAGGGCGGCCCGAACAAGGTCGGCCCCGATCTCTGGGGCGTGGTCGACCGTCCGGTCGGCGAGCATGCGGGCTTCGCCTATTCGGCGGGCATGCAGGCCTTCTCCGAAGGCGGCAAGCAGCACTGGACCTACGAGAACCTGAACCATTTCCTCACGAACCCGAAGGGCTTCGTGAAGGGCACGGCGATGGGCTTCGCCGGTGTGAAGGACGACCAGGAGCGCGCCGACCTCATCGCCTATCTGCGGACCCTGTCCGACAGCCCGGTGCCGCTCCCGCCCGTGGAGCAGACCGCCGGCGGCGACGCCAAGCCGGCCGACGGCGCGGCGAAACCCGCCGATGCCGCGAAGCCCGCGGACGGCACCGCGCCGAAGCCCTGATCGCGGCGGCGTCTCGCCTCGATCGATGATCGAGCGTGTTGCCGGGCCGCTTCATAGGTGCCCTCATGTGAGACGCGTTCCCATGCGAGACATGGGCCGCGTCCCCCTTCTCCCCGCTGGGGAGAAGGTGCCCCGAAGGGGCGGATGAGGGGAATTTCGCAAATCCAGCAATAGGATGAGGGCTATCGTAGGCCCCTCATCCGGCCCTACCGGGCCACCTTCTCCCCGCCAGCGGGGAGAAGGGACGGCGGCGCCGTTCTTATCCGCACGCCCTCTGACGGAGCGCCGAGAGATTCGCGCGCATCCTTCTTATGCGCGTGACACCCACCGACGCGGCCACTCGTGCCCCACCGCCGTCGAGCTCCCTCGCCTCTCCCCAACCCCTGCCCCGGCCTTAAATTTTCTCCATCCTGCCCGGAACCGGTGACGGCGCCGCATTTGCCCCCATAATATCCGGGAGCAACCGACGCGGGCGACGATCGCCCCACCGGCTCAGGATCAAAGGCACGGCATGGCTCGACTTCTTCCGGCGCTCGTTTTCGGACTGGCGTGCGCCCTTTCCGCCGCCCCCGCGTTCGCAGCGGACCAGACTCCGGCCTCCCCGGCGCCCGGCGCCACGGGGACCAACGCGGCCGCACCGAATGCGGCGGACGTCAAATGGCGGCACGGCACCGCGCTCGTCGGCGAGCCGAAATATCCAGCCGACTTCAAGCACTTCGATTATGTGAATCCGACCGCGCCGAAGGGTGGCCTGGTGCGCCTCTCCGCCGAGGGCACATTCGACACGTTCAATTTCGTCGTGCCGCGCGGCAATCTCGCCGACGGTCTCGGCCTCCTCTACGACACGCTGACGACGTCGAGCCTCGACGAGCCCTATTCGGAATATGGGCTGCTCGCGGATTCGCTGTCCTATCCGCCGGACTTCTCCTCGGTGAAATATCACCTGCGCCCCGAAGCCAAATGGCAGGACGGCACGCCGGTGACGCCCGAGGACGTCGTGTGGTCGTTCGAGGTGCTGACCAAGAACAATCCGCAGCAGCAATTCTATTATCGCCACGTGAAGTCGGCCGCGGCGACCGGACCGAACGAGGTGACCTTCACCTTCGACCAGGCCGGCAACCGCGAATTGCCGCAGATCGTCGGCCAGCTTCTCGTCATGCCGAAGCATTGGTGGGAGGGCACCGACGCCAAGGGCCGCAAGCGCGACATCACCGCCGGCAGCCTGGAGCCGCCGCTCGCCTCCGGCCCCTACAAGATCAAGACGATGGTCCCCGGCCGCTCGATCACCTACGAGCGCGATCCGAATTATTGGGGTCGCGATCTGCCGGTGAACGTCGGCACGAACAATTTCGACCAGATCCGCTACGACTATTATCGCGACGACGTCGCCGAACTCGAGGCCTTCAAGGCCGATCAGTTCGATTGGCGGGTCGAGGCCTCCGCCAAGACCTGGGCGACCGCCTACGACTTCCCCGCGGTGAAGGACGGCAAGGTCGTCCTCGAGATGTTCCCGACCCGCGGCTCCGGCGTGATGGTCGGCTTCATCCCGAACCTGCGGCGGGCCGAGTTCCAGGACCCGCGGGTGCGCCGCGCGCTCAACCTCGCGCTCAATTTCGAATCGATGAACCGGATCCTGTTCTTCGGCCAATATCAGCGCATCAACAGCTACTTCTACGGCACCGACCTCGCCGCCGCGGGCCTGCCGACCGGCCGCGAGCTCGAAATCCTGAACGAGGTGAAGGCGTCCGTGCCGCCGGGCACGATCCCCGACAGCGTGTTCACCACGCCCTATTCCAATCCCACTGCCCCCGACGTCGATGCCGAGCGCGACAACCTAAAGAAGGCGCTCGATCTGCTCCAGGCCGCCGGCTGGGAGCTCAAGGGCCGTCAGCTCGTCAACGTGAAGACCGGTCAGCCCTTCACCGCCGAGTTCCTCATCAACGGCCCGACCTTCGAGCGCGTCGGCCTGCAGTTCAAGCAGGCGCTGTCGCGCATCGGCATCAATCTGACGCTGCGGACCGTCGATTCCTCGCAATATGTGAACCGTGTCCGCTCCCACGATTTCGACCTCATCTACGGCGGCTGGCCGCAATCGCTGTCGCCGGGCAACGAGCAGCGCGGCTTCTTCGGCTCGGATTCGGCCGACGAGGACGGCTCGCAAAATTATGCCGGCATCAAGAATGCGGCGGTCGACAAGCTCATCGACAAGGTGATCTACGCCAAGGATCGCGACGACCTCGTCGCCGCCACCCACGCGCTCGACCGGGTGCTGCTCGCCAACGATTATGTGGTCCCGGGCTGGACCCTGCCGGCGTCGCGCGTCGCCCGGTGGAACCGGTTCGCCCACCCCGATCCGCTGCCGCAATATTCGACCGGCTTCCCGACCATCTGGTGGTACGATCAGGCGCTCGCCGCCAAGATCGGGCGGGCCCCGCAATGAACGGCGCGTCCGGCGGCCCGAGCCGCCGCACCGTCCTCGAACTGTCGGCGGCGGCACTCGCCGCGGCGTGGCTGCCGCGTGCCCCGGCCTTCGCCGCGGACACCTCGGCTGCGGGCACCGCGAGCGCGGCGCCGGTGCCTGCCGGTCCGCGGCATGGCCTCTCGGTCTTCGGCGACCTGAAATATTCGCCCGATTTCAAAGCCTTCGGCTATGTCGACCCGACCGCACCGAAGGGCGGGCGGATGATCTTCATGCCGCCCTACTGGGTCTACAATCAGAACCCGCAGACCTTCAACACGCTGAACAGCTTCGTCCTCAAGGGCGACGCCCCGCCGCGGATGGAGCTCTGCTTCGCGACGCTGATGGAGCGGGCGCTCGACGAGCCGGACGCCGTCTACGGCGCGGCCGCGGAGAGCGTGGAAATCCTCGACGGCGGCAACACCGTGCGGTTCCGCCTGCGCGACGGCCTCACCTTCCACGACGGCTCGCCCCTCACCGCGGACGACGTCGTCTTCTCGGTCACGATCCTGAAGGAAAAGGGACATCCCCAGATCACGGAGCTCACCCGCGAGGTGGTGTCGGTCACGGCGGACGATTCCAAGACCGTGACGATGCGCTTCACCGGCCGGCAGACCCGCCAGCTCCCCCAGTCGCTCGCGCAGCTCCCGATCTTCTCCAAGGCTTGGTACGCGACGCGGGATTTCGGCGCGGCGACGCTCGAGCCCCCGCTCGGCTCCGGCCCCTATAAGGTCGGTCGGGTCGAGGCCGGGCGCGTCATCGAATATGAACGCGTCGCCGATTGGTGGGGACGCGACCTGCCGGTCCACCGCGGCACCTTCAATTTCGACGTCATCCGCGTCCTCTTCTACCGCGACCGCCAGGTCTCGTTCGAAGCCCTGAAGAAGGGGGACGTGACGTTCCGCGAAGAGTTCGTCGCGCGCACGTGGGAGACGGGCTACGACTTTCCCGCCGCCCGCGACGGCCGGGTGAAGAAGGCGGCGCTGCCGGATCAGCGGCCGGCCGGCGCCCAGGGCTATTTCCTCAACATGCGCCGGCCCGCCTTCGCCGATCCGCGCACCCGCGAGGCGATCGGTCTCTGCTTCGATTTCGAGTGGACCAACAAGACGCTGTTCTACGGGCTCTATCAGCGCACCCAATCGTTCTTCCAGAACTCGCCGATGATGGCGGAGGGCGAGCCGAGCGCGGCGGAACTGGCCCTCCTCGAGCCGCATCGCGCGGCGCTGCCGAAGGAGGTGTTCGGGCCCGCGATCACCGCGCCGGTGTCCGACGGGTCGGGTCAGGACCGCAAGCTCTTGCGCCGCGCCGCGGAGCTTTTGGAGGCCGCCGGCTGGAAGCGCCAGGGCGGCAACCTCGTCGATGCGAGCGGTGCGCCGTTCACGATCGAGTTCCTGGAGAACGACGGCGCCACGAGCCGCATCGTCCAGCCCTTCATCCGCAATCTCAAGCTCATCGGCATCACCGCGGCCGAGCGCATCATCGATCCGGTGCAATATCAGCGCCGCCAGGACACCTTCGATTTCGACGTCGTGGGCGCGCGCTACTCGCTCTCACCGACGCCCGGCGAAGAGGTGCGCACCTTCTGGACCTCCGCCGCCGCGCGCCAGGACGGCAGCTACAACCTCGCCGGCATTGCGGACCCGGTCGTCGACGCCCTCGTCGCCACCATGATCAACGCGCCGACGCGCGAGGACATGACGAATGCCGGCCGCGCCCTCGACCGGGTGCTGCGCGCGATCCGGCCGTGGGTACCGAACTGGTTCCGTGCCACCTACACGGTCGCCTATTGGGACCTGTTCGGCGGCCCGCCGGCGCCGCCCGCTTACGGTTGGCCGCCGGAGACGCTTTGGTGGTTCGACGCCGCTCGCGCCGCGGCGATCGGCCGGCCCAACGGATGAGCGCCGAACGAATGAAGGCCCGACAGATGAACGTCCGGATGGACCTTTCAGGAGACGCGATGTCCCCTCCCAGGAGCCCGACCCGCCGATGATGGCCTATATCGCGCGCCGCATCCTGCTGATGATCCCGACCCTGATCGGCATCATGGCGGTGAGCTTCCTCGTGGTGCAGTTCGCACCCGGCGGGCCGGTCGAACGGGTGATCGCCCAATTGAACGGCACCGGCGTCTCGGCCACTGCCCGCGTCACCGGTGGCGGCGGCGATTTCGCCGGCACGCCGGCCGGCGCCCAGGGCGGCACCAGCGGCGGCGCCCTCAAGTACCGCGGGGCCCAGGGCCTCGACCCCGCTTTCGTCGCCCAGCTCGAGAAGCAGTTCGGCTTCGACAAGCCGCCGCTCGAACGCTTCCTGTTGATGCTCAAGAATTACGGCACGTTCCACTTCGGCGAGAGCTATTTCCGCGACATCTCGGTGATCGACCTCATCAAGGAGAAGATGCCGGTCTCGATCTCGCTCGGCCTGTGGATGACGCTGATCTCCTACGGCATCTCGATCCCGCTCGGCATCGCCAAGGCGGTGCGCGACGGTTCGCGCTTCGACGTGTGGACCTCGGTCGCGATCGTGATCGGCTACGCCGTGCCGGGCTTCCTGTTCGCCGTCTTGCTCGTGGTGCTGTTCGCCGGTGGCTCGTTCCTCGATTGGTTCCCGCTCGGCGGGCTCACCTCCGACAACTGGGCGCAGCTTTCGTGGCCGGCCCGCATCGTCGATTATCTCTGGCACCTCGTCCTGCCGATCACCGCGATGTCGCTCTCGGCGTTCGCCACCACGACGCTGCTGACCAAGAACTCGTTCCTCGAAGAGATCCGCAAGCAATATGTGACGACGGCGCGGATGAAGGGCCTGACCGAAGGGCGCATCCTCTACGGCCATGTCTTCCGCAACGCGATGCTGATCGTCATCGCCGGCTTCCCGGCCGCGTTCGTCTCGTCGTTCTTCGCCGGCTCGCTCCTCATCGAGACCATCTTCAATCTCGACGGGCTCGGCCTGCTCGGCTTCGAGTCCGTGGTGAACCGGGATTATCCCGTGGTGTTCGCGACCCTCTACATCTTCTCCCTGGTCGGCCTGATCCTCGGCCTCATTTCCGACCTCACCTATACTTGGGTCGATCCGCGGATCGACTTCGAGACGCGGGACGTGTGAGCCGATGAATCCCGTCCTCTCCCCCGCCGACACCATCGCCGAACCGGCCGGGCTCGCGCCGCCCGCCGAACCCGGCGCGCCGCCGCCACCCACCAGCGCGCCCGCGCGCGGCTTCACTCTCTCGCCGATCAATCGCCGCCGCTGGCAGGTCTTCCGCGCCCACAAGCGGGGCTATTGGTCGCTCTGGATCTTCCTCGTCGTCTTCGTGTTGAGCCTGTTCGCCGAGTTCATCGCCAACGACCGACCGCTCTTGATCTCCTACAAAGGCGAAATCCTCACCCCCGTCTTCGTCGATTATCCGGAATCGAAGTTCGGCGGCTTCCTCGCCGTCACCGATTATCGCGACCCCTACGTCCAGAAGGAGATCCGCGACAACGGCTGGATCGTCTGGGCGCCGATCCGCTATTCCTATTCGACGGTGAACAACGAGATCCCGGTGCCCGCCCCGGCGCCGCCTTCGTGGAAGCTCGACCGCGAGACCCGGTGCAGCCAGATGCCGGGCGGGGTCTCCGATCCCAATTGCACGATGTGGAACTGGAACTGGCTCGGCACCGACGACCAGGGCCGCGACGTGCTCGCCCGGCTGATCTACGGCTTCCGCATCTCGGTGCTGTTCGGCCTCGTGCTGACCATCCTGTCCTCGGTCGTCGGCGTCGCGGCCGGCGCCGTGCAGGGCTATTTCGGCGGCTGGACGGACCTCCTGTTCCAGCGCTTCATCGAGATCTGGAGCTCGATCCCGACGCTCTATCTCCTGCTCATCCTCTCCTCGGTGCTGGTGCCCGGCTTCTGGGTGCTGCTCGGCATCCTGCTGTTGTTCTCGTGGGTGAGCCTCGTCAGCGTGGTGCGCGCCGAATTCCTGCGGGCGCGCAATTTCGAGTATGTCACCGCCGCCCGCGCCCTCGGCGTCGGCAACGTCACCATCATGCTGCGCCATCTTCTGCCGAACGCGATGGTGGCGACGCTGACCTTCATGCCGTTCCTGCTCAACGGCTCGATCACCACGCTCACCTCGCTCGACTTCCTCGGCTTCGGCCTGCCGCCCGGCTCCCCCTCGCTCGGCGAGCTTCTGTCGCAGGGCAAGGACAACCTCCAGGCCCCCTGGCTCGGCATCACCGGCTTCGTGGTGATCGCCGCGATGCTGTCGCTCCTCATCTTCGTCGGCGAAGCCGTCCGCGACGCCTTCGACCCGCGAAAGACGCTCAGATGAGGAGGATGGTCGGACAGGAGCGGCGGCGCGGCGAATGTGATAGGATCGCTGCACTTCCCAGGAGGATCGCGCGCGATGACGAGGGTGGTGCGAACGGCCTATCCGGTGTCCAGACTGCCCGAGGACCTGCGGGACGGCCTGCCCGACGGAGCCGTGGTGCACATCACGATCGAGACCGAGAGCGATGCGAAAGCGCAGCCGCTGGCGAGCTTCTCCTCGCTCATCGGGGCGCTTCCCCCAATCCATGGCGCGACGGAGGATGCCGTCGCCGCGGTGCGCGCCCTTCGGGACGAGTGGGATCGCGACGAGCCGTGAGCGTACGCCTCTACGCGGACACGAACATTTTCATCCGCGTCGTCGAAAGGCCGTCCGGCGCACCGGACGCGGCCGCCGATTTGTTCGCCCGTGCCATCGATGCCGGCGCGGTCAATGTCGTGACGAGCGAGCTGACGCTGCTTGAATTGATGGTGGGACCCTATCAAGCCGGCAAGCCGGACCTCGCGGCGTCCTACGAGGCGCTTTTGACAGCGAGAACCGGTCTCGACGTGGTGCCGGTATCCCGGGTGATCCTCATAAGAGCCGCGCTCATCCGAGCCGAAAGCGCGGCCAAGACGCCCGACGCCATCCATATCGCAACCGCCGTCCTATCCGGTTGCTCGACGATCGTCACCGCCGACAAACGCCTCCGCAGCGCGCCCCTCCCGGTCGCCGATCTCGAGACCATTGCCGCGGGGTTTATCCCATGAATGATACCACGCCCCTTCTGTCGGTCCGCGATCTCTCGGTCCATTTCCGCAGCGAGGACGGCGAGCGCACGGCGGTGCGGCATGTCTCGTTCGACCTCGCCCGCGGCGAGACGCTGGCGCTCGTCGGCGAATCCGGCTCGGGCAAGTCGGTGACGGCGCTGTCGATCCTCAAACTCCTGCCCTATCCGCCGGCGTTCCATCCGAACGGCTCGGTCCTGTTCAAGGGCCAGGATCTCCTCGCCGCGAGCGAAGCGGAGCTGCGCAAGGTGCGCGGCAACGACATCACCATGGTGTTCCAGGAGCCGATGACCTCGCTCAACCCGGTCCACACCATCGCCGCACAGGTCGGCGAGGTGCTGCGGGTCCATCGCGGCCTCGGCGAGCGGGCGGCACGGGCGCGGACGCTCGAACTCCTCGCTGCGGTCGGCATCCAAAACCCGGAAAAGCGCCTCGACGCCTATCCCCATCAGCTTTCCGGCGGCCAGCGTCAGCGCGTCATGATCGCCCTCGCCCTCGCCAACGAGCCGGACCTCCTGATCGCCGACGAGCCGACCACCGCGCTCGACGTCACCGTGCAGGCGCAGATCCTGGCACTCCTGAAGGATCTTCAGGCGCGGCTCGGCCTCGCCATCCTGTTCATCACCCACGATCTCGGCATCGTGCGCCGCCTCGCCGACCGGGTCTGCGTCATGACGAACGGCGAGATCGTCGAAAGCGGCACCGTCGCCGACGTGTTCGCCGCGCCGCAGCACCCCTATACGCGCCATCTCCTCGCGGCCGAGCCGAAGGGCGCGCCGCCGGCACCGGAGCCGACCGCGCCGGTCGTCGTCGAGGCCGACGATCTCAAGGTCTGGTTTCCGATCAAGAAGGGATTCCTGCGCCGCACCGTCGATTATGTGAAGGCGGTGGACGGTATCGACCTGACCGTGCGCGAGGGCCAGACGCTCGGCGTCGTCGGCGAATCCGGCTCGGGCAAGACCACGCTCGGCTTCGCGCTGCTGCGCCTCATCTCGTCGAAGGGGGCGATCCGCTTCCGCGGCGAGGCGATCGACACCCGCTCCTGGGCGGCGATGCGGCCCCTGCGCGGCGACATGCAGATCGTCTTCCAGGACCCCTACGGCTCGCTGTCGCCACGCATGCCGATCGGCGACATCATCGCCGAAGGGCTCCTCGTCCACGACCGCAGCCTCGACGCCGCCGCGCGCGATCGCAAGGTGATCGGGGCGCTCGAAGAGGTCGGGCTCGATCCGGCGAGCCGCCATCGCTATCCGCACGAGTTCTCGGGCGGCCAGCGCCAGCGCGTCGCCATCGCCCGCGCGCTCGTGCTCGAGCCGCGCTTCCTCATGCTCGACGAGCCGACCTCGGCCCTCGACATGAGCGTGCAGGCCCAGGTCGTCGATCTCTTGCGCGACATCCAGCGCCGGCGACGCCTCGCCTACCTCTTCATATCCCATGATTTAAAGGTCGTGCGCGCGCTCGCCAACGAGGTCGTGGTGATGCGCGACGGCAAGGTGGTGGAGCGCGGACCGACCGAGGACATCTTCCGAAGCCCGCGCGAGGATTACACCAAGGCGCTGATCGCCGCGGCCTTCGCGATGCAGGCGGCGGCCTAACGGATACGGGAGGCCGATGACCCTCCCGGCGTCAGTTGTCCTCGTCGGACGGGCCGCCGGGAATGAAGCCGGCGCGCCGCGGGGTGTTCGCTTCCGCCGGCCCCGTGTCACGCGGGCCATAACGGCCCTGGCCGTCATCGAATGCGGGATCGCCGTGGGCAGTCTCGTTCCGCGCCGCCGGCGGCGCGTCGATGACATCCTTCGGCAGCACCGTGATCTGCGGCGGGCGGGGTCCGTTCGGCTCGCCGTAGACCTCCGCTTCCGGATCGTCGGCGCCGCCCAAGATCCTCCGCCCGACATTCCCGAGCCGCGGCTCGCCGACGGTCGCCTCCGGCTGCTGCGGAGGTGCCACCATCCGCCCCGCGCGCCAGATCGCCTCCTGCTCGGAAGACGCCGCGCCTTGCGCCGGCCTATCCGGCCGGCGCGCCTGATCGTTGTCGTTCATGACGCCCTCACTGGTCCCAATAGGGGCGCACGCCGTAATAGCCGTGAACGCGGCTCTCGTAGTCGCGGTCCCACTCGGGCTCGAGGTCATCGGCATAGGCCGGACCGCCCTTGAGCTGGTCGTTGGTCAGGTTCACGATGTAGCCGCGCTGGCGCTCGTCATAGGCGAGCGTGGACCACGGCAGCGGATGATATTTCTCGCCGATGCCGAGAAATCCGCCGAACGACATCACCGCATAGGCAACCTTGCCGCTGCGCTTGTCGACCATCAGGTCGTGAATCTGGCCGAGGTGCTCGCCGGCGCCGTTATAGACCTCGGTGCCGGAGACCTTGCCGCCGGCGATCAGGTTGGTGGTTTCCTCGTGGTGGTCCATCGTTGTCTCCCGTTCTGACGCCCCCGCGATGGGGGGAAAACGGGAAGCACCCGCCTTCGTTCCGGGGCGCGCTCAAGGGAACGTCCATATCCCCGGCGTCGCGAACTCGATCAGGTGCCCGTCCGGATCGCGAACATAGAGGCTGTGTCCACCGCTCGGCCACGCGGTGCGGCCTACGATCGCGACACCGGCATCCGTCAGCCGGGTCTCCCAGGCGGCGAGATCGTCAGCGCCGACGGCGAACGCCATGTGGATGCGTCCAGCGCCGTCGTGTGGCGGGATCGTGCCTCCCGGCAGGTGCATCTCCTGGCTGGAGGCGCCGCCGAGAAAGAGCAGGAGCACGTCTCGTCCGCCCACCCCGAAGGCTGCGAGGCGCTCGTCGCGGTAGAGCACGGGCAGGCCGACGACGTCGATATAGAACGCCGCCGCGGCGCCGAGATCGGCGACATAGAGCGCGGTCTCGAGAATGCCGTGGAGCGGCGGCGCGTTGATCGTCATTGGCGGTCCCTCAAGTCGGTCCCGCCGTCGTGGGCGGCGCAATGGGCGCAGCAGAACATCCCCGCCGCGCTCTCGACACCATGCCCGATGATGCGGCAACCGCAATGGCCGCACCGCGGCGCCAGCGCCTCGATGGCGCATTCGAAGCTGTCGAAGGTCATGACCTTGGGGGCGTCGCCGATCCCCGCGGTCCGGATTTCGAAGGTCTTGTCGTAGTCGTTCCCGCAGACGTCGCATCGGGCCATGATCGGGTCTCCTCTTGTGTCCGAGATGAAGACCCAACGGATCGAACCCCGTCGCGTTCCCCCCCGCTCGAACCGGCGTCCTCTTCCGGCGTTCGCCCTCAGACGCCCTTCGAGAAGGAGACACCGATGACCAGAAAGCCCGTCGTCCGCGCCAAGCCCGCGCCTGCCGCAACCGACCAGCCCCAAGCCGAGCACCGATCGACCGAACCGAACCGGAACAAGCACCCCGCCCCGGGACGGCCCACAGACGCCGCCGAGCAGCCGGCGGCCGGGCCGCACGCCACGGAATCGCTGACAAACCACGATTCGACCCCGGGCGCAGGGACCCTGCCCGACGGAGCGACCGACGACGTCGAAACGGGCACCGGCTGATCCGGACGAAGCCGGCGCACCGGCGCCAAGCGGCACCAACAAAAAAGAGCCGCCGGATCGCTCGGGATCCAACGGCTCTTTCAGGCCCGGACGGGTGCCGACCGGCTCTCACCGGCGCAGCGACCGTCCTTCATCGCCGAGCCGCATCGGCCGGCGCTAGGCCGGCCGCCGCGACGCGGGCTTCGTGTCGGTCAGTGTTGGCCCTTGCGGCCGGAGTCCGAAGCGTGGTCGCCCTTCGCGGTCCCGCCGCTGTGCTGCCCGCCGGTACGGCCGGCTTCAGACGCGCGCTCGCGGTCGTTCTTGAAGTTCCCGCCGCTCTGCTGGCCGCCGGATCGACCGGCTTCCGCAGCGCGCTCGGGATCATTCTTGAAGTTGCCGCCGCTGTTCTGGCCGCCCTTGCGGCCGGCTTCGGCGGCGAGCTCGTGGTCCTGGGAGAAGCTGCGCTTCTCGTCGGGCACGCTCGCCCCGCCCTTGCGACCCGCCTCGGCCGCCAGCTCGTGGTCCTGGGAGAAGCTCCGCTTCTCGTCTGGCACGCTCGCCCCGCCCTTGGCGCCGGCCTCGGCCGCGCGGCCGCGGTCCTCGGCAAAGTTGCCGGACCCGCCGCGATGATCGGAATCGTGAGACTTATTAGGGGTATTCGCCATGATTTCTCTCCCTTGAGGTTTGAGATGGCAGGCCAACAACCCGAGGTCCCGACCATTGTTCCGGGTTCCATAATTTAATCCCATGAAACGGACCGAGCCGTCAGCTCGGGCCGGCACTCTCGGGGCTGGCCCGGTCGGAACCAAAAGTTGGCGCACGTTGTTCCCCGAACGCGCCTCCGCTTCGGGTGGCGGCGGAACAATTTCCTGCCCGCGATGATCGGAACCATGAGCACACAAACGGCTGAACGGATGGCGTCCGGGGACCCGCAGGCCGCGACGGCCCTGCGCCAGGACATCATCGGCATGATTCCGGCCTTACGCGCCTTCGCCCGCGCCCTCACCCGCAACAATCCGTCGGACGCGGACGATCTAGTTCAGGAAACCCTGCTCAAGGCGATTGCCAACGCCCACCGCTTCGAGCCGGGAACGAGCCTCCGCGCCTGGCTCTTCACCATCCTGCGCAACACCTATTATACGAGCATGCGCGTGCGCCGCCGCGAGGTGGCGGACGAGACCGGCGACATCGTCGCCGGCTGGTCCGTCGCACCCGCCCAGGAATGGGCGTTGCGCGGCCACGAGGCGCGCAGGGCGCTCGAGCAGCTCTCGGACGACCAACGCGAGGTGATCGTGCTCGTCGCCGTGCTCGGCATGAGCTACGAGGATGCCGCCGTCGTCTGCGCCTGCGCCACCGGCACCATCAAAAGCCGCCTCAACCGCGCCCGCAACCGCATGCTCGAGCTTCTCGAGGCCGACTCGATCGAGGAGGTCTTCTCGGGGAACGAGGCGCCGGGCACGGCGGTCGCCTGATCACCGGCTTCCCGCTCCGCTCCACCACCACCGGTCAACCGGTCTTGCGCGGGCTCTCCGGCTCGGCCGCCGCGTCCGCTGTGGGAGGACCGAGGGCATCGGCGAGGTCGACGGCAAGCGCGACGAGATGGGGCGGAATTGGCTCGCCGGCATCGACCAGGGCCTGCAGTTCGGCAGCAAGGCGCGCCGGACGCGGATCGAGACGATGAACGTCGCCGGCGCGCTCCGCCTGCGCCGGCACCAAAGGCTCGTCCTTCCGTGATTGCATCGACCCTGCCCCGCCGCTCGGCTGCGTCTCGACCGTAGCTCCCATCGCGTCCGTCCGATAGCCGAGTAGGCGCGCATTTCTCGCCGAGCGGCGCGCCGCGATCAGGGTAAACGGTTCGTAAAGATTTCCCCGGCACCATCCGCGCGAAGCTGCACCTTTGGCCCGTCCGCCGGACCGGCTAAGGTGGCGCATTCGTCGATTCGGGATCAGCCGGCCGGGGGCTCGGCGCAGGGAGACACGCGGGATGCGGCGCGGGTTTGGCACGGCACGGGCGCGCCGCAACGGCACGTCGGCGCTGGCGCGGGGTGCCGTGCGGGCCTTGGGCCTCGCGGGCGCCGCTTTCGTCTCCGCCGCCCCGCCGGCCCACGCCGCGATCGCCGCACCGGCGCCGTCCGACGCCTTGTCGATCGGCACCGCCCTCGGCGCGCTCGCCTTCGCCGCCTATTGCGGCCTCTCTCTGGTCCGCCTGCGGAAGGTCCTCGCCGCAACGTCCGATGCCGCGAAGGCCGCCCGCGAGGAAGCGCGCCTGCAATCCCAGCGCGCCGACGTTCTCGCCGGTGCCGTGGACGGCTGCCTGATCGCCTGGAACGAGGCGGGCGAACCCCTGATGACCGGCATGCTGTCTCCGGCCTCCGGCGTGCCGCACACCTGCCGCCACGTGCTGGAGGTGCGCGGCTGGCTCGCGCCGGCCGCCGCCGATCTCCTCGCCGACCGCATCGCGCGGCTGCGCCGCCACGGCGAAGCCTTTTCCCTGGACCTCACCACCGTCACCGGTGCCGCGATGGGCGCCGAGGGGCGCGTCATCGCCGGCCGACCCGCACTGAAGCTCAGCGAGGAAAAGACCGCGAGCGCCCGCCACGGCGCGGACCCGTCGGAATTGGAAGCCCAGACGCTGGCACTGCGCGCCCTCGTCGAGACCCTGCCGCATCCGATCTGGGTGCGCGATGCCGACGGCAAGATCGTCTGGGTGAACGAGGCTTATGCCCGCGCGGTCGAGGCGAAGTCGTCGGCCGACGCCGCCCGTGTCGGCGCCGAACTGCTCGACACCGACGGCCGCCGCCAGCTCGCCGACACCCGCGCCCGCGGCATCTCAGCCCGCGCCAAGCTCGCCGCCGTCGTCGCCGGCGAGCGGCGGGTGCTCGACGTCGTCGAGGTCGGCGCGGCCCACGGCGCCGACCTCGGCTCGGGCGGCATCGCCGTCGACGTGACGGAGCTCGAGCGGATCCACGGCGCGCTCACCCGCACCATCGATTTCCACGCCCGCACCCTCGATCAGCTCGCCACCGCCGTCGCGATCTTCGGCGCCGACAAGCGCCTCACGTTCTACAACGCCGCCTTCCGCGCGCTGTGGGGACTCGACACCGCCTTTCTCGAGAGCCAGCCGGAAGACGGCGCGCTGCTCGACCAGTTGCGTGCCGAGCGCAAACTGCCGGAGCAGGCCAATTTCCGTGCCTGGAAGACCGAGCTCCAGAGTGCCTACCGTGCCGTCGAGGCGCAGGAACATTGGTGGCATCTGCCGGACGGGCAGACCTTGCGCGTCATCGCCAACCCCCATCCCCAGGGCGGCGTGACCTATGTCTACGAGAACGTGACCGAGCGGCTCGACCTCGAAAGCCGCTACAATTCGCTGATCCGCGTCCAGGGCGAGACGCTCGACCATCTCGCCGAAGGCGTCGCGGTGTTCGGCTCCGACGGCAAGCTCCGGCTCTGGAATCCGGCCTTCGCCACGCTCTGGGGATTCGAGGGCGCCCCCCTCGGCGAGCGGCCCCACGTCGTCGATCTCATCACCGCCTCGACGCCGCTCGATCCCTCGGGCCGGGCCTGGGGCGAGATCGCCGGCGCCGCGACCGGCCTCGCCGACAGCCGCAGCCGGGTCGCCGGCCGCATCGAGCGCAGCGATACGACCGTCGTCGATTATGCGACGGTGCCGCTGCCCGACGGAGCGACCCTCGCGACCTTCGTCAACGTCACCGACACCCTGAAGGCCGAGCGCGCGCTGATGGAGCGCAACGAGGCGCTGATCGAGGCGGACCGGCTCAAGGACGCCTTCATCCAGCACGTCTCCTACGAGCTGCGCTCGCCGCTCACGACCATCATCGGCTTCGGCCAGCTTCTCGGTGACGACCGCACCGGCGTCCTCAACGACAAGCAGCGCGAATATACCGACTACATCCTGTCGTCCTCGAGCGCACTCCTCGCCATCATCAACGACATTCTCGATCTCGCCACCGTCGATGCCGGCGTCATGGTGCTCGATCTCGGTCCCGTCGATGTCGCGCGGACCATCGCGGCGGCGGCGGAGGGCGTGCAGGACCGGCTGCGCGAGGCGCGGCTGTCGCTCGAACGCAAGGTGCCCCTCGATATCGGCACCTTCGTCGGCGACGAGAAGCGAGTGCGGCAGGTGCTGTTCAACCTGCTCTCCAACGCGATCGCCTATTCCGACGTCGGCGGGCGCATCGAGATCGCCTGCACCCGCGATGACGACGGCGTGCGCATCGTGGTCAAGGACCAGGGCAGCGGCATTCCCCCGGACAAGCTCGAGCAGGTGTTCGACCGTTTCGTCAGCGATCCGGCGGGGCAGCGGCGCGGGGCCGGGCTCGGGCTTTCGATCGTCAAGAGCTTCGTCGAACTTCACGGCGGCCATGTCCGCATCGATTCGAAGGAAGGCGTCGGCACCACCGTGATCTGCCGCTTCCCGAACCGCCCCGTCGATCCGAGCGGCGATCCGCGCTCCGAGTCGGGCGGCGCCCGCCCGGGCATCGCCGCGACGCTGAAGCAGGCCGGCTTATGAGCGAACGCCCCTCCGAAGACGGCGTGGCGGAGATCGTCGTGCCGACCCTGCGCCTCGATCTCGCCGACGAGGCGGCGACCATCGCCCTCGCCCACGACATCGCCGCGATCCTATCCCCCGGCGACGTGATCGCCCTCGAAGGCGACCTCGGTGCCGGCAAGACGACCTTCGCCCGGGCGCTCCTGCGCGCGCTCGCCGACGATCCGTGGCTCGAAGTGCCGAGCCCGACCTTCACCCTGATCCAGACCTACGATCTGCCGCGCTTCTCCGTCGCCCATCTCGATCTCTACCGCCTGACCGAGGCGTCCGAGATGGATGAGCTCGGCCTCGAGGACATCCTCGCCCGCGGCGCCGCGCTGATCGAGTGGCCGGGCAATGCCGGCGGCGCGCTGCCGGCGGACGCCCTGGTGCTGCGGCTCGAAACGGTCGGCGGGGAAGAGGGGCGGCGCGCCACCTTCGTGGTCGAGGGTGGCACGTGGGCGTCGCGGCTCGCCCGCACGCTCGGCATCCGCAGTTTTCTCGACGATGCCGGCTGGACCGACGCCGCCCGCGCCTACCTGCACGGCGACGCCTCGATCCGCGCTTACGAGCGCGTCGCGCGCGACGGCCGCACCGCCGTGCTGATGAACTGGCCCTTACGCGCGCCCGATCCGCCGGCGCGCGGCGGCCTGCCCTATCGCCGGATCGCCCGCATCGCCGAGGAGCCGCGGCCCTTCATCGCCGTCGCCGAGACGCTGCGGGCGCGGGGCTTTTCGGCACCGGAGGTGCTGGCGAGCGATCTCGCCGCCGGTTTCCTCCTCCTCGAAGACCTCGGCTCTGAGGGCATCGTCGCCGACGGCGCGCCGATCGCCGAGCGCTACGAGATCGCGACCGACGTGCTCGCCGCCTTCCATGCCGGCCCGATGCCGGAGAACCTCACGGTTGCCGGCGAGCCGTTCGCCCTGCCGCCCTACGACACCGAGGCGCTGTCGATCGAGGCGGAGCTTCTCATCGCCTGGTACCTTCCCTGGAAGACCGGCGCGAGCCCTGAACCGTCGCAGGCCGAGACGTTCGATCGCCTGTGGCGCGCCCTCACCGACGACCTCGCCGGCCATCCGCGTCATTGGGTGCTGCGCGATTATCATTCGGCGAACCTGTTCTGGCTGCCGGAGCGCGACGGCCTCGCCCGCATCGGCATCATCGACCTCCAGGACACCGTCATCGGCTCGCCCGCCTACGATGTCGCCTCGCTCGTCCACGATGCCCGCGTCACCGTGCCCGACGCGCTCTCCGACGCGCTCGTGGCGCGCTACGTCGCCGCCCGCGTCGCCGCCGATCCGACGTTCGACGAAGCGGTGTTCCGCGCCGATCTCGCGGTGATGGAGGCGCAGCGCGCGACCAAGCTCCTCGGCCTCTTCGTCCGCCTCGACCGGCGCGACGGCAAGCCGGCTTATCTGCGCCACATCCCCCGAATCCGGCATTATCTGACCCGCGCCTTGCAACACCCGGTTCTGTCCGACCTCCGGCTCTGGTATGAGACCGCCGGCCTGATCGGTCCGGAGGACGACGCAGCGCACTGAGTGCGGGGCGGCTTCCCGGGGCCGGCGTGAAGCGTGAACGGACGGACGTGATGGCGGAGACGGAAGCTTTTCGGCCACGGCGGGCGATGGTCCTGGCGGCCGGGATCGGCAAGCGGATGCGGCCCCTGACGGCGACGACCCCGAAGCCGCTGATCGAGGTCGCCGGGCGCTCCCTCATCGATTACGGGCTCGACCGCCTCGCCGAGGCGGGTGTCCGCGAGGCCGTGGTCAACGTCCATTATCTCGCCGACCTCGTCGAGGTTCACGTTCGCCGCGAGGCGAAGATGGACATCATCATTTCCGACGAGCGCGGGGGCCTCCTGGAGACCGGCGGCGGCATCAACAAGGTTCTGCCGCTGCTCGGCGAGGAACCGTTCTACGTGCTCAATTCCGACAGCTTCTGGATCGAGGGCGTCCGGCCCAATTTCGAGATCCTGCGCGAGGGATGGCGGGGCGACCGCATGGACGGCCTCCTGCTGCTCGCGCCGACCGTTCCCTCGGTCGGCTACGAGGGCAAGGGTGACTTCCTGCTCGACACCCGCGGCTGCCTGTCGCGCCGCCCGACCAAGTCGATCGCCCCCTTCGCTTATGCCGGCGCCGCGATCTTGCATCCCCGCCTGTTCGAGGGTGCGCCCGACGGCGCTTTCTCCCTGAACGTGCTGTTCAATCGGGCGATCGAGGCGAAGCGCCTCTATGGCGTGCGGATGGAGGGCATCTGGCTCCATGTCGGCACGCCGGAAGCCGTGATCGAAGCGGACCGCGCCTTCGCCCAGAGCGCGGCCTGACCGGAGGGCGAATGGCGGACGGCGACGCAGGCGACGATCGACGGGACGCTGCGACGCCGCGCGTCTACACCATCCCTCCGACCGCCCGCTTCCTCGACGTCGTCGCCGATGCGCTCGTCTCCGGACGACTGGTCCCCGGCGGCGCCCTCGATGCCGACCCGCTCGCCCTCGCCGACGCTGTCATCTACGTGCCGACCCGCCGCGCCGGCCGCGCCCTCGGCGAGGCGCTGGTCGATCGGCTCGGCGGCCGCGCCGCCATCCTCCCCTCGATCCGCCCCCTCGGCGACGTCGAGGAGGACCTGATCGCCCTCGACGGCCATGCCGGCGACGGGGCCGACGTCGACCCCGCCGCCGATCTGCTCGGCCGCCGTCTCGCCATGACCGAGCTGGTGCTCGGCTGGGCGCGGCATCTCTCCGGCGACACCCGCCTCTTGATCCCCGGCGAGGTGATCGCGGTGCCGACGTCGCCCGCCGATTCCGCCCGCCTCGCCGACGACCTGCTCGGCCTGATGGATCAGGTGACCACGGAAGAGGTCTCCTGGGACGCGCTGACGACCCTCGTCCCCGACGACCTCGCGCGGTTCTGGCAGATCACGCTCCACTTCCTCTCGATCGCCACCCATTCCTGGCCGGCGATCCTCGCCGAGCGGGGCCTCAGCGATCCGGCGAAGCGCCGCGTCGCCTTGATCCGCGCCGAGGCGCGCCGGCTTGCGATCGCGCCGCCGCGCGGCCCGGTGATCGTCGCCGGCTCGACCGGCTCGGTGCCCGCCGCCGCCGGGCTGATGGCGGTGATCGCCCGCCTGCCGCGCGGCGCCATTGTGCTGCCCGGCCTCGATCCGAGCCTCGACGCGGTGTCGTGGGCGGCGCTGGGCGGCGCGGCGGATACGCCCGGCAGCCCAAGCCATCCCCAATACGGCCTCGCCCGGCTGATCGCCCGGCTGGGCATCGGCCGCGACGATGTGGTCGCCCTCGCCGCGCCGCCCTCGCCCGCGCTCGACCTGCGCACCCGTCTCGTCGGCGAGGCGTTCCGTCCTGCCGAAACCACCGAGGCGTGGGCCGACCTCACCGACCGCCTCGGCGGCCCCGCGGCGCTCGCCGCCGCGCTCGAAGGGGTGAGCGTCGTCGAGGCGGCGAACGACCGGGAAGAGGCCCTGGCGATCGCCCTCCTCCTGCGCGAAGCGGTCGAGGCCGGCGCGACGACGGCGGCCCTCGTCACGCCCGACCGCGCCATCGCCCGGCGGGTGCAGTCCGAATTGCAGCGCTGGGGCATCCGGGTCGACGATTCGGCCGGGCTTCCGCTCGCCCAGACGCCGGACGGCATCCTCGCGCGGCTGATCGCCGAGGCTGCGCTCGACGGCAGCGACCCGCGCACCCTCCTGGCGCTCCTGAAACACCCACTCGCCCGGTTCGGTCTCGCCGCAGGCCGCGCCCGGCGCGACGCCGAGCGCCTCGAACGGGACCTGTTGCGCGGACCACGTCTCGCCGCCGGCATCATGCCGCTCGTGCGCGCGGCGGAGAGCACCGCGCCGCGCCTCGCGCCGTTCCTGCGGCGGGTCGAGACGATCCTCGCGCCGCTTCTCACCATAGCGGCGGCGGGCGATGCGGTCGGGATCGCGACCATCGCCCGCGCCCAGCGCGCCGTGATCGAAGCGGTCGCGACCGGCGACCCGGAGGACGAACCCCGCGCTCCGTCCCGCGCCGCCTTGGCGCTCGATGCCGCCCTCGAACGGCTCTCCGCCGACGATGCGGACGGCTTCGCGATCCGCCCGGCGGACTGGCCGGCTCTGTTCGTCGCCCTCGTCGGCGATACCCCGATCCGCCCACCCGGCAGCGGCGACGGTCGCATCCATATCTGGGGCGCGCTCGAAGCCCGCCTTCAGCCGGCCGACCTCATCGTGCTCGCCGGGCTCAACGAAAGCGTCTGGCCGCAGACGGCGAACACCGACCCCTGGCTCACCCGCTCGATGCGCGCCGGGCTCGGCCTCGATCCGCCGGAACGGCGCATCGGCCTCTCCGCCCACGACGTCGCCCAGGCACTCGGGGCGCCCCAGGTGGTGCTGAGCCGTGCCGAGCGCATCGGCACGTCGCCGACCGTCGCCTCGCGCTGGCTCCAGCGCCTCAAGGCCGTCACCGGTACCACGGCATGGCGGACCGCCACCGCCCGCGGCGATAGCTGGCTCGCCCTCGCCCGCCGTCTCGATCGGCCTGAGGCGCCGCCCCGCCCGGCGCCACGGCCCAATCCGAAGCCGCCGGTCGCGGCGCGACCCGATCGGCTGCGCATCACCGAGATCGAGACGCTGATCCGCGACCCTTACGCCGTCTATGCCCGGCGAGTGCTCCGGCTCGAACCGCTCGATCCCATCGCCGCCGATCCGGGCGGGCTCGAACGCGGCACGATGATCCACGACGCGCTCGCGACCTTCTTCGCGAATTGGAACGGCCCCTTGAACGACGGCGCCGTCGCCGCGCTCCTGGCCGAAGGGCGGCGCGCATTCGCCGCCATCGCGGCCTTTCCGGAGGTGATGGCGCTGTGGTGGCCGCGCTTCGAGCGGGTCGCCCGCGCCCTCATCGCGCTCGAAGCCGCCGAGCTCGCCCCAGCGCGACGCCATCTCGAGATCGCCGGCGAACTCGAACTCAAAATGCGCGAGCGGGTCGTCCGCCTGATCGGCCGGGCCGACCGCATCGACGAGCGCGCCGACGGGCGCCTCGCCGTCCTCGATTACAAGACCGGCGGCGCGCCGAGCCCGTCCCAGGTCGCCGCCCTGCTCGCCCCGCAATTGCCGCTCGAAGCGGCGATGGCCCGGCTCGGCGGCTTCCCCGGCGTGCCCTCGATGAAGGAGGTGGCGCTGTTGCGCTATGTGCTCGCCCGCGGTGGCGAGCCGGCGGTCGCCTTCGTCGACATCGCCCCGGAAGAGACGACGCCGAACGATCTCGCCGACGAGGCGATGCGGCGCCTCAACGCCCTGCTCGCCCGCTACGAGGAGCCGGACCAGGGCTATCTGTCGCGCGCCTGGGTCGCCTTCGAGCGCGCCCGCACCGGGGATTACGACCATCTGGCCCGCGTCGCGGAATGGTCCGCCGGGGGAGACGAGCCATGAGCCGCGTCCTCGTCGTTCCCGCCGACACAGCCGCGCGGCAGGCCCGCGCCACCGATCCCGCCGCCTCGGCCTGGGTCTCGGCCAATGCGGGTTCGGGCAAGACCTATGTGCTGGTCGAGCGCGTGGTGCGGCTCCTCCTCGCCGGCACCGATCCCGGCCGCATCCTCTGCCTGACCTATACGACGGCGGCGGCGGCCAACATGTCTCAGCGCGTGTTCGACCGCCTCGCGGCCTTCGCGACCGCGAGCGACGAGACTCTCGCCGCCGTGCTCGCCCGCATCGAGGGCCGACCGATCGAGCCGCGCACGCTCAAGGCCGCCCGCCGCCTGTTCGCCCGCGCGCTGGAAACGCCGGGCGGCCTCAAGATCCAGACCATCCACGCCTTCTGTGCCTCGCTGCTCGCCCAGTTCCCGCTCGAGGCGAACGTCGCCGGCCGCTTTTCGGTGATCGACGACCAGCTCGCTGCCGAGCTCGTCGAAGCCGGCACCGCCGCCCTGCTCCGGCGCGTCGCCGACGAGCCGGCGGGCGCGGACGGCCGCGCCCTCGACGTCCTGATCCCCCATCTGACCGACCTGCGGTTCCGCGGCGCGATCGCCGACGTGCTCGAACACCGCGAGGCCTTCCGCGCCTGGGTGCGCGACCACGGCGGTCTCGACGGTGCGCTCGCCGCACTGCGTGCCGGGCTCGACCTCGGCCCCGACGATACGCCGGAGACGGTCGGCGCCGACATCCTCGGCGGATGCCTGTTCGCCCCCGCCGAGCTCACCGCGCTCGCCGACGCGCTCGCCGCCGGCGGCAAGACCGCGAACGAGCGGGCCGAGGACATCCGCCGCTTCCGCACGCCCGGTCCAGACGCCGGCCGCCGCGCCGCCTGGACCCGCTTCCTGTTCGATTCGAAGGGCGAGCCCCGCGCCTTTGCGCGGGCCATGACGAAGGCGATCGCCGAGCGGTTCGCGGCCTTGAGCGCGACCTACGAGGCCGAGCAGGCGCGCGTCGCCGCCCTCGCAGACCGCGAGGTCGCGGCCCGCGCCTTCGCGGCGACCGCCGCCCTGATGCGCCTCGCCTCCCATGTCCTCGATCATGTCGAGGCCGAGAAGCAGAGGCGCGGCCTGCTCGATTATGCCGATCAGGTCGCCCGCGCCGCCGACCTCCTGTCGCGCGCCGATGCCGCCGCCTGGGTGCGCTACAAGCTCGACCGCGGCGTCGAGCACATCCTGGTCGACGAGGCCCAGGATACGAGCCCCCTGCAATGGAAGGTGGTGACGAGCCTCGCCGAGGAATTCTTCTCCGGCGCCGGTGGCAGCCGCGAGGGCCGCACCATCTTCGCCGTCGGCGACGAGAAGCAATCGATCTACGGCTTCCAGGGCGCTGCGCCGGAAGAGTTCGCCCGCATGCGCGCGCTGTTCTCGAAGGCCGCCGCCGATGCCCTCGGCGCGTTCCACGATGTCCGCCTGCACCTCTCGTTCCGTTCGACCCTCGACGTGCTCGGCGCAGTGGACCGCGTGTTCGCCGATCCCGCCGCCCACGAGGGCCTGACCTCGCCGCCGGAACCGACCGTTCACGAGGCGATCCGTGGTGCCGAGCCGGGTTATGTCGAGCTGTGGCCGCCGGAGGCCGCGGAACGGGTCGAACAGCCCGACGATTGGCGCGCGCCGCTCGACCGCATGGCCCCGGCGAGCCCGCCGAAGGTGGTCGCCGACCGCATCGCCGCGACGATCGCCGCCATGATCGCAGACGGCGACCGGCTCGCCGACGGACGCCGCGTCTCCGCCGGCGACGTCATCGTGCTCGTGCGCAAGCGTGGGCCGTTCGTCGAGGCGCTGTCGCGCGCTTTGAAGGCGGCGGGCGTGCCGGTCGCCGGCGCCGACCAGATCGTGCTGTCGGACCATATCGCGGTCATGGACTTGGTCGCGCTCGGCAACGTCCTCACCCTGCCGGACGATGATCTTTCGCTGGCCGCGCTTCTGAAGAGTCCCCTGTTCGATTTCGACGAAGAGGCGCTGTTCGCCCTCGCCCACGGCCGCACGGGCCGGCTCTACGACGCCCTCGCGGCCGGCGACGCCGCCGCGCAAGCCGCCCATGCCCGGCTCGAAGGCTGGCGGGTTCGCGTCGATCGCGAACGGCCGTTCGAGCTCTATTCGGGCATCCTCGGCCGCGAAGGCGGCCGGCGCCGCGTCCTCGCCCGCCTCGGCAGCGAGGCGGAGGAAGCGCTCGACGCCTTCCTGTCGAGCACCCTCGCCTACGAACAGGTGGAAGCGCCCACCCTGGAGGGCTTCCTCGGCTGGTTCACCGCGAGCCCGTTCAAGGTGAAGCGCGAGGTCGAGACCGCCCCGCGCGAGGTGCGCATCATGACGGTGCACGGCGCGAAGGGGCTCGAAGCGCCGGTCGTCTTTCTCGTCGACAACGGCGAGCCGCCGGTCAACGCCCGCCACGATCCGAGCCTCGTCGACATCCCGCTCGATCCCGCGGGAGCGACCGCCCCCGCCTTGTTGTGGGCGCCGACGAGCGCGCTGCGGCCGAAGGCCTTCAAGGCGCGCGTCGCCGAGGACCGGCGCAAGCAGGAGGCGGAATATCGCCGGCTCCTCTATGTGGGCATGACCCGCGCCGCCGACCGGCTCTATGTCTGCGGCTGGTCGCGCGAGGCCGGCCCGAACGCGAAATCCTGGCAGGCGCTGGTCCACGCCGGCCTCGCCTCCACCGCCGAGGCCCGCACCGAGGCGGACGGCCGGACCGTGCTGCGCTGGACCGATCCGCGCCGCGACGCCGCCGCGCCGAGTGGCGGCACCGACGCGCCGGACGCCGTCCCCGCACCGGCCGAGCCTGCTACCGATGCGCCGCTGCCCGATTGGGTGAACCGCCCCGCGCCACCGGCCCCGCCGCCGCCGCGCCGGGTCGCGCCGTCGGCGGCGCTCGCGCTCGAAGAGGCAGCGGCGCCCGAGGACGAGACGCCCGAGGTCTCCGGTCTCGCGGCTTTGGGCGACGGCACGGCGCTGCTGCGCGGCCGGCTCGTCCACCGCCTGATCGAGCTCCTCGCCTCCCGCCCGCCGGGCGAGCGCTCCGAGACCGCTGCCCGCTTCCTCGCCCGCGAGGCCGGCGCGCTCGGCGCCGAGATGCGCGATGCCCTCGCGGCCGAGGTGCTGGCGGTCGTCGCGGACCCCGCCTTCGCGCCGCTGTTCGCCTCCGGCGGCCGGGCCGAAGTCCACGTCAGCGGTCGGCTCACCGCGCTCTCCGGCGAGCCGATCGTCGTCGCCGGCCGCATCGACCGGCTGATCGAGGACGAATCGGGCCTCGCCATCGTCGATTTCAAAACCGACCGGCGGGTGCCGCACGACCTCGCCGGGGTGCCGGCCGCCTACATCGCGCAGCTCGCGCTCTATCGCCGGGTGCTTGCCCCGCTCTTCCCCGGCCGCGCGGTGCGCGGCGCCCTCCTGTTCACCGCCGCGCCCCGGCTGATCGAGATCGCGCCCGTCGACCTCGAGACGATCGCCGGCCGCCTCGTGCGCCCCGATTGAAACCCAAAAGGACCTTCCGATGCCGAGCCCGACCAACGACCGCGTCACCATCCGCGGCACGGAAATCCTGTCGAAGAACTGGGGCACCCTCTCGAAGGTCACCTTCGATTATCACCGCGCCGACGGCGAGACCCAGACCCTGAGCCGCGAGGTCTACGACCGCGGACACGGCGCGGCGATCCTGCTCTACGATCCCTCGCGCGACACGGTGCTGCTGACCCGGCAATTCCGCCTGCCCGCCTTCGTCGTCGGCCACCCCGCGCCGCTGATCGAGATCTGCGCCGGCCTGCTCGACGCCCGCGACCCGGAGGAGTGCATCCGCGCGGAGGCCGAGGAAGAGACCGGCGTGCGCGTGCGCCGTCCCCGCCGGGTCTTCGAAGCCTTCATGAGCCCCGGCTCGGTCACCGAGACCCTGACCTTCTTCGTCGCCGATTATGCCGTCGGCGATCGGGTCTCCGCGGGCGGCGGCAAGGCGGACGAGGGCGAGGACATCGAGATCCTGGAGCCGACCCTCGACGAAGCGCTCGCCATGGTCGCCCGCGGCGAGATCATCGACGGCAAGACCATCATGATGCTGAGCTGGTTCAAGCTGGAGCAGCTCGGGGCGGCACCCAAAGTCGGCGCGTGAGGCGCGACGCGGCCGGCCCTCGCTGACGGCGGCGAAGGCGTGTTGTCCTCCGCGGAAAAGGGCCTCCCGCGCTTGACCTTGCGGGGTCGGCTCCCTACGTTTCGGCCACACTCGTAACCCGTACGCCGCGCACGGTTTGCGCGGCCCGAGAGGTTCATCATGGCGACGACCAAAGTGACCGACCAGTCGTTCGAGGCCGACGTGCTCAAGTCGAGCGAACCGGTCGTTGTCGACTTCTGGGCGGAATGGTGCGGTCCCTGCAAGATGATCGCCCCGGCGCTCGAGGAGATTGCCGAGACGCTCGCCGGTCAGGTCAAGATCGTGAAGCTCAACGTCGACGAGAATCAGCAGACCGCCATCAAGTACGGCGTCCGCTCGATCCCGACGCTGATTCTCTTCAAGGACGGCCAGCCGGCTGCGACGCAGATCGGCGCCGCGCCGAAGGGCCGTCTGCAGGACTGGATCGGCTCGAACGCCCTCTGATCCGCCGGCCGGCCCTCGCGCCGGCCTCGCCAGACGTCAGGCCCGCCCGCGCACACGCACGAGCGGGCCTTGTCTTGATGACCACCGTCTTTGACCACCCGATCGGGCCCATCCCGAGCCGTGCCCGGGGAGAGCTTAGTGATGACCACCCACGCTGAAGACGCCGATATCGAATCGAAGGCCGGCAGCGACGACGCTGCGGCCGACAAGGGATCCGAGGCCGCCGGCGCGGCTTCGCCCGACACTCTCGAGCCGTTGAAGGCCGAGAACGCCGCGCTGCGCGACCAGACGCTGCGGACCCTCGCGGAAATGGAAAATCTGCGCCGCCGCACCGAGCGCGAGGTTCAGGACGCCGGCCGCTATGCCATCTCCTCCTTTGCCCGCGACCTGCTCGCCCTCGGCGACAACCTGCGCCGCGCCCTCGATGCGGTGCCGGCCGAGGCCCGCGACGGTGCCGACGCGGCGCTGAAGAGCCTGCTCGACGGCGTCGAGATGACCGAGCGCGACTTCCTCAAGACCATCGAGAAGCACGGCGTGCGCAAGCTCGCGCCGACGGGGCAGAAGTTCGATCCGAACCTGCATCAGGCGATGTTCGAGGTGCCCGACCCGTCGGTCGCCAACGGCACGGTCGTCCAGGTGCTCCAGGAAGGCTACGTCATCGGCGACCGCGTCCTGCGCCCGGCTCTCGTCGGCGTCGCCAAGGGCGGCCCGAAGACGGCGGACAAGCCGACTGAGGCCAAGGACGGCGCGGACGTCGGCCCGAACTGAGCCGCACCTCCCGAAAAGAAGAAGCGCGCGCCGACGCAAGCCGGCGCGCGCTTTTTGTTTGTTCAGCGCGGGACCTGCGCGGCGCGGATGTCTGTGTGGGCGAAGTCTTCGCCCTTGAAGAGCAGGGGCTCGCCGAATGCCTGCGCAAGAGCGTAGCGAAAGCAGTCCCCGAAATTGAGCCGAGCGGCGCTCCCGCTCCCCTTGCCGAACCGCCTGTAGGCCGTTTCGGCACCCCGAGCCTGCCCCTCGGTGACCGGCTCGATCCCGATCTCATAGCTTGTGATCAGGGCGTCGAACGCCGCGCGGTAAGCCCCGGTCGGATCACGCCCGAGGACGATGGCGATCTCGAGAAAGCTCGCAGCCGACAGACGGCGGATCGGCGCGTCGATCAGGGCATCGAGGAACACCATCGCTTCCGGCTCGGCTCGCAGAATGGCGATTATGGCCGACGTATCGATCACCATGGCTCAAACGGGAAGACCATCCTCTCCATAGAGAGACGCCGCGGGATCGCCTCCCCCGCCAGGAAAAGGCGGGAGAGACGCGATCATCTCCATCGTCGTCTTGATCTTGGCGATCCGTTCCGCGCGCGGCAATGGAACGGCCGATCCGCCCGACACGCGCGCGAGTTCGGCCCTTAGAGCGGCGCGTACCGCCTGTTCGACGGTCTCTCCACGCAATCGCGCCAGCCTGCGCGCATCCGTCTCGGTGTCGGTGTCTAGGATGACCGTCACGTTCCTCTCCCGCCCCACGATCACGGCGGACTGCCTCGGGATGTCACAGCCGATATTGGGTGCGCCCCCTTCCCCCCGTCAAGCGAAGGCCGCCGCGCGGGGAGCGCGGCGGCCTGTCGTACCGTCTGGGATGCTGGGCGCGGCCTGATCTTCAGGCCGCTTCCTCGGCCTCGGCGTCCGGGCGGCTGCCGGAGAACAGCAGGCGGTCGGTGCCGGCGGTGATGTGAACCACCTCGCCGTCGTGGATCGTCCCGCCGAGGATCTTCTCGGCGAGCGGGTCCTGCACCTCGCGCTGGATCACCCGCTTCAGCGGCCGCGCCCCGTAGACCGGATCGTAGCCCTTGTCGGCGAGCCAGGCCTTGGCGCTGTCGTCGAGGTCGAGGCTGATGCGCCGATCGGCGAGCAGCTTCTGCAGGCGCTTCAACTGGATGCCGACGATGGTCCCCATTTCCGTCCGGCGCAGCCGGTGGAACAGGATGATGTCGTCGAGCCGATTGAGGAACTCCGGCCGGAAGTGGGCCCGGACCGCCGCCATCACCAGATCGCGGACCTGATCGACGTCCTCGCCGTCCGGCTGGTTGGCCAGGAATTCGGCGCCGAGGTTCGAAGTCAGCACGATGATGGTGTTGCGGAAGTCGACCGTCCGTCCCTGTCCGTCCGTCAGCCGCCCGTCGTCGAGCACCTGAAGGAGGACGTTGAAGACATCCGGGTGGGCCTTCTCGATCTCGTCGAACAGCACGACCTGATAGGGCCGACGCCGCACCGCCTCGGTCAGCGAGCCGCCCTCCTCGTAGCCGACATAGCCCGGAGGCGCGCCGATCAGGCGGGACACGGAGTGCTTTTCCATGAACTCCGACATGTCGATGCGGACCATCGCGGTCTCGTCGTCGAACAGGTAGTTGGCGAGCGCCTTGGTGAGCTCGGTCTTGCCGACGCCGGTGGGGCCCAGGAACATGAACGAGCCGATCGGCCGGTTCGGGTCCTGGAGACCGGCCCGGGCGCGCCGCACCGCGGTCGAGACCGCGTGCACCGCCTCCGCCTGGCCGACGACGCGCTGGGCGAGTTCGTCTTCCATGCGCAGGAGCTTGTCGCGCTCGCCTTCGAGCATCTTCTCGATCGGCACGCCGGTCCAGCGCGAGACCACACCCGCGATATGGTCCGGCGTGACCGCCTCGGCCACCATCGCCGAGCCGCCCGACTTCGCCTGCTCGACGCTCGCAAGCTGCCGCTCAAGCTCGGGGATGCGGCCATAGGCGATCTCGCCGGCCTTGGCGAGGTCCCCGGTGCGCTGCGCCTTCTCGAGATCGATGCGGGCCTGATCGAGCTGGGTCTTGATCGACTGCGCCTGCCCGACCTTGTCCTTCTCGGTCTTCCAGCGGGCGGTCAGCTCGGCCGATTTCTGCTCGAACTCGGCGAGCTCCTTCTCCAGCCGCTCCAGCCGTTCCTTGGAGGCGGTGTCCGTCTCCTTCTTCAGCGCCTCGCGCTCGATCTTGAGCTGGATGACGCGGCGATCGAGCTCGTCGAGCTCTTCCGGCTTCGAATCGACCTGCATGCGCAGCCGCGACGCGGCCTCGTCCACGAGGTCGATCGCCTTGTCGGGCAGAAAGCGGTCGGTGATGTAGCGGTTCGAGAGGTTCGCGGCCGCCACCAGCGCCGAATCGGTGATGCGGACGCCGTGATGGGCCTCGTACTTCTCCTTCAGGCCGCGCAGGATCGAGACGGTGTCCTCGACCGTCGGCTCGTCGACGAAGACGGGCTGGAAGCGGCGGGCGAGCGCGGCGTCCTTCTCGACATATTTGCGGTACTCGTCGAGCGTGGTCGCCCCGACGCAGTGAAGCTCGCCGCGGGCGAGCGCCGGCTTCAGGAGGTTCGACGCATCCATCGCGCCGTCGGACTTGCCGGCGCCGACCAGGGTGTGCATCTCGTCGACGAACAGAATGACGCCGCCGGCCGCCGCCTCGATCTCGGACAGGACGGCCTTCAGCCGCTCCTCGAACTCGCCACGATATTTCGCGCCGGCAATCAGCGCACCCATGTCGAGGGCGAGAAGCTGCTTGTCGCGCAGGCTCTCCGGCACGTCGCCGTTGACGATGCGCAGGGCGAGGCCCTCGGCGATCGCCGTCTTGCCGACGCCGGGCTCGCCGATCAGGACCGGGTTGTTCTTGGTGCGCCGCGAGAGGACCTGGATGGTGCGGCGGATCTCCTCGTCGCGGCCGATGACCGGGTCGAGCTTGCCGTCGCGCGCCGCCTGGGTCAGGTCGCGGGCATATTTCTTGAGCGCGTCGTACTGGGTTTCCGCGCCGGCACTGTCGGCGGTGCGGCCCTTGCGCACGTCCTTGATCGCCGCTTCGAGGGCGGCGGGCGTGACGCCGGCATCGGCGAGAATCTTGGCGGTGCCCGCGTCCGGCTCGGAGGCGAGCGCGAGCAGCAGATATTCGACGGTGACGAAGCTGTCGCCGGCCTTCTTGGCGAGCTTCTCGGCGGTCTCGAACACCTTGGCCGTCGCCGGGGCGAGGTAGAGCTGTCCGGCCCCGCCGCCGCCGACCTTCGGCAGCTTGGCGAGCGCGCGCTCGACGCCGGCGAGCGCCGCGGCGGCGCGACCGCCGGCCCGCTCGATGAGGCCGCTCGCGAAGCCCTCGGTGTCGTCGAGCAGCACCTTCAAAAGGTGCTCCGGCGTGAATTGCTGGTGACCCTGGCCGATGGCGCCGGTCTGCGCGGCCTGAAGGAAGCCGCGGGCCCGTTCGGTATAATTCTCGAAATTCATGGGTTCATGTCTCCTCTCCGCCCCCCGCCCTGACGGCACGGAGGTCGAAATCAGATCGCGAAGCCGTACGCGGCCTTCGCGGGGACGGCTTACCGCTCCGTCCTGCGCCTCGATATGGTGTGGCAAATCCACAACAAAAGGGGCGACGGAACTTTTCCTCGGGGGCTCCGGCGCCGCGTCCGTCACGCCCCGGCGGGGCGCCCGAAGCAGCGCATCTTCATCGTGGCCGTGCCTCGCGGCAGGGCCATGACATCGATCAAATCGGGCGGTGTGGGGACGCTTTCCGGCGGCCTCGCCGCCCTCTCATCGCGCCTCAGGCGCTCATCATTCCCGCGCCACGCCAGCCCCGCCTCCCCCAAACGCAAAACGCCCCGGCGGGGCCGGGGCGTTCTGAAAAGGCGGTGTCGAGCCTCAGGTGGCGTCAGTTCAGCCGAGCCTTGGCGGCTTCGATGCCCTGGTCGAGCAGGGTGTCGGCGAGCGGGCCGGTCACCTTGGCCTTCAGGATGTCGGTCGCCGCGGCGATCGCGACGTCGGCCGCGCGGGCCCGAACCTCGGCGACGGCCTGGCTCTCGGCCTGGGCGATCTTCGCCTCAGCGGTCTTGGTACGGCGGGCGATCATCTCCTCGATGTCCGCATGGGCGGCCGCGGTGATGCGCTCGGCCTCGGCCTTGGCGCTCTCGAGCACCTGGGCCGCCTCGGCTTCGGCTTCCTTGCGCTTGCGCTGATAGTCGGCGAGCAGAAGCTGCGCTTCCTCGCGCAGCTTGCGCGCCTCGTCGAGCTCGGTGCGGATGCGCTGGGAGCGGCCGTCGAGGGCGCCGTTGAGCTTCGTCGGGATCTTGATCCAGATGAGGGCGGCGACGAGGATCAGGAAGGCGACCGTCGCGTAGAATGTCGCATCGAATGCCATCGTTCGGTCCTCACTCCGCCGCGGCGGGGGCGGCGCCGGCGGCGGACACCGCACGGGCGACCTCGGCGCGGTCCACGTTCAGGGGCACGAGGTGCGAGATCACCGCCTCGGCGGCGTCGGTGGCGATCGCATCGACTTCGGCGAGCGCCTTGGCCTTGATGCCGCGGATGTGCTCCTCGGCCTCGGCGAGGCGCTTGGCGAGGCCGGCTTCGACTTCGGCGCGCTTGGCGGCGAGTTCGGCAGCGGCCGCGGCGCGGCGTTCCTCGGCGAGCGCGCCGGCGGCGCGGCGGGCATTGGCGAGATCCGCCTCATAGGCGGCGATCACCTGATCGGTCTCCTTCTTGAGGAGATCGGCCTGATGGAGATCGTTGACGATGCGGCCCTCGCGGTCTTCGAGGATCGCACGGATGTGCGGCACGATACGCCGCGCCATCAGGATGTAGAGCACGCCGAACGTGATCGCGAGCCAGAACAGCTGCGGGACGAAGAACGTGGGATCGAACGGCGGGAACGGCCCCTTCGGCTCGTGGCCGCCCGGCGCCTCGGTGTGGGTTCCGAGTTGCGCGTTCGCGCCATCGGCAGCCTGGATGGCCGCGTCTGCGGCGGGCGTCGGGGTCAGCCCCGGATCGTTAGCGGCGTCGCTCGCCATCGGCGTCTCCAACACGGTCGAGGGACGATGCGGGCATCGTCCCTCCGAAGGTCAGGGCGTATCGCGGACGGCGCGGAACCGCGCCGTCTCGAGATCGGTCGAACCGATCAGGCGAAGAGCAGGATCAGCGCGACGAGCAGCGAGAAGATGCCGAGCGCTTCCGTCACCGCGAAGCCGAAGATCAGGCGGCCGAACTGGCCGTCGGCGGCGGAGGGGTTGCGCAGCGCGCCGGACAGGTAGCTCCCGAAGATGTTGCCGAGGGCAACCGCCGCGCCGCCCATGCCGAGGCAGGCGATACCGGCACCGATGTACTTCGCAGCTTCCGCTTCCATGGGGGGCTCCTAAGTTTGGATCGTTCGTTCGTTTCAGGAAAGAGATGGACGTTCGCCCGCAGACCGCACCGGACCGATGCCAGCCCGAGCCTCAGTGGCCCGGGTGGATCGCATCGTTGAGATACATGCAGGTGAGAACCGTGAACACGTAGGCCTGCAGGAAGGCCACGAGCACTTCGAGAGCGGTGATCGCCACCGTCATCGCGAGCGGCAGCACCGCGCCGATCCAGCCGCCGATACCGAGCGTCGCGAGCGTCACCACGAGGCCGGCGAACACCTTCACCGTGATGTGGCCGGCGAGCATGTTGGCGAACAGACGGACGGAGAGGCTGACGGGACGCGAGATAAACGAGATGATCTCGATCGCGGTCACCAGCGGCACCAGCACCATGGGCACGCCCGACGGCACGAACAGCTTGAAGAAGTGCAGGCCGTGCTTGGAGATGCCCGACACCACCACGGTCAGGATGACCGCCATCGCCAGTGCGAAGGTGACGATGATGTGGGAGGTGACGGTGAAGAAATAGGGGAACAGGCCGATCAGGTTCGACACGAGCACGAACATGAAGAGCGAGAACACGAAGGGGAAGAACTTCATCCCCTCCTTGCCGGCCGAGCCCTTCAATGTGTTTGCGACGAACTCGTAGCAAATCTCGGCGATCGACTGCGACCGGGTCGGCACCACCAGGCTGCGGCGCGTGGCGAGCACCAGGAAGCCGACCGTCAGGGCCACGACCACGACCATGAACATGGCCGAGTTGGTGAAGGACAGGTTCACCCCGTCGACCTTGATGTCGACGAGTTCGGAGATCCGGAATTGGTGAATCGGATCGTTGGCCACCAGCCCAACCTCTCATGCCCAAGCGGACGAAGCCCGCACCCGACGAAGGACGCGGGCGAAGCCCGCTTCCCAACGAAGTCCGGACCAGGTCCGAACCCGAAATCCCTGCGGGAAGCCCCGCTCTGCCGGCGAACGCGGCCGAAACCCCGTCGCGACAGCCGCGGGCAAGGCCCACGGTCTAATTCAAGGGCCCGGATGTCCGGGCATCGGGCTCGCGCCCGCGATCTCGTTGCGCCTCAGTGGCGGCCGGCCGGGCCGTCGCCCCAGGGATCGCGCATCTGCCCCGCAGACCTGAGCACGTTCACCACACCGGCGGCGAAGCCCAGAAGCAGGAACACGATCAACCCGAAGGGAAGCGTTCCGAACAGCCAGTCGAAGCCCCAGCCGATCGCGCCCCCGATCAGGATGCCGGCGATGAACTCTGAACTCATGCGCAGGGCCTGGCCCCATCCGCGCGTGCTGTTCGATCCGTTCGCCGGCTCCGCCCCCACGACCGGACGACGGCCTTGCAAGGCCTCGTTCAATCGCTCGCGGCGTGCATCGAGATCGGCGTCCCCCTGGGTCCCGGTTCGTGGGCGCCGTGCGCCCGCGTCGGGATTGCCGGGGTCCAGCGGGCCGTTTTCACCGTTGGGATCACCGCTCGACATGGGGATCACACATCCGATGAGACGGTCCGGGGCCGGTCCCGAAGCCGGCCGCACAATAGTCGTGGGCCTTCTCCAAAGTCAAGGCGGCCTCCCTATCGTTTAAGTTATTGATATAAAACGCTTCTTACGCGCCTTACGACACTGCGACAATCCGACCGGCCCGCCCTGCCCCGGTCGCGCCGCATTCAGCTCGCTTCGCGGAACCGCTCCGCCGTCTCCAGATCGACGGAAACGACCTGCGAAACGCCCCGTTCCACCATAGTCACCCCGAACAGGCGGTGCATGCGCGCCATGGTGATCGGGTTGTGGGTGATGACCAAGAAGCGCGTGTCCGTGCGCCGGGTCATTTCCTCCACGAGATCGCAGAAGCGCTCGACGTTGGCGTCGTCGAGCGGCGCGTCGACCTCGTCCAAGACGCAGATCGGCGCGGGATTGGTCAGGAAGACGGCGAAGATCAGGGCAAGCGTGGTCAGCGCCTGTTCGCCGCCGGAGAGCAGCGTCAGGGTCTGCGGCTTCTTGCCCGGCGGCCGCGCGACGATTTCGAGTCCGGCTTCCAGCGGGTCCTCGGCCTCGACGAGCGCGAGTTCGGCCTCGCCGCCCTGGAACAGGTGCGTGAAGAGCTCGCGGAAGCGCGTGTCGACCGCCTCGAACGCGGCAAGCAGGCGTTCGCGCGCCTCGCCGTTCAAGGTCGAAATGCCCTGCCGCAGCCGCTTGATCGCCTCGATGAGGTCGTCGCGGTCGGAAACGAGCCCGTCGAGCCGAGCCTCGACCTCCTCGGCCTCCGCCTCGGCACGCAGGTTCACCCCGCCCAGCCGTTCCCGCTCGCCCTTCAGCCGGTCGAGCCGGGCCTCGACGCTGTTCGTCGCCGGCAACGGCGCATCCGGATCGAGCCCGGCGATTGCGGCCGCCTCGTGGGGCGGGCAATCGAGCGCGTCGGCGATCTGGTCTTCGAGTTCGGCGCGCCGCCCGCGCACGGCCGTCAGCCGCTCCTCGGCGCGGGCCTTCGCCTCGCGGGCTTCGGAGAAGGCGGCGAGCGCCGCGCGGGCGGCACCGTCCGCTTCGGTCAGGACCGCCTCGCCCTTGAGGCGGGCATCGGAGGCGGCCGCAAGATCGCCCTCGGCCTTGGCGATGGCGTGGGCGAGCGCGCGCTGGCGCTCGTGGAAATCGTCGGGCGCGGCCGCGAGCCGATCGCGCTCGGCCTCGATCTCGGCG
The DNA here is from genome assembly GCF_009600605.1 of Segnochrobactrum spirostomi. Lineage (GTDB taxonomy): Bacteria > Pseudomonadota > Alphaproteobacteria > Rhizobiales > Segnochrobactraceae > Segnochrobactrum > Segnochrobactrum spirostomi. The sequence goes on along the minus strand of NZ_VWNA01000001.1, from coordinate 3,325,933 downwards.
CGCCGCTCGGCGTGATTCTCGGCCCGGCGGGTCGCATCCTCGGCGCGGGCCCGCACCGCCTCGCGCTCGCGGGCGACCGCGGCGAGACGACGAACCCGCATCTCGTTTTCCCGGGCACTGGCGCCGACGAGGGCCCGGACCTCGGTCGCCCGCGCCCGCGCCTCGGCAACCGCGAGGCGCAGGGCTGTGATCTCGGTCGCCGAATCATCGAGGCCGGCGGCCTCCTCCAGCGCCATCAGCGCTTCCTCGCGGGCCGCGGCCGCCGCAGCGAGATCCTCGCCCCGGCGCCCGATGACGTCCACGAGGGCGGAGAGCCGCCGTGTCGTCTCCTCCACGGCGCGCTCGGCGCGGCCGAGGCCGTCGCGGGCCGCGGCGACGGCGCGCTGGCGTTCGCGGATCGCCTCGCGCTTCGCCCGCTCGTCGGCGACCGACGCGGCGACGGACGCTTCGGCGGCGGCGAGCACCGCCCGGCATCGGGTCCGAGTCTCGACGGCGCCGGAGAGGTCCCGTTCGAGTTCGGCGAGGCGGTTGCGCTGGGCGAGGCGCTGGGCCGCGGCGCTCGGTGCCTCGGCGGAGGACACGAAGCCGTCCCAGCGCCACAGATCGCCCTCGCGGGACACGAGCCGCTGGCCGGGCTTCAGCAGGCTTGAGAGACGGGCGCCGTCGGCCCGCTCGACGAGGCCGATCTGCGCCAAGCGTCGGGCGAGCGCGGCAGGCGCCGTCACCTGGGCGGCGAGCGGAGCGACGCCTGCCGGCAAGGCCGGATCGTCGGCCGCGATCGGCGCCCCCGTCCAGCGCATCGGCGCCGCGGCCTCTTCCGAGGCATCGAGATCGTCGCCGAGAGCGGCGGCGAGCGCCGCCTCGAAACCGGCAGTCACGGCGATCGCATCGACCACGGGCGCGAATCGCCCACCCGTGCCGGCGGCAAGAATCTTGGCGAGCGTCTTCGCCTCGGTCTCGAGCCGGGACACCGCCTCGTCCGCCGCGCGCGCCGGCGGTCGGGCGTCCGCCTCGGCGGCGCGGGCGGCCTGCAGCGTCGCTTCGGCCTCGGCGGCCAGCGTTTCGGCGATGGCGAGCGCCTCTTCCGCGGCCTCGAGCGCGAAGCGAGCCTCCTCGCGCCCGTCCTCGGCGGCCAGCTTGCGCTCCAGCGCCCCGCGCTCGCGGGCGAGATCGGCGACTTCCCGTTCGAGCCGCGAGAGCGTATCCCCGGCCGCCTGGACGGCCCGCTCGGCCGCGCCACGGCGCGCGGCGGCCTGCGCCGCCTGTTCGGTCGCGCGGGTGAAGGCGGCTTCCGCCGCGGCGAGGACCGAATCGGCGGCCTCGGCTTCCATCTCCAGTTCGGCGGCGCGCTCGGCCGCCATCTCCGTCTCGGCGGAGAGCTCCGCCGCCTCGGCATCGAGCGCCTCCGATTCGGCGGCCGCGGTCGCGGTCAGGCGCTGCTCGCGGGCGAGGTCGTCGGCGATCTCGACGAGGCGGCGTTCGAGCTCGGCGAGGCGCTGCTTCGACCGGCGTTCCTCGTCGGCGAGCTGTTCGGCGGCGACCCGAAGCCGTTCGAGCGCGGCGCCGGCGGCGGCCTCGGCATCGCGCAGCCCCGGCACCGCTGCCGCGGCGACCGCCTGATCCTTCGCCGCGTTCGCCTGGGCGGCGGCACGGGCCTCGGCGAGCGTCGTCGCCTCGGCCAGGGCCGCCTCGGCCTCGCTCCCTTGGGTGCGCGCGGCGATCCAGCGCAGATGAAGAAGCGTCGCCTCCGCCTTGCGGATCTCGCCGGAGAGCGCGCGGTATCGGGCCGCCTGGCGGGCCTGACGCTTGAGGTTCTCGAGCTGCACCCCGATCTCGTTGACGAGGTCTTCGACGCGCTCGAGATTCTGCTCCGCCGCCTTGAGGCGCAACTCCGCCTCGTGGCGACGCGAATGGAGACCGGAGACGCCGGCCGCCTCTTCGAGAAGCCGTCGACGCGCCGCGGGCTTGGCCGCGATCAATTCGCCGATGCGCCCCTGCCCAACCATCGCCGGCGAGCGGGCGCCGGTCGAGGCGTCGGCGAACAGGAGCTGCACGTCGCGGGCGCGGACGTCGCGGCCGTTGATTCGGTAGGACGAGCCCTGCTGCCGCTCGATGCGGCGGCTCACCTCCAGAACCTCGGCGTCGTTGAAGCCCGCGGGGGCGAGCTTTTCGGCATTGTCGAGGGTGACGCAAACCTCGGCGCGGTTGCGGGCCGGCCGGCGCGTCGAGCCGGAGAAGATCACGTCGTCCATGTCGTTGGCGCGCATGCTCTTCGACGAGCTTTCGCCCATCACCCAGCGCAGCGCCTCGACGAGGTTCGACTTTCCGCAGCCGTTCGGCCCCACCACGCCGGTGAGGCCGGGCTCGATCAGGATTTCGGTCGGCTCGACGAAGGTCTTGAAGCCGACGATGCGGAGCTTGGTGAATTTCACGGCCGGGCCTCCGTGGAGGCCCGCGCCGGATCGATCAGCACCCGATCAGGAGAGGCTGCGGGGCCGGTCAGCCGGCCGCGCCGCCCTCGCGCATGGAAGCGGCCGGGACGAGCGCCCGGCGACGACTCACTTCGACGCCTTCGCCGCGGCGTCGGTGATCGCCTTGCCCATGCTTTCAATCGTCTGCTCTCCGACGAGCTTCTGCCCGTTCACGAAGAAGGTCGGGGTCGAGTTCACGCCGAACTTCGACAGCGCCTGATCCTTCTCGGCGTTGATTCCGTCGAGCAGCTTCTGATTCGTCAAGCAGGCCTCGAAGCTCATCTGTGTAAAGCCGGCCTGCTTCGCCATGTTCTGCAGGGCGTCCAGCGGCTTATCCGTGTAGGCCCATTCGCGCTGATGATCGAAGAAAAGGTCGATCATGTCGTAATATTTGTCTTCCGGGGCGCAGCGGGCGAGCATCGAGGCAGCGGCGGCGAGCGGATCGAGCGGAAACTCGCGGAAGATGAAGCGCGCCTTGCCGGTATCGATATATTGGGTCTTCAGCGCCGGCCAAGTTTCGGCATGAAACGCCGCGCAATGCGGGCAGGTCATCGACGCATATTCGACGATGGTGACCGGGGCATCGGCCTTGCCGAGCACACGGTCGCCGAGCGCGGTCGGCTTCATCAACTCGGCGACGTCGACGCTCGTCGGCCCATCCTGCGCAAGGGCGGCGGGCGCGGCGAAGGCGAGCGAGGCGGCGAGCGCGACGGCCCCGAAAACGGCGGACAGGGAACGGCGGGTCGGCGTCACGTGCGGTCTCCTCGTTGAGGGGGGATCGGCCCCGGGCCCCGATCGGACGGCACCGGGCCGGGCGACCGAACGGGAGGAATAAGGCGAAACTCGGGAGATGCAAAGCCGCCTCTCGGCGCGCACGGCGGGAGACGGCGCCGCGCAGCCACCGCGAGCGCACAGCGGATCGGTTGGTACGGCACCGCGCCAGGGCCTGATTCAACCGTGGCGGCGCCGCGCGAGGGCCCATCCCGTCATCGCGCTCTCAGCGATCACCCAAGCCCCGAGCCCTCCGCCATTGTCCTCGCACCGTGCTCTCCGCCGCCGTCCTCGCCCTCCTCTCCGTCGTCATCCTCGCCCTTGTGGCGGGGACCCAGGGGCGGCACGGCCGGTGTCCTCCGGCCCTGGGTCCGCGGGACAGGCCCGCGGATGACGACGGACAGGGAGGGGATACAGAGAGGCTATGTGTTCGGAGAGGTCGTGCCCGCCCTGAGAGATCGCCCGTCCTTCGCCGGTGGCGGGCGCCTTCAGCGGGCTCCCGCCGCCTAAAGGGCGTCCGGGCGCCGCGGCGCGTCCGGCCCGGGCTCGCTCGCGAGAACCTGGCGGCCGAGCCGCTTGACGGCTTCGGCGAGGCGGGGATCCCCATCGGCACGGACGAGACCCGCGACGCGCGCCTCCTCCGCCGCCGAGAGCGGGCGCGACACCCGTGGGCGCGGACGCGTGTCCGGCGGCGGCGGGCGCTGCTCGACCTTGACGCGGCCGACCGCCTTCCAGCCGAAGAAGGCGTTGAGCCGCTCGACAATCGCGGCGGCCTGATAGGTGATCATCAGCGCGCCCGGCCCGTCGGTGCGCACGATCAGGGTGCCGGGCTCCAGCCCGTCCGCGCCCGGGCGGCGGCGCGGCCAGCGGATGCATTCCGGGCGCGCCCGCTCGGCGAGGGCGGGGTCCACGATATCGGCCCAGGCGGTGACGATTTCAGTCGTTGCGAAGCCGCGCTTGCGGCAGGCGTCCTCGATCGCCGGGCCGATCAGGTCGGCGAGCGGACGGGCGTCGCGGCGCCGGACGGGACGTTCGCTCACGGGCAAAGGCTCCTCATTCGCACCTTCATGCCACAGCCCCGCCCCGGCGGCGAGAGGCGGGTCTTCGACGGGACGGCGACGCCACGCCCTTTCGAGCCCTCCCCTTCCGGCTCGAACCGCTCTAGACTGACGAGAATGCCGCGCCGCATCCGCTCCCCCTCATCGCCCGCCGTCTCCCCCGCCGCCCCGCGCCTCGACGCGCCGCGGGCCGCGGATCTGCTCGCCTGGTACGACCGTCACGCCCGTGTGCTGCCGTGGCGCGTCGGGCCGGCGGAGCGCAAGGCGGGCGCACGGCCCGATCCCTACCGGGTCTGGCTCTCCGAGGTGATGCTCCAGCAGACCACCGTCGCGGCGGTGAAAAGCTATTTCGCGTTTTTCACCGGGCGGTGGCCGAGCGTCGGCGATCTCGCCGCCGCGCCGGAAGAGGACGTGATGAAGGCGTGGGCGGGCCTCGGCTATTATGCCCGTGCCCGCAACCTCAAACGCTGCGCCGAAGTCGTCGCCGGCAGCCTTGGCGGGCGTTTCCCCGACGACGAGGCGGGGCTGCGGGAACTCCCCGGCATCGGCGCCTATACGTCCGCCGCCATCGCTGCGATCGCCTTCGGCCGCCCGGCCGCGGTCGTCGACGGCAATGTCGAGCGCGTCATCACCCGGATCGCCGCCATCGAGACACCGCTGCCGGAGGCGAAGCCCGCGATCCGCGCGGTCGTGGAACGGCTCGTGCCGGCGGACAGGCCCGGCGAATTCGCCGAGGCGATGATGGATCTCGGCGCCACCATCTGCACCCCGAAGCGGCCGGCCTGCGCGCTCTGCCCGTGGAACGCCGCCTGTGCCGCCCATGCGCGCGGCGACGAGGAGACTTTTCCGGTCAAGGCCGCGAAAGCCGAGCGGCCGGTGCGCCGCGGTGCCGCCTTCGTGGCGGTGCGGGCCGACGGCGCGGTGCTGGTGCGGCGGCGGCCACCGAAGGGCCTCCTCGGCGGCATGACCGAGGTGCCGACCGGCGCGTGGTCGCCCGCCTACGACCGCGAAGAGGCGCTCGCCGGGGCGCCGTTCCATGCCCCCTGGCGCCGGCTGCCGGCGCCCGTCGAGCACACCTTCACCCATTTTCATCTGGTGCTCGACGTCTTCCGAGCCGACCTCCCCGCCGGCACCCCGCCCCCCGACGGCGCCTGGTGGTCGAGCCGCCGCGACATCCTCGGCGAGGCCCTGCCCTCGGTGTTCCGCAAGGTGGTCGAGGCCGGGCTCGGCCTCTGATCGAATGCCGACGCGGGATCGCTTGGCCGACCGCTCGGAACGGGATTAGGCTTGGGCCGAGGACCGGCGAGTGACCGGTGCCGGAGATTCTCCATGCCGGCGGAGCGCGAGTTCGAGGCGATCGGATGCCTGCTGCCGGGCATGATGGCGGTCGCGGCGCACTCGGCGCGCGCTTTCGGCCGGCACACCCATGACGAATACGGCATCGGCCTGATCGCGGCGGGCGCCCAGCGCTCGGCCAGCGGACGTGGGCCGGTCGAGGCCGGGGCCGGCGACGTCATCACCGTCAATCCGGGCGAGGTCCACGACGGCGCACCGATCGGCGGCGCGCGGGCCTGGCGCATGCTCTATTTCGATCCGGCCATCGCCGCCCGAGCGCTCGACGACATCGCCGCCGACCAGCCGGTCGGCGCGGAATTCACCGCGCCCGCGATCCGGCACGCCGCGATCCGCACACGGTTCCTGTCGCTCTATGAGGCGATGACGGCGCGCGACGGTGATGCCGCGCGCCTGCACGGCGACGAAACCTTCCTCGCCTTGATCGCCGATCTGTTCGTGGCGCGGCAGGCCGCCTCTTCGAGCGGAGCGGAGGCCGCGATCCGCATCGCCCGGCAGCGCATCGACGACGATCCGGCGGCGCCGATCAGCCTCGCGGAGCTCGCCCGCCTCACCGGCCTCAGCCGCTTCCAGGTTCTGCGGGCGTTTACGCGGGCGACCGGCTTCACGCCGCACGCCTACCTGATGCAGCGCCGCCTGCATCTCGCCCGCCGCCTCGTGCGCGCGGGCCGGCCGCTCGCCGCCGCCGCGCTCGGCAGCGGCTTCGCCGACCAGAGCCACATGACGCGAGCCTTCGCCCGCGCGTTCGGCTATTCGCCGGGCACCCTCGCCGCCGCGAACGCGCGCCACGCCGAAGGCCGATAGGTCGCGTCCAGCCGAGCCGGGTCCGGCCTTGCTGCGGCGGAACACACCCGGCGCAACGCGGCCCGCCGTCGCGTGCGGCGAGCGCGCCCGCCGAGCCACCGGCCCCAGCGATCCGCCGGGGCTCTCCCGCAATCCGGTTCAAGACGGACGCGCGCCGACGCGGCTCTGCTGCGGTCCGTTCTCTGTTTCCGGTGCGGACCCGCTCATATGTCGTTCGACTTCCTCCTGACCTCCCTGATCGTCATCGTCTCCCCGGGAACGGGGGTCGTCATCACCGTCGCCGCCGGCCTCTCGCGAGGGGCGCGTGGGAGCCTCGTCGCCGCGTTCGGCTGCACGCTCGGCATCGTGCCCCACCTCGTCGCGGCGATCTCCGGCCTCGCGGCTCTCCTGCACGCGAGCGGGGTCGCCTTCGAGATCGTGCGCTGGCTCGGGGTTCTCTATCTTCTGGTGATGGCGTGGCAGACGCTGCGCGATACCGGCACGCTGCGGATCGCACCGGAGGCTGGACCGGCGCGCTCGGCCGGACGGGTGATCGTCGCCGCGATCCTGGCGAACCTGCTCAACCCGAAGCTCTCGCTGTTCTTCCTGGCGTTCCTGCCGCAATTCGTGGCGCCGGCGGGACCTGGCGCGGTGGCGCAGATGCTCGTCCTCGGCCTTGCCTTCATGGCGATGACCTTCGCCGTCTTCGCGCTCTACGGCCTGTTCGCCGCCGCGGCTCGCGACCACATCCTGTCGCGCCCCCGCACGCTCGCGGTCCTGAGGGGCACTTTCGCCGCCGCCTTCGTCGCCCTCGGCGCCAAGCTCGCCCTGACGCGGTGAGATGATTCCGCCGCCGCCCCCTTGACTGAAAAAGTCGTCGAGGACACCGTAGGTGCTACGCATCTGGTGCGTTCGAAGGTTCTCTCCTGATTGAGCACGCTGCGATCATCAGGACTGGACACTGATCCATCGTCATAGCACCGAGACTCCCACTCATATTATTAAATATGGAAAATATCCATCAGAGTTTGGCAGATTAATATGAACTCAATACTTAATATATTGACCCATCACAAATGTGCTAGCACTTGGCTGATCCGGTATGCGCAAGAATTTTGCAATTCGAATAATCTTTTTCTGTCAAGAACCCATTTGAGCAACACGAATCTCGATGAGTCTGCCGATGTACTTTGCTGGCAGAACGCCTCTTACAATTTTATCTCTAGAAAGATAACGGACGGATTTCATTTTATAAGAAATCCGCTTGATATAATTGTTTCTGCTTATCATTCACATAAGAAGACCCATCCATTAGATGGATGGCCAGAATTACGGCGCCAGCGTGAAATTCTCGCGACTTGCGATCAAGCCGAAGGCCTTTTCCTCACTCTATCATTTCTAGAGAGAGACGATTTCCATCCCGGAGCGGTAGGACCGTTACACGCTCTACGCCATTGGACGTTCGAGGACGCACGGATCAAAACGTTGCGAACAGAAGATGTGGTCTTGGACCCCAACCGATACATCGGTCAGATTCTTCAGGATAAATTTCCGGGTAGCGTTCTGCCGCCAACAGAACACCATACATTCGAATTCATGGTGGGTAGACGTGTTGGAGAGATAGACGAGAAGTCACACTACCGATCAGGAAAACGTGACCAGTGGAAAGAAGTTCTGCCCCGGGAGATCGTCGAATACATGAAGGCGCACTATAGAGAAATTTTCGAGCGGTTCTATCCGCACGTATTGTCGCAGCCTATCTCATGAACATCTGAAAACGGGCGGAAGACAACAGACTTGCGGTGAGGCAGACCCCACACGCGCTCCGATCCGCCACCCCACCACAAGCGAATTTCAAGATGAGCCTGTGGACGGGGAATGAAGCCAATGGCTCGGACCTTCGGGCCCATTCCGATGAGGATGAACCCAGTTTCCGACGAGACCTTGGAGATCGCGCCCGCGGTGGGCGGCGAAGCTCTTCATGTCGATCTCGCGGAGGCTCCGGGGAATCTACGGCCGGTAAGCCGCCCGAACCGCGGGCAGCTCACGCGCTTTATTCCGCCGCCTGCATCGGGGTGCGCATGATGTCGCGCAGGGCGTCGATCGGCTCGGGACCGCGGCCGCGGTCGAGGTGCCAGAAGGTCCAGCCGTTGCAGGCGTCGAAGCCCTGCACCAAAGCGCCGACGCGGTGGATCGAGCCGATATGCTCGCCCGATTGCAGCGTGCCGTCGGCGCGCACGAGCGCCCGATGGCGGCCGCGGCTGCACATGAGCTCCGAGCCCGGCGCGATCAGGCCGGCCTCGATCAGCGAGCCGAACGGAATGCGCGGCGCGGCGCGCTTGCCCATCACCACGCCGAGAGAGAGTCGCGGCGCCGGCTCGACGGCGGCGATGCGGGCATGCGCCGCCGCCGCATAGGTCTCGTCGCGCTCGATGCCGATGAAGCGGCGGTCGAGCCGCTTCGCCACGACGCCCGTCGTGCCGGTGCCGAAGAACGGGTCGAGCACCACATCGCCGGGGTTCGAGGAGGCGAGCAGCACCCGGTAGAGCAGCGCCTCGGGCTTTTGGGTCGGGTGCACCTTGAGCCCGTCCTCGCCCTTCAAGCGCTCGCCGCCGGAGCAGATCGGCAGCGTCCAGTCAGAGCGCATCTGGAGGTCGTCGTTGAACGCCTTCAGCGCATGATAATTGAAGGTGTAGCCCTTCGCGTCGCGGTCCTTGGAGGCCCAGATCAGCGTCTCATGGGCATTGGCGAAGCGCCGGCCGCGGAAGTTCGGCATCGGATTCGACTTCACCCACACCACGTCGTTCAGCATCCAGAAGCCGAGGTCCTGGAGGCTCGTGCCGACGCGGAAGATGTTGTGATAGGAGCCGATCACCCAGATGGTGCCGTTCGGCTTCAACAGGCGCCGAGCCGCGAGCAGCCAGGCCCGCGTGAACGCGTCATAGGCCTCGAAGCTCGCGAACTGGTCCCATTCGTCGTCGACCGCATCGACGCGCGATTGATCGGGACGCAGCAACGCGCCTTCGAGCTGAAGGTTGTATGGCGGGTCCGCGAAGATCACGTCGACCGATTGCTCGGGCAGGCTCATCATGTGAGCCACGCAATCGCCGATGAGAATCTCATCGAGCGGAAGCGCCTGTACCGACGCGAGGCCGCGACGGGACGAACGCGGAGAGAGCGGGGAAGTGCGGGACGCCGGGACAGGCGCCCCGCTTAGGATCTGGCTCATTGCGACGCATCACCCTCACGCAATTCGCAGACCGAAAGGTGCGTCGAGGCTGGTAAAGGCGTGGTTAAGCCGAATCCGAAAAAGCGATTTTTATCAAAGATTTACCATAAGGACTTTGTTTACGTCCTCAGGCTTTGCCGTCGCAACCGGGATGGCTCCCAGCCGCGACGGCGACGTTCAGCCTTCTATTCGGCGGCGGCGGCCGGGGCCGGCTCGCTCCAGGCGAGCTTCGGCTGGCGGGCGGCGCGGGTCTCGTCGAGCCGGCGGCGCGGGGCGAACCGCGGCGCGGCGCGGAAGTGCTCCACCTCGCCCGCCTTCGCCCGCATCATCAGATCGCGCATCGCGGCGATGAACAGGTCGAGGCTGGCGCGGCTCTCCGACTCGGTCGGCTCGATCAGCATCGCCCCGTGGACGACCAGCGGGAAATACATCGTCATCGGGTGATAACCCTCGTCGATCAGCGCCTTGGCGAAATCGAGCGTGGTGATCTCGGTGCCCTCGAACGAATGGTCGTCGAACAGCGCCTCGTGCATGCACGGGCGGTCGCCATAGGGCGCGTGGAACAGGTCGGAGAGGCGGGCGCGCACATAATTGGCGTTGAGCACCGCATCCTCCGAAGCCTGCTTCAGGCCGTCGGCGCCGTGGGAGAGCATGTAGGCGAGCGCGCGGGTATACATGCCCATCTGGCCGTGGAAGGCGGTGAGGCGGCCGAATGGACGCTCGCCGTCCTGCGTCGCCTCGGCGGTCTCGACGAGCACCGGGCCGCCCTCGCCGCGGCGCAGGAAGGGCAGCGGCGCGAACGGGGCGAGCGCCTTCGACAGCACCACCGGCCCCGCGCCCGGCCCGCCGCCGCCGTGCGGCGTCGAGAAGGTCTTGTGCAGGTTGATGTGCATGGCGTCGACGCCGAGATCGCCCGGCCGCACCTTGCCGACAATGGCGTTGAAGTTCGCCCCGTCGCCATAGAAGAACGCACCCGCCGCGTGGACCGCCTCGGCGATCTCGACGACGTCGCGCTCGAACAGGCCGCAGGTGTTCGGGTTCGTCAGCATGATCGCGGCGACGTCGGAGGAGAGCCGCTCCTTGACCGCCGCCGGGTCGACCGTGCCGTCGGCGCGTGCCGGCACCGGGATCACCTTGTAGCCGAGCAGCGCGGCGGTCGCCGGATTGGTGCCGTGGGCCGATTCCGGCACCAGCACCGAGCCGCGGGTCTCGCCGCGCGCCTCGATCGCGGCGCGGATCGCCACCATGCCGCAGAGCTCGCCGTGCGCGCCCGCCTTCGGCGACAGCGCCACAGTCTCCATGCCGGTCATCTCGAGAAGCCAATGGGACAGGTCGGCCATGAGGTCGACCGCGCCCTTCACCGTCGAGGCCGGTTGCAGCGGGTGGATGTCGGCGAAGCCGGGCAGCCGCGCCATCCGCTCGTTGAGGCGCGGATTGTGCTTCATGGTGCACGAGCCGAGCGGATAGAGCCCGAGATCGATGGCGTGGTTCTGCCGCGACAGGCGCACATAATGGCGCATCGTCTCCGGCTCGGAGAGGCCCGGCAGGCCGATCTCGGTCTTGCGGCCATGGTTGCCCAGGCGCGACTTGGCGACCGGCGCCTCGGGCAGATCGATGCCCGTCACCTCGCGCTGGCCGATCTCGAAGAGGAGCCCCTCCTCGATCTGCAGCGCCTTGTTGCCGGTGAAGGTCGCGGCCTCGGACGCGGCGGCGGTATCCGGACGGCTCGGACGGCCCTGATTGTTCAACATCACAGCACCTCGGCAACAACGGCGGCGAGCGCGTCGGCGAACGCCGCACGGTCGTCTTCGGTCGCGACTTCGGTCGCGGCCACCACGATGAGATCGGACAGGTCGGCACGGCTCGGCTCGAGCCGCGAAACCGGCACGCCGCCGAGCACGCCCTTGTCGGCGAGCCGCTCGACGACCGTCGCGGCATCACCGGGCACGCGGATCGTGAACTCGTTGAAGAACGTCTCGTTGAGGACCGCGACGCCCTGCACCGCGGCGAGGCGGTCGGCGAGGTCGGAGGCCGCCGCATGGTTCAACGCCGCGAGCCGCGTCAGCCCGCGCTCGCCGAGCAGCGTCATGTGGATCGAGAAGGCGAGCGCACACAGCCCCGAATTGGTGCAGATGTTGGAGGTCGCCTTCTCGCGGCGGATGTGCTGCTCGCGGGTCGAGAGCGTCAGCACGAAGCCGCGGGTGCCTTCGGCATCCACCGTCTCGCCGCAGAGCCGGCCCGGCATCTGGCGGACGAACTTCTCGCGGGTCGCGAACAGGCCGACATAGGGCCCACCGAAATTCAGCGGATTGCCGATCGACTGGCCTTCGCCGACGACGATGTCCGCGCCCTGGGCGCCCGGCGGCTCGATCGCGCCGAGGGCGACGACTTCGGTGAACACCGCGATGAGGAGCGCGCCCACCGCATGGGCCTTCTCGGCGATCGGCTTCAGGTCGATCAGGTGGCCGTAGAAGGACGGGCTCTGCACGACGACGCAGGACGTCTCGCCGTCGATCGCGGCGAGGATGTCCTCGGTCGCGGTCGGATCGGCCGGCAGCGCGTGGGTAACGTCGCCGGCGATGCGGCTCAGCGTCTCCACCACCTCGCGATAATGGGGATGCAGCCCGCCCGACAGCACCGCCTTGCGGCGGCGGGTGATGCGGTGGGCCATCAGGACGGCTTCGGCCGTGCCGGTCGAGCCGTCGTACATGGAGGCGTTGGCGACCTCCATGCCGGTGAGGCGCGCCACCTGGGTCTGGAACTCGAACAGGACCTGGAGCGTACCCTGGGCAATCTCGGGCTGATAGGGCGTGTAGGAGGTCAGGAATTCCGAGCGCTGGATCAGGTGATCGACGGTCGCCGGAACGTGGTGGCGATAGGCGCCGGCGCCGATGAAGAAGGGCACCGAGCCGGCGGCGACGTTGCGGCCCGCGAGCCGGCCCATCAGCCGCTCGACCTCGATCTCGGATTTGCCACGCGGCAGATCGAGGAGGCCGGTGAGCCGCTTGTCTTCGGGCACGTCGACGAAGAGGTCGTCGATCGCGGTGACGCCGATCGCGGCGAGCATATCGCGGCGATCGTCGCTGGTGAGGGGATGATAGCGCATCGGCGGCAGATCCGGGTCCTTGAAGGGGTCCGATGGGTCAGGAAGTCGGCGGGGCGGGCGCTTAAGCCCGGTCCTCGCCGGCATTTGGCGGCGCGGGTGCGAAGAGCGGCGGCACCGGCTCCACCACCACGTCGGCGGTGATCGAATTGGCGATGTAGCAAGCCTCGTGCGCCGCGTGGTGGAGACGGGCGATCGCCTCCACGGTCGGGCGCATGGGGCCGGAAAAGGTGATGCGGGGGCGCAGGCGCACCTCGGTGATCGCCTCGCGGCCGTCGGCCCGGCGGCCGACCACGGCCTCCGCCGGGTCCTCGTAAAGGTCGACGCGGTAGCCGTCGCGGGCGGCGAAGGCGAGGAAGAAGAGCATGTGGCAGCTCGACACCGCCGCCACCAGCGCCTCCTCCGGATCGACCGCGTCCTCCCGCGAGAGCGGCAGGCGGACGTTCAGCGGGGACGACGAGGCCGGGACCTCGACGCCGCCGTCGAACCGCCAGAGGTGGGCGCGCGAATAATTGTTGTCGGTGAAGACCTCGTCCTCACCGCGCCGCCAGGAGACATTCGCACCATAGGTGTGGGCCATCGCGCGCTCCTCGCCGCGTCGTTCGCCTCAGAGGCTGTCGACGAACGCCTTGTAGCTGACGGCATCCATCAAGCCGTCGAACTCGCCCTGATCGGCGACGCGGAGCTTGACGAACCAGGCGGCGCCTTCTGGATCCTCGTTGACGCCCTGGGGCGCATCGGGAAGCGCGGAATTGACCTCGACGACCTCGCCCGCGAGCGGGGCGAACACGTCGCTCGCCGCCTTCACGGATTCGACGACGGCGAGTTCGACGCCCTTGGTCACGGTGCGGCCGATCTCCGGCAGCTCGACGAACACCACGTCGCCGAGTTGCTCCTGGGCGTACTTGGTGATGCCGACGGTCGCGACGTCGCCGTCGAGCCGCACCCATTCGTGGTCTTGCGTGTAGCGGACGCTCATCTTCGTCTTCCCTCAAGGCCGCCGCGCGGCGGGTGGATGATCGGTGGGAGGCGGGGCCGTCGCAGCGGCGGCTCTCGCCTCCATCAAGGGAACCACCCACCCTCCCCTGCCAGGGGGAGGGTCGGCGCGGAGCGCCGGGGTGGGGTTTTTCCGGCACCGTCGGGCGCCGGGCATTCATCGGGACGTCGACGGTCTCGCCGGGGCTTCACCCCACCCCGCTGCGCCTGCGGCGCGTCCCCTGGCCGGGGAGGGTTCAGAGGGGGGAGATTTCCCGGCCGAGCGTCAGCGCTTGTAGCCGTTCGGCACGAACGGCATGGTGACGACCTGGGCCGGCAGCGGCTTGCCGCGCACCACGAGATCGAGCGCCGTGCCGGGCTTGGCGAACGCCGCCTCGACATAGCCCATGGCGATCGGGCCACCGACCGAGGGGCCGAAGCCGCCCGAGGTGACGCGGCCGACGACACGGCCGTCCGCGACGATCTCGGTGCCCTCGCGGGCCGGGGCACGGCCTTCCGGCTTGAGGCCGACGCGCACCCGCGCCGGGCCCTCGGCGAGCTCGCGCTGGATGCGGGCCGCACCGGGGAAGCCCCCCTCCTCCCGCCGCCGCTTCTGGATCGACCACACGAGCGCCGCCTCGACCGGGCTCGTCGTGGTGTCGATGTCGTGGCCGTAGAGGCAGAGCCCCGCCTCGAGGCGGAGCGAATCGCGGGCTCCGAGGCCGATCGGCTTCACTTCGGGCTCGGCGAGGAGCGCACGCCACAGGGCGACGGCGTCGGTGTCGGCGACGGAGATCTCGAAACCATCCTCGCCGGTATAGCCGGAGCGGCTGACGTGGGCGGCGACGCCGGCGACCGCGGTCCAGCGCGCCGCCATGAAGGCGAGCGCGTCGGATTCGGGCGACAGGCGGGCCATCACGGCCGCGGCCTTCGGCCCCTGAAGCGCGACGAGCGCGCGCTCCGGCGCCTCGACGAGGGTGATGACGGCGGGCAGCTTGGCGCGGATATGGGCGAAATCGGCGACCTTGCAGGCGGCGTTGACGACGAGAAAAAGCTTGCCGTCGTCGGCCGGATCGACGGGCCGCGTCACCATCAGGTCGTCGAGGATGCCGCCGTCGTCGGCGAGGAGTTGGGAATAACGCTGCCGGCCGGGCGCGAGATTGCGGATGTCGGCCGGGATGAGCGCTTCGAGCGCGGCGGCCGTCGTCGCGTGGTCGGGGCCGATCAGGAAGGCCTGGCCCATGTGGGAGACGTCGAACAGACCGGCGTTGGCGCGGGTCCACAGGTGTTCCGCGAGGATGCCCTCATATTGCACCGGCATATCGTAGCCGGCGAAGGGCACCATGCGGGCGGCGCGCGCGACGTGCTCGCCGTTAAGCGGCGTGGTCAGGACGCCGTCGAGAATA
Organism: Segnochrobactrum spirostomi; assembly: GCF_009600605.1. Lineage (GTDB taxonomy): Bacteria > Pseudomonadota > Alphaproteobacteria > Rhizobiales > Segnochrobactraceae > Segnochrobactrum > Segnochrobactrum spirostomi. Next base: position 3,310,784 of record NZ_VWNA01000001.1, on the reverse strand, counting down.
TCGGAAGCGGATGACATGTCCGGTCCTGCGCTCGGGTGGAGGCCCGCAACCGTCGAAGCACGCGGCATGCCAGCCACGGCGTCTCCGATCGCGCCCCCTCTGTCGCAGGAACCTGAGAGATTTGCCGGAGCGTCTCTCGCGCGAAGATGGCGCGGAGCGGCCGGTTTACTCCTTCGGTGAGCTTGTCCCGTCGTCCCGACGGGGAAGCTGCTTTCCAGAGCGCCGCACGTCCCGAGAGCGGTCCTTTGTGCCTGAGAGTTTCCGGGGCGGTTGCTCCTTCGGCGCCGTCGCCCGCTCCATTTCAGAGGGGCGGCGGTCTCTCCCGCACGGGACGTGTCACCGGATCTTCGGACGGCTCCGGTCGGATCAAGCGATCCGAAAAAGCCCGCAATCCGGCGCCGGGTCGCGGCGGCGCCCGGCGGTTTGCACCATGGCGACACGCCCCTTGTCTGTCAACGACATCGCGCCGTTCCAAAAAGGGTCGTGCACCGCTTTGCTCAGAAGCCGCCGTCCGGCGAATCGTCCTGGCTCGGCGGCGTCATCTGGGCGGCCGGGATCTTCTGGGCCGGCACGTCGAAGCCGACGAAGATCTGGAGATCGGTGCGCGCCGGCACCACGATGCCGTCGTCGACATAGGCCCACGCCACCGCGCCGATCGTCGGATCGACCGTGGCGCTGACCTTGAAGGTCTTGGAATAGAGCATCTTGCCCGCCGAATCGGCGACCTGGTATTTGACCGGGAAGGTGACGGTGCCGCCGCCGCCCTTCGGGCCGGACAGCACGCGGCCCGCACCGCCCACCTTGATCTGCACGTTGTCGCCGGCCGCCGTGCATTCGCGGGCGGTGTCGGTGAGCGAGACCTGATAGCGGACGTCCTGCGGGTTGTTGATCGCGCCCTTGGCCCCGACCAGATAGGTCTGCTGGCCGAAGCGCACCGAGACCGGCGGGCACTGGGTGATCGGCTGCATGTTCGAGGTGTCGAGCTGCTTCGGCGCCGCGAAGGTGCCGCGGAAGAATTTGCCGAGCCCGCTTTCCGCCGGCGAATCGCCCGCCTCGCCGCCGTTCGGGCCGAAGCCCCAGCCGCTGCAACCGCCGAGCGCCAGCGCGCCGACCATGATCCCGGCTACGGCCACCTTGCGCCCGGCCATGGTCCCTTTGCGCAGCGGCCGACCCGCCGCACCGCCGCCCATCCGATTGCAGTCCATCGACGACGACCTCCCGTTCTGTCCGGAAACACCGGCCTCCGAATCCGGCGAAGCGATGGCACGACGGCCATCTTTCGGCAGCGGCGCCCACGATCCGGCCCCGGCTGCCTTGACTTCGCCACCCCTCATTCCTCTATTGCGCGCAGAAGCGGCGCGCCAGCCCCGCGACGTCCGCGCACCCGAAACCGCCGGCTTTTCTATACGGAAAGGGCGGCCGTGTCGCAGCGGAGCGTTGCCGGCGCCCGCGGAACGCCATCGCGAGCGCCCGGCGCGGGACCGCATCACAGGAACGCGTGGAATGAGTGCCGCCGATCCTTCAGCCGCCTCCGGAGCCGTGCCGACGGCGCCGCGGCCGCGCCTCGACATCGAACTCTGCGCCCCGCGTGGCTTCTGCGCCGGCGTGGATCGGGCGATCCAGATCGTCGAACTCGCGCTCGAGCGGTTCGGCGCGCCGGTCTACGTGCGTCACGAGATCGTGCACAACAAATATGTCGTCGAGGGGCTGAAGGCGAAGGGCGCCGTCTTCGTCGAAGAGCTCGACGAGATCCCGCCGACCGAGCAGCCGGTGGTGTTCTCCGCGCACGGCGTGCCGAAGGCGGTGCCGGAGGCGGCGCGCCATCGCAACATGTTCTATCTCGACGCCACCTGCCCGCTCGTCTCCAAGGTCCACAAGGAAGCCGAGTTGCACCATCGGCGTGGCCGCGAGATCGTGCTGATCGGCCACAAGGGCCATCCGGAAGTCGTCGGCACCATGGGCCAGTTGCCCCCGGGCACCGTCTCGCTGGTCGAAACGGTGGACGACGCCCGTGCCTTTGCGCCGCGCGATGCCGAAAACCTGGCCTGGATCACACAGACGACGCTCTCCGTGGACGACACCCGCGAGATCGTCGGCGTGCTCCAGGAGCGCTTCCCGACCATCGTCGCGCCCCACAAGGACGACATCTGCTACGCCACGACGAACCGCCAGGAAGCGGTGAAGGCGGTGGCGCCGCGGGTTGATGCGATGATCGTCGTCGGCGCGCCGAACTCGTCGAACTCCCAGCGCCTGCGCGAAGTGGCCGAGCGGGCGGGCTGCCCCCGCGCCGTGCTGATCCAGCGCGCCGCCGACATCGTGTGGGCCGACTTCACCGGCGTCGCGCGGCTCGGCATCGCGGCGGGCGCGTCGGCGCCGGAGGTGCTGGTCGAAGAGATCATCGACGCCTTCGCCACCCGTTACGAGGTCAAGGTCGACGAGGTCCGCACCGCGGAGGAGACGATCTCCTTCCCCGTTCCGCGCGCTTTGCGCGACAACGCCGCCGAATAGATCTTCCCCGAGCCGCGCGCTTGCCCGCGCGGCGCTGCCGCGAGCGCCCTTTCATGGCCGTCTATACCGAGGTGACCGACGACGATCTGGCGCGCCTCCTGGCTCTCTACGACATCGGCACGCCGACCACGTTCAAGGGCATCGCCGAGGGTGTCGAGAACTCGAACTTCCTGCTCCAGACGACCGGCGGGCGCTTCATCCTGACCCTCTATGAGAAGCGGGTCGACGCCCGCGATCTGCCGTTCTTCCTCGGCCTCCTCGAACACCTCGCGGCACGCGGCGTCACCTGCCCGCAGCCGGTGTGCACCCGCGACGGGCGCGCGCTCGCCGAAGTCGCCGGACGACCCGCCTCGATCGTCACCTTCCTCGACGGCGTATGGCCGCGGCGGCCCACGGTGCGCCATTGCGCCGAGGTCGGCGAGGCGCTCGCGCGCCTGCATGTCGCCGGCGCCGATTTCGCGCTGAAGCGGCCGAACGCCCTCGGCCACCGGGCCTGGGCGCCTCTGTTCGCCCAATCGGCCGACCGCGCCGACGAGGTGCAGCCCGGCCTCGGACCGGAGATCGCCGCCGAGATCGCGGCGATCGAAGCCGAGTGGCCGGCCGACCTGCCGGGCGGCGTGATCCACGCCGACCTGTTTCCCGACAACGTCTTCTTCCTCGGCGAGCGGCTCTCCGGCCTCATCGACTTCTACTTCGCCTGCAACGACTTCTTCGCCTACGACGTGGCGATCTGCCTCAACGCGTGGTGCTTCGAGCCGGATTTTTCCTTCAACGTGACCAAGGCCCGGGCAATGCTCGCGGCCTATCAGAGAGTGCGGCCGTTCGAAGCGGCGGAGACGGCGGCACTGCCACTCCTTGCGCGCGGCGCGGCAATGCGCTTTCTGCTAACCCGGCTACACGATTGGCTCCGCGTCCCACCCGGCGCGCTCGTGGTGCCGAAGGATCCGCTCGAATATTTCCGGAAGCTGCGCTTCCACCGTTCGGTCGCCGAGGCGTCCGATTATGGTCTGACCGAGACGGCATGACGCCGTCGGGGCGACCGGGCATCCGCCGCGCCGGCACTGCGCGCGGCCACGACCAGGAAGAGGATCAGGGATTGGACGATCCGACGCGCGTCGTCGCCTACACGGATGGAGCCTGCAGCGGCAATCCCGGCCCCGGCGGCTGGGGGGCCCTTCTGCGCTGGCAGGGACGCGAACGCGAGCTCTCCGGCGGCGAGGTGCTGACCACCAACAACCGCATGGAGCTGACGGCGGCGATCACCGCGCTCGAGGCCTTGAAGCGGCCGATGGTCGTCGATCTCTTCACCGACAGCCAATATGTCCGCAACGGCATCATGACGTGGCTCGCCGGCTGGCGGCGCAACGGCTGGAAGACCGCGGACAAGAAGCCGGTGAAGAATGTCGAGCTGTGGCAGCGCCTCGACGAAGCCTGCAAGGCCCATCAGGTCACCTGGCATTGGGTGAAGGGCCACGCCGGCAACGTGGACAACGAGCGCGTCGATGCGCTCGCCCGGGCCGGCATGGCCCCCTATCTGCCCGCCCGCAAGGGCGCACCGGTGTCGAGCGAGGTCGGATGAGCCGCTCGGCCGCCTTCGAACGCATGCCGTCCTCGGAAGCGCTCGGCACCGCCGGGCGCACCGGGGGCGCCGATGCGGACGCAGGCCACCTGAACGCCCGCCGCATCACGATCCTCGCCAACCCCGTCGCCGGCGGCTTCCGTGCCCGCACGCTCGGGCGCCTCGTCGAGGCGATCGCCAGCCACGGCGCCGCCGTCTCGCTGCACCTGACGCGGCGGGCGGGTGAGATCACCGATCTCTGCGCGGCCGGCATGCCGGACACCGACGTCCTCGCGATCGCCGGCGGCGACGGCTCGATCAACGAGGCGATCGCCGGCTTCGAGGCGGTCGAAAATCCGCCCGCGCTCGCCATCATCCCGTTCGGCACGGCGAATGTTCTGGCCCACGAGCTCGGCTTGCCGAAGCGGGTGAAGGCGCTCGCCGACGTGGTGGCGACCGGACGCGCCGAGCCCTTGCATTACGGCCTCGCCAACGGCCGTCCGTTCGTGCTGATGGCCTCCTCCGGCTTCGACGCCTCGGTGGTCCACGCGCTGACCTTCGACCTGAAGCGGCGGTTCGGCAAACTTGCCTACGTCGCCGGCGTGTTCCGCCGCATGTCGGAGCCGCGCACCGCCGATCTCGAGGTCGAGATCGACGGCGAGCGGCTGTCTTGCCGGCTCGCGGTCGTCACCAATGCGAGCCGCTATGGCGGGCCGTTCGTGGTCTGCCCGGCCGCCAACGTCCACGAGCCGACCCTGCATCTGATGGCGGTGCGCCACGACGATCCATTCGCCATCATCCGGCTCGGCGCGACGCTCCTGTTCGGCCGCATCGAGCGCTCCGGCGACGTCGTCGTCCGCGAGGTGCGCGAGATGGTGCGGCTCGACGCGGCCCGCCCGGTGCCCTGCCAGCTCGACGGCGACACCTTCGGCAGCACGCCCTTGGAAATCACTCCCGCCCGCCGCGCGCTCAGGATCGTGGTGCCGTAAGGGGCACGGGGGCCTACCGAGGCGGTCCCCATCCACTCACCGGCGCAAGTCGGCCACCCTCCCTTCTCCCCGTCGGGGAGAAGGTGCCCGAAGGGGCGGATGAGGGGCTTAAGCCCAAGATATTTCCGGATATTTCTTGATGATGAGGGCGCCGCAGCGCCCCCTCATCCGGCGCTTCCGCGCCACCTTCTCCCCGCAAGCGGGGCGAAGGGAAGAGCGGCCGATCTCTCGGCCGCACGACGGCGACAGACGTCGCGGCCTCATTCCCCCGCGAGGGCGAGCACGCGGCCGACGAAGCGGCGGGCGCCGTCGGCGTTGAGCACCGGGCCGAACAGGCGGCCCTGGGCGAAATCGCAGCCGATCTGCATCAGCTTCACCGCCTCGCCTTCTGATTCGACGCCGCTGACGAGCAGGTGCGCGCCGACATTCTCGGCGAGTGCCGCGGCGGTCTTGAGCAGCGCGAGTTCGTCCGCCGAGCCCCCGCCGCCGGTCTTGAGGCGCGTGGTGCGGATGCGCAGCGCGTCGAACGGCACCCGGTGCAGCACCGTCACCGACGACCAATCGGCGCCGATATCGTTGAGCGCGAGCCCTGCCCCGACATCGTGGAGGCGCTGGAGCACGAGTTGGGCGAGTTCGGGATTCTCCGACACCGCCGCCTCGGAGACGCCCATCCGGAGCGAACCCGGCGGCACGTTGGCGCGGCCGAGGATGGTCTTGAGGTCGTTGACGAGGCTCTGGCTGAGGAGGCCGCGGCCCGGCAGGTTGATCCAGGCGAACAGCGGCTCTTCCGAGGCCGGTGCCATCTCCTGCCACTCGGCGACGAGTCGCACCGCCCGCTCGATGATGAACAGACCGAGTTCGCGCACCAAGCCGGCGCGCTCGGCGATCTCGAGGGTCGCCGCCGCATCGATCTTGCCCCGGCGCGGATGCTCCCAGCGCGGGATCAGCTCGAACCCGGCGAGGTTGCGCTCCTTGAGGCGGATGATCGGCGCGAACTCGATTTTGACCTCGTCGGCGTGCAGCGCGCGGCCGAGATCGCCTTCAAGGGTCGAGAGTTCGCTCGCGAGCCGGCGCAGCACGGGCGTGAAGTTCGCCGCACGATCGCCGCCGAGGCGCTTGGCGTGGACCATCGCGAGTTCGGCATCGCGCAGGAGTTCGGCCGCCGGCTGCACCTCGCCATCGGCGAAGGCGACGCCGATCGAGGCCGAAAGGTTGATCTCGTTGCCGGAGAAGGCGATCGGGGTGCGGACCTGACGGCGGATTTCGTCGGTGAGGGTCGAGATATCCGCCGCCTCCCGGGCCGACAGCACGATCACCGCAAAGGTGTCGCCGCCGATGCGGGCCAGGGTGTCGATCGGCTTCAAGAGCCGCTGGACGCGGCGCGCCAGGGTGAGGAGCGCCGAATCGCCGATCGCCGGGCCGTAGGTGTCGTTGACGGTCTGGAAGCGATCGACGCCGATCGCCACCACGACGGGCCGCTGGGTGGTCTCCGCATGGGCGCGGATGATCGCGGTCTCCAGCCGGTCGAGCACGAGTTCGCGGTTCGGCAGGCCGGTCAGGTTGTCGTGCACGGCGTCGTGGAGCATGCGCTCCTGGGCGATGCGCTCGTCGGTGATGTCGAGCAGGGTGCCGATACAGCGGATGACCTCGCCGTCGGCGCCGACGACCGGCCGTGCCCGCAGGTGCACCCAGGCATAGTGACCATCATGGGCGCGCAGGCGGAAGGTCTCGGAAATGCGGCCGCGGCGCTCCTCGACGATCGAATCGAGCACCAGGCGGAAGCGGTCGGCGTCGTTCGGGTGGATCAGCGAGAGCCAATCCATCGCCGATCCCTGGAGGGCACCGGGCTCGAGCCCGAGACTCTCCTCGGCCGCGCGGCTCGTATAGATGCGGTCGCGTGCGACGTCCCAATCCCACACCGGATCGCCGGAGCCGGTGAGCGCCAGGGCGGCGCGCTCCATTTCAGCGACGTCGCCCATCACCGAGCCGCCCGCGAAGGCGTGCTGCATCACCGTGAAGCCGATCAGGAGCACGATGAGAACGAGGCCGCCGGCGAGCGCCGGCTGCACGATGTCGTTGACGATGCCGCCGGAGACCGCATAGCCCGCCCCGACCAGCCAGGCCGCGAGCAGAAGCCACGTCGGGATCAGCATGATGGCGCGGTCGTAGCCGCGGATCGCCATGATGACGATGAGGACGAGGCCGATCGCCCCGATCACCGCGAGCGCGATGCGGGCGACACCGGCCGCCATCTCCGGATCGTGCACGGCGACGCCGAACAGGCCGAGCAGCAGGACGAGAAGGCCGATCGCCGCGTGGCTGTAGCGGATGTGCCAGCGTCCGAGATTGAGATAGGCGTAGAGGAACGAAAACAACGAGAAGGCGAGAAAGACCTCGCTACACGCGCGATAGAGGTGGTCGTTCGCCAGATTGACGTTGAGGACGTCGTCGATGAAGTAGAAATCGACGGCGACATAGGCCAGCACCGCCCAGGCGAGTGCAGCGGTCGCCGGGAACATCGACGTGCCTTTGACCACGAACACGATGGTCAGCACGATCGCGAGCAGGCCCGAAATGCCGAGCACGATGCCCTTGTAGAGCGAATAGGCGTTGATGCTGGCGGTGTAGGCGTTCGGCTCCCAGAGCGTCACCTGGGGCGGCTTCGGCGAGGAAATCTCGAAGACGAGAGTGACGACCGTGCCCGGATCGAGGGTGATCTGGAACACGTCCGCCTCGTCGCTCGGCTGGCGCTCCGGCGCGAAGCCCTGGCTCGGCGTGATCGAACGGACGTGGCTCTCGCCGAGATCCGGCCAGACGAGCCGCGACTTCACGAGCCGGTAATAGGGCGAGACGATCAGGCGGTCGATCTGCTGATCCGACGTGTTCGACAGGGCGACGACGCCCCACCGCGCCGGCTTGCCGTCCGAGGAGCGGACCTCGATGCGCCGCACGATCCCGTCGGGCCCCGGCGCGGTCGACACCGCGATCCGGTCCGTCGGGGTGTTGTAGAACATGATGTTGCGGGTGAGGTTGATCGCCTCGGCGTCGATCGGGATCGTCACCGTCTCGACCGCCCGCGCCTCGTGGCCGGCCATCACCGTCACGAGCGTCAGGATCGCGAGCAGGAGCCGTTTCACCGCGGTGAGATGGGCCAGACGCAAAGGCAAGCCTCCAAGAAGAGGCTTAAAGAGGTATCGGCCCGCAAACAGGTGCACAAGAATTTCTCTGTCTCGCAAGAACGTCTGGTTCGTCAGATGGTCTGAGCGGGTTCACGGGCCTCGGCGGCCCGCGGCTCCGGAAGCCGGTCGTCTGCGAGCACCGCGAACAGGATGTGGTCCTGCCAGGCGCCGTTGATGCAGAGATAACGGCGGGCGTAGCCCTCGCGCTGGAATCCGACCTTTTCGAGGAGACGGATCGACGCCTCGTTGTGGGGAATGCACGCCGCCTCCACCCGGTGGAGGCGCAACCCGCCGAAGGCGTGCTGGAGGGCGGTGCGTACCGCGTCGCTCATCAGGCCGCGGCGGGCATAGCGTTCGCCGATCCAGTAGCCGAGCGAGGCGGCTTGCGTGACGCCACGCCGGACATAGGCGAACGAGAGGCCGCCAACCAGCGCCCCGTCCGCCTCACGGAACACGAAGAAGGGATGGCCCGTGTCCTCGCGGCTATCCTTGGCATAACGGCGCAGGCGGCGGCGGAAGGCGGCGCGCGACAGGTCGTCGGACGGCCACAGCGGCTCCCACGGCACGAGAAAGGCGCGGCTTTCGGCCCGCAGCGCCGCCCACGCCGGATAATCCGACAAAGCGGGCGGGCGGAGCCACACGTTGGCGCCGCGCAGAATCGGGCCCTGGTCCGTTCCGGGGATCGCGCGGAGGAACACCGCCGCCCCCTTCATCGCCTCAGGCCGGGACGTGCCGCGATGCGCCGTTACGCAACTTGGCGGCAATCACGTCGACCGGCGCGAGATCGGCGACCGGGCCGACCGCCGTCATCGTCGGGGCGGACCCCGTCAGGATCTCCTCGGCGACACGGCGGACATCGGCGACAGACACCGCGTCGATCTTCGCCGTGATCTCGCGCACCGGCAGCGGCCGGCCGTGGATCAGGATCTGGCGGGCGAGCTGGCTGGCGCGGGACGCGGCGCTCTCCTGGGCCATGAGGAGCGAGGCGCGCAGTTGCGCCCGGGCGCGGGCAACCTCGGCATCCACGATGTCCTCGACCGAGCGGGCGAGTTCGTCGATGAGCACCTGGGCGAGCTCGTGCACCTCGTCGGCCCCGGTCGCGGCGTGAAAGCCGAGCAGCCCGGTGTCGGAGAAGCCCCAATGGAAAGAATAGATCGAATAGCACAGGCCGCGGCGCTCGCGGATCTCCTGGAACAGGCGCGAGGCCATGCCGCCCCCGAGGACGGCCGAGAGGATCTGCGAGGCATAATAATCGGGCGAGGAATAGCGCCGGCCCTCGAAGCCGAGCACGATCTGCGCCTCCATCAGGTCGCGCACTTCGCGCTTCTCGCCGCCGCGATAGGCCGCCCCGCCGGCGACCGGCGAGACCTCGGGCGAGAAGCCGCCGAGCCGCTCCTCGGCGAGCCGGACCACCGCGTCGTGATCGACCCCGCCCGCCGCCGCGAGCACCGTCGAGGGGCCGCGATAGTGGGTCGAGAGATAGTTCGCGAGATCCTTGCGACCGAAGCCCTTCACCGTCGTCGGCGTGCCCATGATCGGACGGCCGATCGGCTGGTCCGGCCAGGCGGCCTCCTGGAACAGGTCGAAGACATAGTCTTCGGGAGCATCGTGCGCGGCGCCGATCTCCTGGAGGATAACGTGCTGCTCGCGCTTCAGCTCCTGGGCGTCGAACGCCGATTCGATCAGGATGTCGCCGAGGATGTCGACGGCGAGCGGCACGTCGTCGCCGAGGATGCGGGCATAATAGCAGGTGTTCTCGATCGAGGTCGCGGCGTTGAGCTCGCCGCCGACCGCCTCGATCTCCTCGGCGATCTCCTGGGCGTTGCGCCGCTTGGTGCCCTTGAAGGCCATGTGCTCGAGGAGATGGGATATGCCGTGCTCGCGCTCGTTTTCGGAGCGCGACCCTGCCCCCACCCAGACGCCGACGGCGGCGCTCTCGATGTGCGGCATCTTCTCGGTGACGACGGTGAGGCCGTTGGCGAGGCGGGAAATGGTGACGGACATGAACTCAGGCCTCCGCCCGAACGGCGCGGGACTGCGCCTCTATGAATCGGGCCACTGCCGCCTGTTCGGCCGGCAGTCGCGTCACGCGCTCGGGCCGCTCCATGAGGTCGGCGAGGCGCGGCGGCAAGGCGGGGCGCACCCCGGTCGCCTCGAACACGGCGTCGGGGAACTTCGCCGGATGGGCGGTCGCCAGCGTAACCATGGGCACCGAACGGTCGATCAGCCGCTCGGCGACCGCGACACCGACGGCGGTGTGCGGGTCGATGAGGGTGCCGGTCTCGGCGAGCACCCGGGCGATCGTGTCGCGCGTGCCCTCGATATCGCAGCGCCCGGCCCCGAAGGCGGCGCGGATGTCGGCGAACGCCGCCGGCGGCACCGTGAAGGCGCCCGATTGGGACAGGCTGCCCATCAGGCCGCGCACCGCGGCGCCATCCCGGCCGAGCGCCTCGAACAAGAGCCGCTCGAAGTTCGACGAGACCTGGATGTCCATCGACGGCGAGGTCGAGGGGGTGACGCCGCGGACCTCGTAGCGCCCCGTCTCCAGGGTGCGGGCGAGGATGTCGTTGACGTTCGTTGCGACGTTGAGCGCGGCGATCGGCAGGCCCATGCGCTTCGCGACGTAGCCCGCGAAGATGTCGCCGAAATTGCCGGTCGGCACGGTGAAGGAGACCGGCCGGTGCGGCGCGCCGAGCGCCACGGCGGCGGTGAAATAATAGACGACCTGGGCGACGATGCGGGCCCAGTTGATCGAGTTGACGCCGGCGAGCGCGGTGCGGTCGCGGAAGGCGTGATCGTTGAAGAGGCCCTTCACGATGGCCTGCGCGTCGTCGAAGGTGCCGGCGAGCGCCAGCGCATGGACGTTGGCGTCGGCGACCGTCGTCATCTGGCGCTGCTGCACCGGCGAGACGCGGCCCTCGGGGAACAGGATAACGACATCGACGCCGGCGCGGCCGCGGAACGCCTCGATCGCCGAGGCGCCGGTGTCGCCGGAGGTGGCGCCGATGATGGTCGCCGCCGCGCCGGTGCGGGCGAGCGCGTGCTCCATCAGGCGGGCGAGCAACTGCATCGCCACGTCCTTGAAGGCGAGCGTCGGCCCGTGGAACAGTTCGAGCAGGAAGTGGCCGGGGCCGATCTGGACGAGCGGCGCGACGGCGCGATGACCGAAACCGGCATAGGCCGCCTCGATCATCTCGTAGAGCGCGGCATCCTCGATCTCGCCGTCGACGAAACGGCGGATCACCGCATGGGCGACCTCGGCATAGGGGCGGCCGGCAAAATCCGCGATCTCGACATCGGCGAGCGTCGGCCAGGTCTCCGGAACATAGAGACCGCCGTCACGGGCGAGGCCGGCAACCAGAACATCGAGGAATCCGAGAGCGGGCGCTTGCCCGCGAGTGCTCACATAACGCAACCGCGCGCGTCCTTGACCTTGACGTCGTCGTTGTTCGGTGAAGCGCGATCCTATCGGCGCCATGCTCCCGCCGCAAGCGGCGCGGGAGACGGCGCCGTCATGCGTGCCCGCTTTCGCGGGACAGCATGCCGGGGGCGATGCCGAGCTTCAGAAGCGCCCGGTCATACTTGGTTTCGAGGTCGCCGTCGAATACCAGATCGGGGTCGGCGGCGCAGGTGAGCCATCCGTTGGCGAGAATCTCACCCTCGAGCTGCCCCGGCGCCCAGCCGGCATAGCCGAGCGCGAGCAGTGCGCGGGCCGGCCCGCGGTTCTCCACGATCGCCCTGAGGATATCGATGGTCGCCGTCAGGCAGACGCCGTCGTCGATCGGCAGGGTGGCGTTCTCGGTGCGGTAATCGTCGGAATGAAGCACGAAGCCGCGCCCCGTCTCGACCGGCCCGCCGCGGTGGACCCGCATCGTCTTCGCCTTTGGCGGCAGGCGGATCTCGTCGTCCCCCGACACGATCTCGAGCTGTTCGAGGAGGTCGGGGAAGGAGATGTCGTCGACCGGCTTGTTGACGATGATGCCCATCGCCCCGTCCGAGGAATGGGCGCAGATATAGACGACGCTGCGCGCGAAGCGCTCGTCCTCCATGCCCGGCATGGCGATCAGAAGCTGCCCGTCCAGAAAGCTCGCGGCCCGGATCATCACGTCTCGTCCCGGCGGCTCGGCGCCCGCTTCGAGCGCAGGCCGGCTCGCCTTCGCTCGGTCTCAATGTGAGATTAGGTCGGCCCGAGGCGAGCGTCGAGGGGGGCGTGCCCTCCCCGACAAGGGAAATGGCGCCGATGTGAGGGAGAACGACATGGCATCGAGCGCCGTCCGATTCGCACCGAGGCGGCTCGTCCTCCTGATCGGATCGATGCTGCTCGCAGCCCTCGCGACAGCCGGCGATCAGGCGCGCGCGGCGACGGCCGGGCGCTGGATGGAGATCACCGGCGGCCGCGTCCGCCTGATCGCCGAGGGCGGCCCGCCGTCCACCGACGGCACCGTCTGGCTCGGGCTCGAGATCGCTCTCGAGCCGGGCTGGGCCACCTATTGGCGCAATCCGGGCGAAGCCGGCATTCCGCCCGAGATCACATTTGCGGGCTCGCTCAATCTCGGCGCGGCCGACGTCGAATTCCCCGTCCCGGCGCGCTTCGACGAGGCCGGCTCCACCGTGATCGGCTACACCGCGCCCGTGGTGTTCCCGATCCGGGCGACCCTCGCCGACCCGTCGCTGCCGCTCAGCGTGTCGGCCACGGTCTCGCTCGGCGTCTGCAACAAGATCTGCGTGCCGGTCGAAGGCGAGGTGAAGCTCTCCGTCTCGGCCGCGACGCCGCGCGATGCCGAGACCGCCGGCCTCATCGCCGCCGCCCGGGCGCGGGTGCCGGTCCCCTCCCCCGCCGGCGGCCTCGCCCTCGTCTCGGCGAAGCGGGCGGCGGACGCGCCGGCCGAGATCGACGTCACCGCGCAGCTCGCCGATCCGTCGGCCGCCGCCGACCTCTTCGCCGACGCCCCGGCCGGGCTCTATGCGGGCCTGCCCAAGGCGGTGTCGCATGCCGGCAGCACCGCGACCTGGCGCGTCAAGGTGACGGACGCGGCGGGCAAGCCGGCGCCGGGGCCCTTGTCGCTCACTTTGGTCAACGGCGACCGGGCCGTGACGGCGAGGCTTCCGGTCTCGAACTAGACGCGGACGCGGCCCGCTCCGGCTCGACGCCGCGCGCCCGATCTCCTATCTAGTCGGGCGCGCCCGCGTGCTTTCCGCGCCGCCACCGAGGAGACGGATCATGCCCATCGAAGCCGGCCACAAGCTTCCCGACGCGACCTTCAAGACGATGGGCCCGGACGGCCCGACGGAGATCAAGAGCGCGGACCTCTTCGCAGGGCGCCGCGTGGTGCTGTTCGCCGTGCCCGGCGCCTTCACCCCGACCTGCCACCGCAACCACCTGCCGGGCTTCCTCGATAACGCCGACGACATCAAGTCACGCGGCATCGACGAGATCGCGGTCATCTCGGTCAACGACGTGTTCGTCATGGACGCCTGGGCGAAGGCGACCGGCGCCGAGGGCAAGATCACCTTCCTCGCCGACGGCAGCGCCGAGTTCACCAAGGCGACCGGCCTCGACCTCGACGCCTCGGGCTTCGGCATGGGCGTGCGCTCGCAGCGCTACTCGATGGTGGTGAACGACGGCGTCGTCGAAGTGCTCAACATCGAAGAGCAGCCAGGCCAGGCGACCGTGTCCGGCGCCGCCGCGCTCATCGCCGCGCTCTGAGCCGGCACTAAAGATCCGAATGAAAACGCCGCCGGTCCGCCCGGCGGCGTTTTTCTTTGTGCGCCCGGGGGCGCCTCAATCGAAGCCGGCCACGGCGTGGGGCCCGTACGGCGCTTCGAGCGCGGCGATCTCGTCCGCGGTGAGGCCGAGCGACAGCGCCGCCACCGCGTCGGTCAGGTGGTGCGGCTTCGAGGCGCCGATGATGGGGGCGGTCACGCCGGGCTTCTGCGCGAGCCACGCGAGCGCGACTTGCGCCCGCGGCACGCCGCGCGCCGCCGCGATGCGGCCGACGGCGGCGACGATCTCCCGGTCGGACTCGAGCTGCGGATAGAGCGTCTTGCCGAACTGGTCGGTCTCCTGGCGCTCGCTCGTCTCGTTCCAATCGCGGGTGAGCCGGCCGCGGGCGAGCGGACTCCACGGGATCACGGCGATGCCGCGATCGGCGCACAGCGGCAGCATCTCACGCTCCTCCTCGCGGTTGAGGAGATTGAGGTGGTTCTGCATGCTGACGAAGGGCGTCCAGCCGTTGAGCCGGGCGACGTAGAGCGCCTTGGAGAATTGCCACGCATACATCGACGAAGCGCCGACATAGAGCGCCTTGCCCGCCCTCACGACATCGTGGAGCGCCTCCAGCGTCTCCTCGATCGGCGTTTCCGGGTCCCAGCGGTGGATCTGGTAGAGATCGACATAATCGGTGCCGAGCCGCCGCAGGCTCGCGTCGATCTCGGCGAAGATCGCCTTGCGCGACAGCCCGGCGCCGTTCGGGCCCGGCCGCATGCGGCTGAACACCTTGGTTGCGAGCACGATCTCGTCGCGGCGGGCGAAATCCTTGATCGCGCGGCCGACGATCTCCTCCGACGTGCCGTCCGAATAGACGTTGGCGGTGTCGAGGAAATTGATGCCGAGTTCGAGCGCCTGCCGGATCAGCGGGCGGCTCGCCTCTTCGGTCAGGGTCCAGGCATGGTTGCCCCGATCCGGCTCGCCGTAGGTCATGCAGCCGAGGCAGAGGCGCGAGACTTCGAGGCCCGTGGAGCCGAACTTCACATAATCCATGATTGTCTCATCCAAGGCGTGACCGACCGGGAGGCGGGCGATCATTCTCCGCCCGCAAGCCCGGCGCGTCCAGGCACGGACAATTGTGCTCCGGCGATTTTGAGGGCGCGGGTCAGGTCGTGCCGTGCAGCCGGCGCCAGACGAACGCCACCATGACGCCGACGAGGCCGATGGCGAGGCCGAACCAGGTCAGCGCATATTGCAGGTGGCTGTTCGGGAAGATCGTCCGCGTCTCGCCCGCCTGGGGAACGCCCCCCGGCGGGGTGAAGGCGCTCGTCGCATCGACGGTATAGGGCGCGACCGGCCGGTCCTTGAGCCCGAGCGCGGCCGAGATCTCGACCGGATCGCGGACGAAGAAGAGGCGCGTCTCAGGGCTCGCCTTCGGCGTGAAGGTCCCGGCCTGCTCGGCGCCGCGCAGAACGCCGTCGAGGGCGACGTCACCGGGCGGCGGCGGCGGATAGGCGGCCGGTCCCTTGCCGTCGCCCGGCACGAACCCGCGATTGACGAAGACCCGCCAGCCGCCGTCGGTGACGAACGGCGTGACGATCCAATAGCCCTGCCCGCTCAGGCTCCCGTGAGGGTCGGAGAGCACGGTGTAGACGTGGACCTCGTCGGTGCCGAAGCGGCCGCGCAGCGCGACGTGCTGATAATCGAAGCGGTCGATGTCGAAGGGCTGCCACATCTCGGGGCCGGGCGCGGGCACCGCCGGCGCCCCGATGCGCGTCTCGACGGCGTGGATCAGCGCTTCCTTCCAGGCGAGGCGGTGCAGTTGCCAGAAGCCGAGCGAGACCAGGATGGCGCAGCCGACCACGGCGAACAGGATGGGCACGATGACGGAGCGGATCCGCCCGGTCGCGGCGACGGCCACCATGCTCGCGCCGCCCCTCACGCGCCCTGGGAGGGACCGGCGGGTGGCTCCGCCCCGGACCCGGCCTCAAGCTGCCCTTCGGCGGCCTTGTGGTGATATTGCATGGCGATGAGCACGCCCTTGAACGGCCTGAGCAGGCCGAGCGACAGGATCAGGGTGAGCGGCAGCCACAACACCATGTGGACCCAGATCGGCGGCTGGAACGCGATCTCCGTGACGAGCGCGAGCCCGACCACGATGAAGCCGACGATCATGATCACGAACACCGCCGGGCCGTCGCCGGCATCGATGAACGCATAATCGAGGCCGCAGGCGCGGCAGCCGGGCGCGGTTTCGAGGAAGCCCTTGAACAGCGGCCCGCCGCCGCAGCGCGGGCAGCGGCAGGCGAGCCCGGTCGCCATCGGCGAGAGCGGGGCGTAGAGCGCGGTGTCGGACGAGCTCGGGCGGCGCCGGCCGGCTCCCGGCGCATCGGACGGTGTGGCGGAGGTGTCCATATGCCCTCCTCGGGCCTTGCCAGACGGGCAACGCGGGGACTTCCGCCCTCGGACCCTGGGGCCCTCCTCCGCGGCGCTCGTCACGAAACGCCTCGGACCGTCGGGCCGGATGCGGCACGGGCGGATCGAGCCGCCCGGCCTTAGTACGTCTTCCTCAGCGGACGAGCCTCAGCGGGTCAGCCTCAGTGCTTCAGCCTCAGTGCGTCATGGGGCTCTGGCCCCACACGTAGATGCAGGCGAACAGGAACAGCCACACCACGTCGACGAAGTGCCAGTACCAGGCCGCCGCCTCGAGGCCGAAATGCGCCTTCGACGTGAACTGCCCCTTCAGCGCGCGGATCAGGCAGACCGCGAGGAAGATGGTGCCGACGATGACGTGGAAGCCGTGGAAGCCCGTCGCCATGAAGAAGGTCGAGCCGTAGATGTTGCCGGAGAAGGCGAACGTCGCCTCGCTATATTCGAGCGCCTGACAGGCCGTGAACATCATGCCGAGCATGACGGTGAGAGCGAGGCCCCATTTCAGGCCCTTGCGGTCGTCGTGCAGGATGGCGTGGTGCGCCCACGTCACCGTGGTGCCGGAGGTCAGCAGGATCAGCGTGTTGAGGAGCGGCAGGTGCCACGGATCGAAGGTCTCGATCCCTTTCGGCGGCCAGACGCCGCCGGTGAAGGCGTCGCGCACCACCTCCGGCGCCGACTGCGGGAACAGGGCGACGTTGAAATAGGCCCAGAACCAGGCGACGAAGAACATCACCTCGGAGGCGATGAACAGGATCATGCCGTAGCGCAGGTGCAGGTCCACCACGCGGGTGTGGTAGCCTTCGAGCCCCTCGCGGATGGTGTCGCCCCACCAGCCGTACATGGTGTAGAGCACGATCGCGAGGCCGACCGCGAAGATGCCCCAGCCGCCGGTGTCGATGCCGCCGATCACCAGGTCCTGCTTGTTCAGCCAGCGCATCAGGGCGATGCCGCCGAACGCCATCAGGAAGGCGCCGAGCGAGCCGAGCGCCGGCCACGGGCTCGGATTGACCAGATGATAATCGTGGTTCTTCGTGTGCGCGTGCGCCTCGGCCATGGTCTCGTCCCCGATCTGCCCCGTTGCGCCATTGGCGCCGGAAGACCTCGTTATCGTTCTTCTCCGCACCGGGCCGGTATTATGCCGGTCCCGAGTGGACTGCATCCGCGGGCTTCGTCCCGCCGCTCCGTCCGGCTTCCCCGCCGGCGGAAATCTCGTCCGTCTCTAAAGTTGTATCAGCTCTTTCCGTCCGTGCCACGCCCCGCCTCCTCGGCGGCGACGGGCTTCGTTGACGCAGCCGTCGGGAAGAAGGTGTAGGACAGCGTGATGTCGCGCACCGAGGCGGCGTCCTGGTCCTTGTCCATCGCCGGATCGACGTAGAACACGACCGGAAGTTCCACCTTCTGATGCGGCTTCAGGGTCTGCTCGGTGAAGCAGAAGCAGGTGATCTTGGAGAAGTAGCCGCCCGACACCGTCGGGGTGACGTTGAAGGTCGACGTCGCCGTGATGGTCTTGTCGGTCAGATTTTCGGCGACGAACTGGACGGTGGCGACGTCGCCCATGCGCAGCGTGACCTGCTCGACCTCCGGCGCGAAGCGCCAATGCAGCCCGCCGGAGACGTTGGCGTCGAAGCGCACGTTGATCTTGCGGTCGATCGGCACGATGCCGGCCTGGCTCTCGACCCGGCTCGGCGTGCCGCCGAAGCCGGTGACCTGGCAGAACATGCGGTAGAGCGGCACCGCGGCGAAGGCGGCCCCCACCATCGTCACCACGAACAGCCCGCACAGCATCGCGATGACGCCGTTCGTAAACGTCCGCGGCCGTTCCGCCCGCACCGCCTCCGGCGCATCGAGGTCGCTCGGGTCCGTCTGCGGTGCGCGCGGTTCGGTCATGACGCTCACATCGGTCGATTGAGGACGTTGCCGCCCAGTTTCACGATGGTGACGACGTAGAACAGGATCACGAGCCCGCCGAGCACCAGCGCGATCGCGAGAGAGCGGGCCCGGCGGCGGCGCAACTGTGCCGGCGTGAGCCGGATTCCGTCTTCGTCGGCCTTCTGGTCGTCAGCCATCCCGTCCCTCGCGATGTCCGTCCCGGCGGCGGCGCTCATATCGGAGAAAGTCCCGCGAGAGTGACGCCGGACAGCACACGCTCGCCGAGCAGCACGGCGAACAGCAGGAACAGGTACACGAGCGAGAAGCCGAACAGGCGGCCGGCCGCGCGGTTGCGCGCCTCGGGCTTCGCCCGCCACACCGCAATCGCGAGGGCGACGAACACGGTGCCGAGCGCCACCGACGTCACGGCATAAGCGATCCCGCCGAAGCCCATGATCGCGGGCAGCACGCCGACCGGCGCGAGCACCAGCGAATAGAGCAGGATCTGGCGCCGCGTCGCCTTGTCGCCGGCGACGACCGGCAGCATCGGCACGCCGGCCCGCTCGTAATCGCCCGACTTGATGAGCGCCAGCGCCCAGAAATGCGGCGGCGTCCAGAGGAAGGTGATGAGAAAGAGCACCATCGGCTCGAGCGCGACGTGGCCGGTCACCGCCGCCCAGCCGATCACCGGGGCAGCGCGCCGGCGGCCCCGCCGATGACGATGTTCTGCGGCGTGCGGCGCTTCAGCCACATCGTGTAGACCACGACATAGAAGAAGATCGTGAAGGCGAGCAGCGCCGCCGACAGGACGTTGACGAAGAGGCCGAGCATCACGACCGAGGCGCACGACAGCGCCATGCCGAAATCGCGCGCCGTCTCCGGATCGACCCGCCCCGCGGGAATCGGACGGCCGCGGGTGCGCGACATCACGGCATCGATGTCGGCGTCGTACCACATGTTGAGCGCACCCGAGGCACCGGCCCCGATGGCGATGAGCGCGAGCGCGACCACGGCGAGCACCGGATGGATGCTGCCGGGCGCGATCATGATGCCGACGAGCGCGGTGAACACCACGAGCGACATCACCCGCGGCTTCAAGAGCGCGACGAAATCGCCGACCGTCGCGGTCTCCACCGCCAGGAACGCGTCTTCGCCGGGTTCGCCCGTCTGATCGATCAGAGCCATTCGCGTCTCAAACCCTCAACCGTTCCGCGCGTCACGCGGAAGGACCTTCGCGCAGGAAGCCCCGAGCGGCTTCCGAGGAGCAACGAGCGGCCGGACGCCGCCCGGCCGCTCGTTCTCCTTCCGATGCCGGATCGCCATCGCCCTGTCCAGAGCAGCCGCTCACTTGATGCGCGGCAGCGTCTCGAACTGATGGAACGGCGGCGGCGAGGACAGGGTCCACTCGAGGGTGGTCGCACCCGGTCCCCACGGATTGTTGCCGGCGACGCGCTTGCGCGCGAACGCCTCGAAGATGCCGTAGAGGAAGATCAGCACGCCGACGCCGGAGATATAGGACCCGATCGAGGACACGAAGTTCCATCCGGCGAACGCATCCGGATAGTCGACATAACGCCGCGGCATCCCCGACAGACCCAGGAAGTGCTGCGGGAAGAAGATCAGATTGACGCCGACGAAGGTGACCCAGAAGTGCGTCTTGGCGATGGTCTCGTTGTACATGTAGCCGAACATCTTCGGGAACCAATAATACCAGCCCGCGAAGATGGCGAAGACGGCGCCGAGCGACAGCACATAGTGGAAGTGCGCGACGACGAAGTAGGTGTCCTGGAGCACGCGGTCGAGGCCGGCATTGGCGAGCTGCACGCCCGTGACGCCGCCGACGGTGAAGAGGAAGATGAAGCCGATCGCCCACAGCATCGGCGCGCGGAACTCGATGGAGCCGCCCCACATGGTGGCGATCCAGGAGAACACCTTCACGCCCGTCGGCACCGCGATCACCATGGTGGCGAACACGAAGTAGGCCTGCGTGTCGGACGACAGGCCGACCGTGTACATGTGATGGGCCCACACGACGAAGCCGACCACGCCGATCGCGACCATGGCGTAGGCCATGCCGATATAGCCGAAGATTGGCTTGCGCGAGAACGTCGAGATGATGTGGGAAATGATGCCGAAGCCCGGAAGGATGAGGATGTAGACCTCCGGGTGGCCGAAGAACCAGAACAGATGCTGGAACAGCACCGGATCTCCGCCGCCCTCCGGCGCGAAGAAGCTGGTGCCGAAATTGCGGTCGGTCAGCAGCATGGTGATCGCGCCCGCGAGCACCGGCAGCGAGAGCAGGAGAAGGAACGCGGTCACCAGCACCGCCCAGGCGAACAGCGGCATCTTGTGCAGCGTCATGCCCGGGGCGCGCATGTTGAAGATGGTGGTGATGAAGTTGATCGCGCCGAGGATCGACGAGGCGCCGGCGAGGTGGAGGCCGAGGATCGCGAAGTCCATCGCCGGGCCGGGCGTGCCGACGGTCGAGAGCGGCGGATAGATCGTCCAGCCGCCGCCGACGCCGTTGGAGCCGGGACCGCCCTCGACGAACATCGAGAGGATGAGGAGCAGGAAGGCCGGCGGCAGCAG
Organism: Segnochrobactrum spirostomi; assembly: GCF_009600605.1. GTDB lineage: Bacteria > Pseudomonadota > Alphaproteobacteria > Rhizobiales > Segnochrobactraceae > Segnochrobactrum > Segnochrobactrum spirostomi. Next base: position 3,289,952 of record NZ_VWNA01000001.1, on the reverse strand, counting down.
CCAGAACGAGATGTTGTTCATCCGCGGGAAGGCCATGTCCGGCGCGCCGATCATGAGCGGCACGAACCAGTTGGCGAAGCCGCCGATCATCGCCGGCATCACCATGAAGAAGATCATGATGAGCCCGTGGGCGGTCACGAAGGCGTTGAAGGTCCACGGATTGGTGAAGAACTGCAAGCCGGGCTCCTGGAGCTCGGCACGCATCGCGATCGACAGGATGCCACCCACGATCCCCGCGAAGATCGCGAAGATCAGGTACATCGTGCCGATGTCCTTGTGGTTGGTCGAATAGACGTAGCGCCGCCACCCGGTCGGGTGGTCGTGTGCCGCATGGGCTACGCTGCTGGCCATCGCTCGGCTCCTTCGAGGCTCTTCTTCGCGGGCCGTCGCACTGGGGCGGCTCCGATTGTCTCGTCCGGGTCCCGGCAGGGGCGGTTCACGCCCGCGCCGGAGGTTCCATCACGCGCGCGCCGTCACTGGGCGTCGGCCACCGTCTTGGTCGCGCCCGCCCCATTGTCCATCGCGAACAGGAGCGCGTTCGCCTTGCCGATGTCGCTCTTCGCCGCTTCCGCCCACTTCTCGAACTGGTCTTCGGGGACGGCGCGGATCGCGATCGGCATGAAGGCATGGTTGGTGCCGCAGAGTTCCGAGCACTGACCATAATAGGTGCCGGGCCGCTCGGCCTTGAACCACGTTTCGTTGAGGCGGCCGGGGATGGCGTCGATCTTCACGCCGAAGGCCGGCAGGGCGAACGAGTGGATCACGTCGGCGCCGGTCACCTGGACGCGGATGTTCTTGCCGACCGGCACGACGACCTCGTTGTCGACGGTGAGCAGGCGCGGCGCCTGGGTGTCGTCGAGCTTGTACTGCGCCATCCGCGCCTTCCGGTCGTCGTCGCTCAGCATGTACGAGTCGAACTGGATGCCGGCGTACTTCTGGTCGGGATATTCGTAGCCCCAGTACCACTGGTAGCCGGTCACCTTGAGGGTGAGATCCGCCGGCGGCAGATCGAGCTCCTGGTAGAGGAGGCGGAACGACGGGATCGCGATCATCACGAGGACGAGGATCGGACCGACCGTCCAGATCACCTCGATCAGTGTGTTGTGCGAAGTGCGCGCCGGCGTCGGGTTGGCCTTCGCGTTGAACTTGACGATGCAGACCGCGAGGAGGCCGGCGACCAGGATCACGATCAGCGTGATGATCACCAAGGTGAAGTCGCCGAACCAGCGAATCGAGGACATCACCTCGCTGCCGGCCGGCTGCAGCGTCATTTCCCAGGCTTCCGGCTGGCCGACGACCGCGAAGGCCGGCGCTGCCGAAAGGAAGGCGGCGGCACCCGCGAGGGCCGCGACGGCCCGTCCGGCCGACCACGACCGCGCCGTGCGCGTCTGTTCCGTCGAAGAGGCCCTCACCCGAAAGTACGTCACGCGGTGCTCCTTCAGTCCCCGGGCCGGCAAGGCCGCTTCCACCCAAGCGTCATTCAGTTCCGCGAAAGCAGCGGGCGGACCGCGCATATACGGCGAGACGGCGACGCGCGTTCCCCGCGACCGCCCCGAACTCCGCATTGTGGCCCGCGGTCTTTCGTCCGAGTTCGCTCGGATCTGCCGCTTTCGGGCCGAAGCACCCGTTTGACGGGACTCCGGACGTTCCTCACACTTCTCTTTATGGCGCAGGCCGTCGGACGAAAAAAGCGTCACCGCGACGCAGTCCGAAATCCTGCGCTTTCCGTCAGAGAAATCACACAATTTCCGTACCCGCAACGATTGGAACGGTTCTCGACGGTGCGGCGCATGGACCTAGGGGCCGCGGATCGCCGGCAAGTCGCAGGGTGATCGGTGACGTACCGGCCCCCGCGATGCGCGCCCGCAGGCGAAGAATCACCCGCAACGGGGCGCCGCTCTCTTTTCCGCCGCGCCCGGATAAGGCAGTGTCGGCTCGGTCCCTTTGCTGGCTTCCCCTGCTTCGCGCAGGCAAGTCACAGAATCGCCCTGCTCTTGGTTGAAGCGACCCCGAAGCCGCACCGGGCGCATCCGCGCCGGCTTCGAGGTTCCCGCGGAGAAAAGCCTTGTTCCGTTCGACGTCGCGCCTGTTCCGGATTGCCGCGCTCTTCCTCCCCCTTCTCGTCGCCACCGCCGGCACCGCGGGCGCCCAGGGCACCGTGAAATCCGTCCATGGCGATTGGCAGATCCGCTGCGACAACCTGCCGGGTGCCAAGACCGAACAATGCGCCCTCGCCCAGGCGGTCGCCGCCGCCGATCGCGAATATGTCGGGCTCAGCGTCTTCGCCCTCAACACCGCCGACAAGAAGGGCCGCATCCTGCGCGTTTTGGCGCCGCTCGGCGTGTTTCTGCCCTACGGGCTCGGCCTCAACATCGACAACAAGGACCAGGGGCGCGCCGGCTTCGTGCGCTGCCTGCCGAACGGCTGCATGGCCGAGGTCACCCTCGACGACAAGCTGATGGACCAGTTGCGCAACGGCAAGACCGCGACCTTCATCATCTTCGAGACGCCCGAGGAAGGCATCGGCATCCCGGTGTCGCTGAACGGCTTCGGCGAGGGCTTCGACGCCCTGCCCTGATCCTCTTCCACGACTTCCCCAGCGGCGCGGAGACGGGACGATGGCGCGCATCACCGATTCGGCGACGCTTCAGGCGATCTACGGCGAGCCGAGCCAGATCGTGCTCGACAAGGTCGTGAGGCGGCTCGACAAGCATTGCCGCACCCTGCTCGCCCGCTCGCCCTTTTACGTGATCGCGACCCGGGGCGCCGACGGCCTGTGCGACGCGACCCCGCGCGGCGACGCCCCCGGCGGCGTGATCGTGCTCGACGACAAGCGGCTGATGCTGCCGGATTGGCCCGGCAACCGCCGCCTCGATACCCTGCACAACCTGATCCACGATCCGGCGATCGGCCTCCTGTTCCTGCTGCCGGGCGTGCGCGAGACGCTGCGCGTCAACGGCACGGCCGAGGTGCGCGACGACGACGACCTGCGCGCCCGCTTCGAGACGGACGGCAAGACGCCGCGCACGGTGATCGTCGTCACCGTCGCCGAAGCCTACATCCAGTGCGGCAAGGCGAGCCTGCGCTCGCGGCTCTGGGAGCCGGAAAGCTGGGTGAAGCCCGGGGAGCTCCCGCCGCTCGCCGAGGTGCTGCGCGACCACACCCTCATGAAGGACATCGACTTCACCGAGGAGGAGCTCGTCGCGAGCTACCGCGCCGAGCTCTATTGAGGGCGGTTTGCGCGCGCGGCCCCGCGCCGCCCCTTCCGCCCGCTGCCTTTCGGCCTATGTTTGCTGCATGCGAAGCGCCGCGCCCGCGAGACCGCCGAAAAGCGGGTCCGCAGCCCGGTGCGGAAAGGGTCCCACGATGACCGATGCCACTCCCGCGCCCGCCGAGGCGCACACCGCCGTCGCCGACGACCTGCTCGCCCGGGCCGGTCTCGACACCGCCCGCGCCCGCGCCATCATCGCGGAGGCGCTCGACGGCGCCGACGACGGCGAATTGTACGTCGAAAGCCGGCAGAGCGAATCGCTCCTGTTCGACAACGGCCGGCTGAAATCCGCCGCCTACAACACGAGCGAAGGCTTCGGCCTGCGCGCCGTCGCCGGCGAGGCGGCGGGCTATGCCCATTCGGGCGAGCTGTCGGAAGCCGCGCTCGCCCGTGCGGCCGCGGCCGTCGGCGCCGTGAAACGCGGACACTCCGGCACCTACGCGGAGGCCCCAGCGGCACCAACGCCCGCCTCTACGCTCCCGACAATCCGCTCATCGCCGAGCCGTTCGCCGACAAGGTGGCGCTGCTCGCCGAGATCGACGCCTTCGCCCGCGCTCGCGACCCGCGGGTGCGCCAGGTCAGCGTCTCGCTCGCCGGCTCGTGGCAATCGATCGAGATCGTGCGGGCCGACGGCCACCGCGTCCGTGACATCCGCCCATTGGTGCGCTTCAACGTCTCGATCGTCGCCGGCGACGGCGACCGCCAAGAGACCGGCTCCTACGGCCTCGGCGGCCGCGAAGGCTTCGCCCGCTTCATCACGCCGGAATCCTGGCAGGGCGCCGTCGACGAGGCGCTGCGGCAGGCGCTCGTGAACCTCGAAGCGGTGCCCGCCCCCGCCGGCACGTTCGACATCGTGCTCGGCCCCGGCTGGCCCGGCATTCTGCTCCACGAGGCGATCGGCCACGGCCTCGAGGGCGACTTCAACCGCAAGAAGACGTCCGCCTTCGCCGGCCTGATGGGTCAGCGCGTCGCCTCGCCGGGCGTCACCATCGTCGACGACGGCACGCTCGCCGGCCAGCGCGGCTCGCTCACGGTGGACGACGAAGGCACACCGACGAACTGCACCACCCTGATCGAGGACGGCATCCTCGTCGGCTACATGCAGGATCGCCAGAACGCGCGGCTGATGGGCGTGCGCCCGACCGGCAACGGCCGGCGCGAATCCTATGCCCACATCCCGATGCCGCGCATGACCAACACCTACATGCTGGCCGGCGACCGGGCCCCGGGCGAGATCCTTGAGAGCGTCCACGACGGCATCTATGCGGTGGCCTTCGGCGGCGGTCAGGTCGACATTACCTCGGGCAAGTTCGTGTTCAGTTGCACCGAGGCCTACCGGATCCGCGACGGCAAGGTGGCGGAGCCGATCAAGGGCGCGATGCTGATCGGCAACGGCCCGGACGCGCTGACCCGCGTGCGCATGATCGGCAACGATCTCGCCCTCGACCCCGGCATCGGCACCTGCGGCAAGGAAGGCCAGGGCGTGCCGGTCGGCGTCGGCCAGCCGACCCTGCGCATCGACGCGATGACGGTGGGCGGCACGCAAACCTGAAGTCTCCATTGAAACAGGAGGGCGCACGCGTCCCGACGCGGCCCCGTCCCTGTGCTCAAATCCATTTCAAGACTGCGAGAATTAGACGCTGCGTCGCACCTGGGCGTGCGCGCCCTCTTGTCTTGGCCGCCCCGGCCGGTGAATGCTCCTTTCGCTCGAACGGGGCGTTCCGGGCCTAAAGGGAGATGGCTGACGATGTGCGAACTCTGTGAACCGAATAACCTTTCCCGCCGGGCGCTGCTGCGCGGCGGCATGCTCGCGGCGGCCGCCCTCGCCGCGCCGGCGGGCCTCGGTTTGTCGCTCCGCCCCGCTTTCGCGGCCGCGCCGAACGCGATCTCGCCCGACGCGGCGCTGATGCGCCTCAAGGAGGGCAATGCGCGCTACGTCGCGAGCAAGGCGACCTTCAAGGAATTCAACGCCGACCGCGCCGCGCGCGAAGCGGCCCAATATCCGATCGCCGGCATTCTGAGCTGCGCCGATTCGCGCGTTTCGCCGGAATTCGTGTTCGACCAGGGCCCGGGTGACCTGTTCGTCAACCGCGTCGCCGGCAACGTCGCCGACGACGACATCATCGCGAGCCTCGAATACGGCGTCGCGGTGCTCAAGACGCCGGTGATCGTCGTGCTCGGCCATTCGGCCTGCGGCGCCGTCAGCGCCGCGATCAAGGTTTACAAGCACGAGGAGAAACTGCCTGGCCATCTTCCCGGCCTGATCAAGCAGATCGTGCCGGCGGTGAAGGCGGCGGCAAAAAGCAAGCCGGAGGACCTGCTCATTTCGGCGACCTACGCCAACGCCAGTCTCTCCGCGCACAACCTGACGGTGCGCTCGTCGATCATCGCCAAGGCTGTGAAGAGCGGCGCGGTCAAGATCGTGCCCGCCTATTACAGCATCGCCACCGGCGAGGTGATCTGGCTCTGAGCCGGGTCGCTCCTGGGGTGTTCCCATGAAAGCGCCGCGCACGAGGCCTCGTGCGCGGCGTTTTTTGTTGGGAGCGTCTCGCCTCCGGCACGGGTCTCGCCCGCGACGTTCACCCCACCCCGGCGCTGCGCGCCGACCCTCCCCCTCCAGGGGAGGGTGAAGGGGAGCTTCATTGGGGGGGTAAGGCCTTGAATTGACTGGCGATCAGGTGCCGTGAAAACACGACGCCCCACCCTCCCCTGCCAGGGGGAGGGTCGCCGCGAAGCGGCGGGGTGGGGTCCGCCGCAAGCTCAGCCGCAGCCGAATTGCCCCCTACTCAGCCTCGCCGGGGTCGGCCACAAGCTCTACCTCGCCGCGTCTCGCCCCACACTGCACATCGCCGTGGTCCGCCGCTCGGCGGCCGCCCCGCCTCAGCGCGGCAGGGTCGAGGTCCCCATCAGATATTCGTCGATCGCCCGCGCCGCCTGACGGCCCTCGCGGATCGCCCACACCACCAGGGACTGGCCGCGGCGCACGTCGCCGGCAGCGAACACCTTGTCGATCGAGGTCTTGTAGGCCTCGGTGTTCGCCGCAACGTTGGTGCGGCCGTCGAGCTTGAGCTGATCCTTCACCTCGGCGACATAGGTCTCGAGGTTCGGCCCGGCGAAGCCGATCGCCACCAGCACCAGGTCGGCGCGGATGCGGAACTCCGACCCGGCGATCGGGCGACGGCGCTCGTCGACCCGGGCGCATTCGACATGGGTGACGTGGCCGTTGCGGCCGATCAGCCCGAGCGTCGCCGCGGCGAACTCGCGCTCCGCGCCCTCGGCCTGGGACGAGGAGGTGCGGAACTTGGTCGGCCAATAGGGCCACACCGTCAGCTTGTCTTCCTTCGCCGGCGGCTTCGGGCGGATGTCGAGCTGCGTCACCTGGATGGCGCCCTGGCGGAACGCGGTGCCGACGCAGTCCGACGCGGTGTCGCCGCCGCCGATGACGACGATGTGCTTGGCGGTTGCCACGATCGGCGCCTCGGCACCGAGCGATTCTCCACCGACGCGGCGGTTCTGCTGGATCAGGTAGGGCATCGCATAGTGCACGCCGGCGAGTTCGACGCCCGGCAGGCCCGGATCACGCGGCCGCTCGGCGCCGGCACAGGTCAAGACCGCGTCGTGCTCCTCGATCAGCGCCTGGAGCGAGCGGGTGACGCCGACATTCACGCCGTAATGGAACACCACGCCCTCCGCCTCGAGCTGGCGCACGCGGCGGTCGATGTGGACCTTCTCCATCTTGAAGTCGGGGATGCCGTAGCGCAGCAGACCGCCGGCCTTGGCCTGCTTCTCGTAGACGTGGACCTCGTGGCCGACGCGGGCGAGCTGCTGGGCGGCGGCGAGGCCGGCCGGGCCGGAGCCGATCACGGCGACCTTCTTGCCGGTCCGCTCGGTCGGCACCTCCGGCACGATCCAGCCGTTCGCCCACGCCTGGTCGGCGATCGCCTGCTCGACCGTCTTGATGGCGACCGGCACGTCCTCGAGGTTCAGCGTGCAGGCCTCCTCGCAGGGCGCGGGGCAGACGCGGCCGGTGAATTCGGGGAAGTTGTTGGTGGTGTGAAGGTTGCGCGCGGCCTCCTCCCAGTCGCCCGAATAGACGAGGTCGTTCCAGTCGGGGATCTGGTTGTGGACCGGGCAGCCGGTCGGGCCGTGGCAGAAGGGGATGCCGCAATCCATGCAGCGCGCGGCCTGCGCCTCCACCGCCGGAACCGGCAGCGGCAGGGTGAACTCGCGATAATGGCGGATGCGATCGGCGGCCGGCTGGTACTTCTGTTCCTGCCGATCGATCTCGAGGAAACCGGTGACCTTACCCATCGGGGTCGAGCCTTCTGAATATCGTGCGTGGAGGCCGGGCACCCGTCTTCGCGTCGCGCCGTTCGGCGCTGACATCGCGGGGGCGCCCGCTGCGGGGTCGTGCCGCCCGGCCGGGACCGGGCGGCGGGATCACGTGGCGCTCACTCCGCCGCCATGCCGAGGCGGGCGCGCTGCATCTCCACCAAGGCGCGGCGGTACTCGACCGGCATCACCTTGACGAATTTCGGCCGGTACTGATCCCAGTGGTCCAGGATCTCCTTGGCCCGCGTCGAGCCGGTATAGCGGTGGTGATTGGTCACCAACTGCCACAGCCGCTCGTCGTCGTGCCCGGTCATGTCGGCCGTGATGTCGACCCGACCCTTGTGCTCGAGGTCGCCGCCATGATGGAGAATGCGCTCCATCAGGTCGTCCTCCTCGGCCACCGGCTCGAGATCGACCATGGCGAGGTTGCAGCGCGAGCCGAACGATCCGTCGAGATCGAGCACATAGGCGACGCCGCCCGACATACCGGCCGCGAAGTTGCGCCCGGTCTGGCCGAGCACCACCACCACGCCGCCCGTCATGTACTCGCAGCCGTGGTCGCCCACGCCCTCGACCACCGCGACGGCGCCCGAGTTGCGTACCGCGAAGCGCTCACCCGCGACGCCGCGGAAGTAGCACTCCCCTTCGAGCGCGCCGTAGAGCACCGTGTTGCCGACGATCATCGAGGCTTCCGGCACGATCCGGCTGACCGCCGGCGGCCGCACCACGATGCGCCCACCCGACAGGCCCTTGCCGACATAGTCGTTGGCCTCGCCGACGAGATCGAAGGTCACGCCGCGGGCGAGCCACGCGGCGAAGGCCTGTCCCGCCGTGCCCTTCAGCTTCACCGTGATGGTGTCGTCGGGCAGGCCGGCATGGCCGAAGCGGCGGGCGACCTCGCCCGAGATCATCGCGCCGGCCGAACGGTCGACGCTGCCGATGCCGTGCTCGATGACGACCGGGCGGCGCTCCTCGAGGGCGGGCTTGGCCGCCTCGATGAGGGCCCGGTCGAGCACGGTCGCGATTGGGTGCTCCTGACGGCTCGTGTGGCGCAGCGCCTCGTCCGGCGCGTCCGGCTTGTGCAGGACGCGAGCGAGATCGATGCCGCGGGCCTTCCAGTGCGAGGCGAGCCGCGCCTGGTCCAGCATCTGGGCCTGGCCGATCATGTCCTCGAAGCGGCGGAAGCCCATCGACGCCATCAGCTCCCGCACTTCCTCGGCGATGAAGAAGAAGAAGTTGATGACGTGCTCGGGCTGGCCCTTGAAGCGCTTGCGCAGCACCGGGTCCTGGGTCGCGACGCCCACCGGACAGGTGTTGAGGTGGCACTTGCGCATCATGATGCAGCCGGCGGCGATGAGCGGGGCGGTCGCGAAGCCGAACTCGTCGGCGCCGAGCAGGGCGCCAATAACGACGTCGCGGCCGGTCCGGAGACCGCCGTCGACCTGGAGCACGACACGCGAGCGCAGGCCGTTGGCGACCAGCGTCTGGTGCGCCTCGGAGAGACCGAGCTCCCAGGGCGAGCCGGCATGCTTCAGCGAGGTGAGCGGGGACGCGCCGGTGCCGCCGTCATAGCCCGAGATCGTGATGTGGTCCGCGCGCGCCTTGGCGACGCCCGCCGCGACCGTGCCGACGCCGACCTCGGAGACGAGCTTCACCGAGATGTCCGCGTAGGGGTTCACGTTCTTCAGGTCGAAGATGAGCTGGGCGAGATCCTCGATCGAATAGATGTCGTGGTGCGGCGGCGGCGAGATGAGGCCGACGCCCGGGGTCGAGTGACGGACCTTGGCGATGGTCGCGTCCACCTTGTGGCCGGGCAATTGGCCGCCTTCGCCGGGCTTGGCACCCTGCGCCATCTTGATCTGGATCTGGTCGGCGTTGACAAGATATTCCGCGGTGACGCCGAACCGGCCCGAGGCGACCTGCTTGATCGCAGAGCGCATCGAATCGCCGTTCGGCAGCGGCAGGAAGCGCTCCGCCTCCTCGCCGCCCTCGCCGGTGTTGGAGCGGCCGCCGATCCGGTTCATCGCGAGCGCCAGCGTGGTGTGGGCCTCGCGGCTGATCGAGCCGAACGACATGGCGCCCGTGGCGAAGCGCTTGACGATCTCCGCCGCCGGCTCGACCTCGTCGAGGGCGATGCGGGTCGCGCCCACCTCACCGGCCGCCTTGAGCCGTATGAGGCCGCGGATCGCGTAGCGGGCGGTCTCCTCGTCGACCATCCGGGTATAGGCGCGGAAGCGCTCGAGCGAATCGGTGCGCACGGCGTGCTGGAGCGTCGCCACGACGTCCGGCTGCCACATGTGCACCTCGCCGCGCAGGCGGTAGGCATATTCACCGCCGACGTCGAGCGCGGTGCGCAGCACCGGATCGTCGCCGAACGCCGCGCGATGGCGCCGCACCGCCTCCTCGGCGATCTCCTCGAGCCCGACGCCCTCGATGGTGGTCGCCGTGCCGAAGAAATAGGTGTCGACGAAGGCTTCCTTCAGCCCGACCGCGTCGAAGATCTGCGCGCCGCAATAGGACTGGTAGGTGGAGATGCCCATCTTGGACATCACCTTGAGGACGCCTTTGTCGATCGCCTTGATGTAGCGGTAGACGATCTCCTTCTCCTCGACGCCGGCCGGGAACTGGCCCTTCATGGCGGTGAGGGTCTCGAAGGCGAGGTAGGGGTTGATCGCCTCGGCGCCGTAGCCCGCGAGCACGCAGAAATGGTGCACCTCGCGCGGCTCGCCGGTTTCCACGACGAGGCCGACCGAGGTCCTGAGGCCCTTGCGGATCAGGTGATGGTGCACGCCGGCGGTGGCGAGCAGTGCCGGAATCGGGATCCGGTCCGGCCCGACCATGCGGTCGGACAGGATGATGATGTTGTAGCCGCCGTGAACCGCCGCCTCGGCGCGCTCACAGAGGCGCACCAGCGCGTCCTCCATGCCCGCCGCGCCGCGCTCGACGCCGTAGGTGATGTCGAGGGTGCGGGTCTGGAAATGGTTCTCGGCGACGTCCCCGATGGCGCGGATCTTCTCGAGATCCTCGTTGGTCAGGATCGGCTGCCGCACTTCCAGGCGCTTGCGCTTCGACAGGCCCTTGAGGTCGAACAGGTTCGGCCGCGGCCCGATGAACGAGACGAGGCTCATCACGAGCTCCTCGCGGATCGGGTCGATCGGCGGGTTCGTGACCTGGGCGAAGTTCTGCTTGAAGTAGGTGAAGAGCAGCTTCGGCTTGTCCGAGAGCGCCGAGATCGGCGTGTCGGTGCCCATGGAGCCGACCGCTTCCTGCCCGGTGACCGCCATCGGGGCCATCAGGAGCTTGAGGTCTTCCTGGGTGTAGCCGAACGCCTGCTGGCGATCGAGCAGCGACACGTCGGCGCGCGCCGGCCGCGGGTGCACCGGCGGCAGGTCCTCGAGCACGAGCTGGGTGCGCCCGAGCCACGCCTTGTAGGGGTTGGCGCGGGCGAGTTCCGCCTTGATCTCCTCGTCCGAGACGATGCGGCCCTGCTCGAGATCGATCAGGAGCATCTTGCCCGGCTGCAGCCGCCACTTGGTGACGATCCGCTCCTCGGCGATCGGCAGCACGCCCATCTCGGACGCCATCACGACGAGGCCGTCGTCGGTGACGAGATAGCGCGCGGGCCGCAGGCCGTTGCGATCGAGGGTCGCGCCGATGCGGCGGCCGTCGGTGAAGGCGATCGCCGCCGGCCCGTCCCACGGCTCCATCACGGCGGCGTGGTACTCGTAGAAGGCGCGCCGCTCCTCGTCCATGAGCGGGTTGCCCGCCCACGCCTCCGGCACGAGCATCATCACCGCGTGGGGCAGCGAATAGCCGCCCTGCACGAGGAATTCGAGCGCGTTGTCGAAGCAGGCGGTGTCGGACTGGCCCTCATAGGAGATCGGCCACAGCTTCGAGATGTCGTTGCCGAACAGTTCGGAATCGACCGAAGCCTGACGCGCCGCCATCCAGTTGACGTTGCCGCGCAGCGTGTTGATCTCGCCGTTGTGGGCGACCATCCGGTAGGGATGGGCGAGCTTCCACGACGGGAAGGTGTTGGTCGAGAAGCGCTGATGCACGAGGGCGAGCGCGGACTCGACGCGCGGGTCCGACAGGTCCTTGTAATAGGCCCCGAGCTGCCAGGACAGGAACATGCCCTTGTAGACGACGGTGCGGCAGCTCAGCGAGACGACGTAGAAGCCCTCCGCCTCGCCCTGGGAGGCGCCGAGGTCCTTGTAGATGATGTTGGAGATCACCTTGCGGACGACGAACAGGCGGCGCTCGAAGCCGTCCTCGTCGAGTCCGGCGCCGCGGCCGATGAAGACCTGACGGTGCACCGGCTCGCTCGCGAGCACGCTGTCGGGCAGGCAGCCGCGATCGGCCGGCACGTCGCGCCAGCCGAGCAGCACCTGTCCCTCTTCGGCGACGACGCGCTCGATCACCTGCTCGCAATGCTTCCGCGCCGCTTCCTCGTGGGGGAGGAAGACGTAGCCGACCGCATAATGGCCGGGCTCCGGCAGACGGAAGCCGAGCGCCTCCGCCTCTTCGGCGAAGAAGCGGTGCGGGATCTGCATCAGGATGCCGGCGCCGTCGCCCATGTGCGGGTCCGCGCCCACCGCGCCGCGGTGTTCGAGGTTGCGCAGGATTTCGAGGCCCTGGGCGACGATGGAGTGGCTCTTGCGCCCCTTCATGTCGGCGATGAAGCCGACGCCGCAAGCGTCGCGCTCGCGATCCGGGCGATAGAGGCCGCGCTCGGCGAGGTCGGCGGCGAGCGAAACGCGCGCCGCCGTCTCCGTAGCTCGCGCTCGCGGAGCTTTCGGCGTCGGATTCGTCGCGGCGTTCGCTTTCGTCGTGGCACGAGCCGCCACGCCGAACGAACCACCGAACGATCCCATGCCTTCTAAGCTCTCGCTCATCTCGCGAGCTCCCTTGCTTGCTTCAGTCCTCATCGTACGGCCGGCCGGCCGCATGCGCATGACACGACCCCGCGGGCCGGCATCAACCGGTCGCGGCCATGTCCGAAGTCGGGCCGATTGTGGTCGGCCCGGACTGCTTTGAACAGATCAAATTCCGTGCGGCGGCGGAGCGTGGACCGTAGCGCGGAGCGCATATGGTCGCCGTCGGCCGCCGGTCTGGCCGTTTCCCGCCACCCCGCTTTCCGGGCCGGCGGCGGGATCCAACGGTCCGTCGCGCCGGCTGCCGTAAGCCCCCGAGAAATGGGGCAGCATCCCTGTCCTTTTACAGCGGCCGCAACCTGCCAGAAAACGACATTGAGGGCAAGACCATGTCTAAAGAGGGCTCCGCAACCCTGCTCCGCGCATAAAATATGCGCGAGCGCGCTCTTCGGCGCGTCGGAGCACCGCCCTGCGGTCCCTTGCGCGAACCGGATTGCGCTCCCGCCCCGCCCGCGCGAGACTGGCGGCCCCCGCATCAGCCAACGGCCCCGCCTTCCATGCACTTCGCTTCCGACAATTGGGCCGGCGTGCCGGACGCCGTTTCGTCCGCGCTCGCCGCCGCCGCCGGCGGTTTCGCCACCGCCTATGGCGACGACGAGGCGACCGCCGCCGCCACCGCCCAGATCTCCGCCTTGTTCGAGCGCGAGGTCGCCGTGTTCTACGTCGCGACGGGCTCCGCCGCCAATTCCTTGGCGCTCGCCTCCGTGACGCCCCCCGGCGCCGCCGTCTTCTGTCACGAAGCCGCGCATATCGTCACCGACGAGTGCAACGCGCCCCTCTACCTGACCGGCGGGGCGCGGCTGGTTGGAATTCAGGGCGATCGGGGCAAGATTCATGCCGGATCGCTCGCCGCGACCCTGGAGCGCTTCGGCCCGGCGAACGTCCATCACGGCCGGGTCACGGCGGTCTCGATCACCCAGGCTACCGAGCTCGGCACCCTTTATACGCCCACCGAGGTCGCGGCGATCGCGGGCGTCACACACGCCCACGGGCTGACCTTCCACATGGACGGCGCGCGCTTCGCCAACGCCGTCGCCCGCCTCGGCGTGTCGCCGGCCGACCTGACCTGGCGCGCCGGCGTCGATCTGCTCTCGTTCGGCCTCACGAAGGTCGGCGCTTGGGCGGCGGAATCGATCGTGGTGTTCGATCCCGATCGCGCGGCCGAGATTCCCTATCTGCGCAAGCGGGCCGGCCACCTCTTCTCCAAGAGCCGATTCATCTCGGCGCAGTTCAGCGCGCTCCTGAAGGACGGCCTGTGGCTCGATCTCGCCCGCCACGCCAACGCGATGGCGGCCCGACTGACCGAGGGCCTGCGCTCCGTGCCAGGCGCCCGGCTCGCCTGGGAGCCGGAGGCGAACGAGATCTTTCCGATTCTGCCGGTGGCGACCGTGGCGCGCCTCGAGGCGGCGGGCGCCCGCTTCTACGAATGGGGCACCGACGGCCTCCACGGCGACGCCCTGCCGGTGCACGGCAAGGAGACCATGATCCGCCTCGTCACCGCCTTCAGCACGACGGCGGAAGAGGTCGACCAATTCCTCGCCGTCGCGGCAGGCTGACACGAAAGAGGCGCCCCGGGGGACCTGGGGCGCCTGATGGTGTTTTTTCTTCTCAGAGGCTTGCTCGGGGCAAAGGGACCCCACCCCGCCGGCCGCGCCGGCGACCCTCCCCCTGGCAGGGGAGGGTTTGGTGCCGTTTCTGTATCAGTCCGCCCTATCCCGAAAAAAGGCGCCGGCACCCTCCCCTGGAGGGGGAGGGTCGCCGCGCAGCGGCGGGGTGGGGTGAAGCCCCGGGCGAGACGCCCCGGAGCAACACCCCCGCCGCCCAACGCCTTACGCCGCGGCGGCGTTCGCCTCGATCTGCTTCGAGGTGTTGGCCGGGGTCGTGATGGCGATGGTGCGCGGCTTCAGGGCTTCCGGAATCTCGCGCACGAGGTCGATGTGCAGGAGGCCGTGCTCGAGGCTCGCGGCCTTCACGACGACGTAGTCGGCGAGCTGGAAGCGGCGCTCGAAAGCGCGGGAGGCGATGCCGCGATAAAGCACGGCGCGGCCCTCGTCGGTCTCGGCAGCCTTCTCGCCCTTCACGGTCAGGCCGTTCTCACGCACCTCGATGGAGATGTCCTGGTCGGAGAAGCCCGCCACCGCCATGGTGATGCGGTAGGCGTTTTCGCCGGTGCGCTCGATATTGTAGGGCGGATAGGCCGGCGCGCCGGCATCGGGGCCGGACAGCTGGTCGATGGCCTGGAACAGGCGATCGAAACCGACAGTCGAACGATAGAGGGGGCTCAGATCGAAATGACGCATGATGTCCTCCTAGGGAGCAACGGTTTGCGGAATGACGGCCGTGTTCCCGCCGCATCGGGCCGGGAGGCCGGTCGTCGCGCGGACCCGTTCGGCGTCCGCTGTCATCGAGATGGGAATGCCCCTTTCGGCCGTCAAGAGGGGGCGCGGCGCCGATGAGCAGGCTCGTTCCGATCGGCCCCGGGGGCCGGCGCGGCGCGCTCGACCGCCTCGTCGAACTGCCGCAAAACCCGGTGCCGGAGGGCGCGCAGGTCGCCGTCGTCGAAGGCTGCGGCGGGGTGCCCCTGCGCGCCGCGTTCTGGCCGGCGACCGTCGTATCACCGCGCGGCACGGTGCTCGTCGTCCAGGGCCGCGCCGAGGCGATCGAGAAATATTTCGAGACGGTCGGCGACCTGCGGGCGCGGGGCTTCGCCGTCGCCGGGTTCGATCTGCGCGGCCAGGGCGGCTCGGGCCGCCTCTATCCCGACCCGCTCATCGCCGATGTCGGCCGCTTCGAGGATTATGTCGAGGATGTCGGGCTCGTGCTCTCGGCCGTGCGGCGGGCCGGGCTACCCGAGCCTTTCACCCTCCTCGGCCACTCGACCGGCGGCACGGTCGCCCTCGGCGCCGCGGCGCGGGATACGACCGGCCTCGCCCGGGTGATCGCCACGGCACCGATGTTCGGCCTCACCGCGGTCGATCTCACGAGCGCGCCCGTCGGCGCCCTCCTCGCGCTTCTGATGGCGGCGGGCCTCGGGCGGCGGCCGGTCAACACCAACATCGACCACCGCACCTTCGAGACCAACGCCCTGACCCACGACGCGGCGCGCTTCGAGCGCACCCGGGCGATCTTCATGGCGGAGCCGGCGCTCAGGATCGGGCCGCCGACCTATCACTGGTTGAAGGCGATGCGCGACGGCATCCGGCGGCTCGCGGGGGCGGACGGGCTGGCGCAATGCCGGATCCCCGCGCTCGTCGTCGCCGCGGGCGAGGAGCGAATCGTCTCGACGCCACGGGCGCTCGCCGCGGCAGGCCGGATTCCGAAAGGGAACGCCCTCGTGATCGAGGGTGCGCGGCACGAGGTGCTTCAGGAAACCGACGCCCTGCGCGCCCGATTCTGGGCGGCGTTCGACGCCTTCACGGCGTGACGGCCGACCTTCGGCGCGTCAGCCGGCGGTGTTGGCGAGTGCGCGCATGCCGATGTCGCGCCGATAGAAGCCGCCCTGCCAGCGGATTTCGGCGACCGCGGCATAGGCCCGATCGCGGGCCTCGGCGACGCCCGCGCCGAGCGCACAGACATTGAGGACGCGCCCGCCCGCCGCGACGAGACGGCCGTCGAGCAGCCGCGTGCCGGCCTGGAACACGGCGACGCCCGGCGCCGCCTCCTGGGCCGCATCGAGGTCGCCGAGCGGCGTGCCGGTTTCCGGCGTCCCGGGATAGCCCTTCGCCGCCATGACGACGGTGAGCGCCGTCTCCGGCCGCCATTCGAGCGGCGCCTCAGCGGCGAGCGTGCCCGAGGCCACCGCGAGAAGGGTCGCGAGCAGGTCGCTGCGCAGGCGCAACAGGATCACCTGGCACTCCGGATCGCCGAAGCGGACATTGTATTCGATGAGCTTCGGACCGTCGGCGGTCAGCATCAGGCCCGCATAGAGCACGCCGCGGAACGGCGTGCCCTCGGCCGCGAGCGTCGCGATGGTCGGCCGCACGATCTCGGCCATCACCTGCTCGGCGACGGCGTCGGTCACGATCGGGGCGGGCGAATAGGCGCCCATGCCGCCGGTGTTCGGGCCGGTGTCGCCGTCATAGGCGCGCTTGTGGTCCTGAGCGGTGGCGAAGGGCACGACGTTGATGCCGTCGGAGAGGGCGAAGAAGCTCGCCTCCTCGCCGACAAGCTTTTCCTCGATGACGATCTCGGCACCGGCGGCCCCGAAGGTCCCGTCGAAGCAGGCATCGATGGCGGCGCGCGCCTCGGCGAGCGTTTCGGCGACGACGACGCCCTTGCCGGCGGCGAGACCGTCGGCCTTGATCACGATCGGCGCGCCGACCGTGTCGAGGTAGGCGTGGGCGGCGGCGGCATCGGAGAAGCGGGCATAGGCGGCGGTCGGAATACCGGCGCGGGCGCAGAGATCCTTGGTGAAGCCCTTGGAGCCCTCGAGCTGGGCGGCGGCGCGGCTCGGCCCGAACGCCTTGATGCCCGCGGCCTCGAGGACATCGACGAGCCCGCCCACGAGCGGCGCCTCCGGCCCGATCACCACGAGCCCAATCGAAGCCTCCCGGCAGAAGGCGAGCACCGCGTCGTTGTCGCCGACGTCGAGCGGCACGAGCTTCGCCACCTCGGCGATGCCGGGGTTGCCGGGGGCGGCGTATAGGCGGGTGAGAAGTGCCGATTCGGTGATCTTGCGGGCGAGCGCGTGCTCACGCCCACCGGAACCGATCAGAAGCACGTTCATGAGCTCGAATGTCCGCTGGTACCCAAAATAAGCTTGGGTCGTGTAGCACGCGCGGGAAGACTTGCGAACAGCCGGCACCGCAAGCCCGACGCGCGGAAACGCATAGCTCTCGCGCCGCCGCGTGGAGCAGAAGGGTACAGCCGGTCCGCCAACTGGACGCTCGGGCGCGCCCGTGTCAGAACCGCGGTCGCCGCCCGATCGCTCCGGCGGCCTCTGCCGCGAGGATAACATGACCGGGGATGCCGTCGCCGATGCCGCCCGCGGCAATTGGGTGGACCGCTGGGCGCCGCCCTTCGTGCGGCCTTATGCGCGCCTCGCGCGCTGGGACCGTCCGATCGGCTGGTGGCTGTTGCTGTGGCCGTGCTGGTGGTCAGTTGCCCTCGCCGATCTCGCCGCCGGGCACGCCCTGCCGAACCTCTGGCACCTCGCTTTGATGCTGGTCGGCGCGGTGGCGATGCGCGGGGCCGGCTGCACCTACAACGACATCGTCGACCGCAAGATCGACGCGGCAGTGGCTCGCACCCGGTCGCGGCCGATCCCGAGCGGTCAGGTGAGCGCGCGGCGGGCCGCCGTCTTCCTATTCGTCCAGGCGATCGTCGGGCTGATCGTGCTTCTGCAGTTCAACCGCTTCGCGATCGTCACCGGGCTCTGCTCGCTGCTCGTGGTCGCCGCTTATCCGTTCGCCAAGCGCGTCACCGACTGGCCGCAGGCCGTGCTCGGCCTCGCCTTTTCCTGGGGCGGCCTGATGGGCTGGGCCGTCACCTTCGGCCGGCTCGATGCGCCGGCCTTCTTCCTCTACGGGGCGGCCATCGCCTGGACGATCGGCTACGACACCATCTACGCCCACCAGGATCGCGAGGACGACGCCATCGTCGGCGTGCGATCGACCGCCCGTCTGTTCGGGCAGCGCACCAAGCCGTGGCTCGCCGGCCTCTACGCCGCGGCGGTGATCCTGATGGGGGCATCGTTCGTGATGGTGGATGCGGGCCCATTCGCCTTCGTCGGGCTCGCGGCGTTCGCCGTGCAACTCGGCTGGCAGATCGTCCGGCTCGACATCGACGATCCGGATCTCTGCCTACGGCTCTTCAAGTCGAACCGCACCGCCGGCTGGATGCCCTTCGCCGGCCTTCTCCTCGACATCGTCATCCGCGGGCTCTGACGACGACGGCCGTCCCCCGCCCGCTCCGGCACGTCGAACCGCATGGCGTCGCACCTCATGGCGTCGCACCTCAAGGCGTCGTCTTGGGTGCCGTCTTGGGCGCGTCCCATTGGTGGTCGAGGTGTTTCGCCATGTCCTCGTCGATCTGCCAATAAGGCGTGCCGACCGGCAGGCTGAAATTGTCGTAGAGGACGACCCGCTTCGAGCCGGTGTTCACGTTCGCCATCCGCACGCCCGAAGGCATCCAGAAGCATTCGCCGGCGACGTAGCGGTGCGGCGCGCTGCCCTCCATGTAGACCGTCGCCTCACCTTCGACGACGCAGCTATAGGCGGGAGAGGTGTGGCGGTGGATGGGGGACCGCAGGCCCGGCCCGCGCGCGCTGCGGAACACCACATATTCTGTGCCGCCCTCGACATGGCGCATGAGAAGCGTCGACTCCGCCGGGGCGGGCTTGAACGGCACCGGTTCGCCGTTGATGACGTCGTCCCCTGCGACACCCGCCCTGGGCGCCGCAGCGAGCACGATGAACGCGAGAAGCGTTGTCTTCTTCACCGCCGTCTCCATCCCGAGGTCGTTTTGCCCGGAATGGTAGCGCAGGAGAGCGTGCGAGCGCTGCGAAATTTACGGCGCGCTCGGTCGACGATCGCGCCGTGTCAGGTGCGCGCGATGATCTCGCGCTCGCCGCGATGAACCGGTGCGTCGGCGCGGCGCACAACCGACTTGCCGCGCTTCCAGCCGATGGTCGGCCGGCGGCGGGTGGTGGCGCGGCCGAACCGGCGCGACGCCGGCGGCCGCGGCAGGCGGGTGCGGTCGTCGAGCGGCGCCGGCACCAGCGTGCCGTCGGCCTCGAAGATCATCATCGGCAGCTCGAGAACCTTCGACCATTGCTGCCAGAGCCGCGCCGCACGGTCGAGGTCGACCACGCTGTCGAGCGGAACGGTCATCGAGGGATCGGGATGGACGAGCTCGAGGCGCACGATCTCCGCCTCGGCATCGAAGCGCGCCGCGACGCCGGCGAAGGTCGAAAGCGGCAGCACGTCCTGGGGCAGCCCGGCGACCCGACGCTTGATGAGCGCGCGGGTGGTGTCGAGATAGATCGCGGCGCCGTCGCCGCCGACCCCCAAGATACGATCCTTGAACCGCGGCCCGGTCCGGTCGCCGTCGGCCGTGCGGATCGCCGTCTCCGCCCAAATGGACATGGGAATGGAGCCCGTCCAAGTGGCGCCGGCCTGACCCTGCCCGTTCATCGGCCTCTCCTCGTCGTCGTCTTCACAGTCCGGCGCCAGCCCCGCAGCGCCCGTTGACCGAACCCTAGGCCTCTCCCTTGTCGAGAATCTTAACGCGGGGCCGTTCACCCCCTCCGGCGGGTCCGTTCGCCCCGTCTCGACGATCGGAGGGTTAGGAAAGGGTCAAAGCGGTGCGGAGCATTCGAGGGGCTCGACGCCGAAACGCCGTCTGCGGCGCCGGTCCGCCTTGCCGCGGCCTCGTCGCGACCGTAGATCAGGCAGGAACCGGAGTGCTCCTATGAAAGCCGCGTCCCACACGACCGCGTCCGCCCCGAAAGACATCGAGACCGCCGCCGCCGACCTCGTCGAAGCCGCGCGCCGCGCCGGCGCCGATGCCGCCGATACGGTCGTCGTGCGCGGCATCGCGCTCGGCGTCAGCGTCCGCGACGGCAAGGTGGAGGAGAGCGAGCGCTCGGAGGGCGACGAGTTCGGCCTTCGCGTCTTCGTCGGCCGCCGCGTCGCCACCGTCTCCGCCAACCGGCTCGACGATCCCCGCCCGCTCGCCGAACGCGCCGTGGCGATGGCGAAGGCGGCGCCGGAAGATCCGTACGCCGGGCTCGCGCCGGCGGATCGCCTTGCGAACGCCGCGACGGTCGCCGCCCGCATCGCCGCGCTCGATCTCGTCGATCCGACCGAGCCGAGCGTCGAGGCCCTGACCGAGATCGCGCTCGCCGCCGAGGCTGCGGCGCTTGCCGTGCCCGGCGTCACCCGGTCGAGCGGCGCCTCGGCCGGCTGGAGCCGCGGCGGGCTGGTGCTCGTCACCTCCGGCGGCTTCTCGGCTTCTTATATCGGCACGCGCCACAGCCGCTCGATGACAGCGATCGCCGGCGAGGGCACCGGCATGGAGCGGGATTGGTGGTCGAGCGCGGCGATCCACGCCTCCGACCTCGAGCCCGCCGAAGACGTGGGCCGGCGCGCCGGCGAGCGCGCCGTGAAGCGCGTAGGGCCGCGCAAGGTCGCGACCGGCATCACCAACGTCGTCTACGATCCGCGCGTCTCGACGAGCCTGATCGGCCACCTCGCGGGCGCCGTGAACGGCGCGGCGATCGCCCGCGGCACGTCGTTTCTGAAGGAGCGGCTCGGCGAGCGCATCTTCGCGGCGGGCCTGCGCATCACCGACGACCCGATGCGGCCCCGCGGCCTCGGCTCGCGGCCCTTCGACGGCGAAGGGCTCGCCTCCGAACCGTTCGCCCTCATCGAGGACGGCGTGCTGACCCAATGGCTGCTCGATTCGGCGACCGCCCGGGAGCTCGGCCTTCAGAGCAACGGGCGCGCCTCGCGCGGCATCGGCGGCCCCTCGCCCGGCACCACCAACCTCACCTTGGAAGCCGGGACGATCAGCCCCGCGGCCCTTCTCAAGGAGATCGGAACCGGCTTGTACGTCACCGATCTCATCGGATCGGGCGCAAATCTCATCACCGGCGATTATAGCCGCGGTGCTGCCGGATTCTGGATCGAGAACGGGGAGATCGCCTATCCGGTGAGCGAAGTGACGATCGCCGGCCGACTGCCCGAGATGTTCGCCCGGGCGCGGCCGGCCGACGATCTCGTGCTGCGCTTCGCCGCCAACGCGCCCACCATCGCCATCGAGGGACTGACCGTTGCCGGACGCTGATTCCCTACCGAGCGCCGACGCCGCCCTGCTCGCCGAAACCGCTCGCGCCGCGGGCGCGCTCGCGCTCGGCTTCTTCCAGCGCGATCCGCAAGTGTTCACCAAGGCGGACGCCTCGCCGGTGACCGAGGCCGACCTCGCGGTCGATCGCTTCGTCGCCGAGGCGCTGCGCCCCGCCCGACCAGGCTACGGTTGGCTGTCCGAAGAGGGCAAGGACGACGACGAACGGCTCGCACGCCGCCGCGTCTTCGTCGTCGACCCGATCGATGGCACCCGCGCCTTCATCGCCGGCAAGCCGGACTGGACCATCAGCCTCGCCGTCGTCGAGGACGGCCGCCCGTTCGCCGCCGCACTTTATTGCCCGGTGACCGACGAGATGTTCGTCGCCGAACGGGGCGGCGGCGCCCGCCTCGACGACACGCCCCTTGCGGTGCGGACGGATGCGAGCCTCGTCGGGTGCCGTCTCGCCGCGCCGAGCGGCTTTTCCCGCGCGGCCTCGGTGAAGGCCGCCGGCATCGAGACCGTCGGCTTCGTCCATTCCCTCGCCTATCGCCTCGCGCTGGTCGCGGCCGGCCGCATCGACGCCGCTGCGGCCTCGAGCCGGGCCTGCGACTGGGACATCGCGGCCGCCGACCTCATCGTGCATGAGGCCGGCGGGCGGCTCTCCAACCTCGACGGCGAACCGGTGCGCTACAATCGCCGTGACGTGAGCCATCCGCCGCTCGTCGCCGCCGGGGGCAGGCTCCACGGGGAATTGACCGCGCTTTTCGCCGCCTTCAGCCGCGACGACGCCCCGCTCCCGACCTGATCGGGCCGTCCGGCCGCGCTCCCGCGCGCGCCCGGTTCATCCTCGCGCTTCCGGCGCGGCGATGATGCTGCTACAGCGTGGACGTCCCGGCATCCCAAGCGCGCCGGGGTCTCCATCTCGTCACGCGTGAACCATCGATCCGAGGCTCGTCCCCCATGTCTCCCGCGTCTTCCTCCCCCGCGTCCGAAGCATCCGACAAGCCGCAGCTCCTCCACCTCGTCTTCGGCGGCGAATTGAAGAGCCTCGACAGCACCGAATTCCGCGATCTGTCAAAGCTCGACGTGGTCGGCATCTTCCCCGATTATGCGAGCGCCCGCGAAGCCTGGAAGTCCAAGGCACAGGCGTCGGTCGACAATGCGCTGATGCGCTATTTCGTCGTCCACATGCATCGGCTGCTCGATCCGAAGCACGATTGATCGTGCCCGATTAAGCGCGACGCCTTCGATCGGACCTCGGACCGCGGATGCTGAAGAAAGTCGGCCGGGCGGAGTGGATCCGCCGCCTGATCGGTGAATTGCTGGCGGCTTGGCTCGTCTTCGTCTGGCGAACCAACAAGGTCGTGTACGATCCGCCCGATTGTTACGACCGAATCAGGCCGGATCTCCCGGTTCTGGTCGCGATGTGGCACGGGCAGCATTTCATGGCGCCGTTCGTGCGTCCGAAGGGCTGGGACGTCCGGGTGATGATCTCCCGGTCCGTCGACGGCGAGATCAACGCGGTGGCGGCCAAACGGCTCGGTATGGGGCTCATCCGGGCTTCCGGCGGGCGCAATGCCCGTGAGATCAAGAAACGGGGCGGCGTGCGGGGCTTTCTCGAAGTGCTGCGTGCCCTGAGGGAGGGAGGATCGGTGGCGTTGACGGCGGACGTGCCGAAGGTTTCACGCGTGGTCGGCGACGGCATCGTGCAGCTCGCCGAGCGCTCGGGCCGTCCGATCATGCCGATCGCGTTCGCCTCCAGCCGCCGCCGAGACTTCGACACCTGGGACAAGTCCACCCTCAACCTTCCGTTCGGCCGCTGCGCCATCGTGCTCGGGGATCTGATTCCCCCGCCGAAGGACGAGACCGAGCGCGAAGCCGTCCGGCAGGCCGTCGCCGCCGGACTCGATGCGGTAACGGCACGGGCTCATGAACTCGTCGACAGGCGCCATGGCTGACATGTCGCCCTCCCTCATCCCGCTCTGGCGCTGGGCCGGCTCGATCGGACGCCCGGCCCTCAAGGTGCTGCTCGCGGTGCGCACGGCGCACGGCAAGGAGGACCCAGCGCGCCGGCGGGAACGGTTCGGCCACGCAAGCCTGCTGCGCCGCGAGGGGCCGCTCGTCTGGGTGCACGCCGCAAGCGTCGGCGAAATCACCGCCGCACTGCCGCTGGTGGGTGCCCTGACCGCCCGAGGCTATCAGGTGCTCGCCACCACCGTCACCGTCACCTCGGCCCGGATTGCCGCCGACCGGCTACCCACCGGCGCCTTCCACCAGTTCGTTCCGCTCGACGTCGCGCCCTACATCAATCGCTTCCTCAACCATTGGCGGCCGCAGGCGGCCCTCTTCGTCGAGTCCGAGATCTGGCCGGCGACGATCGACGAGCTGCGCCGGCGGGACATTCCCCGCATCGTCGTCAACGGGCGGCTCTCGGCGCGCTCCCATGCCGGCTGGCGGCGCTGGCGGCAGACCGCCCGCGGCCTGTTCGGCGCCCTCTCCGCCTGCCTCGCCCAGACCAATGCCGACGGCCAGCGCTTCGCCGACCTCGGCGTCGGCGAAGTCTACGTCTCCGGCAATCTGAAATTCGACGTCGCGCCGCCCCCGGTCGACGAAGCGGAATTGCGCCGCTTCGAAGAAATGCTCGGCAACCGCCCACGCTGGGTCGCCGCGAGCACCCATGGCGGCGAAGAGGATCTCGTCGCCGTCGCCCATGCCCGGCTCGCCGCGCGCCGTGGCGACCTCGTCACCTTCGTGGTTCCGCGCCACCCGGAGCGCGGGCCGGCCATCGCCGAGCGGCTCGACCCGTCCGGGTCTGGTGTGAGCGTCGCGCTGCGCTCCCGCGGCGATCGCATCACGCCCGACACCCGCTTCTACGTCGCCGATTCGATCGGCGAGATCGGCCTCTTCTACAAGCTCTCCCCGATCGCCTTCATGGGCGGCTCGCTGGTCGCGAACGGCGGCCACAACCCCATCGAGCCGATCCGGCTTGGCGCAGCGGTGGTAGTCGGCCCGCACGTCGCCAATTTCCGCACCATTTATGCCGATCTCGCCGCCGCCGGCGGTCTCACCTCGGTCGAGGACGGCGAGATGCTCGCCCGCGCCGTCGCCACGCTGATGGACAATCCGAGCCAGGCCGAGGCGACCGTCGCGCTCGCCACCGCCGTGCTCGACGAGCACGCCGGCAGCGTCGGCCGGACGCTGCGCGTCATCGACCGTTTTCTCCCTGCCCCCCGACAGCCTCCCCCGCCGCCGAGTCCGCGTCATGAGGCGCGCCCCGGCTTTCTGGGGAAAGCCGGCCGGCCTCGAAGCCGCCCTTCTCGCGCCCATCGGCGCCGTCTTCGGATGCATGAGCGCACGACGCATGACGAGGCCGCCGCGCGCCCGCGCGGCGGTGCCGGTCGTCTGCATCGGCAATTTCGTCGCCGGCGGCGCCGGCAAGACGCCGACCGCCCTCCTCATCGCCGGCATCGCCCGGGAACTCGGCCGCCGTCCCGTCTTCCTCAGCCGCGGCTATGGCGGACGGGAGGCGGGCCCGCTCGCCGTCGATCCGGCGCGGCACGATGCCGCCGATGTCGGCGACGAGCCGCTCCTGCTCGCCGCCGCGGCGCCGACCGTGGTGTCCCGCGACCGGCCGGCCGGCGCAGTATTGGCCTCGACGCTCGGCGACCTCATCGTGATGGACGACGGCTTTCAGAACCCGTCCCTCGCCAAGGATCTCTCGATCGTGGTGGTGGACGGCGGCTTCGGCATCGGCAATGGGCGCTGCATTCCGGCCGGGCCGCTGCGGGCCCCCCTGCCCGTCCAGCTCGACCGAGCCGATGCCGTGCTGGTGATCGGAGATCCGGCCCCGGCGCTCGCGCACCTCGACGCGGCGCTCACCGCGCACCGTACGCCGCGCTTCGCAGGCCACCTCGTGCCCCGAGACCCAGCGCACCTCGCCGGACGTCGCGTCGTCGCCTTCGCCGGAATCGGACGGCCGGAGAAATTCTTCGACAGCGTTCGGAAGACGGGCGCGATCATCGCCGCCACGCGTCCCTTTCCCGATCATCACGCCTTCACGGAGAAAGACGCCGCGGATCTGCTTTCGCTCTGCGCGTCCGAGGCCGCTGTTCCGCTGACGACGGCGAAGGACGGCGCGCGGCTGCCCGCGCTGCCTGTCACAGGGGAACCGGCGCAAGGACAAGGCCGTCCGGAGGGCATCGCCTCCCGTCCGTCGCGGAGGGCCGGCGCCGTCGCGGTTGCAGCCCGGGAGGAATCGTCGGGCGCCCTCGGACGCCTCGCCCGCATGGTCTTGATTCTCGATGTCGCGCTCGATCTCGGCGAGGACGCGGCCGCCCTGACGGCGCTTCTCTCCGGCGCGCTCGCGCGGGCGGAGCAACGGAATCAGGCGCGCGCCAGTTCCTGATGGCGCTTCAGCGCCGTCGCGGCGTCGAGATAGGCTTCCTGGCGATCGACGTTCCAATAACGCAGTTCGTCGAGCGGGATCGGCAGGCCGGTCACGGCACAGCGCACGAACGCGCCCGGCGTCAGCACCTGATAATCACCGTCGAGATAGCGGATCTTGGCCTCGCCGCCTGAGCGGGGGGATTCATAGCGGTTCATGGCATTCGCCTCGGATCGGATGTCGCGCCCTATTTAGGCGTTTCTGCCCGTCGACACCAGTCGCCCGCGCCGCAGCGCGGCCGCGTCAACCCCATTCTGTCCGGCTTACAACGGCTGCCTTGGTCGGCCGGTAAGCCGGCGGGATCTCGCGCTAGCTCGGCGGACCCGCGGGCACCTCGCGCGCCGGGCGGCCGATGGCGCACGCCGCTGCCATTCTTCAGGACGACACCCCAAAACGAAAAGAGCCCGGCTTACGCCGGGCTCCCTCGAACCGATCGGAGATCCGATCAGAAGCTGCGCTGAACGCGAACCAGACCGATGAGCTGGTTGTCGCTCTTCACGATGCCGTTCAGGTCGCTGTTGTTGGCGCTGGTGTTGAGGTATTCGAGCGCCGCACCGAACTCCAGGCCGGCAACCGGGGTGTAACCGACGGTGCCGGTCAGGTTCCAGTTGTTGATCTGGGTGTTGTCCGCGCCCGGCAGGTCAACCTGCGAGCCGAAGTACGAACCGTCGATCGCCGCATAGACCTGCGGGGTGAAGAAGTGCTGGATGCCAGCCGCAACCGACCAGGACTGGGTCAGCTCGAGCTCGCCCGACACCGGGTTCACGAAGCCGTCCGGGATACCGGTGGTGTAGTAGCTGCCACCAGCGTTGTCGTGCCACACGATCGTCGACTGCGGAGCGGTGTAGGAAACCGCGCCCTGGGCGTAGGCGCCCTGCAGGTTGAAGGTGTCGCCAGCCGCGAGGAACGGCAGGTTGACCGTCACGCCAGCGCCGACGGCGAAGCCGTACTTGCTGTTGGTCGAGGTCGAGGTCACAACGCCGTCAGCGATGCCGGCGCCCGAGTTGACCGCGGTGCTGGTCCACACCTGGTGGCCGGCAGCCATGATCTGGGCCGAACCCCAACCCTGATCCATGCGGAAGTTGGCGACCACGTCCGGCACGCGGGTGCCGCCGTAACCGTCGCCGGACGGCGTGGCACCGGTCAGATCGATCACGCCGGTCGACGGGTCGTAGCTGGCGCCAGTGACGTAACCGAGCGACGAACGGCGAGCGTTGGTGTCTTCGACCGAACCCGTGACCGAGAACCCGTTGCCGAAGGCAAAGGTGTAAGCGGCGAGGTTGGTGGTGGTGTCGGAGTGGGCCGGCTCGAAGATCGAGTTGTAGCCAACGCCGGTGTAGAAGTCGAACATCGACTGGGCGCGACCGAAGGTCAGGCCACCGAACTGGATGTAGGCCTTATCCAGATCCGACGAGTACGAGGAGTTGTCGTTCTGGAAGTTGATTTCGGTGTAGGTCCGCAGCAGACCGAACTCGGTGTTGGTGCGGGTGTCGAAGCGGACGTTGGCGCGAGCGCGGAAGCGATAGGTGTTCGCGTCGCGGTCGGACCAGTTGCCACCCTGCTGCGCAGCGCCACCGCCCCACGAGCTGTTGGTCAGGCCACCGGCCGAACCGTTGGTGATCCCAACGTCGTACTCGGCGCGCAGGTAGCCCGAGATCTTCATGCAGGTCTCGGTGCCGGGGATGTAGAAGAAGCCCGTGCCGAACGCGTCGCAGACGCGAACGTAGTCAACCGGCTCCGGAGCAGCCGGAGCAGCCGGGAGGTCGGCGGCCTGCGCGCCGGTCACGGCAGCGAGGGCACCCGCAACGCCAAGGACGAAGCCCTTGATCTTCATGTGATGATCTCCATTCGTTTCGTTTTTGGCATTCCGTGTCCGCCGCCCGGCCGAAGCCGCTTGACGTCTACGCTGTTGCCTTGACTTACACGCGCTTGGCGATCTGGCGCTTGCCGTTCCAACCAGACCGGCGGGTCTGACCGCCAAGACCGCATAAGCGCTTCCGCGAACCGCTTCCGCTGAAAACGACCATACCGAGGGAGACTTCGCGTTCAATCGCAAAGGCGGCGGTTGCGGCTTCGAAAGCGACCTTCCGCGAGCACTGTTGCGGGCCAGCAACAAATTCGCCCGCCACCCCCCTCTGGAACGGCTCCGACTTTAACACGCTGTTAATAAACCAAGGCATCGGCGAGCCCCAGACGCCGCGGCTGCCGGTTAAGAAAGGGTTGATTTTGGCGGAATTGGCCGCGTTCCGGCCCGGAGCCGGGCAAAGCTGCGACGATTCGAAGGCCGCCCGGCGATCAGCGGACGCCCTCCGGCGGCCCCGCGAATGACCTTTGCCGCGCCGCCGGATACCCGTCGGCACCGGCCGGTCACGCTTCCAGACATGTTCGGAAATGTCCGTTGCCCGGACGCATCGGCGAGAGCGCGCGCGCCGCTTGTCTGCGGGCGGCCTCACGGAGACTGTTCCGCGAGGGCATCTCGCCCGGCGCCCCGGCCATGCGCCCCTCTGCGGGGGCGCCGAACGCGGCATGCCTGCGACAGCCCCTCAACTCAGACGCGATGCGCGCGCTTCGATAGACGGCGGGCAAGGCGCCGTCGCGGCGCAATGGAGCGTTCTCTAGAGCCCGATGACTACGGGAGGATGACAAGAGAACGCACGGCGCCCGTTGCCGATCCGAACCGCCGACGCGCCCCCTGGCACGGCCGGACCGACCCGCGCCGGTGCGCTGCGAAGGAGTGGCCCCGATCACGACGACGGCCGGCCGGAGGGACCGGCCGGCCGTTCTCGGCGCTTGAAGAGGGAGCCGACCGCGACGGTCGCGATCAGGCGGCGAGCGCCGCCTCGATCGCCGCGAGCGCGGCATCGGCCTTGGCTCCATCGGGACCACCGGCCTGGGCCATGTCGCGGCGACCGCCGCCACCCTTGCCGCCGAGGGCTTCCGACCCGGCCCGCACCAAAGCCACCGCGTCGAAACGGTCGGTGAGATCGTCGGTCACCGCGACGACGACCGCCGCCTTACCGTCCTCGCCGACGCCGACGAGGGCGACGATGCCGGAGCCGACCGTCTTCTTGCTCTCGTCGGCGAGGCCCTTGAGGTCCTTCGGCGCGATGCCCGTCACCACGCGGGCGACGAGCTTCACGCCGCCGATCTCGCGCACCGGCGTCGGCGCGTCGCCGCCGCCCTGGCCGAGGGCGAGCTTGCGGCGGGCGTCGGCGAGGTCGCGCTCGAGCTTGCGGCGTTCGTCCACAAGCGCGGCGACGCGATCAGCGACTTCGCCGACCGGCGCCTTGATCGCGCTCGCGACGGCCTTGAGGCGCCGCTCCTGCTCCTGGAAATGCCGGCGGGCGGCATCGGCGGTCAGGGCTTCGATGCGGCGCACGCCGGCCGCGACCGCGCCTTCGGAGACGAGGGTGACGACGCCGATGTCGCCGGTGCGGCGCACGTGGGTGCCGCCGCAGAGCTCGACCGAGAAGACGCCGCCGTGATTGTTCGGGCCGGTCGCCCCGTCGCGCGGGGTCTCGCCCATCGAGACGACGCGCACTTCGTCGCCATATTTCTCGCCGAACAGCGCCATGGCGCCGGACCCGATGGCGTCGTCAACCGCCATCAGCCGGGTCGTCACCGGCGCATTCTGCAAAACGACCTCGTTCGTCAGCGCCTCGATGCGCTCGATGTCCTCGTCGCTGATCGGCAGCGGATGGGAGAAGTCGAAGCGGAGCCGGTCCGGCGCCACCAGCGAGCCCTTCTGGGCGACGTGGTCGCCGAGCACGGTGCGCAGCGCCGCGTGCAGGAGATGGGTCGCCGAATGGTTCGCCCGGATGGCGCCGCGGCGGCGACCATCGACGACGAGTTCGAGGGCCGCCCCCGGCACCAGACTGCCGCGCTCGACGCGCACCGCATGGACGAAGACGCCGCCGGCCCGCTTCTGGGTGTCGGTGACGACCGCCTCGACGCCGGCGCCGATCAGGTGGCCGACATCGCCCACTTGGCCGCCCGATTCACCGTAGAACGGCGTCTGGTTGAGCACGACGTAGCCGGTGCCGCCCGCCTCGATGGCGGCGACCTCGCGGCCCTCCACCACGAGCGCCGAGACGACGCCTTCCGCACGCTCGGTCTCGTAGCCGAGGAACTCCGTCGCGCCGAGGCGCTCCTTGAGCTGGAACCAGACGGTCTCGGTCGCCGCCTCGCCGGACCCCGCCCACGCGGCACGGGCCTCGGCGCGCTGGCGCTCCATCGCGGTCTCGAAGCCGCCGAGATCGACGCCGATGCCGCGCGCCTTGAGCGCGTCCTGGGTCAGATCGAGCGGGAAACCATAGGTGTCGTAGAGACGGAACGCCGTCTCGCCGTCGAGGGCGGCGCCGGGCACGAGGGTGCGGGTCGCGTCTTCGAGCAGGGTGAGGCCGCGCTCCAGCGTGCGGCGGAAGCGGGTCTCCTCGAGACGCAGCGTCTCCGCGATCATCGGCTCGGCGCGCAGGAGTTCCGGATAGGCGCGGCCCATCTCGCGCACCAACGCCGGCACGAGGCGCCACATCAGCGGCTCGCGGGCACCGAGCAGGTGGGCGTGGCGCATGCCGCGGCGCATGATGCGCCGCAGGACGTAGCCGCGGCCCTCGTTCGACGGCAGAACGCCGTCGGCGATGAGGAAACTCGAGGCCCGCAGATGGTCGGCGATGATGCGGTGGCTCGCGAGGTTGGCCCCCTGCGCGGCGACGCCGGTCGCATCCTCCGAGGCGGCGATCAGCGCGCGGAACAGGTCGATCTCGTAATTGTTGTGCACGCCCTGGAGCACGGCGGCGATGCGCTCGAGGCCCATGCCGGTGTCGATCGAGGGGCGCGGCAGGGCGATGCGCTCGCCCGGCGCGACCTGCTCGAACTGCATGAAGACGAGATTCCAGATCTCGATGAAGCGGTCGCCGTCCTCGTCCGGCGAGCCGGGAGGACCGCCCGGGATCGAGGGACCGTGGTCGTAGAAGATCTCCGAGCAGGGGCCGCACGGACCGGTGTCGCCCATCGCCCAGAAATTGTCGCTCGTGGCAATCCGGATGATACGGTCGTCCGAGAGACCGGCGATGCGCTTCCAGAGGCCCGCCGCCTCCTCGTCCTCGTGGTAGACGGTGACGAGGAGCTTGTCTTTCGCCAGGCCGAACTCGCGCGTGACGAGGGTCCAGGCGAGCTCGATCGCGCGCTCCTTGAAATAGTCGCCGAACGAGAAGTTGCCCAACATCTCGAAGAAGGTGTGGTGCCGGGCGGTGTAGCCGACATTGTCGAGATCGTTGTGCTTGCCACCGGCGCGCACGCACTTCTGCGACGTGGCGGCGCGGGGGATGGCGCGCGTCTCGAGACCGGTGAAGACGTTCTTGAACTGCACCATCCCGGCATTGGTGAACATCAAGGTCGGGTCGTTGCGCGGCACCAGCGGGCTTGAGGGCACCACCTCGTGACCGGCCTTGGCGAAGAAGTCGAGATAGGCCGATCGGATCTCGTTGACGCCGCTCATCGGAAAAATGCGCTCCCAAACAGCCGGAGATCGCTCCGGCTCGCAATCGCTCGTTCGTCGCCTGGAAAAGGCGGTCCGCCGCGGGTTTTAGCGGGCGCGCCGGCTTCTGTCATCCCGTCGCCAGCAAGAGGTTAACGACGATCGTCGCGCGGCCGCACCGCGCCCTCGTCCCGAACCGCCTTCGCCGCGCCGGACGCCCCGCGCCGAAGGCGGAAAATGACGGCGTGTGAGGCCGGAAAAGACGGCGCCGCCGCGAGGATCTCCCGGCGGCGGCGCTTGACGGCATCCGATCCTCATTCGCGCCCGATCACGCCTCGGGCGGACCGTCGTCCTCCGGCTCGGGCGCACCGCGGCCGACGATGCGATCGGCGAGCAGGCCGGCATTCTGACGGATCGCCGCCTCGATCGCCTCCGCCGCCTTCGGGTTGTCGCGCAGGAACTGCTTGGCGTTCTCGCGGCCCTGGCCGAGGCGCTGGCTGTCGTAGGAGAACCAGGCGCCGGACTTCTCGACGATGCCGGCCTTGACGCCGAGATCGATCAGTTCGCCGACCTTGGAGATGCCGACGCCGTACATGATGTCGAACTCGACCTCGCGGAACGGCGGGGCCAGCTTGTTCTTCACGACCTTCACGCGGGTCGAATTGCCGATCATCTCGTCGCGATCCTTGATCGCGCCGATGCGGCGGATGTCGAGGCGGACGGAGGCGTAGAACTTGAGGGCGTTGCCGCCCGTCGTCGTCTCCGGACTGCCGTACATGACGCCAATCTTCATCCGGATCTGGTTGATGAAGATGACCATCGTGTTGGAGCGCGAGATCGAGGCGGTGAGCTTGCGCAGCGCCTGGCTCATCAAACGAGCCTGCAGGCCGGGCAATTGCTCGCCCATCTCGCCTTCGAGCTCGGCCTTCGGCGTCAGCGCCGCGACCGAGTCGATGACGAGCACGTCGATCGCGCCGGAGCGCACCAGCGTGTCGGCGATCTCGAGCGCCTGCTCGCCGGCATCCGGCTGGGAGATCAGCAATTCGTCGATATCGACACCGAGCTTGCGCGCATAGATCGGATCGAGCGCATGCTCCGCGTCGATGAAGGCACAGACGCCGCCGCGCTTCTGCGCCTCGGCGATGACGTGCAGGGTGAGCGTCGTCTTGCCGGAGGATTCCGGGCCATAGACCTCGACGATGCGGCCGCGCGGCAGGCCGCCGATCCCGAGCGCGATGTCGAGCCCGAGCGAGCCCGAGGGAACGACATCCACCTCGACGGCCTTGCCCTGGCCGAGCTTCATCACCGAGCCCTTGCCGAAGGAGCGCTCGATCTGCGACAGCGCCGCGTCGAGCGCTTTTCTCTTGTCCATCGAAGACCCCTCGATCAAGCGTAGATTCGGCTGAATCATGGATGGCTCCTTATTCCACGGCGGCGGAACGGTTTCAATTTCCCTGAACGTACACTTTTTGTTCTCCGTTCACAAGACGTTCTCGTTCGATTTTTGTTCTCATGACGACCGCCCCTCGTCGGGGGCGCGGCGACCCGATATCCCCAGAGAAAGGCCGGCGGGCATCGACGCCCGCCCCCGTGGCTCGAGCGGTCTCAACCGACCAGCGCCGTCTTCACGGCGGTCGCGAGTTGCTTCAGCGTGAAGGGCTTAGGCAGGAAGCCGAAGCGCTCGTTGGCCGGGAGATTGCGGGCGAAGGCTTCCTCGGCGTAGCCCGAGACGAAGATGATCCTGAGATCGGGGCGCGTCTTGCGCAGTTCGCGCAGGAGCGACGGCCCGTCCATCTCCGGCATGACGACATCGGAGACGACGAGATCGATGCGGCCGCCGGCCTCGCGCATCACCTTGAGTGCCTCGGTGCCGGTCGATGCCTGGTGGACGGTGTAGCCGCGGGAGGCGAGCGCGCGGGCGGCGAAGGCGCGCACGGCCTCCTCGTCCTCGACAAGCAGGATCGTGGCGTTGCCGGTAAGGTCCGAGGCGGCCGCACCCGGGGCGGGGACGGGATCGCGGTGCGCCCCCTCGGGCTCGGCCCGAACGCGCGCACCGGGCGCGCCGTCGGTGTCGGCGTCGGCGGCGGCGTCGGCGCGGACAGCGCCCGAGAACGCCTCTTCCAGGTCGGATTGCAGGGCCGCGGGCGGGCGCTGCGGCAGGCCACGCGAGGCGTCTGCGCGGGGCGCCTCGGTCCGCGACGTCTCCAACCGCGAGATCTCGGTGCGCGCCATCTCGGCCCGGAGGGTCTCGGACCGCGCCGTCTCGCCCCGGACAGCGTCGGCGCGCTCTGCGCTCGCCGCGCGCGGCAGCAGGATGCGAAAAACGGTGCCCTTGCCGATCTCGCTCTCGACGGCGATGTGACCGCCCGATTGGGTGACGATGCCGTAGACGGTCGACAGACCGAGGCCCGTGCCCTTGCCCACCTCCTTGGTGGTGAAGAAGGGCTCGAAGATCTTCTCCATCGTCTCCGCCGGCATGCCCGTGCCGGTATCGGCGATCTCGATCATCACGTGGTCGGCAGGGGGAAGTGCGCGACCGGCGAAGGCGCGCATCTCGGGCAGGGTGCGCAGGTCGGCCGCCGGGACGTTGAAGGTGCGGATGGTGAGGCGGCCGCCCTCGGGCATGGCATCGCGGGCGTTGACCGCGAGGTTCATCACGACCTGCTCGAGCTGGTTGACGTCGGCCATCACCGGCCACAGGTCGCGCCCGTGAACGACGCGCAGCTCCACCATCTCGCCGATGAGGCGGCCGAGCAGGATCGTGAGGTCGGCGAGCACGTCGGTGAGCACGATGCGCTCGGGCCGCAGGGTCTGGCGGGTCGCGAACGCCAGGAGCTGGCGGACGAGGCCCGCCGCCCGGTTGGCGTTCTGCTTGATATTCATGATGTCCTGGAAGAACGGATCGGTCGGCCGGTGGCTCGCGAGGAGCAGATCCGAGAAGCCGATGATCGCGGTCAGGACATTGTTGAAATCGTGGGCGACGCCGCCGGCGAGCTGCCCGATCGCCTGCATCTTCTGGCTCTGGGCGAACTGCACCTCCAGCGCACGCTGATCGGTGGTGTCGAGGGCATAGACGATCGCCGCGCCAGCGAGCCCGGCCCCGGCCTCGCCGGCGGGGGCGACATAGAAGCGGACATTGCGCTGACCGTCGCCGATCAGCGTCGCATCGACCGGCGCGATCTCGGCGATGCCGCCGACGGCGGCGGCGAGCGCCGCGGCGAGGCCGGCCCGATCGCGCTCGGCGAGCGCGTCGATGAGTCGGGTCTCGGTGCCGACGATGCCGCCGAACAGGCGGCGGAACGGTGCGTTGGAGAGGCCGACGCGGCCTGCCCCGTCGACCGAGGCGATGGCGAAGGGCGCGTTGTCGAAGAAATGGACGACGCTCGCGTCCGACAGGGCCGACAGCGGCGCCGTGGCCACCGGCTCCGCCCCGCGCTCGAGCACCAGCGTGCGCGCCTCGGCCGGGCGACCGTCCGAGCCGAACGTCACCCGGTGCATCAAGCGGACGCCGAGCGAGCCGCCGCCCTGGCGCTGGAGGCCGATGTCGAAGCGCTCGGTGCGGGTCTCGCCCGGGCGGCCGGTCAGGGCGGCGAGCGTGACGGCACCGCCCTCGCCGAGCAGGATCGCAAGGGTCGCCTGCCCCGTGTCGAAGGTCGCGAGATCGTAGCCGAGCCAGTCCGCGAGCGTCGCATTGAGGAAGACGATGCGCCCGCCCGCATCGGCGGCGAAGAAGCCGGCCGGGGCGCGGTCGAGGAAGTTGATGACGTTCTGGAGATCGAAGAACGCCGCCTCCTGGTCGTGCCGCGCCTCGGTCACGTCGACGAGGCGCCACAGCACGAGGGGGCGGGGCACATCGGCCACGGCGATCGGCGCGACGGAAAGACGATACCAGCGCGCGCCGCCGCTCGCGGAGCCGAAGCCGTTGGCGAGGCGCACCTCCTCCTCGGCCGGGCGGGCGGCGCGGGCGGCCTCGATCAGGCGGGCGAGCGGCTGGGCGGCCTCGTCGCGGCCGGCGAGCAGACGATCGAACGTCGGCAGATCGCGGACCCGCGCGCCGCCGCCGGTGAGTGCGCGGTAAGCGGGATTGGCATAGCGGACGGCACCGCTGGCGTCCGTGACGAGGATGGCGTCGGGATCGGCGGCCGCGACGGCCTCGGCGACGCCGTCGCGGCGCTCGTCACGGCCCACGAGGCCGACCGCGAGCGCGAACACGGTGAACACGCCGATTGCCGCCAGCGCCACGAGACCGCCGAGCACGTAGGGTTCGGCCTCTCCCGGCGAGGTGAGAGCGAAGAGGAGCGGGACGGCGAGGAGGACGACGAGCAGGAACAGTGCGAGCGCGGGCCGGCCGCGCCGGCGGGGTCGCCGGTCGGCATTGCTGGCGGGCTGGTGATCGGCGCTCACCCTCTCGGCCTCCGGCGCGACGGCCCCTCGCGGGGCGCGGGATTGACAGGCGCGAGCGTTCGTCGGTCGCGCACATCCCGGCGATCGTCGCATCGTGCGGTCACGATTAAAGGACCCGCAGCCGACGACAGAGGCCGAGAACTGCAACGATCTCTAACACGGGTCATTTAAATTCGGTTAGCTGTCTGCATTATTGGAAGAAAGCTGGGGCGGCGACGACCCCGCGGCCGCCTGCGGAAACCTCCGCAGCCGTGCCGGGAGCGACGCCGTTCGGCGGACATGAGGCGGAATGATGGGCGATTTCCTGACGGGTCTGGGGTTCGATCCGGGCGTTGCACGGATCGTGCAGCTGATCTTGGCAACGGTGATCGTGCTCGTCGCGCTGGTCGCGACGATGAGGCTCTACCGCTATCTCCTCGGCGTGCGCCGCGCGCACCAGTCGACCCATCGGCTGGAGCTGATGGAGACGCTGCCGATCGACAACCGGCGCCGCCTCGTGCTGGTGCGCCGCGACGGGGTGGAGCATCTCATCCTCGTCGGCGGCGTGACGGATGTGGTGGTCGAGGCCGCGATCGCGGATCACCGCGCGGCCGACCATCGCGGGGCCGATGATCGCGTCGCGCTTCGCCCGGCAAATCCGCGCCCGGAGGCGCCGCGCCCGCCCGCGGCGCGGGCGTTCCCGCCGCAGCCGCCCGAGCCGACCCGGACGGATGCGCCCCGGGCCGACATGCCGGCCGAACGCCATGCCGAGCCGGTTCCGCCGGCGGTGGCCGGCGAGGAGGCCCGCCCGGTGCGCCCTGCCCAGCCGCCGGCCCGACTTGCGCCTCAACCTGCGCCTCAACCTGCGCCGGCCCCCGCTGGCCCGTCCGCGACCGCACCGCGGGCGCCGCGTCCGGCCGACCCACCGGTTCCCGCCGCCAAGCGGGCCGAGCCTCCGATCCGCCCCGAGCCCGTCGTCGAGCCGGCACGGGGGGAGAATGCGCCGCCGTCAGGCCGGGCCGAGCCGGTCCGGGCCACACCGATCGCCGTGCGGGCGGATCTCACCGCTGTCCGGGCAGAGCCGCATCCGGACCCCGCGCGGCACGAGGCACCGCCGATCGTGTCACGAACCGAGACCGCCCATCCAGCCGCACCGAAGCCGGCCCCGCGTGTCGAGAGCCCGGCACCCGCCCCGTCCGTCGCCCTCCGCACGCCCACTGCGCATCCGGCGCGACCCAACGCCGCCCCGGCGGTCGGTCCCGCGGCGCCCAGAGCCCCGCAGCCGGTGTCGGCGTCCGCACCGCCCGCGTCGCCCTCATCGGCACCGGCCTCGCCGGCGGCCTCGGCACCGACATCCTCGGCACAATCCTGGGCCCGCTCGCTGCCTCGCGTCGAGCCGCGGGCGGCAATCGATGTGGACGGGGCCGGCGCGCCGAAGGCGGAGAAGCCGCCGACCGTCGAACCGGCCGCGCCGGTCGAGCCGCCGTCCCGCGAGCCGCGCATCGCCGCCGCCTACCAGGAACATTCGGACGATCTCGATCCGGCGGAACGGCTGGAACAGGAGATGTCGCGCCTGCTCGGGGACTTCACGCCGCCGCAGCGGTGACGACCGCGCCCGGCCGGCCGCCCAAAAACAAACGGGGCGGCCGAAGCCGCCCCGTCGAGATCGAGATGGAAGCGCCGCGAGCCGCGGCGCCCGCGCGAAATCAGCGCTTCGAGAACTGGAAGGAGCGGCGAGCCTTCGCCCGGCCGTACTTCTTACGCTCGACGGTGCGCGAGTCGCGGGTGAGGAAGCCGCCCTTCTTGAGGACCGACCGCAGCTCCGGCTCGTAATAGGTGAGCGCCTTGGAGATGCCGTGGCGCAGCGCTCCCGCCTGGCCCGACAGACCGCCGCCCGAAACCGTGGCGTGGATGTCGTACTGGTTCTCGCGGCCCGCCACCGAGATCGGCTGGCGGATCGTCATCTGCAGAACCGGACGCGCGAAATAGACCGCGAAGTCCTTCTCGTTGACGACGATCTTGCCGGTGCCGCGGGTCACCCACACGCGGGCGACGGCGTCCTTGCGCTTGCCGGTCGCGTAGGCGCGGCCCAGGGCGTCGAGCTTCTGGACGTGGACCGGAGCTTCCGGCACGTCGCGCTCGGCACCGAGAGCGGAGCCCAGCTGATTCAGGGTCTGGAGTTCAGCCATGGTGATCAATCCGCCCGCTTGTTCTTGGAATTGAGCGCGGCGACATCGAGCTTGGTCGGCTGCTGCGCCTCATGAGGATGCTCAGCGCCGGCATAGACGCGCAGATTGCGGAGCTGCTGACGGGTCAGCGGGCCGCCCGGCATCATGCGCTTCACGGCGAGTTCGACGACGCGCTCGGGGAAACGGCCCTCGAGGATCTGGCGCGGAGAGCGCTCCTTGATCCCGCCGATAAAGCCGGTGTGCCAGTAGTAGCGCTTGTCGGTATATTTGCGGCCGGTCAGAACCACCTTGTCCGCGTTGACAACAACGACGTTGTCACCGCAATCGACGTGGGGCGTGAAGGTCGGCTTGTGCTTGCCACGCAGGCGCATGGCGATGAGCGAAGCAAGCCGGCCGACGACGAGGCCCTCGGCGTCGATCAGGATCCAGTTCTTCTCGACCTCTGCGGGCTTCGCCGTATAGGTCTTCATCGTGCTCGTTTCCGTCTGAGATCGGGTTGTGCGCGGCCGCGACGCTGGGAGGAAATCCGCTTCGCCGGGCCGCCTCGCCGCTCGGAGCCTGCTCCCGGACGCATCCGGTGGCTCGGGCCCACAAACGGCGCGCGGCGCCTCTCGACGCCGCAGCCGCGGTTCCTTTAGGGGGTCGCCGCCGGCGCGTCAAGCGCGAATTTGTTGGCTCGATTTAAAAACGCATGCAAAAACAGTTACTTATGTTTTCGGTATGATAATACCACAAATTTTCGGGGGCTACGGACCGGATTTTTTCCTCCCTTCCTCCCGGAAAGCGGGGGAGGCTCGTGCGGCCGCCACGATTCGCCGCCATGATGCGCCAGCCTTCGCGGAGCCTGCCCGATGCCCCAGACCCTCTTCCGCCTCCCTCTCGCGGCCGCCGCCCTCATCCTTGCGGCACCGGCGCTCGCCCAGACCGCGGCGCCCGCCGCCGGGACCAAGACGACGCCCGGGGCCGAACTGACGGCACCCTCCCCCACCGTCCCCGTTCCGGGATCGCCCGACCCGGCGGCGGCCGAGCAGGGCGGCACCGACGCGGGCGGCGCGGATGGGATGCCGCCGAACATTCCGGAGCTCTCGAACACCACGACCGATCAGGTTCCGCTCACCACCGACCTGGTGCAGCGGCTGATCGATTCGTGGCCGGAGATGAGCGCGCTCGCCTCGGACTTCACCGATCAATACGGCATCGACGAGGATGCGCCCGACCCGGCGGCGGTGTTCGGCGCCTGGGCGAGCCACCCGGAGGCGAAGGCGAAGATCGACGCGGTCATCGCCAAGCACGGCTTCAAGGACCTCGACGAGTGGACCAAGGTCGCGAACAGCATCCTCATCGCCTACGATTGGGATGACGATCTCGTCGATCCGAAGAAGATCGAGGAGGCGGTCCACGACATCGACAAGACGCCGGGCCTGAGCCAGGCGGAGAAGGACGCCCTGATCGCCCAGGTCAAGGAGCAGGCCGCCTCCGCCGAGGAATCCCGGCCGCTGCCGGGCAACCGCGAGGTCATCGCGCCGTTCTCCGACCGCATCGCCAAGGGCATCGGCGAAGAGGCCTCCGGCGACCAGTGAGGCGGGCCGCCGGCGCCCCGAGCCGCTTGCGCCCGCGCCCGGCCGCGACCACATCGAAGGCCCCGCCGCGCGCGATTGCGCGGCGTTCCTCGATGGAGAGCGTGTGCGATGGTTGCCGATCCGGACCGCCCCGACGCCTATTCCGACGACCTCATCACACGCGTGCTCGGCGAGGCGAAGACGATCGCCCTCGTCGGCGCGAGCCCTAATGTGGCCCGGCCCTCCTACGGCGTGATGGCCTTCCTGATGTCACGCGGCCACAAGGTGATCCCGATCAATCCGGGTCAGGCGGGCAAGACCATCCACGACGAGACGGTCTATGCGCGGCTGTCGGACGTGCCGGTGGCGGTCGATCTCGTCGACGTCTTCCGCGACTCGGCGGCCGTCGCCGGCCTCGTCGACGAAGCGCTGGCGCTGCCGACCCGGCCGAAGGCGATCTGGCTGCAACTCGGCGTGCGCGACGATGCGGCCGCGGCCCGTGCCGAAGCGGCCGGCCTCACAATCATCCAGAACCGCTGCCCCGCAATCGAATACGGCCGGCTCGGACTCTGAGGGGGCGGCTCCGACCACGCCGCTTCACCGCGCCGGGCGGACGTGCTGGCGAGACGGCTGCGGATGCGATATTCCCATCCGAACATATCGAAACGGAGCCGACCTCATGAAGATCAGCGCGCGCAACGTCCTCAAGGGGACCATCGTCGAGATCACCAAGGGCGCCACCACCTCCCACGTCCGCCTCGACATCGGCGGCTCGATCGTCACCGCCTCGATCACCAACGAGGCCGTGGACGATCTCGGCCTTGCGGTCGGCGGCGCGGCGGCGGCCGTCATCAAGGCGTCCGACGTGATGATCGCCGTCGAGTAAGCCGACAGGGTCGCCGGATCGGCGCGGCCCTGCAGGAAACTTTCAGAGCTATTTCAGTTTCCGAAGGCCTGTGACATCGTCCGCCCCGTTCGCCGCCGCGGCAGGCACCGCCGCGCGGCCCGAGGGAGGGAAAGCATGTCCGTTGCCGAACACGCCGCCGCGCCGGGGCATCCCGACGTTCTCGTCGTCGGCGCCGGCCCGACCGGGCTGTCGCTCGCGATCACGCTCCGCCTGCACGGCGCGAGCGTCCGCATCATCGACCGCGCCGCCCATCCGGCGCCCGTCTCGAAGGCGCTCGCCTTGTGGAGCGCCAGCCTCGAAGCGCTGCGGGGCATGGGTGTGGTCGACACCTTCCTCGAGGCGGGCGCGCGCCTCAACGCCCTCGTGATCGGCGATGGCGACCGCGAGCTCGCCCGCCTCGCGGTCGGCGACGGCATCGACAGCCCGTTCCCCTTCCCGCTGCTGCTCGCGCAGTCGCGCACCGAGGAAATCCTCACCGCCCGCCTCGCCGCGCTCGGCACCACGATCGAGCGCGAAGTCGAGTTCGCCACGCTCGCCCAGGACGCCACCGGGGTCACGGCGACCGTGAAGCGGCCGGACGGCAGCGAGGAGATCGTGCGGTCCGCCTATCTGGTCGGCTGCGACGGCGCGCGCAGCGCGGTACGCCACGCCCTCGCCATTCCCTTCGAGGGCTTCACCGAGCCGGCGACCTATCTCCTCGGCGACGTGCGCTTTTCCGATCCGCCCCTCGACCACCGCTCGATCTATCTGTGGTGGCACCAGGGCAGCACGATCGCACTGTTCCCCTTCGGCGACGATCTCTGGCGCATCTTCGCGGTGCGCGCCGAGGGCGCCGGCGACGCGCCCCCCGACATCGCCGAATTGCAGCGCCACCTCGACCGCCACGGGCCGCGCGGACTGCACATCACCGAGGCGACCTGGCTCTCGGCCTTCCGCATCAACGCCAGGCTCGCGCAGAATTATCGCGAGGGCCGCGTCTTCCTCGCGGGCGATGCCGCCCACATCCACAGCCCCGCCGGTGGCCAGGGCATGAACACGGGCATTCAGGACGCCGTCAATCTCGGCTGGAAGCTCGCGGCGGTGCTCAAGGGCACCGGCGACGCCGAGATGCTGCTCGCGAGCTACGGCGCGGAACGGCGGCCGGTCGCCCGCGACGTCGTCGACGGCGCTTCACAGAAGCTGCACCTCGCCTTCTCGGGCGGTGGCCTCACCCGGGTCGCCAAGGACATCGCGGTGTCGATCTTCGGCAACCTGCCCGTCGTGCAGCGCAAGCTCCAGGTCGAGTTGTCGGAGACGGAGGTGGTCTATCGCGACGGCCCGCTCGTTGCGCTGGGCGGCGGCGCCCCCCGGCGAGCCGGGCGCGGCGACGTCGGCGGCCGGGCTCTCGACGCGCCGCTTCTCGACGATCAAGGCGGCGCCGGCTCGCTGTGGCCGCTCCTCTGCGTGCCGCGCCACACCCTTCTGGTGTTCGGCGAGGCGCCGCTTCCCGCTGCGCTCGCGGCGCGCGAGGGCGCCGATCTCCGGATCCTCCGCCTCGACGCGGCCCGCGATCCCGCGGGCACGGTGGCACGACGCTACGAGATGGCGCGGGGTGGCTGGGTTCTGGTGCGTCCCGATCAGGTCGTCGCCGCCCGTGGCGCGTCGCTTGACGCCCCCGACCTCGCTCGCTACCTCGGCCGTGTCGTGTCGCCGGCCGCCGTCGCCTGACCGCGCCGCCATCGCCTCAGGGGGTAGGTTTCATGCCGTCTACCGGCACCGTGCTTCCCCGGTCGATCTCGACGACGGGCCGTCCGGTCGCATCCTCGCCGCGGCCCGCCTGATCTTCGCCGACCGGCTCTATAGCGGGCTCACGATGGACGGGCTCGCCGCCGCGCTCGGTATGAGCAAGAAGACGATCTATGCGCACTTCCCCTCGAAGGAAGCGCTGATCGGCGCCCTCGTCGAGGCGACCGGGCGGACCATCCGCCGCCGCGTCGGCGAGGTGCTCGCCGATCCGAACCGGGATTTCGCCGGGCGGCTCGAAGGGGTGCTCGCGATCGTCAGCACCTATCTCGGGCTTCTCACGCCGCCGCTCGTCGACGACCTCGCCCGCC
This sequence comes from Segnochrobactrum spirostomi, assembly GCF_009600605.1. Lineage (GTDB taxonomy): Bacteria > Pseudomonadota > Alphaproteobacteria > Rhizobiales > Segnochrobactraceae > Segnochrobactrum > Segnochrobactrum spirostomi. Next base: position 3,247,577 of record NZ_VWNA01000001.1, on the reverse strand, counting down.
ACGCCCCGCAGATCGTCGCTGCCATCGACGCCCTCAAGGCGCGCAACATCCCCCTCGTCATCGGCGAGGTGCTGCGTGGCGGCGTCACCGCCGGGCTGGTTCGCGACGACATCGACATCCCGTTCGCGGTCGAGTTCTGGCTCGAAACCATCAAGGGCCTGCACACCCCGGCCTCGCTCGCCCGCACGGAACGGACACCGCGGGCGGTGTTCGACGAGGCTTTCGCTCTCTTTCTCGCCGCCCTGCTCACCGATCGCGGCCGGGCGACGCTCGGCTCGGGCCGCACCGCCGCGCCGTCGGCCCCGTGAGGCGACCGCCGATCCGCCTTTGACCTGAACGCCCCGTTGCACGACAGTGCCGCGCGGATTCGGAAAAAAGACGGAGGAAAATCATGAGCGAGAACGAAACGCCGGCCGAGCACGCCCCGGGCTTCGCGACCCTTGCGGTGCATGCCGGCGCGCAGCCGGATCCCGCCACCAAGGCGCGGGCGACGCCGATCTACCAGACCACCTCGTTCGTGTTTGACGATGTCGATCACGCCGCCTCGCTGTTCGGGCTCCAGGCGTTCGGCAACATCTACACCCGCATCGGCAACCCGACCTGCGCGGTGCTCGAAGAGCGCATCGCCGCCCTCGAAGGCGGCACCGCGGCGCTCGCCGTCGCGTCGGGCCACGCCGCCCAGCTCCTCGTCTTCCACACCCTGATGCAGCCGGGGGACGAGTTCGTCGCCGCCCGCCAGCTCTATGGCGGCTCGATCAACCAGTTCAATCACTCGTTCAAGCGCTTCGGCTGGACCGTGCAATGGGCGGAAGCGGGCGACATCGCCTCCTTCGAACGCGCCATCAGCGACCGCACCAAGGCGATCTTCGTCGAATCGCTGGCGAACCCGTCGGGTTCGATGACCGATCTCGAGGCGATCGCGGCGATCGCCCGCAAGGCCCGCGTGCCGCTCATCGTCGACAACACCCTGGCGACGCCCTACCTGGTGCGGCCGTTCGACCACGGCGCGGACATCGTCGTCCACTCGGCGACCAAGTTCCTCGGCGGCCACGGCAACTCGATCGGCGGCCTGATCGTCGACGGCGGCTCGTTCGATTGGTCGGCGGACGACCGCTTCCCCGCGCTCAGCCAGCCGCGCCCGGATTATGGCGGCATGGTCCTGCATCAGGCGTTCGGCAATTTCGCCTTCGCCATCGCCGCCCGCGTGCTCGGCCTGCGCGACCTCGGGCCGGCCTTGTCGCCCTTCAACGCCTTCCTGATCGCGACCGGCATCGAGACGCTGCCCTTGCGCATGCAGCGCCACTCCGACAACGCCAAGGCGGTCGCGACCTTCCTCCAAAGCCATCCGAAGGTCGCGTGGGTCGCCTATGCCGGCCTGCCGTCCGACCCGACCCACGCACTGGCGCAGAAATATTCGCCGCGCGGGGCCGGTGCGGTGATGACGTTCGGGCTGAAGGACGGCTTCGATGCCGGCGTGAAGCTCGTCTCGTCGGTGAAGCTGTTCTCGCACCTCGCCAACATCGGCGACACGCGGTCCCTGATCATTCACCCGGCCTCGACCACCCACCGCCAGCTCACCGACGCTCAGAAGACGTCGGCCGGCGCCGGCCCGGAAGTGGTGCGTCTGTCGGTCGGCATCGAGGACGTCGCCGACATCATCGGCGACCTCTCGCAGGCGCTCGACCAGATCTGAGCCGACGGCGTCCCGGGGCCGGTGCGCGGTTCCGGGACGCGCTCCGGTCAAGCGCGTGCGGTGGCCCCGATCGGCGGCGTCAGCGAGCGGGCGTGCACCGTCGCGGCCGAGAGCAGGATCGCGGCGCCGAGCTGATGGGCGAGCCCGAGATCGAGCGGCACCATGTGGATGAGGGCGAGCACGCCGAGCGTCGCCTGGGCGAGCGCCAGGAACAAGAGTGCGACGGCGCCGCGCGCCGCGCCGGTGCCGCGCGACAGATAAGCCTGCACCACGATCACCACGACGAGGGCATAGGCGATCATGCGGTGGTCGAACTGCACCGTGAGCGGATTTTCGAACAGGTTCGCCCACCACGGCGCCTGAACGAACAGGTTGCCCGGCACCAGCCCGCCATCGATCAGCGGCCAGGTGTTGAAGGTCCATCCGGCGCGCAGGCCGGCGACGAGGCCGCCGAGAAAAATCTGCAGGAGCACACCGGCGACGACGAAGCGCGCGAGCCGGCGCAGGCGGGCCGGGCTCGACGCCGCGCGGACGTCGCCGACCGGCCGAAGCCCTGTCGCCACCCAAAGCGTGGCGACCAGAATGAAGCAGGCGAGCGTCAGGTGGATCGCGAGGCGGTATTGGCTGACCTCGACCCGATCGACGAGGCCCGAGGCGACCATCCACCAGCCGACGAAGCCTTGCAGGCCGCCGAGGGCGAGGAGGCCGACGAGCGGGAGGCCGAGGCCCTTCGGGATCCAGCCGCGCACCCAGAAGAACAGAAGCGGCAGGGCGAACACGAGGCCGATCACCCGCCCGAGCAGCCGGTGGCTCCACTCCCACCAGAAGATGAACTGGAAGCCCTCGAGGGTCATGCCAGCGTTCATCTCCTTATATTGTGGGATCTGCTGGTACTTGAGGAACTCCTCCTGCCATTCCGCGGCGTTGAGCGGCGGCAGGACACCGTGGATCGGCTTCCACTCGGTGATCGAGAGGCCGGATTCGGTGAGCCGCGTGGCGCCGCCCACGACGATCATGGCGATGATCATGATGGCGACGGCGACGAGCCACGTGCGGATGGCGGCGCGGCGGCGGGCAAGCGTCGTCGGGTTAAGGCTCGCCGCGGCGGCGGCAGAGGCGGCATGCGATGGGGTCGTTCGAGGCGTCGTGATCGTCATGGTGTCCGTTCCCGTGCGGCGATTGTATAGGGTGGGAACGGCAGCGGCGCGCCATTTTCGCGACCGCCGCGACACCGGGTCGCGAATCCGGACGACGACGAAACGAAATCGGGAGGAACCGGGGATGATCGCGCCACGCCTGCGCAAGCTGATTGGGACGGTGGTGCTCGTCGCGTTCGTGACGGTCTATTCGCTCACCGTGATGGCGATCGGCGCGCCGATCATGGCGGTCCACGGCCACGGCATCGGCATGGTGTTCTACGCCGTCGCAGGCCTCGTCTGGACGATCCCCGCCGGCGCCGTGATCTGGTGGATGGAACGCAAGCCGAAGACGTGAGCCGCCCGCTCAGGCCGCCTTGAGCGCGTGCGGGGTGCTCGATCCCCGGCGCTCGGCGACCGGGCCCTCGAGGGCGGCGACGATGACCGGTCCGCCGGCGAAGCGGGTGAGGCGCTCGTGGGCGGCGCGCACGCCGGGAGCGCAGGCGTCGCGGTCGGTGACGAGGAGGACCGCCCCGAGCCCCTTCCAGGGACGCTCGGCGAGCACCGCCGCATCCTGCGGCGCGAGGTGCACGACGACGCGGTCATAGGCGTGGACGAGGGCTTCGACGACCGCCTGGATGCGCTCGGCGCCGGCGCCGAGATCGGCCCGGCAACCGCGCAGCAGATAGGAGCGGCCGTTGCCGGTGCGGATGATGGCTTCGGCGAAGGACGCCTCGCCGGCGGCGAGCGCCCCGAACGGCGATTTCGGTGCGGCCGCGGCCTCCGCGGAGAGATCGACCAGCACCGCGGGTGCCGCGTCTCCGGCCCCGGCAAGAAGGCGCGCCACGGCGCCCGAGCCGACCGCCGATCCCGTCGCCACCACCGCGATCGAGCCGCCCTCCTCCGGACGCGAGGCCCAGATCGCCGCCGCCGAGCGCCGGCTCGCCGGGGTCGCGGCCCCGGCCGCCGGCAGGCGGATATCCACGGGCACCGCATCGACGATGCTCGGCGCCTCCGGCACGAAATGGGCGGTCGCCCGCCGGTACAGGGTCCACAGGTCGAGCCCGAGCCCGAGCCCGGCCGCGGCGAGACCGGCGGCCAGCGCGGCAAGGCCGATCATCAGATTGTCCCGCGCCCGTATCGGCTCGGCGCGCAAGGCGATGTGCGCCTTGGGACCGCCGGTCACGTCGCCGGTCATCGTCACATAGGAATCGGCGACCGCGTTCGCGGCCCGCACGGCGTCCGAGGCATCGTCGGCATCGAGGGCGACGGCCAGCGAATCGGTGCCGTAACGGCTGACGCTCATCGCCTCGGCGAGCCGCCCGACGCGGGCGTCCTCGGCAGTGGCGGCGGGCCCCGGCAGGCCGAGCGCGGCGACGACGCGCGAGCCTGGGGCGGCGGGCACGAGGCTGCGGGTCAACGCTTCGGCCCGGCCGTCGTCGAGGGCGCGTGCGGCGACGCGCAGGAATTCGGGAGATTGGATGAGCTGCGCCGCGGCGGCGACCTGGGCGTCGCGCAAGGCGACGTCGGCGGCCGGATCGGCGACGGTGATGCGGGCGACGGCACGGGCCTCGGGCGTCAGCGCCCGGCCCGCGAGGAAGGCGGCGACGGTGATGCCGGCGGCGACGAGACCCCAGCGGGCGCACCGCGCGACGGTGCCGCTCCCGGAGACCGGCTCCCGGCGCATGAGCTCCGCCGCGAAGGCGAGATCGACCATGCTGACGCCACTCCACACTGCTTAGGACGCGCAGTGTGGACCGGCACGGTAAGCGCCCGGTTAACGGCGGCCCACCCATGGGACCGCACTTAATGGCCAGGTGGCAACGAAAAGCGGCGCGGCCCTTCCGGACCGCGCCGCTCTGTTCCGTGGGACGGGACGCGCCGCGCCGGCGCTCCGCCTTATTTGCCGATCGACGGCCCGATGGTGGACGAGCCGTGGATGACCTGACCGATGAAGCCGAAATCGGCGCCGCCGGTCGGCGTCTTCTGAGCGTAGAAATCGAAGACCTTGCCGTCCTTGAGGCCGTAATCGGCGATCTGCTTCACATGGCCCTGCTCGTCGAAATAGATGGCGACGACGCGCTGATCGATCACCTTCGGCATCATGAAGGCCATCTGCCGGCGGGTGGTCTGGGTGATGTAATAGAAGACGCCGTTGCCGACCGTGGACGTGGTCGAGGGCGTGCCGAGGGCGAGAAGCACCTGCTCGCGGCTCGCGCCGATCGGCACCTGGGCCAGCGCATCGGGCGTGATCACGTAACCGTGGGTCAGCGTTTCGCTGGTTCCGCAGCCGGCGAGAAGCCCGGCTCCGACCAGAACGGCGATCAGTCCCGCGGCACCGGAGCGCCGCAGGCGCGCACCGGCCGAAGACAGGACGCCCGGGAGAGACGGTGAGGCGGGGCGCCCCTCGAACGGCAAGTCGTCGTCACGCTGCACCTTGGCTTCCTCCGAAAGCTGCGATAGTGGTCCTCGAACGCCGCGCCGGCCGCGTCCGCGCCCGGTATCCGAGCGCCGCCCGGAGCGAAAATCAGTAGCCCAAGGCGCTGAATTCCTGCAACGAGGCGATGGCGCCGCGCGCATGATTTTCAAGCTGTTTCGCCGCAACGAACCCGAACCCTTCGCGCTCTATGGGGCGATCGTGGCGCAGGCGCGGCAGCCCACGTTCTACACGTCCTTCGCCGTGCCCGATACGCTCGATGGGCGCTTCGACATGGTGGTTCTCCACATCGTCCTCATCTGCCGCCGCCTACGCGGACCGGGCGGGGCGGACGAGACCGGCAGCCAGGCCCTGTTCGATCTCTTCATGCGCGACATGGACCGCTCGCTGCGCGAGATGGGCGTCGGCGATACCGCCGTGCCGAAGCGCATCAAGAAGATGATCGCCGCCTTCTACGGCCGCCTCTCGGCCTATGTCGCCGCCCTCGATTCGGGCGATCTCGACGACTTGGCGGCAGCGATCGCCCGCAACATATTCCCCGATGCCGAGCGGCCGGGCGAGTCCGCCGCGCTCGCCGCCTACGCCGCCGCCGCGGCGCACGCGCTCGAGGCGAGCGACGACGCGGCGATCGCCGACGGACGCATCGCCTTCCCCGCACTCGATCCCTTCCTGCCCGGCCCGGAGCCGAGGTGACCCGATGTCGACACCCCAGATTCCCTTCACCCGCCCCTCTCGCTTGGCGAGATCACCGAAACGCCCTCGATCGTGCCGGTAACGGCCACCGAGGCGGAATGCCGCGCGCTCGCCACCTTCCTCGGCATTGCCGCGGTGGAGAGCTGCAAGGCGACCTACGAGGTCCGCAGCCGGCGCGACGGCGGCGTGATCGTCAACGGCACCGTGGGAGCCGCGGTCGTCCAGTCCTGCGTCGCGACGCTCGCGCCGGTCCCGCAGACCGTGGTGGAGAGAGTCCACATCACCTATCTGCCGCCGACCGTCGCGGCGAAGCTCGCCGAGGAGATCGATTTCGAGGTGACGGGCGACGATCCGCCGGACGTGCTCGACGGTACCACGATCGATCTCGGCGCGATCACCACGGAACATCTTGCGCTCGGCCTCGATCCCTATCCGCGGGCGCCGGGGGCAGAGTTCACCGTCGCGGGCGAGACCGAGGAGGCCGACGCGGACACCCCGCGCTCGCCGTTCGCCGAACTGGCCCGCCTCAAGGGAAACGCCCCCGACGGCGAACGCTGATGCCCGATCATCCCTGCCCGCACCGGTCCGTCGCCGCCTTCAAGGCGCGGTTGTCAGGGGTTGGGAATCCGCTATGTTCCAGCGCCGCCGATGCGCCGGGTTGCGCACACTCGAAGGCCGCGGCGCGGATCAAGGGAGTGCGATGACGAAGCCTGTCACCCTGTCGCTCGATGCCATGGGCGGCGACCGCGGCGCGGAGATGGTGGTGCCCGGGCGGATCTCGCCCTTGTCCGCTGCCCGTCGCTCAAGCTCGCCATCTACGGCGACGAGAAGATCGTCGGCCCCCTCCTTGACCGCCATCCGCGCGTCAAAGCCGCCGCCACCTTCCACCACACCGAGATCGCCGTCCGCATGGACGACAAGCCGAGTCAGGCGCTCCGCCAGGGCCGCTACCGCTCGAGCATGTGGCAGGCCATTGATGCCGTGAAGCGCGGCGAAGCCGGCGCGGCGATTTCCGCCGGCAACACCGGCGCGCTGATGGCGATGGCGAAGTTCTGCCTGCGCACCCTCGACGGCGTCGAGCGCCCGGCGATCGCCGGCATCTGGCCGACCCTGCGCGGCGAATCGATCGTGCTCGACATCGGCGCGACGATCGACGCCGACGCCCACCAGCTCGTCGATTACGCCATCCTCGGCGGCGCCATGGCGCGCGCGGTGCTGGGCGTCGAGCGCCCGACCGTCGGGCTCCTCAATGTCGGGGTCGAAGAGGTCAAGGGCATCGAGGAGATCAAGGCGGCCGGCCGCATGCTGCGCGAATCGCCGCTGGCCTCGTTCAGCTATCACGGCTTCGTCGAGGGCGACGATGTCGGTGCCGGCACCGTCGACGTCGTCGTCACCGACGGCTTCACCGGAAATGTCGCCCTGAAGACCGCGGAAGGCACTGCCAAGCAGATCGCGCGCCTGCTGCGCTCGGCGATGAACCGCACGTGGCGCTCGCGCATCGGCTATCTGCTCGCCAAGCCGGCCTTCGATGCGCTGCGCGAGAAGATGGACCCGTCGAAGGCGAACGGCGGCGTCTTCCTCGGCCTCAACGGCCTCGTCATCAAGAGCCATGGCGGCGCCTCGGCCGAGGGCTTCGCAAGCGCGATCGAACTCGGATACGACATGATCAAGAACGATCTCTGGGCGAAGATCGGCAACGATCTCGCCGCGTTCCGGCTCGGCGACGACCCGCTCGGCGAGCGTGGCCGTGCTGCCCCCGACGCGGCGGGCGCCGAGGCGTCCCGCGAAGACATGAATTCCTCCCCGCTGGCAGGTGAATTGTGAGCGTTGCCCGTTCCGTCATTCTCGGGTGCGGCAGCGCGCTTCCGTCCCACGTCATCACCAACGACGACCTGTCCCGCCGGATCGACACCTCGGACGAATGGATTCAGCAGCGCACCGGCATCCGCGAGCGCCGTATCGCGGCGGAAGGCGAGTTCACCTCGACCTTCGGCATCGCCGCGGCCCGGGTCGCCATGGCGCAGGCCGGCGTCGCGCCGGACGACATCGACCTCGTGATCCTCGCCACCTCGACCCCGGACAACACCTTTCCGGCGACGGCGGTGACGCTCCAGGCCGAGCTCGGCATCCGCCGCGGCGCGGCCTTCGATCTCCAGGCGGTCTGCTCGGGCTTCGTCTACGGCCTCACCGTCGCCGATTCCCTGTTGAAGACCGGCCAGGGCACCCGCGCCCTCGTGGTCGGCTCGGAGACCTTCTCGCGCCTGCTCGATTGGGAAGACCGCACCACCTGCGTGCTGTTCGGCGACGGTGCCGGCGCGGTCGTGCTCGAGGCCCAGCGCGGCCAGGGCGCGGCGAGCGATCGCGGCGTGCTCGCCTGCCGGCTGCGCTCCGACGGCCGGCACAAGGAGAAGCTCTTCGTCGACGGCGGTCCTTCGACGACCGGAACCGTCGGCCATCTCAGGATGGAAGGCCGCGAGGTCTTCAAGCACGCCGTCGCGATGATCACCGACGTCATCGAAGACGTGTTCGCCCAGACCGGGCTCGGCGCCGACGACATCGACTGGTTCGTGCCGCATCAGGCGAACCGGCGCATCATCGACCTGAGCGCCCAGAAGCTCGGGATCGCCCCGGAAAAGGTCGTCGTCACCGTCGACCGACACGGCAACACCTCGGCCGCCTCGATCCCCCTCGCCCTCGATGTCGCGGTACGCGACGGGCGGATCAAGCCGGGCGATCTGGTGCTTCTCGAAGCGATGGGCGGCGGTTTCACCTGGGGCGCCGTGTTGGTCCGCTGGTGAGGTCGATACGACGCGTCAGGTTGGAATTGACCAGGCGTTAACCAAGCAATACCGTTTCGCACCAACGCGTTCTAGGAGGGCTCCTCTCATCGGGGCCCTGGTGCTCGATCAATCGCTGAGGAGATGTGGGACGATGACGGGAAGGACCGTGACCCGGGCCGACCTCTGCGAGGCCGTTTATCAGAAGGTGGGCCTGTCCCGCTCTGAATCCTCCGACCTGGTCGAGATGGTTTTGCGCGAGATCTCCGATTGCCTGGCACGCGGGGAATCGGTGAAGCTCTCGTCATTCGGATCGTTCCTGGTGCGCTCGAAAGGCCAGCGCATGGGCCGCAATCCGAAGACCGGCGAGGAAGTGCCGATCGAGCCCAGACGGGTGATGGTGTTCAAGCCGTCGAACGTGCTCAAGGAGCGGATCAACGCCGGCGACGAGGCTGAAAGGGCTTGATCGTCCGCCCGATCCGCGCGAGGGCATGATGCGGGCGCGTGACCGCATGCGATTCGGCCGGAGATCGGCCCGCGGACGTCGCCGATATGGGGACCAGCCCGGTGGCGGCGGGCGACGAACAGGCGAGGGTCGGTGGCGTGGCATCGGAAAAGAGTCCTGAAGCCTTTCGCACCATCAGCGAGGTCGCCGAAGACCTCGAGATCCCCCAGCACGTTCTGCGCTTCTGGGAGACCCGCTTCACCCAGATCAAGCCGCTGAAGCGCGCTGGCGGGCGGCGCTATTACCGCCCCGACGACGTCGACCTCTTGCGCGGCATCCGCCATCTCCTCTATCGCGAGGGCTACACCATCCGCGGCGTGCAGCGCATCCTGGGCTCCCAGGGGCTGCGCCACGTGGTTGCGATCGGGCGCGGCGGGCCGGAGGCCATCGCCGCCCTCGCCGCGGTTCCGCACGAAAAGAGCGACGAGGCCGAGGGGCCGATGTTCGAATTCGAAGACGACGCCCGCGAGCGGCCCACCGTGTCCGCCGCCGTGCGCGCGGCGCGCGCGATCGACGCCGAGGCGGAGGCGCACTCGCGCGCCCTCGAAGCCCGCGAGCGCGACGACGAGCCGACGCTCGACCTCGTTCCCGGCGAGACCGTTCCCCGCGATATCCGCGTCGGCAACGAGGACGGCGAGGAGCACCGCGGCGGCTTCCGCTTCTTCGATCGGCTGCGCGGCGAGGGCAAGCACGCCGACGCCGGTCTGTCGCGCGAAGACATCCGCCGCCTCCAGGCGACCCTGTTCGACCTCCTCGAGTGCAAGCGCCTGCTCGATCAGGCGCGCTGAGGCGGAGGGCGCGACTCTGGATGCGCACTTTAACGCTTGAGGCGGAACCCATTGCGACCGGCGTGACGTTTTCGGACGAGGCCTTCCGTGTCACGCTCGATGACGGACGCGAACTGACGGTACCGCTGGCGTGGTTCCCGCGTCTCCTGAAAGCGACCCCATTCCAGCGCGCGAATTGGTCCTTGATTGGACAGGGAGAAGGACTTCGTTGGGACGAGCTCGACGAAGACATCTCCGTCGCCGGCCTCCTCGCCGGGCGCGGAGACCGGACGCGCCCCAAGCCGTCCGACGCGCGCGCCGCTTAGACCCCGCCCCGGATCGTGAAGCCCCGGCTTTCGATCGCCGTCCGCCTCGCTCCGCTCGCCGCGACACGCCCGCGTTCCCATATGAGGAGCGAACCGGCGCGGAGGCGAGGCGATGAAGAGAGTTCGACGTCCGAAAGGGAGCCATCCCTGGGCCGCCATGGCGGCGCTGGCGTTCGAGGCGCAGCAGGTGATCCTGATGCGCACCGCGATGCTCGCGGCCGGCGGCCCGAAGGCGAAGAAGGAAGCGCGGCGGATGGTGAGCGAGAAGGTCGCCGCCGCCATCGAGGCCTCGCAGAAGGCGATGGCCGGCGCCAGCGCCGACACCCTGATCCAAGGCTACCGGCGCAAAGTGCGCGCCAATGCCCGCCGCCTCGGGCGCGGCTAGCCGCCTCCCGGTCCTGTCGCAGGCGCCCGGGCGACCCGGTTTACCGGAATTCGAGCGCCCCTCCGCCCCGGAACGACGGGGCGAACCCGAGCGCAGCCAGCCGGCTCCCCACCGGCAATTGATGGCGAAGGCCCGTTTGCGCTTGCTCTCCGGCGCACGGACCGGTAGGACAACGGCCGTCGGAGCGTAGCGCAGCCTGGTAGCGCACTTGCATGGGGTGCAAGGGGTCGCGAGTTCGAATCTCGCCGCTCCGACCATCACGCCGAAGCTCAGATCCCCACGCTCGGCTCACATATTTTCCCGATCAGCTCATCTTTTCCCGCGGCCCGCGGGCACGAACGCGCGCGTCACAGCAGGCGGTCGAAGGCGGCAGCGCCGGGATCGGCGAGATCATGTAGGCGCCGGGCGGCGGCCTGGGCGAAGCGCAGCAGCAGCGCCTTGCGGGTCGCCCCCGGCATCGGATGCAGCGGTGCCTCGCGCAGGATCGCGGCCTCGTGACCGTCCGTCACCATCAGTCCCGCCTCCTCCGGAAAGATCTCCGCCGGGACCTCGGGCACGGTGGCGAAAAACAGCCGGTCGCAGTGCCGGCGATAATCCGGCCACTTCGCGTCGGCCCGAAAATCCGCAATCGACGACTTGATCTCGACGATCAGCACCTCACCCGTCGCCCCGAGGGCGATCAGGTCCGCCCGCCGGCCGGAGGCGAGCGGCAGCTCCGCGATCATCGCGAAGCCGTGCGCGCGCAACAGACGCCCGATGCCGCGGCGCACCCTGAGCGCCGTCTCGGATTGCCGCCCGTCAATCAAAGGATCGGCTGCGGCGAAGCTGCGGAAACCGGCCATGGCGATACCAGAAAGGGCGGAATTCATATTCTAACCCGCCCTATAGTTCTCTCTTTGTTCCGCATATTGCAAGACCCATCACGAGCTGTCCCACCGCGCCGACAACAGGATCGCGAAAGCCCCCACCGATAGGGTCGGCCCTATTCACCGTGGCGCATTGCGCCCCGCCCGCCGGCGCCAACACGAGGACACCATGGGGCTCCTGTTCGAGGACGACTTGCACGACCGGCTCGGCACCTGGCCGCTCGCCTACATTCCCTATGGCGGGGCCGATTTCGGCGAGGTGCTCGCCGCCGCCCGCGCCGTCGGCAAGGGGGACGATTCCGCTTATTTCGAGGCCTGGAACACGGCGGCGGACCGCCTGATGGCGGAGGCGCAGGACGCCCTCGCTCTCGGCCGCCGCGCCAGCGCGCGCGACCTCCTGTTCCGCGCCAGCGCCTTCTACGCCACCGCCTATCATCCGCTCTATGGCGCAGCGGTGGACCGGCGCCTGCGCGCCGCCCACGCCAACCAGACCCGCGCTTTCGACCAGGCCATGTCGCTGCTCGAGGCGCAGGCGACGCCCCTCAGCATTCCGTTCGAGCGCTGGTGGCTGCCGGGCTATTTCATCCCCGCCGCGACCCGTCCGATGTCGCTGCGCCCGCTCATCATCTTCATCAACGGCTATGACGGCACGATGAGCGACGTCTATCTCGCCTCGGTCGTGGCGGCGTCTCAGCGCGGCTATCATTGCATGATCTTCGACGGCCCCGGCCAGGGGGCGATGCTCGTGCAGGGCAGCGCCAAGATGCGGCCCGATTGGGAATCCGTGATCGACGCCGTGCTCAACGTCGCCCTGACGCTGCCGGTGGTCGATGCGAAGCGCATCGCCGTCAGCGGCTGGAGCCTCGGCGGCCATCTCGCCTTGCGCACGGCGGCCTGCGACCCGCGCATCGCCGCCTGCATCGCCGACCCGGGCATCTGGAGCATGGCCGGGCCGCTGCAGGACCTCGGCGCCCAGCTCGGCGTCGAGCCCCACGAGATGGAGGACCTCTCCAACGTCGCCCCCGATGTGCTGGAGCTCCTCGATTCGGCCATCGATTTCGACCGCACCCTGACCTGGAAGATCAAGCGGCGCGGCTTCTGGGTCCACGGGGTCGACACCCTCGCGGATTATCTGAACGAGATCTCGAAGTTCACCCTGAACGGGATCACCCACCGCATCACCTGCCCGACCCTGATCACCCAGGCCGAGAACGATCCGCTGGCGAAGAGCGCCGAGGCCGTGTTCGAGGCGGTGCGGGGCCCGAAGACGCTGATGCCCTTCGAGGCGGCGGACGGGGCCGGCGATCCGTGCGAGATGGGCAACCGTTCGCTCCTCAATCGCCGGGTGCTCGATTGGGTCGACGAGGTGTTCGCCTACTGACCCCCCTCCCCCGCAAACGACGAAGCCGGAGCGCACAGACGCTCCGGCTTCCTTTGTTCTGGCCCTGTAGCGCCCCACCGCCCCTCACGGCGGGCGCGATGCCGGCCTCAGGCGGCGCGATGCGACGGCCGGGAGTCGTGGTGCGGACGGGCGTGGGTGTGCAGCGCCGCCGCGTCCATCCGCTCAACCTTGAGCATCAAGGCCGCGTGTTCGGATTCGACGTCGGCAAGCGCCGAGGCGGCCTGATCGCGCTGCGCCTCGAGGCCGTGCACCGAGACCATCAAATTGTCCCGCCGCTGCCGCGCCGCGCGCGCAAAGGTCGGGTAGGCGAAGTGAGACGGGTCGGTGACGCCGCTCTTCTGCTCCTCGACCGCGATCTGCTGGTCGAGCTCGCCGGCCATGCGCATCAGATCGGCGATCATGTACTCGATCTGCGCGAGGCGGCGGCGCGCCTCGTCGAGTTGGAACTGCTTGGAGCGAAGGTGTGTGTCGCGCGGCTTCATCTGGTGTCACTCCCTTATGAAGGGGAGGATAGAGCGTGAGTCTTTCCAAAAGGTTGGCCGCGGCTCTTCAGATCACGAATGCGTTGGGGCGTCGGTAAGGGAACGTTTACCGGTTTGAGTAACCATTCGGCTCGGCCATCGGCTGGGATTGCACTTCGAAGGAAAGCAGGGCGACGCCCCGGCTTCCCGGCGCGAGGCGCATTGCAACAGGTTGGAATGCCTCGCTTTCAGAGGCCTTCCACAGGTTGGGACGCGCTCGTCGTTAACGGGATTTGCCTAGGCGAATCGCAATCTGTTAACCCTTCTTGAGTACCGTTGAGTCGGGACACCAGCAGTCCTACGCAGACGCTTCCGAAGCGCGACGGCCCTTTTGCGACAGCGAACGGGCGACCGTCGTCGTCGTGCCGAGAGGTCCGTCGAACACGAGGTAATTGGCATGCGCGTACTGCTGATTGAGGACGACAGCGCGATCGCGCAGAGCATCGAACTGATGCTCAAGTCGGAGCGCTTCAACGTCTACGTCACCGACTTAGGCGAGGAAGGCATCGACCTCGGCAAGCTCTACGATTACGACATCATCCTGCTCGACCTGAACCTGCCGGACATGTCCGGTTACGAGGTGCTGCGGGCGCTGCGCCTGTCCAAGGTGAAGACCCCGATCTTCATCCTCTCGGGCCTCGGGAACATCGAGGACAAGGTTCGCGGCCTCGGCTTCGGCGCCGACGATTACATGACGAAGCCGTTCCACAAGGACGAGCTCATCGCCCGCATCCACGCGGTGGTGCGCCGCTCCAAGGGACACGCCCAGTCCGTCATCCAGACCGGCGACCTGCTCGTCAATCTCGACACCAAAACGGTCGAGGTCGGCGGCACCCGGGTGCATCTGACGGGCAAGGAATATCAGATGCTGGAGCTGCTCTCGCTCCGCAAAGGCACCACGCTGACCAAGGAGATGTTCCTCAACCATCTCTATGGCGGCATGGACGAGCCCGAGCTGAAGATCATCGACGTCTTCATCTGCAAGCTGCGCAAGAAGCTGTCGGCGGCGACGGGCGGCCGAAACTACATCGAGACCGTGTGGGGCCGTGGCTACGTCCTGCGCGAAGGCGACGAAGAGGCGGTGCGCGACAGCGCCTGAACCGCCTCCCCCGGGCCGACGGGCGCCGCTCAGGCGGCCCGTTCGCCCGCGACGAAGGTCACTGTGTCGCCGTCCTTGGCGATGCGGATCGAGATGCCGATCGAGCGGGCGAGCAGGCCTGCATAATACGGCACCACGGTATGAGCATCGAGCGGCTCGATCTGGGTGCCCGCGATCAGGGCCTCGTAGCCCGGCGGAATGCGGGCATGCGAACCGGTCGCCGCGACGACGAGATCGCCGTTTTCGGCCGCGCCGGCCGCCCACACCCTCAGCGACCCTCCGCGCGGGACCGCCTGCAGCGCCAGAACGATGAGGACGAGGAGAAGCTTGACGCGATCCTTCGCAACCAGCGCGGCCGGGATGCGCCAATCGAGGCTGGTCTTGTCGCCCTCGACATATCCGCGCGCCAACCGCTCCGCATCGTTGAGATCGACCGCCGCCCCGGCCGAGCCGGCGAAGCCGAAGGCGAG